>JBCLES010000073.1:0-11897 GCA_038913135.1 Anaerolineae bacterium
AACGACGGCAAGTCGGGCTATCTGTCGCAGAGCGACATGCCGCTGTACTTCGGGATGAATGGCGCTGAAGCCGCGGATCGAGTCACCGTCACCTGGCCGTCCGGTACCGAACAGGTCATCGAAGGTCCGATAGCGTCGGGCGTGCTTCTTGAGATTGTAGAGCCGTAATCGCACTTCACGGCGAGATCCGCGACTATAAGGGCCGTCTAGCAACAATCCTCGCGAGTTCGGCCGTCGCTGCATCCGGTCAGGTGGCCACTAACCCTAACCCGCGGGGCGCCTGCATGCTACTGTTGCGCGATGATCTCTTCGGCATGGCGGCCAGGCTTGGTCGCGACCGGTCTTACCGCCGGCGCGATCGCCCTGGCCGCGTCTCCGGATCGGGCGGCCGCCGGTGAAGCATTGCCCTACGCCGTCTCGATCGCGGCCGGCGCATTGGCCGGCACATCGACCGGTCGGAAAGCCTCTATTCTAGGCGCTGGCGCGGGCGCGCTGATCGGCGCTTCAACCCGCTTGGCGCTGGTCGGATGGGTGCCTGGCGAGCCGCTCACTCCAACGCCACTGGCCTTCCTGCTCCACCGGCTTGGCGCTTCGACAACGGCTCTGCCGCGCGCTATGCTGGGCCTGGCGCTGATCGCTGCGGTGGGAGCGGCGGTCGGAGTCGTGTGGCAGGCGCGCGTCAACTATTGCGATCAGTAGCACCCCCGCTCCGCCCCAAACCAGCGCGTCGCCCGCGCACCCCCACAGAATGCGCCGCGAGCTGGCAGATCGACCTGAAGGGCGGCTAGCCGGCCGTCGGCGTCAAACCACTGCCTGTCGTGGACGTCGATCAGGACGATGCGCTGTGGTCGGCCGGCCTCGTCCCGGCAGCGCGTCATCGGCGCTCCGAGATGAACTTCGACGACGGTCGCGTAAGTGGGACATCCGCCCAGACAGCGCAGCCAAAGCGGCAGGTCGCAATCCGAGACGGCAAACACACCGACGAGGGTTGTGAGGACGGCGGCAAGCGCGAGCGCAGTGGCCCAGCTCACGACTCCGAGACGCTCCGCGGCCCGCAAGTGGACGCGTTGATTACTCCGTTTCGCCGTCATCGCTCTTCTCTACCGCGGGCCCCTTCCGGCGCCTACGCGCGCGACGCCGCATTCGGATCTGGAAGAACCTAAGCCGGCGCTCGGCGCGGTTCGTGAAGCTCTTGACGCCCGCGAGGCCAAAGTGCGCCCCCTGCAGGCCGCGCTGCCAGGCGTGCCACTCGCGGTCTTCCGGATCGTAGCTCCACTCGACCACGCAGGCGCCCCAGGTCAGGCCTCCGCCGAAGCCGACCATCACAAGATTGTCGCCTGCGTGGACCCGGCCATCGTCTATAGCGTCGATCAGGGCCAACGGCACGCTGGCCGCCGAAGTGTTCCCGTAGATCTGAAGATTCGAGTAAATGTTCTCCAACGGAAACTTCAGTTTCTTGGCCGCGGCCTGGAGGATGCGCTGGTTCGCCTGGTGGGGGATGATCAGATCGATGTCGTCAATCGTTAGGTCGGCTTTTTCCAAGACGTCGCGCGTTACCTGGTTCACGATCCTCGTCGCGAAGCGGAAAACCTCGCTGCCGGCCATCGTCATGTACGGGCCGCCGTTGGCTGTGGCCGACGAATCCGCGCCGTACCCGTTCGCCGTGTAACGCTCGCGCGTTCCAAGCCCCACTTTCAGCACGTCGCCGCCCGAGCCATCGGACCCGAGCGACGTAGCCAGAATTCCGCCTGGCCTATCCGAAGCCTGGAGTACGACCGCACCTGCTCCGTCACCGAAGAGAACGCACGTCGTACGATCGCCCCAATTCATCACCCGGGACATCGACTCGGCGCCGATCACAAGGACATTGTCGATCAGACCGGCGCGCAACATTCCGCTGCCCATCGCGAGCGCGTAAACGAAGCCGGAGCACGCGGCGTTCAGGTCAAAGGCACCGGCATTCGTCGCGCCCAAGCCGTCTTGGATCAGGCTCGCGGTGTTCGGCATCAGATAGTCCGGCGTCGAGGTCGCGCAGATCACCAGATCGAGCTTCCCGGGCGTTAGATTGGCGACTTCGAGCGCTCGCCGGCCGGCACGGATGCCGAGGGTTGACGTGTGCTCCTCGTCCGAGGCGATGTAGCGCGAGCCGATTCCGGTCCTTTCGCGGATCCATTGGTCCGAAGTAGGGATTAGCTGAGCGAGATCGTCGTTGGTGACTTTCTGCTCGGGCAGGCATTTGCCCCAACCCGTGATGTGAGCGTATCGCATTTCGTCGCCTCCCGACGGTTGGGACCAG
The DNA here is from genome assembly GCA_038913135.1 of Anaerolineae bacterium. Classification (GTDB taxonomy): domain Bacteria; phylum Chloroflexota; class Anaerolineae; order Epilineales; family Epilineaceae; genus JBCLES01. The sequence goes on from JBCLES010000073.1 coordinate 2,297, forward strand.
TTCCGGCCTAAATGCGCCGGAATATCAGCGTTGCGTTGTGGCCGCCGAAGCCGAGGGAATTCGACATCGCCGTAGCGACGCCACCTTCCGGCCGACGGGCCGTGTTGGGCACGTAGTCGAGGTCACACGCGGGGTCAGGCGTCAACAGATTGATCGTCGGCGGGATGATGCCGGTCTCGATCGTCCGACAGCATGCGACCGCTTCGACCGCCCCGCTCGCGCCGAGCAGATGGCCGATCATGCTCTTGATCGAGCTAATGGCCACAAGGTGCGCCTCTTCTTCGCCGAAGAGGCGCTTCATCGCGGCGGTTTCCGCGGCGTCGTTGAGCGGCGTGCTGGTGCCGTGTGCGTTGACGTAATCGATCTCGCCCGCGGTCATGTTCGCGCTGCCGAGCGCCATCTCGATCGAGCGCAGGATGCCCTCGCCGTCCTCGGGCGGAGCCGTGATATGCGCTGCATCGCACGAAGTGCCGTAGCCAACGAGTTCAGCGTACATTCGAGCGCCGCGTGCCTGTGCAAGGTCCATTCGCTCCAAAACCAGAATGCCTGCGCCCTCGCCTATCACAAAGCCGTCACGGTCCGCGTCGAACGGCCGGCTTGCGAGTGCGGGTTCGCCGTCCCATCGGGAGAGCGCACCCATGTTCTGGAAGCCCGCGACCGTCACGGGGATGATCGCGGCCTCGGAACCACCGACAACCATGCGATCCACCGCTCCGCGCCGGATGGCCTCCAGCGCCTCGCCGATCGCGTTGGCACCTGAAGCGCACGCCGTGACATGCGTCATGTTCGGGCCGCGCAACCCGTGGCGGATCGCTACGGTCCCCGGAATGGAATCGGCTAGCACCATGGGGATCGCAAGCGGGCTTACGCGGCGCTGACCCATTTCAAGGCGGCGCTGCTCTTCGGTGATCAGGGTGCCGATCCCCCCGACGCCCGATCCGATATACGTCCCGAACCTGTCGGGATCGCACAAGGACGCATCTACCTTGTCGTCCTCGCCGAGCAAGCCGGCATCTTCGAGCGCTTCCTGCGACGCGACAACCGCGAATTGCGTGACTCTATCCATACGCCTCGCTTCGCGCTTCCCGATCAGCTCGTCGGGATCGAAGTCCTTCACCTCGCCCGCCACGAGCGCGGTGAAGCCCATGCCACGTGCGTCGAAGTGAGTGATCGGGCCGATGCCGGATCGGCCGTTGATGAACGCGTCCCATGTGCTCGGTTGGTCCGATCCGACCGAAGTGATCGCCCCGAGTCCTGTCACTACAACGCGCACGGCTTCTTTCTCCATTCAGGATCCTCCTCCAAGGCAGACCGGTCATTATATGGAGGGTTGGTCGAGTAAGGCCACCGATTCTTGCATCGCGTTGAGAAGCCCGGCGGATGCTAGACTTCCTCCCATCATGCTCGAAGCCATTCCGACCGACCCACGCGTCATCGCTATCGAGGACGATCTCCGCGACGTCTTCTCCGTTCACGACGTCCGCGTGCGCGGCGAGGGCAAGGTGATAGTACTCGCCGGCCGCTTCCTTCGCAGTCCCGCGCTCGTATTTGAACATGCGCAGAGCAAGCTCGCGGAGCGCGGCATGATCCCGCTGTTGCGCCAAGAGCACGGCAAGGACTTTGTCATCGCCCAACCGGCGCCCGCCGCGGCGGGGCGTAGGCGGTTGTGGATCAACGTGGTGCTTCTCGCGGCCACGATTGTCAGCGTCGTCGGGGCGGGCACCATTCAGGTGTTGCCGGAAGCCGTTTGGGCGAACATGGACCTGGAAGGCGAGCTGGCAGCGACCAGGTCCCTGGCACAGGCATTCGCACAACACTGGCCGCTCGGCATACCTTTCGCGGCTGCGCTCCTGGGCATCCTTGGCGTTCACGAGTTGGGGCACTACTTTGTCGCGCGTCATTACAAGCTGGATGTGAGCCTGCCCTACTTCATCCCTTTCCCGATCAACTATCTCACCGGCACGCTCGGCGCGGTCATCCGCATCGAGTCGCCGTTCCAATCCCGGCGCGCGCTCTTCGACGTCGGGATCGCCGGTCCGCTGGCGGGTCTCGTCATCGCCGTGCCGGTGGTCGCTCTGGGCCTTGCCCAAGCTGAGTTCGTCAGCATAGATTCGACGGCGGGCGGCATGGCCTTTCAGGAGCCGCTTCTCTTTCAATGGATGGCGCTCTTGATCGCTGGTCCGCGTCAGCCGGGCTTCGACCTTGAGATGAATCCGATGCTCATGGCCGGCTGGTGGGGCTTTCTGGTCACCGCGCTCAACCTCCTGCCGGTCTCTCAGCTGGACGGCGGACATATCTCGTATGCGATGTTCGGGAAGTACCACTCGCTGGTTGCCTGGGGCATGTTCGGACTCGCGGCGGTGGTCGCACTGGCGAAGTCGCCCGGCTATCTCTTGATGCTGGGTCTAGTCTACTTCATGGGCCTCAATCATCCACCGGCTCTGAACGATGTAAGCTCCATCGGCACGCCGCGCCGAATTCTTGGCATTCTGACCCTACTGCTCTTCTTCCTGCTCGCGACGCCGCAACCGTTGACGCCGATCGGGCCGTAGCGCCAATCGAGTGGTCATGGAGCGGAGAAGTTATTGTCGCGCAGCCGTCTCGTTCCATGGTCCAGTCGAGTTTCAATCGTGGAGGGTGAGCGAAGAATTCGGCCTAGTACTACGCCTCGCTGGAGCAGATTGTTGAATCCGTCTTCACTCCAGCGCATGCCGACGCCCTTGAAGCGTTGTTGGATGAGCAACTTGACAGCGCTCTCGACGAAGCCACTGGCGATCGCATGGCTTCGCGTGTCGACTGCCAGCAGGCAGGCCATGTCGCCGTGGAACAATTCGTCGCGGGCGGTGATCAGCTCCCCCACGCCCGTCCAGTCCGCCGGCTCCAATACCCTGCCGGCTCGCTGACCGGCTTCGTCGACCAGCTCGCTCAGCCGAGCGGTCGCTTGGAACTGGAATGGGGTGGCGAATCGGGCGAGTCCGCGTGGGAATGGCACTGGCCGGTCGCCGTCGAAGCGACGCCGAGCGGGGAGTTCTTCGCGGCGTACGAGCAGTGGCGGATCGAGCGATACAGCGCGCGCGGCGAGCTGGTCGATACGTGGCGGCCCGATGACTACGAGGAGGTCGACCTCTCGGAGATCATCGGTTTGGCGATGGGGCCGGACGGGTTGCTCTACGTACTTGGTACCGACACCCCGCGCGTGCTCGTCTTCGAGCCGGGCGGTCGGCTGGTGCGCACGTGGGGCGAGACGGGCACGGCGCCCGGCCTGATCGGCTCCACCGGTGGCTACTCGGACGGTGGCTTCACGGTGACGCCGGACGGATATGTCCTGATCTCCGATCGCCAGGCCCGGACACAGCGCTTTGCGATCGATGGGACCGCGCTCGGCCTCTGGGGTGCGTGGGCTTGGAGTGCGCTCGAGGTGGTATCTGCTGACGGGGGTTCGAGCTACGAGGTGTTGGCGCTTGGAGGGTGCTTGCTGGCGCTCTCGCCCGACGGCCGGGAGATTCGCCGATACAATGTCTTTCCGGAATGGGAGATCAGGGCGTGTGTGGAAGGCCCTGGCGACGTCGCGGAATCCCACGCTGGCGCCGATCTTCGAGGTCAGCTTGCCGCTCGTGGGGCGTTAAGAGTGTTTACGAGAGGCATGCCCTCGGGGTGAGTATGATCCGATGATTGGCGGCGGAACGATCCGAAGGAGAAGCAGCACTTCGAAGGCGCGATCGATCTCGCCTCGACGCGTTGTGCGTTACGCACTCATCGTCCCCCTCTCGCTCGTCGCGGCGGCCTTGTCCGTGCGAGCGGATTCGACGACATCGGGCTTTGATCTGTTCGGTGCAGAGCGCGGCACTCGTGATGCGTACGACGCTTCTGAGCACGATCGTGCACACGCCCAACCGGTCGAGGCCGTCCGCGCCCCCGAATACCTCTTCGAGATGAAGGGCACGGCCCCTTACGGCCGCGTGACCTATCCTGGCGCTATGGCCGCCGCGCCGGACGGCTCGATCTACGTCGCCGACGAGCGGGATCACCGGGTCACGCGCTTCGATCGGGACGGGAACGTACTCTCGGCGTGGGGGGCGTACGGTTCGGGCGATGGCCAGTTCATCGAGCCGGTCGATGTGGCGGTGGCGCCGGACGGGAGCGTGTATGTTTCCGATAGCGGGAATTTCCGGGTGCAGCGCTTCACGGCCGATGGGGAGCACCTGGTGTCGTGGGGGCGAGAGGGCTCTGGCGACGGCGAGTTCGGAATTCATCGACGTTCGGGTTTCGAGGACATGGGCCCAGGGAGTATTGTCGTCGATCGATCCGATCTCGTCCTTGTCGAAGACCCTTTCGCCGAGCGAATTCAAGTGTTCTCGCCGAGCGGCCGTTTCCTGCGCGATTGGGGAATGGAGATCGCCGGTGCAAGGCGGATCCAGGTACTGTCTATGGGTGTCGAGATAGATGGAACCATCCTCGCCCTCCTGACAGCCTATGACGATGAGCGAAGTCTGAGCATCAAAGTCCTGCGCCGATACGATTCCTTCGGCCGCGTGATCGCCGAGTGGGATCTCACGGACGAGATCTTTCGCGCGGAAGGCCTCGCCGTAGCCCCTGACGGCTCGCTCTACATTGTCCCATCCCAAACTCCCCTTCAGGTCCACCACTTCTCATCGGACGGCACGCTGCTCGATGCCTGGGGACTCGGAGAGGATCACATGCCGGATCGGATGCGACGTCCGGCCTCGATCGCCGTGGCGCCTGACGGCTCCGTCTTCGTCGGCGACGTGGGACTTCGACGGATCCAGCGCCATGCGGAGGATGGAACCTTCGAGAAGGCCTGGGCCGAAGGCCCTGCCGTACCGGGACAGGAGCATGTGTATGCGATCGAGGCGGGACCGGACGGAACGCTCTACGCGGTGGGCCACGCGAGGGCGTTCGTCTTCAACGACCGCGGGGAGCTGATCCAGACCGTGGCTCCCGACGAGGGGAAGGGTGCGTTCAATCACCTCAACGACGTGGCGATCGCGCCGAGCGGGATGGTCTACCTCTCGGACCAATACGCGGACGCCATCTGGACGCTACTCCCGGACGGCACGCTGCACGACTCCTTTGCGGAAGCGGGCACGGAGCCGGGGCGATTGTCCGCTCCGAAAGAGATCGCCGTCGAGCCGAACGGACACCTGCTCATAAAGGAGTCCGAGGGGATCCGACGGTGGACGCCGTCCGGCGAAGAGCTCGGGGTGTGGGTCGAGCCGGAGGGTCTCATGGATCTTCGGGTCGAGGACGGTGTCGGGGCGTCCGATTGGGAGATCATGACGGTGGAGGGTCGGTACGTCGTTCGCAGAGATCGTGACGGTGTCGAATCCGGCCGCATCGATGTGTATCCGAGAGCTCGATGGGACGCGTTGAGCAGTTCCCGCGAGGAGGATGCGCGTTCGTTCAACACAGGGGTCTCCGCGCGCCACCTCGATCAATCCTTCACGTCAGATCACCGCCTCCACCCCTCAGCCGTCGAGCCGTCGACCACGCTGAGCTATCCCGAACGACCCGCTGCCGCCGCCCGATCGACCGACGGTACCTATCACGTGGCGACCCCTGGCCGTCTCAGACGCTTCGATGTTTCAGGCACCTTGATTTCCGCCCAAGGTCAGCTCGGGCGGGATCCGGGCGACTTTCTCGGGGCCACAGATCTCACGATCATGCCCGAGAACTTCGACCCGGGTGACCCGATCCCGCCGGGCGCCGTCATCGTCGCGGACTCGGAGAACAACCGACTCCAGGTCTTCGGCGCCAGCCGCCCCCTCTGGCGCGTCGAACTCTTCGACAACCAATGGCTGATGGGCTATCCCGCGCACATCACGACGACTCGCGAGGTCGACCTCGATTGGTCCGAACTCGACACTGCCCTCGTCGCGCCCGCCAAGCGTTTCTCGGGGCGAATCGATCGGCGCATGTATCTCTCGGACACGGTCGAGATCCGGCTCGAGACGCGCGGCGGTGCCCGAATGTGGGTGGGCGACGAGTTGGTCGTCGACGAGTGGTCGGCGGCGGAGGTCGTCGTCGAGCGAGCGTTAAGCATGCCGTACGGCAACTATCTCGTGCGCCTCGAGCTCAACGGGACCGCGGCTGAGTCACGGATCGTGCTCGATCTTGAAGCCGGCGACGTGCCGGCGCCCACGCTCACCCCGTGGCCGACGCCCGCGCCGGCCGCCTTTCTCCCCATCGCACGTCGATAGCGCTCCCGCGGACGCGCGCCCGCCCTCTTCGACCAGCCCCGCCGCCGCCTATACTTCGGGGCCGTCAAGCAATAATCCTCGCAATTCGGGCGCCGATGCGCTCGTCGCGGCCGGGCTCGCCGGGGCGCCCGTAGAACGCGGTCGAGGGGACGCCGCGCAGCCCGCGACGAGGTGCAAACGGTCTTCGGGCGGGTACAGGCGTCTACGGATCGCTGCGAAGGGGGCAAACGCGGCGTGAGGGAGGTCGTTGCAGGGCGCGGCGCTGCGGCGGAGGTGGTTGAACCGGGCGAAGCGAGGGACTAGACTGGCGGCGTGCGATTCAAATTCCTATCCCTACGAGAGTCCGATGGCAAAGGCGAAGAAGAAAAGCGCCCCGAAGAACGACGGCGCCACCGTGGGCTACGAAGCCAAGCTCTGGCAGGTAGCGGACGCCCTCCAAGAACGCACAAGCCCTCAGCCCTTGAGCTGCTCGAAACGCGCCTGAAAGAATCGTAGATACTTCGGCTCGAACACCATCTCCAACCCGCGGAAGTCGTCACGACGGTCGTACACGCTCTTCACGGCTTCGGCCACCACGTCCATGTGTGCCTGCGTATACACGCGTCGCGGGATCGTGAGCCGTGTCAGCTCCAGGGCCGGTCGGCGATGATCCCCCGTTGCCGGGTCCCGGCCCGCGCTCACGTTGCCGCGCTCCATGCTGCGTACGCCCGAGTCCAGGTAAAGCTGTGCGGCGAGGGTCTGTGCCGGGAAGTGGTCTTGAGGAATGTGCGGGAACAGCCTCTTGGCATCCAGGAAGACGCCGTGTCCTCCGATCGGCCGAACGATAGGGACATCCCAATCCGTGAGGAGCTCGCCTAGGTACCGCACTTGTTCGACGCGGGCTCTGACATGTTCCTCCTGTACGGATTCCGCGATTCCGATCGCCAACGCCTGCATGTCGCGGCCAGCCATCCCACCGTATGTATGGAGTCCTTCGTATACCACGACGAGATTGCGGAGCTCCTGAAAGGTTTCTTCGTCATTGACCGCGACCCAGCCCCCGATGTTGACCAGGCTGTCCTTCTTGGCGCTCATCCAAGCGCCATCGGTGTAGCTACAGAATTCCTTCAGGATCTCTTTGATCGATTTCTCGGAATAGCCCGCCTCACGCTCTTGGATGAAGAAACTATTCTCGACCATTCGTGTCGCATCCAGAAGAAGGAGGATCCCGTGCTGGTCACACAACGCTCGAAGCGCTCGCACATTCCTCATGCTGACCGGCTGTCCACCGGCCATGTTCACCGTTCCCGCCAAGCTGACGTACGCGATGTGTTCGGCCCCGACACGATCGATGAGCGCACCCAGCTTGTCGAGGTCTACATCACCTTTGAACGGCTCCAGGCTTGTCGTATCGTGAGCCGCGTCGACGATCACGTCTTCAAAAACACCGCCGGCTAGCTCCTGGTGGAGTCGGGTCGTCGTGAAGTACATGTTGCCGGGCACGGTCTGGCCGGGACTGATCAGCGTCTTGCTTATCAGGTTCTCGGCTCCTCGCCCCTGGTGGGTCGGGACCACATGCCGGTAGCCGTAGTGGTCCCGCACCGCGTCCACCAGGCTGTAGAAGTTTCGGCTCCCGGCGTAGGCTTCGTCGCCCAAGAGCATGCCGGACCATTGCCGGTCGCTCATAGCGTTTGTTCCGCTGTCGGTCAGTAGGTCGATGTAGACATCGTCCGAACGCAAAAGGAAGGTATTAAATCCTGCTCTCTTCAGTGCTTTCTCTCGATCCGCGCTGTCGATGACGGCGATCGGCTCGACCATCTTGATCTTCCACGGCTCGGCCCACGAGCGGCGGCTGTGTTGCTGGCCCATCGTGCGCAGATGTTCGACAGTCAAGAGATTCTCCACGTGTGCACGGCACGGTCTCCGTCGGGACTCATGATCACTGTTCTTGATCACTATTCTTCGCGCTCAACTGCTGCCATCAATGTCGGCTCTCAGTGGCCCATCCGTTCATTCCTTCGCCCCGTGCTGAAGATCCCGGTCGGTTCTCGAATCCCTTCGATCTCGGGGACGCGCTCGAGGTCGAACGCGTCATAAACGCGCACGACATCACCTTGCCAGTCGCTTACATAGACGAAACGGCCGTCCGCGGTGAACTCGGGGTGGAGCGTTTGAACGCCCTCGTCGATCCGTCCGACGACGCGGAACGGCGGGGCCTTTTCGAACACGGTGATCTCGTGTGGTGAGGCGGCGAACATCGCATCCGCCCACACGTACGGGCTGTCTTCATGTGCTCGGATGAATAGACCCGGGCCTGCCGTGGTGATGGTTCTAATGGCGCTCTGTGTCTCAAGGTCCCAAATGCTGATGCGGCCCGAGGAAGCCATCATGAAGCTCTCGGCCGACCTCCTTCACGACTTCGACGGGAAACGCGGGGTCCGACCAGTCGATCCGCCAGACCTCTCCGGCCTCCTTCAGCGCGAACACAAAGTACGGCCCGACCAGCTCCGGCGCAACATCGCTCGTTGCCGCGACCCTCGCGTCGATCGTGACACCCGCCGCATCCGTGACTTGCGTACGCACAATCTTCTTCGGTTCCAGGCTTCGGGCGTCCAGCAAGACGACGTTTGCCGGGATGTAGTTACCGACGAGCAATGTCTTTCCGTCATCGGAGATCGCGACCCCGCGCGAGTCGAGTCCTACACGTATCGCACGCGTTGCCTGGGCCGTGTACAGGTCGATCTTATACACCCAGCCATCTCGCGCTACGTTGTACGCCCACCGGTCGGTTGTCGGGTCGAACGTGTATCCGTGTGACCTGAATCCAGCCCGAATGCGGCCGAGCGTCGAGTGTGTGTCGCCGTCCAGCAGTGCGATGCTCCGGCTCTCGCGCTCCGTGACGAGAAGGAGGTTCTCCAAGTTCCCATCGTGAGTCGGCTCGTCCGGCAATGATGCCTCGTCGGCGTAGACGCTCAACGAGCGTTCGATGTCATCTCGTTCCCAGCGCAAGGCCTCGTCCATTGGCGAGCTGCGCAAGAAGCCAACCAAGCCCCAGATTTCCGCGTCGCTAAGCCCGCCACGTCCCCAAGATGGCATGGAAGTGCCGGGACGACCGTCGCGGATGATGTCGAAGTAGTGCGTGTCCGAGTCCACGAGGCGACCCGGCACGAGCGCAGGTCCGATACCGCCTTCACGCTCGGACCCATGGCAGCCGCCGCAGCCGGTCCGATAATATTCTCGGATCGTCCGCGCGTTGAAGAAGGCGTCCGCCTCAGCCGGATCGACCACGACGATAACACCTTCCATATCCGGATGGATCTCGCAGACATATCGGATCGTTTCGCTGCCGCTTATCGAACGATCGGCGGATTCCGATGGAGCAAGATCCGCTCGGAAGCTGCCCT
>JBCLES010000074.1:0-11612 GCA_038913135.1 Anaerolineae bacterium
CTCGATCTCTTCGTGCGCAGCACCGCCTGCGTCGAAGGTCGCAACGGCCAGCTGGCTCTGCTACACCACAGCCTTCATCGGCTGTCCGATCAACGCCTGGCGGCGCTGACCGTCATCCACGACTTCCACATCCAGCGCGCCGACGGTAGCACCGCCGCTGAGCGCTTCTTCGGCCAGGTCCCGGAGCCGCTGTTCGAATGGCTGGTCGCGAATCTCGACCCTCCGCCAAGACCGCGATCGTCACGTTACAGGAGAGCCGCTTGATCGGGGGGTGTCCAGCGTTATGACTGTGGCCCCCCCCCCGTTACAAGTGCAAATGAATTGACGGCGGTGGGTCTCCGCTGCTATGTAGCCTGGCAGGATCGAGCGTATGCCTTTCGGCCGAAGTCTTTGATCGCAAGACTGCGTGAGACCGGTTGCCTCGGAGTTTTGGTAAATCCGACCGCTACCATCTACCCATTCACAATTCCCTCCCTTACGCTAGGGGTTGGGCGCACTCAAGAGTTGGGGGAGGGGAGGAAGGAGACTCCCGAGCTCAGAAACCCCTCCCGAGCAGCAAGCAGCATGAAGCCCACTCAGGCGACAACTATCTTGACACAGGGGGGCTCCGCGTTAGCCTCGTCGAGCGTCGTGAACGCGCCAGCGGCCAGGAAGTTGTTCTTGACGGTGTTCCCGTTGCAAACGGATAAATTTCCAACGCTAAGGGAACCCCAGATCCCTCGGGCCGATGCTGGTTCGCAAGGATTCAACCACCGAGCGTAACCTCCGCGCTGGGCGATCCGGCTCGCTCCGCTCTCGCAAGGACTCGCACGACGGAGCCGGCAGGGCCCCGGACAACCCACTCCGCCTTCGCACGATTGTCGGTCGCCGAATTCGAGAACCAACCGCTCGCGAGCTTGTTCGACCGCCCTTCGAGGTGGCCGACATCAGTCCGCGGCGCGCCCGAAATGAGCTCGATGCCATCGGGCAAGTCGATCTCCAGCCGTACAGGTCGCGCCAACCCAGTTGCCCGAGCCCGTGCCGAACCGCTGGTGGATAGGAAACCGACGTTTTCGACGACAGCGAGGATGCGCCACGTATCGTCTCCGAGCGGTACTGCCTCAAGCGTCCGCCATGTCAGCCGCGGGGCCAGCGCACTAAAGGCGATCACGAAGTCCGCCTGCGGCGCGATCTCGGCTTCGAGCAGCGCCGCCGGCGGATTGCGCCAGGTGTACATCGACTGGAAGCCGCCGATTTCGACCGAACCGAGTTGCGGATGTTCGAATGGATACCAGTCGACGATGTGCTCTGGCGCGTTGGCTGCGATGAAGTCGAAGATCTTCAGATCGTCTTCAAGAGGGTGTTTGCGCATCCATTCGATGAACTGCTTCTTTTCGTTCTTTTCGGTGATCCCGGCGGCGGTCGGGAGGTCCCACAGTTCGACCGTGAAGGCGAAGATGCCTCGATGGCTATACATCCAATCGTCGAAGACCCCGCTGATCGTTTCCTTTGGGTGGTAGCGGAAGTGATGAAACACCGAGACGTTCGGATAGCCGGTGATCTCCGTGCCGCGTTCGCCGATCGCGTCGTAGACCCACTTGTCAGCGCTATCCATTTCGTCATCGGATCGATCGGAAAACGGCCTCAAGATCGCGCGGCTGTACGTGTGAAAGGTTAAGGCGCCGAAGATGTTCGGATGATCGGCCATGAATCGCAGCACGGCCTTGATTTCGGCTTCCGATCCCGGGAAATCGCCGGCGCCGTATTGCTCGCCGTCCGGGCGCCAGTTGATCGGGAAATTCCTATTGAAGTCCAGGCTGCGCTCGGGCCGCGCCATCTTGATCACATGGCCGTCGTAATTCTCGATCCGCCCTTCAGGCAGAACGCGATAGTATGTCCCGCCCTCTTCATCCGGCCGTCGTTTGATCATCAGACGCGAATCGTGGTCGGAGATGCGCCAGTCGCCGCTTTGGTCGAGCACGCGCATCTGAAGGACCCGCCCATCGCCGTCGATATCTTCGGCGTGCAGTCCGTCCTGTCGATCGGAATAAGGGTATTGTCGAGTTCCTGACCGCAGGAACTCGGGCTGGTCAGCGAGCGCTCGCGCCGCACCATCTGGGTTGAGGCGTGGGACGATGTAAAGGCATTGCTCGTCGAGGATTCGCGTGACCTGGTCGTCTTTGCCATAGCGGCTCAAGAGTGCCGCGGCGACGTAGAGCGCGGCCATCGAAGCTGTGATCTCGGTTGCATGGATGTTCGCGTCGATCCAGAAGGCAGGCTTGTCCGTGTCTGCGCCCGGTTCTGAATTGGTCAGGACGAGCAGGGGAATGTCACGCCCTTCATAAGACGAACCGAGGGAATCGACCCGTAGCAAACTCGGGTGTGCCTTCGCGAGCGTGGCAATAGCTGCGTCGAGCCCGTCGTTGTCAAGGTAGCGGTCGAATGCGATGTCCATGCGAAATTCATCCCCTAGAGTGGTAATTTCGTGTAGTCATAACACTACATGTTGCGGCACTTACTGATCGAAGCTGGGAGCGAATTTAGGGGGCGGAGTCGAAATCGCAGTCGCAGTCAAGGACGGCCGCTCAGCGGTTCGCAACACCCGAAGAGTATCCAAGTTCAATGCCCACGAATCAAAGAGGATCCAAATCGGCCCAGAAAAGAATGCAGTGAGTCACGGAACCAACGTCACGACCGTCGCCCCTCGCGGCCGCACTATAACTTCAACCGAGGCCTGGAAGGCACTACGAGCGCGGACGACATAACGGCCGATCGGCAGATCGCCGAAGACCGCGTCCTCTTCCCATCGCCAAGCCGAATTCACCGGCTGGTTGGAATAGCTGGACACCTGGGTAATCCAACTCTCTTCACCTGTATCAGACAACGAGTACAAGGCGATAGGCACACCGGTCATCCGCGCCCCATCGCTATTTCGAACGCGAACGACGATCGTACCGTGACCTTCCAAGGGTGCGAAGAAGAGCTCCGGGTTGAACGTCTTAGAATATTCTCTGGCGTCAGTTCGAAACTCGAGATGAAGGTGCGGTCCCATCGCGATGCCGCGGCCTCCCACCGTGGCAATGGTCTCCCCGGCCATGACGACCTGACCTGGTCGGACTGTGATCGTCTCGACATGACCATAGAGACTGAAAAGCGGCTGATCTCCGAGGGGCAACGCATGTTCAATCACCACGAGCTGGCCGTAGAAGTCCAACATCGGACCCCAAGGATCGGTCAGGTCGTCTCCGGCGAAAACGACGCGACCCGCGCCGACCGCACGGACGTTGTCTCCAAGAGGATTGCTGATATCGACACCATGGTGGAGGAGAAGTTGCCCGCCCGCATCCGTGCCGTAAGCATAGAATCTTGATGGTCGAACGACTTGCGGTTCGACGAACGGGCGTCCAAAGGCAAAGTAAGGCGGCGGGGGAACGACCCAACCAGCGGCGAACTGTGGGATCGAGGGTGTATCCTGGGCAACCGCGGTCACCGCCTTCCGCTCGACCGTAGCGGGCGACGTAGAAGTGGATTCTCGTTCGGACGTGGGTGATATCGATAAATCCGGGATCGCGGTTGCTGCAGGCTTCACCGTTTGAACTGACTTTGGAGTCGCGGCCAGCGCCGGAGAAGCTGTAAACACCGGTTTCGAGGCTTGATTGGGCTCAGGTTCGAACCGCAAGAGCGATGCGAATAGGGCCATGGGAAGCAGCACGCCGAGAACAACCGCAACATGATCGGAAGATAGAATGGTCGACTTAGACATTGGGGATCCTGTTATGAGCGAGCGTGAGTATAACGAAGGCGAATCGGCGCGCAATGCTCCTGGTCTCGAGCGGAGTCCAGCCGGCACAACGAGCTCTTCGGAAGATCCGATACCGGCCGCAGCCCTCAGGATCGACGTGCTCACGCTTTTCCCGGAGATGTTCACGGGGCCTTTCAATCACAGCATGCTGGCCCGTGCACGCGCCGCCGGAATCCTCGACATCCGCATTCAAGACATACGCCAGTTCACCCACGATAAGCATCGCACTGCCGACGATTACGCCTACGGCGGTGGCGGCGGCATGGTGATGAAGCCGGAACCCTTGTTCGAGGCGGTCGAATCGATCTTGGGGATCGCTCCCCTCCTGCCCGGTGGCCCGCCGCCCCCACATCCCGTCGTCCTCATGACCCCGCAAGGCGTTCCATTGCGCCACGAGGTCGCGTTGGAGCTGTCGCGCCACGATCGCCTGATCATCGTCGCAGGCCACTACGAAGGCTTCGACGAAAGGGTGAGAACTCATCTCGCGACGCACGAGATGTCGATAGGCGACTTCGTGGTCACCGGCGGCGAGCTGCCGGCGATGATCGCCGTCGACGCAATCGCCAGACTCAGGCCCGGCGTGATCGGCCACGACGAAGGCACCCGCACCGACTCTTTCGCCGAAGGCCGTGCCGGACGACTCGAGCACCCACACTACACTCGTCCGCCCGACTTCCGCGGCTGGCGAATACCCGATGTCTTGATATCGGGGCACCACGCCGAAGTCGAACGGTGGCGGCGGCGGACGTCTCTCGAACGTACCTGGCTCCGCCGGCCGGACCTGATCGACCCTGAGCGCTTGAACGCGGAGGAGCGTGGCTGGATCGAGACGATAGGCGGCGACGCCGATTCGGTCGGCGCGGACTAAGTGCAACCACACAGACCCTGCGGGGTTCGGCGTCCAGTGCCTAAACACCACATCGACGGGTTGACGCCAGCCGAACGACTGCCAAACGGAGTTTCAACCGCCGCAACTTCGGGAATGCTGGTCGCGGAAGCCACCGACACCGCGATTGCGCCCAGATGTCGCGTCACCGCATTGAGAGCGCGTCACCGCATCGAGGGCACGCCATTAAGATCACGCTTCATCGAGCCCGAGGAGAGCAGCCATGGATACCCTAGACAGGCCTGAGATTCCCGCATCGTCGCAGACTGAGTCCGACGCTCCGACCGCGCCGAGTGCGTGGCGCCGCGACACCGGCGCGTGGCGGCTCGATCTTCTCGCACTAGTCGCCGTCTTATTGACCGTGGGAATGATCGGGGCACGCTCCATGGGGCTCCTGGGCGGACAGGAAGGCGAAGAGTGGGCCGGTGAAGAGGCGTCGCTTGAGCAGGAGATGGCGCCAGAGCCGACGCCAGGACCCGTGACCCTCGGATGGGATGTCGGCATCCAAACGTGGCTCCATTGGTACAGCATCCCTGTGGGAGATCATCAGTTGGGCCGCCTGAACGACCAGGGCTTCCGCTGGGTCAAGCAGCGTTTCGCCTGGGCCGACATGCAGCATGAGCGTCCGTACGGCGAATACTATTGGGACTCCCCACCGCTCGACTTCACGCAGACCGATGCCTATCTGGATGGTATCGAACGGAGCTGGCCGGATGCTCGCGTCATGATCCAGCTCGACTTCGCCCCAGCCTGGGCGCATGTCGACGAACCCGAGCCCGGCTACTCGCCAATCGATGTTCAAGCATGGTGGGAATACGTCGCCTTCGTCGCCAGTCGGTACGGGGACCGCATCCACGCCTTCGAGATCCTCAACGAACCCAACCTGAGACATCCCGTAAGCTGGCCCTGGACACCAGATCCTGTCGCATATGCCGAGATCTTGTACCAAGCCCGCTCGGCCGTTTTGAGAGCCGGGTCCCACGCCCTCGTTATCAGCGCCGGGCTCTCACCCACCGGTGACAATGGCGCCGACGCCATGCCCGACGATGCCTACCTGGAAGCCCTGTACGATGCGATGGAAGCCGATGGCGGCAGCGACGACTATTTCGACGCCCTCGGTGCCCACGCCCCCGGCTTCCGCGCCGCGCCCGAGGTCTCTCCGGAGGAGGCCGCGGCCGACCCGGCGCTTGGCGGCGAGCGCTTCTTCACATTCCGCCGCGTCGAAGAACTGCGAGCAATCATGGAAGCCCGCGGTGACGGTCACAAGAAGATCGTGATCACGGAGTTGAGCTGAACGACGGACACGCGCTCGGAATCACCCTATGCCTGGAGCGCCGTCGACCCGGCCACGCGCACGGATTATCTCCGCCGCGCGCTCGACTGGGCCGCACGCAACTGGGCGCCGTGGATCGGCCCTATCGTCCTCTTCAGCGCCCCAGACCGCGAGTGGACCGCGGAGCACGAGGCGTGGTGGCGCACCCTCACTGACGACCGCGGTGAGTTGACTAACAAGCTCGCCATCTGGGATGTCGCGCCTCCGACGGCCGCCGAAATCGCGGGACGATCGGGCGACGGCACGGTCGTCTTGGAGGGCGGCGACGGCCGCCCCAGCGATGGCCAAGGGGCCACCGGCCCCGCCCGCGGCGAGTTCGACGACCCTCGTGATCCCGACAGTACCGGCGGCGAACCCGCCCCGGTCACTCTCGACCTCGACGCGGGCGGCACGCCGCTGGAGCTGGCGCTGCCGGACAGTGATGCGCTCAGCGCGTGGCACGGCGCGCCACTGAGCGCAATGGCTCTGGGCGATGGTTTGCTGGCCGTCGCCATGGGACATCGCTTGCGCATAGCCGATGTCGCCAGCCCCAACGCTTCGACTTGGATCTACGAGAGCGAGGCCTTTCCAGCAATCATCGATGGCCTGGCCTTTGACGGAGCGCGCCTCGCCGTTTCCGGCGCCTTCGGTGTGCACGTTTTCGACATTGGTACGCCCGCCGCACCCCAGAAGATTCACAGTTTCGACAACCCCATGCGCGTGGTCGACATTGTCGGCGACGAACTTATCGCCGCATCGCGGAGCTGTGCGGACACGAACGATGGGCGAAATCTCGATGGCGCGGGCGCGAATTCGGACACATGCCTGACCATCCTCCGCTACACCATCGACCAAACTGGCGACGCCGAGCCGCTGGTCGCGATCCGCCTTCCCGAGGATGCGCCATGGGCCGTGCACGACGGCCTACTGCTCATCGCCGGCGGCCTGGACGTCGCGCCATCGCCGCCTGGAACAGTCGCCGTGCTCGATCTGCGGAGCCCCTCGGCGAGCGATCCAGCGGCGATGCTCATCGCCACGATCGAAGTCGATGAGCATGTACTCGCATTAGTGCCTTACGATGGCGGGATCTTGGCGGTGGGAGACGATTCCGAGAGAAGCGTGCCGGACGCCGACGGCGTCAATCGGCTAGAGCTGGCAGCGATCGACCTACGTGATCGCTCCATTCCGGCGCTCGCCGGCGTCTCAACGATCGAGACCGTTGGCGGCATGTGGATTGGCGGTGATGGACCCGCCGTCGCGGTCATCGAGCGTTCCTGCCATCTCAGCAAGTGTGCAGGGTCCACTAGAATCGTCGATCTGCATGATCCAAGTTCGCCGATGGTCGTCGACAGTATCGAGGCCGCCGCTCAGCACTTGCCAGGCTTTGCGACTTTGGCGGGCTCGGTCATCGTGAGCGACAACGGCAACGAACTGGCCGTCCACACCCTCCAGCAAGGCCGTGACGGGTCGACGACGCTCAAGCCGCAAGGGGTCCTGCCATTGCCGCTGAGCGGCAGTGCGGTGGCGGCGCTCGACGCCGACGCGATGGTGGCCGTAAGCGGATTGCGGCTCCAAGTCCTCGACGTCGTGTCGGATGGCGGAGCAACGACCTACGGCGCCTTCCGCGTTCGTGGCAGCACGGACGAGCTCAGCTGCGGCGGATTGGAGGTTTGGGCCAGCGACGTGACCGTGCTCGGCCAGAACGCCTACGTGGCCGCCTGGCAGGGCGGATTGATCGTGGTCGACGTCTCGGACCGCGACGCACCCAGGCAAATCGCCTGCCTCTCGAGTCAGGAGTTGTCCTATGCCGGCACGGTCGCGACGGACGGACGGCACATCTACGTCGCCGGCTCCCACGGCAGCCCGAGCCTACAGGATATTTGGACGGTCGACGTCGGTGACCCGACGCGGCCGGTCATCGTCGGGCATACGATCCTGGGCGGGGCCGAACGCGCCGCGGGTGGAATCCTAGACCTGGCGGCCGTCGATGGGATCGTCTACGCGGCGGTCGAGCCTGCCTACGACCAGGCGTTGCACATCATCGACCTACGCGATCCGGCAGATCCGCGTCCGCTTCCGGCGCCGCGCGTCACGAACGCAGCGGCCACTATCGCGGTAGCCCGCGGCTGGGTAGCGCTGGGCTCGCCGCCCTGCGACGAGAGCGATGTGGACTGCCAAGCCACGGTGCGCGTCTTTTCGGTGGCCCGTGAGCTCGGGGCAAACCGCAGCCTTTCCGACCTCTCCGCCTCGATGCTCAAACAGGTCGCTCTCTTCACCTTGCCGGTGCCTGCCGGCGGACTGGCGTTTACGTCGATGGATGACGCCAATCCGGAGCTGTGGATTGCCAGCGAAGCTGGGACTTGGCCGGTCGACTTCAGCGATCCGACGGCACCTTATGTTTTGGAGGTCATCGCCGGCGTTGCGCGCCACATCGGGGCGCTGCCCGATGGTCGCCTATTGCTGAGCGGTGGTCCGGACGGCCTGAGTGAGCACTGGCCCACGTCTTCGCGGCAATGAACGTGTTAGGCCCTCACCCTGTCATACCTTGCCGAGCCCCTGACCCGCGTGGTATCATCGCGCTGTTGTTCTACCGGCGTCATTTTGCAGGAATCTGAACGCGCCAGCTTTGAACGTCCGAAACGATCGTGGGCGCCAGTGTGTCCATGGATTCAGCACTTCGCCTACGGAGGTCCTGCCATGCACGAGCTAATCCGATCCATCGACCACGAACAACGGATCGATCGAGAGCAGAAAGTACCCCTTTCCGAGATCCGCGTCGGTGATACGGTGCGCGTTCACTTTCGGATCGTCGAGGGTACGCGAGAGCGGGTGCAGCCCTTCCAAGGCGTGATCACACGGCATCGGCCGGGCGCAGCGGACGCGATGATCACGGTCCGCCGCACGGCTTCTCATGGTGTAGGAGTCGAGCGCCAGTTCCCGCTCAACTCACCGCGCCTCGAGCAGCTCGAAATCCTGCGCCATGGCCATGCCCGCCGCGCGAATCTGTACTACCTTCGCGAACGAACCGGCAAGAGCGCCCGCCTGCGCGAGAAGCGACGGTTCAAGACCGGCGACGTCAAGTCCGACAACGCCGACACGGGCGAAGTCGACGCAGGCGAATAGTACCTTCGTTCGCCCGACTCTCGAGCACGAAACGGCGGCTTGGCGCGATGGCCGAGTCGTAGTCGGGGTCGACGAGGCGGGCCGGGGAGCTCTAGCGGGACCGGTGGTCGCGGGCGCCGTCGCCTTCGATCCTTCTTTTCGCGGAACGGCCAATCTGTCGAGCCACTGTCCTCAAGCCTTGGAAGCGGTGCGCGACTCCAAGCTGACTAGCCCGGCTGAGCGGCCCCAGCTTGCGGAAAGTGTCTGTCGCGCAGCCGTAGCATGGGCAGTCGGGGAGGCGAGCGCGCTCGAGATCGACGCCCTCGGTATCGCGCGGGCCGGCGAAATCGCCATGCTGCGAGCGCTCAAAGGTCTGGGGATTAGGATCGACCTTGTCTTGGTCGACGGATTCCTGATCCGAACCCTGCGAGGCGTCGAGCAGCACGGGATAGTGCGGGGGGATCAATCGGTTTTATCGATCGCGGCTGCATCGCTCATAGCGAAGGTTCACCGCGACACTAAGCTCATTCGGCTCGCCTCCGAACGCGCCGAGTACGGCTTCGACAGACACAAGGGCTACGGTTCTCCGGAGCACCTCAGAGCGCTGGCACTTCACGGACCGGCGGTCGAGCACCGATTGAGTTGGGCGCCTGTGCGCGCCGCCCTCGATGCGCCCAGCACAACAATGCATCGCCAATTCCCCTTCCCGTCAGCGCCCTGGATTCAGTCCTCAATCCACTTCACCGGGTACAAGTCCGTTCCGGCATGAGCGACGCGCGCCGTACCCTTGGGGCGCAAGGGGAAGAGATCGCGGTGGCGAGGATCTCTGCTCGCGGATGGCCCATCATTGCCACGAATTGGCGCTGCCGCTTCGGCGAAATCGACATTGTGGCTCGCGATGGCGAGTCACTTGTCATAATCGAAGTCAGGGCGCGCAGGACTGCACGCTTCGGTCAGCCGGAAGAGAGCGTTGGCAACGTGAAACGCGGGCGCCTGGTCCGCCTAGGGCAACGCTACATCCAGGAGGTGGGTTGGCCTGGCGCTTGGAGAATCGACGTAGTGGCCATCGCGTTCGGTGCGGGCGGGTCGGTTGAGCGCTACACGCATATTGAAAATGCGGTGGGCCCGGCGTGAGCGATGCCGCAGTGGGCCGAATGGATCCCGGACCGAAGCCGGATGTCGACACGCGAAGCCGAGAACACGACAGCCCGGACGCTGCGCCCGCGCCTCCTGTGCTCGCCATCGTCGGTGCGACTGCGGTCGGGAAGACCGCGGTAGCGGTAAGTCTGGCCGCTAATCTCGGCGACGGCTTGCGCGGTGAGATCATCTCTCTCGACTCACGCCAAATGTATCGGCGGGTCGACACCGGCACCGCCAAGCCGACGGCCGAAGAGCGCGCGCTTGTGCCGCACCATCTCATCGACATCGCGGAGCCGGCTGAAATCCTTCCACTGGCCGAAGTTCAGGCCCGAGCATATGCGGCTGCGACTGCCATACGGGCGCGCGGGCGCGTACCGATCCTGGTAGGCGGAACCGGTCAGTTTCTGTGGGCGGTCCTTGAGGGATGGAGCATCCCTGAAGTCGAACCAGACGCCGAATTCAGGACGACCGCACTCGAAGAAGCTCGTGTTTCGGGGCCATTGACGCTTCATGCACGACTCGCGGCGATCGATCCGGCTTCGGCTGCAAAGATTCATCCCAACAATGTCCGGCGCGTGATAAGAGCGCTCGAAGTCTGGCATCACACCGGCGTGCCGATGTCCGAAGCTCAGGCGCGTCACGGTCCGCCGTGGCCGGTTCTCATCTCGGGCCTGCGGATGTCTCGCCCAGCGCTGTATGCGCGTGTTGATGCACGAATCGACCGGATGATCGCGAGCGGTCTGGAGGAAGAAGTTCGAAGTCTGATCGAGTCCGGCCTGCACTTCGGACTGCCTGCGCTCCAGAGCGTCGGATATCAGGAGTGGCGGCACTATCTCGACGGTGAGATCGATCGCGACGAAGTCATCGTGCTGATCAGGCGTAACACACGCCGGCTCGTACGGATGCAGGCGACGTGGTTCAGAGACGACGATCCGCGCATTCGGTGGCACGAAGCTTTAGTCACGGCTGACATGGATCAACCGGAAGAGGGGACTGTGGCTCGAAGCACGCTCGCGTTGGCAACACGCATCCGAGAAGACTTCACGCGCCTTATGGATGCCGGGACTTTCGAGCGACCTGCCTAGAAAGCAGCTGCTACTTCGGGCCTCTTATTCCTTACTCCCTGTAAACTGATAATTACTCTCAGCCGCAGCAATCGTATATGGGAGCCAAATGCCTATACGCGCAATCCACTGTTTTGGGATCGTGGCTGTGATTGCCGTGGCGATTGGCTCACCATGGTCCTTGGTTCTCCGACCACCGAGAATAGTAGCGACTTCTCCTGCGCATGCTCAGGCAGTCGGATCCGACTGCGCGGCCACGATTACGCGCACGCTGACGTCCGACGCGATAAAGAAGTGTGAGACTTGCGGCGCCGAGCTCCTGGTGCG
>JBCLES010000075.1:0-11560 GCA_038913135.1 Anaerolineae bacterium
CATGCTGGCGCGCGAGCTGTACCGCCTACGGCGCGCCGTGCGTTGTTCGGGAGTCGATGTCTTGGATGGCCTATAGGATGGCCGGTTGTCCGACTCGCGCCAAAAACAGGGCGGCTGTAGAAGGCTGTAGAAGGCAGTAGAAGCGGCAGTTGCTGTCGCCGTTTTTCGTCCGGCTGGTAGGGTCTCGTAGGGTTCTGGTAGGGGTTCTCAAGAACCCCTAAGACGATGTCTGATAATGTCGGCTTTTCGAGCGTCTTGGATGGTCTATGGGATTACCGTTGTTTTGTGGGTTAATGGATGCATGAAAAGGAACTCGGCACCGGTCCGTCCCAATCCCGACGTTGGGAGCGTGGACGATGTGGACGATGAGGTGGTTCGGTCGACCGACCGACTTGCGCCAGCATGAAAAGGACTAGCCGTTCATTCGCACGCGTGCCGACGATGCGGAGTTTTGCGTACTCGAATCTGGTCACCCGCACGTGAGCAAAGATAAGCATTCATGCGGCTTCGTTCCCGACGTCGGGATTGTGGGTGTCCACAATACGGAGGTATTGTGGACCAGGGATGGGCGCCGTACTCCGCCACCGAAGGCAATCGTCATCGAGTATCGGTTGCACTGCCTGGGCTGCGTGGCCTGTGGCGTCTCGACCAAAGCGGAGTTCCCGGCCGGATTGTCGCCAAGCGTCTTCGGCGCGACGGTGCATGCGTTGGCCGCGCTGCTGATGGGCCGGTTTCGTCAGAGCAAGCGCCTGGTCGCGGAGCTGCTGGACGTACTCTACGGGCTGACGCTCAGCCCCGGAACCGTCTGCGCAACGGAGCAGCGCGTGAGCGCGGCGCTCGAAGCGCCGGTCGACGCGGCGCGCGCGAGCTTGCGCAGCCAAGAGGCCGTCGGCATGGACGAAACCGGTTGGCGCCTGACCGGCCCCCGGATGGGCACGCAAGAAGAGCAGAGCCCTCGGCCCTGCCCATCCGTTCGGCCACCTGACTCGGCCCTCGGGTCGCTCCCCAGCGTTGCCCTACCCTCCGGCCAGTCACCGCGAGTATAGTCCGTGTCCTATCCACCCAGGGATCCTACACCTTGCCAGTGGACCAAACTTCGGGGGCAGGCCACTCGCTGAATGACTTTGACGCATATACGTTAGACTTCAGTCTCCAACTATGAGCGTGATGTCGTCGACCAACTGCTGCATGGTCAATCCCGCGGCCCAGGGCACCGGATCGCCATAGGAAAATCGAACGGCGGCCAAAAGATCGTGGGCGAGAAACAAACCCTGGTTGCCCGCGAGAGGGCTCACCATGTCTTCCGGATAGTGATCGGAGGCACCGCCCATCAAGAGATAGGTAGCTCCGATGTCGGGTGGACGATTGTCATTGTTCGCCCCACCCACACGAAGCGTGATCGTATCGCCTTCATCGAACGTCATGTCAGTCTTGAGGATGTCATTGACGAAGAAGGCAAAGTCGGAGACATCCTCCATGAATTCGCTGGCGTCTGGTGCATCAGGAAAATCATCAGTTAGGATGTCCGTTGGGATCGGAACGACTTCAAGAGAAGTTCCAATGAAATCGACCACTGTTCCAATGATGATGACCTCGTTTTGTGCAACGATCTGCTCTGCCGAACCTGGAAGGTGTCCGATGTCAGCACCGTCCAGCTCAGTGAGTGCAGAACTGGGTCCCAGTTGAGATCCGAGAGAAACCGCCAAGGCTGTCGAGAGTATCACAGCTAGACCAATGATTATTCGTGAGTTACGCATGTCATCGCTCCTCGCCAGAAGTCCGGTTCACGGATATTCGTTCGTGATAGCCAGATGATCAGAGGACGTCAATTCGTAAGGTGTCGGAGGACATGTACTCACGCGTGTGATAGAGTCGGGTTGACAATGTACTCCATCGCCCAGAAATCCCAGTCCGTGGAAGAGTTCGTGCGCGAGAATTCTCTGCATGCCGCGATCAGGATCGCTCATGACAAGGGGGTCTGATGGAACTCGATGGGGGTTCGTATAGATGCGAATCGCCCGGATCTTCGTATCCGCCGGACAGACAACCGTACCACTATCGGTCTTGTTGGGATGAGAAACTTTATGGCGATACTTGTAGGGAATCACCGCGTTGGCCATGTTGTCGCTGACTTTCATGACCAGACAGGCTGTTTGTTGCAATCCATGTTTGCAGCAAACGCTTGTATCACTATATGGAATCACCCATCCGTTTGCATGGATGCGCCGATCCGACTCCTGTGTGTGATAGATTCCGGTTGAGTGACTAGACCACGGAAGGACATCAGTCACTGTAAGGGACGGCGATGAGTGATAGTCGTCTACGACACGTCCACCTGCATCTACCCAACCACTTCTCCAACCATGCGACCTCATGTCTCTTGGATACTTCACTCTCCACTCAATCGGAACGTAGGCACTCGCAGATTCCACGTGCACCGCGAGGAACACAAGCGACACGCTTGCGATGTAAAATAGCTTGTACGCTGATAGCCATGCTTTTACTTTCGCCATCGCAGTTCTGTCCTGATTGTGGTTCAAGCGGCTACCGTCACCGGATCGGCCACGACACCCCCAGACGAGACGTGTGCCCATGCCCCTTCACAGTAGCTCGCATAATATACCACACGTGTCAAGGCCCCCTCGGGGATGGACCAGGATCGCCCAGGCGGATCCTATCGCCGCCCGGGCCACGCGGCACCGGCCGCTGTGGTTCGGCGAGCGGCCACCGTCCCCGGAACGATCCGTACCGGACCGGAGGGGCTGGGCCGCTTGTGTCTCGCGGATGCGCCGCAGCGCACGAAGGTCGATCAGGACGTAGAGGAGCGTGTTGTGGTTGGCGATGGCCGCCTGGTTGCGCAGACGGGGTCCCCGATCACATCGCCGTGGAACTGTGGAACTGTCGAGAGGAAGCGGACGGCTCGATATCCGTTGCTGACCGGCGCACCACAATTGACCAACAGAACCCTGACATAGTCGAGTCTCGTAACCGTTGGGTATTTGCTGAGCAGGAAGTTGGCGGATGGGGGTGGTATGTGGGTTCCGGGCGAACTTGCCTTTGCGCTGACTTCCCAGCTCGTGGACGATGGAACTCCGGCCGATGTGTACTTCGATGATGTTTCCTTCGAGGTGTGTACGGATTCGTAGTCCATCCGCCCCGTTCCCGACGTCGGGAACGGCTAGCGCCAGAATCGCCGCTGCAACTCCGATGGCCGCGAAAGCGACGAAAGGCCCGCCACGGGGAGAACGGTGACCATAAAAGGGAAGGCCCCCGCCGTCACTCAGGGAGCCTTTCACTGTGGTGTTCGCGTAGTGGTTGGCTATCCGGTGAGCGCCCCTACATCGGCGGCTAGTCCTTGTAGGGGTTTGCGTAGTAACGGAGAAAAAAATTACGCTAAGGAGTCGATTTTCGGGCCTCGCCGGCGCTTTATGTCGGGTTGGCCGGCGAATCCCGGCTGCCAGCGACTTGTCCGAACGGGTTTCCGCCCCTTGCGGCCTTCCCGGGCAGCCCCTGAGGTGGAAATCGGCCCCAACTCATCGGGGATGGACCCAAAATGCGCTCAGATCAGGGTCGTTTGGCACGTTTCAGGCCTCGGATACCCTTGCTCATAGTAAAAAATTTCTCCGTTACTACGCAAAGGCCTGCTTGAGCAAGCGTCAAACGGTGACGTGGCCTGTCCGTGCTGTGAGCATGCCCTGAGTGGGGATGTCGCTCTCGTAGCCGGGGAGCCCTGCGTGCGCCTGACGTGTCCTGACACGCACTGTGGGTTTGAAGAAGTGTAGACGACCTCACATATGACGACCGAACGCAATGGAATAGCACCGACCACACCCGAGCAACTGGCTCTCTTGAGCGAGGCTGAGCTGGCTACGATCGCTCGTGTGATTCTTTCGACGTTAGCCGACTCTCAATTGGCGCCGCTTCTGGCTCGCCACGAGCACAGCACGGTCATTCGATCCCCGGCTGATGTGTTTGCACTCTTGTCCCCGGAAATGAGCACGCTCTCCCAGGAACAGTTGCGCGTGCTCACACTCAACACGCGCCACGGGGTCTTGGGCAACCACCTCATCTACCAAGGCACCGTTTCACAGTGTCTCGTGCGCGTGGCTGAGGTCTTGCGTCCAGCCGTTCTTCAGCAGTCGCCCAGCGTTGTTATCGTGCACAATCACCCCTCAGGCGATGCGTCGCCCAGCCCTGAAGATCTTCGCCTCACTCGCAGAGTAGCGGAGGCTGGCGCAATCTTGGACATCTCCGTCCTTGACCATGTCATCATCGCCGGCACCTCATTCACGAGCTGTCGTGAGATGGGCCACATGCCCGTGGCACAGACGACACTGCGATACCTCTCAGACCCCACCAGCGTCCCACCAACCGATCTTTGAGAGAAAGATGGCGCATGGTGTTGCTTTCCCATTTATCGACGGTTGAGCGCCAATAAATATCCCTTTAAAAGTCCCCGATGCATTTGGTAGACTAATGACACATGACGATCATCTCGCGTATTCGCCAGCTGCTCACGACGCACAACGGCACCGTTCTTGAAGGAGAGGGCATTCCGGTGCCCATTGCAGACCCCACCCCCGAAATCCTGCGACGCGAGCTTGAGCACCTTCGCAGTTCTGGCCCCTCGTTCCTTGCACTACTCGCGACAACCGGCAGTTACCTCCAAGCAGCCGGCACGGCAAAGCGCCTGACCGTCGAGGCCCACATCATGACCCCGGAGCACCCCATCCATGTGGTACTTGGTCGGCAAGGCTTGCTTGGCAGCGCCACAACCGTGGTCTCAACCGGCGGCCCGATTGACGTGTACACCTCGGAGGTCTGGGCGGCTCTCGCCGCGGCCGAGCTGTTCCGCGTGTTTGCGACGACCGGAGCCCTTCCCTCCGACGTTGCCCGCCGGGACATCAGCGCTGCCATCACCGGCCTACAGCTCCCCGAACCCGATCTCGATCCTCTGGGCGAAACTACCCCTTGACTCACATCGGTGCATCTGCGATAATAGCGCTAATTACACATTCATCTGTCACCTATGATCGGAACGCTCGTGGAAAAGACCATCAACGCCTTCGAGGCGCGCCGACAGTTCGGCCAGCTCTTGCGTGATGTTGAAGGCCGCAAAGACCGGATCATCATCCAGTGGCACGGCCGACCGGCCGCAGCCCTCGTGCCCCTTGAGGTATATCACCAGTGGCTCGCCCAACTCGATCGTGCGTTTGCGCTCATGGAGCAGGCTGCTTCAACCGCCAACCTCTCCGAGGCTGAGGCCGAGACCCTTGCCGAGGAGGCTGTTGCTGCCGTTCGCGCGGGCAAGGGGGCATGAGGGTTGTCATCGACACCAACCTCATCATCAGTCGGGCGCTCTCGCCCAAGGGGCGTGTCGCCCAGATCCTCGATCACCTAAAACATGGCCATTTTGAGGTTGCAACGTCGCCGGCGATCCTCGCCGAGTACCGCGCTGCTCTGTTGTACCCGAGCGTCGCCACGCGGCACATGTTGTCTGAGGAGGAGGTCGATGCCCTCCTGTTCCCGTTCTTCCAGGCCGTCGTCACGCCTCCGTCCACCCCACCCGTCTGTCGCGATCCCCACGACGACATGTTCTTCGCCTGCGCCCTGACGGCCGAAGCCGATTACATCATCAGCGACGACGCCGACCTGCACGCCGTCGGAATGTACCACGGCACCCGTGTGCTCTCCTCGGGTGCATTTCTGGCGCTGCTGGAAGGAGGTGAGCACCCATGAAGAAGCCAACCCCCACCACGGTGGTCTCAAAGATCGAGATCGACTTCGTCAACCAGACCATGACCCTCTGGGACTTCGATGAACACATTGCGACCTACCACCCCGAGCGCACCGGCTTTGATATCCACATCGTCGCCTACGACCCGTTCAAGGATGATCTGCTCGTCCGCGACCCACACGACGACACGCGGGCAGCGTAAGTCGCCAGGCTCGTGTGCGTTGCCGTCACCCGTCATCTGGCTTCTGGTGGGTCAGATTCTGGCCGTCGTTTCCCTGTCCACTTTGGGCTACGGCAGAGCGCCAGACACCCTGATTCGTTCAACCCCCGTGAACGGCCACCTACCCCTGTCGCAACTGGCCCAAAACCCTGTCGTAACCCCTGTCATCCGAACGACAGGGGCAGAGACGGCCGATAGCTCTCTTCGAACGGGCATCAAGCGCACGCGTGTCGGCTTGGGCATCGAGCCCTGCGCCGCCATCAGGGGAGGACAGGTCGCCCTCCTCACCCACCCGCTCCATGGCGCAAAAAGCCGCGCCATTACGGGGCAGGATCGTCAAGCGACGCGCCATCGGGCTCCCGTCATTCATCCACGGCCGCTTCGCGACCCATCCATCCCCGGGGCTATCGGCCCCGAGTGTGGTGTGATGAAGAAGCCTGTCGCGAGCCCGACTACCCCCACTCCCCACAGGTGTCGCCCGTCCTTCTCGACTGACGCCCGCTTCGCGGGCTTCGTCGATCGGTGCTCGCTCTTACGGATCCGTCCTCCCAATGGTCGTCCGTTCCCTTGAGCTCACCCCTGAAGACCGGGTCCCCGACACCTGTTCCCTCGCTTTGCTCGGCGGGACGCTCCGGCGGCTTCCTCTTCTGATCGAAGTGGTCGCCGTCGCTTAGAGGGGGTAGTCGGGCTCGCTACGCTCAACGCCACTCCTTCGGAGCGGCTCCCGACGGCGCGCTCGCTTTCGCTCGCTTGGGCAGCGGGGGATTCCTCCCCTGACCCCTCCTCCCCCGCTGACTTCCTCGCTTCGGCTTCGCCTGCGCTCGGGTTAGAGGCGAACCTCGCGCGTGTCGCCGATGGCGCGTACGTCGTCCCGCAGTTTCGACAGTTCGGGCTGACGAGCCGACGTTTCGAAGAGATCGCCAATCGCAGCCTCATCTTTCTTCTCCCAGTCAAGGTACTCGGGCCACGCATCCGCCTCATTCTGTTTCCCCCGATCGCGAATGAGGAGGTGGACCTCTACAACGTACGCGTAGTACGCTCGATAAAGGGCTGCGATTTTCTCGAGTATCCTGGCCTCCGGCGCGTGTTTGGAAAGCACGGTCCTCAATTCGCCCTGAGTGGACGTGACCCGTTCGTACAGCGCGGCTTCGTAGGGGGCGTCCAGGGCGGTCTTCATCCGCCGTTCCATCTTCGGGATGCTGCCCAGTATAACCCGAATGCCATACTCGATATCCAACACCGACTTGATCTCCCGCTTGGCCAGCCGGAGCAAGCCGCCCATCAGCCCAACCACCGCGTGCAACCGTGGCCCGAACGGGCTGGCCCTCAACTCGGCCGGCACGTCGGCCTTCGTCACCACCCTCCGTCTCCAAGGCCGCGACCCCGAGATCCTCGATTGGCTTACCGCCGCCCGCCTTGTCCAGATCACTGGTTTTCCGGCCCCGAGCCTGTTGCCTGTCGCTCTTGACCCGTGAACGCTTACACGTCGGCTTTGGCTCTGATACGTTCGCTCGAACGGCTCCGGCCACGTGCTGGTCGAGCCGCTCACCGTCGTGTACGCTTTCTGCATGGGGGTGGCCTCCTTCAGCTGTTTTTAGAGTCAACCAAAGGAGACCGCCCCCTATCTCAACTGTCAAGCTCGACCACCGCCGATTTGATCCATGCCCTGAATCACTTGCCTCGCTTCGATTGAGTGGCTAAGATGGGCTTGGACTGATTCTGCTAGGTCAGTCCTTCTGGAGCGTATGTATAGTACTTGAGAGACATCGCTGGGCATTTTGCAAAGTCCAATGGAGGCGACAAGCTGTGAAGCACCACTGGTCTTGGCAGTCGAAGAGCATGATCCTGGCGCTAGTTTGGATGGTGAGCGTCACTTTCCTAGCTCCAGCCACAGTCATTGCACAAGTGTCGTGCGATTGGCAAAATTTGAACCTCTTAATCCAACCCTGAAATACTGTGTGCATGGCGTGGTGACATTTCTGCACCAACCCGAGGCAAGTGGGCCTGGAATCCTGGGACGTTTAGTGGGATCGAGGGGGATGCGCATTGGTGGACAGCATGGAAGTGGACGAACCGGGATCGGCTTGACAATTTCCACGACACTGATGAACCGATCCAAGAGTATGAGTTCTACAATCCCGGGGATAGCTGCGGCTGTCTTTACACTGTTCTTACAGGACGTACTGCTGGCCACGAAAATCCGCCGCCTGAGGAGACAATTTCCTGGTCGATCGAAGCGGGTTGCGGTGGTTTAGACGGTCTCATGGAGCTCAAGTTCGAGGAGACGAACTGGGCCGTGCTCAATGTGTCATATGACGCCTCTGTCGATGCTGACTATCTTCCAACTTCATCTTCATCGGCATCTGGCGAGGTCAATCTCACCTGGGAGATAGCAATTCCGGGGTCCCCCAATTTTTGTGATTACTGGATGGGCAAAGTGCAGCACTGCGATAACTACCTTTGGAGATCTGATCCGTCAGGGATCTGCTGCTCGACAAGTTCTCTGGCGTTGTGCGCATGGAACTGCTCGTAGTGAGCCCCCTGAAAGGAGTTCGTGACATGGTGTCGAAGGCCATAGCGACGGCGTTCGTGGCGATCGCCACACTTGGGATCGGAATCACTCTCGAGACACTCAGCGGCGTGAGTCTCGCAGCCGATCCCACTCCGTACAAGGTCAGCATTGACCCGTCGGGAAGCGATGACTCGAAGCGTCGCCTCAGTGTCGGCCCGCATGATCGCCGAGAATGGTCGGAGTATATTGCTGCTAATTCACAGCGCATGGAAGAGTGGATCCAGTCGCCTCTCCCGCCAGACTACTTCCAGGGAAAGTTTGTAACGGTCACGTTCTCGCGACCGGTCAACTTGGAAGAATATTATGACATCGTCACTCCGCTAGTCGCGCCTGGTGGGCGGATTCGCCACTATATTGCAGTCGCCCGCAATTCCAATGGTAGGTGGGGATCGGAGTGGACGTTCCAGCCACCAACTGAGCAGCTCTACGAGGAGCGAGTCACGCCTCCAAACGGAAACGGTAATGTTGCGAGGTACACCATCGAAGGAATCATGGCGTCTACGTTGTTCCTAGGAGACCACACCACCGCAGAGCTACTCCTAAGTGTTAGTCTGCGCGATGAAGTCTACTTGGTAGACACAACTGTGATTCCCATCGAGCATACGTTCGACGGTCCCTTCGATGCGTATCACGTGGCAAGCCCGGACTTTCTCTTGGACAAGCATGAACCGTAGAGTCAGCGTGCGGTGACAGACACTCCATCAACGGCAACTCAATCCGCGGGGCCACGGTGGCCCGGAAGATCCCTCGGAGTAGGCGTTCGGCGTAGAGCGGGACAGAAAGTCAGGGGAGCGTGGCTCACTGCCGCCGGCATGCTCGAAGGCACGGCTGAACTGCACCCAGCGATCCACCTCCATGTCAAGCTTGGCGAGTGCGGCGAGGATCGCCGGCGTCGAGTTGGTGGTGGCCGTCTGCCGGAGCCACGTCAGCGGGGTGTGGTTGGCGGTGGCATCTACAACCAGCAGCTGATCCAGACGCTGCCGTCGCTCCTCGGTCAGGAGTGATTGCAGACGACCGTAGGTGGCCTGACCGGCCTGAGCGCGCGCAGCGGCACGATCTTCTCCAGGCGCGTGACACCGGGTCGAACGATCTTGTCGCGATGCAGCCGCTCGGAGGCCAGCTGAAAGAGAAAGGTGGGCCTATCGTGCTCAAGGGCGCGTTCCAGCAACCTGGTCGTCAGGCCCAGCAGTTCCTCCTCGGTACCCCGGCGAAAGCCGAGATGGTCCAGGCGCTCGCGGCCGCGGTTGGTCAAGAACGAAACAGGCATGGGCAGGAAACCCCTCCATTCCGAGACAGACGAACCTGCGTCCCCAAAGCCACCACATTCTAGACCTCGCTGTCGCCACCGCGGGTTGAAGTCGGGATTGCCCTAGCCTTGTTTATTTCTCCGATACTACGGGAACTCCCACCATGGTTCCATCGCACCACGGGCACTCTGTAGGCTTGTTCACTCGTTGCCGCTGAAACGCCACGCCAAGACCCTCCGATCAAGTGCTGCTCAGTCAGATTCATTCATATCTCGTGAGTGCGGTCTCCACTCCGCGATCGTTCGACCCGTGACCACGATGACGGCAATCCAGATCACCGTGAGCACAACATCATCGGCCGGGCCCTCGAACACCGCGTTCATGAGGTCGTCCGCGAACGCGCCGAAAACGAAACTCACGATTTTCTCCGCCGCCGCGATGAGCTGTGGCGATGGAGGCGCCGTGACATCGATGATCGTCGTCGTCACCGCCTCCGCGGGCGAAGAATTCACCGGCATCGGGTACCGGCGAAACAGGTCTGCGACCACGTTTTCCGTCAGATCACGGAACACTGCCTTCGGGACAACTGGGCGATCGAGGTTTAGTCCTTGGAGCACCTGTAGTGCCGCCTCCAAGCCAGGCGCGGCCGCCTCAGCGACCATTCGCGCCGATTCCGCAAAGTCTTGAACAGCACCTAAGGCGGCACTACGGGCGAGCAGCGCCTCACCAACCCCGATCACGTCAGCAAGCGTTTTCTCGGGTAAAGCGATTCGGCCCATCAACGCGGCCTGCGCGTCGATCGAGCGCTCGATCATTTCGATCCCTGGCCCGATGTCTCGCATCGTCATCTTCGCGATCACGTCGGCGCCCAACGGTGCGATGGCCCGGTTGACGGTGTCCTGAAGGTCGGCGAGCGGGGGCACCCCCGCCCCGAGCCAGCCGTAGGCTTCGCTCAGATCGGGGAGGGCGTCCAGCACGACCGCACGTGCGTTCACGACGCCGAAAAGGCGGTCGGCGAGCATTGGGAGATCCATGCCGGCTGTTATCCTCTCCACAGCCTCCGCCTGAGCCCGAAGAACGTCCACACCGCCGGCCTCCGCGATTATCGCATTCATCTTCTCCGATGCCCGCCGGGCTGTCTCCAGTGCTCCGCTCTTCTCAAGCCGACCAGTAATCTCCGCGAATTGCTTAGCGATTCGCTCATGTTCCGGTCCAAGATTCATGGGCCACCACCTCTCTTCTAGAATATTTGTTCAGCGATCAAAGTATAGACGGCGACGTCGCATTATGAAACGCCCTTTATGCGGCTCTGGTTGACATAATAACGCCAGGCGTGATACACTATTTCATGATATCCACGATGCCCGTGTACCTTGAGAAGGCCATGCAGAGCGTGGCCGGAGCCGAGAGCGAACTCGTCAACGGCCGGTACGACAACTGCGCCAACCGGTGCTACTACGCCTGTTTCCAGGCAGCGGTCTACGCCCTCATCCGGGCGGGGATCAAGCCGAAGGATGGGAGGCGTCCGTGGCGGCACAAGTTCGTCCAAGTTGCGTTCGCGGGCGAACTCGTCAGGAAGCGTGGACGCTTTCCAGTCGAGCTGCGCGATGTGCTTGTGCGCACGCAGACGCTTCGCCACCAGGCCGACTACACGAGTAGGACGGTGAGCTCGAAGCAGGCGACGCGAGCCCTCCGACGGGCCTCCGCATTTGTCGCGGCCGTAGAGCCGCCACCCAAGACATCATGAAAACATCAACAGCAACACCAACACACGATGACCCGTT
>JBCLES010000076.1:0-10761 GCA_038913135.1 Anaerolineae bacterium
AGCGAGGCTACTAGTGACACATTTCTCATAGAGCGTCAGCCAGACCCTCGAAGACCATCAAGTCGACGGCGCGTCTCCGCAGGATCGGCGGTGAGGACCGCATCGACTCGCTTGCGCACGTAGTACGCCAGCCTGGCGTGCGGATCAGGGTCGAGCGGCGCGACCCAGCGCCCCATGGCGTGGGCATGCCTTACATAGAACGGGTTAAGGCGAAGCAGCCGCCAGAAAGGCCCGAGCAAGTCGACGGATTGCAGAGGCAACAGCCGATTGAGCGTGATGTGGCCAATCGGCAATCCCGGCGCAACTCTCCGCACGGCGTGAAGTGCGGCCAAGTCGAACGAGATCACGAACACGCTTCTATCCGTTATCCGCTCCGCCAGCGCCGCGGTGAGCAAGGCCGCCCCATCCAGGGTTGCAAAGCGGGCGTCCTTCAGCTCTAGCGCCAGGACGACATTGCGTGGAGCAATGTCGAGGAGCTCCTCCAAAAAGGGTATGTGTTGCCTTTCTGAGGCTGAGGAATCGTGCTTGGAGAGCCGCAGACGGCTGAGTTCGCCGGCCGTGGCGGTGCCGACGCGAAGCAGGTCGCCCGTCATGCGTTCGGTCGTTTCGTCGTGGAAGCACACGATACGATTGTCGCTAGTCAGCTGCAGATCGGTCTCGATGACGTCAGCGCCCGCCTCGATCGCGATGCGGAACGCGCTGAGGGAATTCTCCGTCGCGATGGCCGATGCGCCTCGATGCGCCATGACATACGGCCGGGGGCGGCCGGCCAGCGGCGAAGTGGCGACATCGACCCTGACGCCTGATCGAAGAGCCGATCCAAGCGCGCCTCGATCTTGGGTCCCGGGGAAAGTCTCGGGGCTGTGCGGGTCGCCTGACATGCTGCCTACGATACCGTATCCCACCGCCGATGGTGGTGTCACCGCGCACCCCGTTCTTCCGGCCGCACCCAGCTGGCTACAATATCGCGTCGATGCGCGCTCCAAATGGAGGGAAGTTACCATGTCTAAGCCGCCGAAGATAGCCGTTTTGACAAGCGGCGGCGATGCCCCGGGCATGAATGCTGCGATCCGCGCCATCGCCCGCGCGGGTACGGAGCTCGGCGCTGAAGTCGTTGGCGTTCGACGCGGGTTTCGCGGCCTTATCGACAAAGAATTCTTGTCGCTCGGCCGTCGCGAAGTTGGCGGAATATTGCAGCTAGGCGGCACGATGCTCGGATCATCACGATGCGCCGAGTTCATGAGCGAAGCCGGCCGGCGCAGAGCTATTGATTCGCTCGAAAGCCAAGGCGTTTCCACACTCATCGTGATCGGAGGCAACGGTAGTCAGACCGGCGCGCATGAGCTTGAGCGCCTCGGATTCCCGGTGATCGGCGTCGCATCGACGATCGACAACGATCTCGTGGGCAGTGACTTCACAATCGGATTCGATTCCGCCGTCGGCGTTGCGCTTGAGGCGATAGATCGGCTGCGCGCCACGGCGACATCGCATCGCCGCGTTCTAATAGTCGAGGTGATGGGACGCAACAGCGGTCATATCGCACTCCATTCGGCCATCGCCGGCGGCGCGGAAGTCGTCGTACTGCCGGAAGTCGATCGGAGCGCGGCGGATATCCTGCGCGACATCGGGCACGCTTACGAAGCGAAAGGGCATGCGGTCGCCGTCGTGGCGGAAGGATCGAAGCCCGGTACCACGGCTTTGGTCGAGCAGATCGAGCAGGCGGGCGCCGAACAGTCGCTTTCCAGAGTAAGCGCCAGAGCGACCGTCCTCGGCTACGTTCAGCGGGGAGTCGCACCGTCACTGAGAGACCGCATTCTCGCTTCGCAGCTAGGCGTGGGCGCGGTTCGAGCTGCTGTGGACGGCCGGCATGGGGTGCTCGTCGGTTTGATCGATGGGGCGATCCATGAATCGAGTCTCGTCTCGGTCGCCGGCCGCCTCAAGCCGCTCGACCACCAACTTCTCGAAATGGCGCAACTCCTATCACGCTGACTCGCACCAGCCACTGCAAGTCGGTACCAGCAGCTCTCAATTGCCGACGCTGATGCTCGGCAAGTACCTTCGGAAGACTTGGTCGACGAAGCGGACCAGATAATCGATGCAGTGACAGCCGGACCGACTCCCATGCAGGCAGTCGCGCTCGTCGTCGAAGAAGACGTTTCGCGTATTCACGGGACAGATCCGCAACGATGTGGTGACCTCGTCACCGGCGGCGAGCCGCCTTCCGGACAATTCCTCGGCTTCGAGCGTGGCGAGGTCGAGCGCGATGCTTATCTCGGACGGCTTGCCCAATTTCTGCGCGACAGGCAACGCTCGAATCCAACCAACGTCGCGTCTAACTTCCCAAGATCCGCGGTTGAGGCGATCGGTGCTCAAGGTGATGTTCGGCAGAAGCTCGCTGCGTTCGACGACGTGAGTGATCGCATCCGTATCGAGAGAGACTTGCCAGCGCATAAGCTCGATACCCGCTTCGGCGTCGACCATGCCGCAGCCGAATTTATCGTTCCTCAGCCGGCCCTCGGTCGCGGTGTATTCTCCCCCCGTACTGCGATTCGCCGAGGCGCAGAGTTGCTCTTCGAGCTGGAAAGGCGTGAGATCCGGATCGGCGGCGAGTAGAAGCGCGGCGACCCCTGCCACATTGGCAGCCGCGAAATCGGATGCGTCAGGGTGTCGATTGCCGATGATGGCAAACTCGAAGTCGTTCTCCGTGTTCACCGTTGTCATGAAGCCTTCGCCCGGCGCGACCAGGTCGACCCAAGGCCCGGTGCTCGCACGGGCGCGACGATTGAGGTCTAGATCGACTGATTGGACGGCCAGCACCCGCTGGAAACCGGCGGGCAGGATCGTCGGATCCGGTCCATACACAGCTTCGTCCGGGCAATATGGACCAGGCGTACCGCATTCGCCGGCCGGCGCGATCACGAGCGCGCCCATCTTATGCGCATGCTCGATCGCATTCTCCATCTTGACCATCGTCGGCCAATCCCGTGTCGGATCAGGGAGCGCAAAGCCGCCTAACAAGATGATGTCGGCGCCGTTGTTCGCCGCGTAGCAAATCGCCTCGACTATGTGGATCGGATACGCGCCGACGATGCGGGTCGATGGATCGCCTTCTTCGAACTCATACTCGAGCGCGATCTTAAGCGGCATCACCCGGGCGCCCCATGCAACGCCCGCGATGCCATATGCATTATGGGTTTCGGCGGCCGCGAGACCGGCCATCATGGTCCCTCGATTCGCCCTGCTGACCGGAAGACCAAGCGCGGAATCGCTCCGATCGCCAAGCAGCAGCGGCATCGGATCGTTGTCCGGAACCGGTCCGACTCTGCTGTCCGCGACGACGAGATCACCAGCGAAATCCCAGCCAAACCAGTCGTCGACGTATCCGTTCCTGTCGTCGTCGATCTCGTTGCCCGGGATCTCGGCGCTGTTACGCCACATCTTGGTGTCCAGATCTGGATGCGTGTAGTCCACGCCATCGCTGATAACGGCGATCGTCGTGTCGCGAGCTCCGAAAGTGTATCGCCACGCCTTGATCGATTGCATTGCGACATGGATCGCGCGGCCATGAAGGCTGAAATAGGTGTCGTTCGGGCGAACGATCGGACCGATGTCGTCCTGAAGGGGCTCTCCAGCCTCGACGCTCAGAGGTCCGGCATCGTCTTGCGCGGGTAAGCGAGCGTCGTCCGCGAGCGGGGGCAACATGATCCCGCTAGGTGGCTTGGACCATGCAGGCTCGCTGACACCTTCCCGCCGGAATCCGCTATCTACGGCGGCGCTCATCTCGAGCAACCAGCGAGCGGAGCAGCGTTCGGCGGACTCCGGGGCACCGACATCGTACGGTAGGGACGCGCTACCCACCGATTCGATAATGGACTCGCCGTGCAGCTGGGCCGGCGAAATAGACAAGCACGCTACGGCAATGGAAATGCCCGCGCGCAGCATCGCTTGTCGCGATATCACTTGTCGCGATGCGGTTCGAATCCGCGCCAACGACTGCCTCCTCATCGGGTGGGCGTCAACTGGTTGCACGCCATGCGCAGCGCGATCGGACGCCTCGCACCCCCTTCCGCAACATCATGACGAGCCACCGTGTCCCTGGGATACGATAGAACACCTCCGCCACGTCGAAACGGGCAAAAAATCCGGCTCGCTCACAGCGAAGGGGCGCGTCGACGCAAGTGTAAAGCACGAGCCGTGCGTGTTGTCGCGCGTGAAAAGCAGGCGTCGAACTCCGCGATCGATCAAAGTTAGTCACTACCGACCAGCGGGTCCATTTCGCCGGACTTCGGATAGAAACGCTCCAGCGCACTTATCCACTCGCGTCGGTCGCACACCGAAGTGAATGCTCGGCGCGCCGCCACCGGATCAGCGTGATGTTCTGCGGCGCGCGCACCTACCTTTCGCAGCATGCGCGCAGCGCGCTCTTCCCCATGGATTGCGCTCGACAATTCAAAGTGCATTTCGAGCGATGACCTCACTTCGGCAGCACTCGGCGGTAGAGGCTTGACCCCGCTCATAAGATCCCGAGCCATTCTGAACAGCCAAGGTGCCCCAATGCATCCGCGCGCGACGCTGACAGCCGCAACGCCGGTCTCGCCGATCATCCGAAAGATGTCGTCGGCACACCACACGTCGCCGGAGCCTATGATCGGCCGGTCAGGAAAGCGCCGCACGAGATCGGTCAGGAAGGACCAACGGCTCTGACCGACGTACCGTTGCTCGACGGTTCGCGCATGGACGGTCGCCCATGCATACCCCAGATCATATGCAGCCTCGAATACGGTTAGAAAGCGCGCCTCGGCTTCGAATGAATCGTCACTTCCCCTGCGCAGCTTGACCGTTGTCGGCACGCTCGATGGCACCGCGGCACGGACCGCGTGAAGAATTTCGATAGCTCCGTCAGGATCGGCGAGCCAATGCCCACCGCGACGCTTCCGGGCCACTTTCCGTACCGGGCAAGCGAGATTGACGTCGACGGCTTCGAATCCGCCGCCGGATACCCCGCTGGCGCGACCGCGATCGAGACATGCGACAGCGGCGGCGGCCATCGTATCCGGTTCACTGCCCATCAGCTGGACGGAAAGCGGGCGATCGACTCCGCCGGCCGGATGGTGCATCAGAGGGAAGAGGCCATCTACATCGTGTCCGTGGCTCCCCTCGACGGCATAAACGTCAAGTAAAGCTTCCGTGATCGCGTAAGGACAGCCGGCCCTCCTGGCGACTATTCGCATCGCCGCGTCTGAGAACCCGGCAAGGCCGGCTTGTTGGAACGGTGCGTCGAAACCGGGTGTTACGCGGGTGATTCTTGGATCCATCACATGCTCGCGCGCAACAGCCATTACGTCCAAGGGGCCATGAAGCGCCGCGCCGGCACTGAACTGTTGCCGTTCGCTCCGCCGAAAAGTCCGCATACTCATCGGCCGGATGATAGCGCAGGGTCTAAGTGATCAACGGCTCCGGACTTGGCGCACGAGACAAAAAATGGAGAATTCGACGGTGCCGCCCTTCACCGCCGACTTCCGTGGGAACACGGTAGAGTGCATCATTTCGCCAACCAAGGATGATATCCATGCTCCGCAAAGCACTGACCGCCGCGCTCCTTGTCGGCAGCCTGGTGGCTTGTTCCGACACTCCTTCACCCGACTCGGTGAGCGTTATCGATTATGTCGAGTGGGCACGCGCTCGGACAAGCGAGCTCAGCACGTTGATGGACGAGTTGGAAGCTCACATGTTGGCGGCGAATATGCAGCCAGGTATTGAGAACGAACAGCCATGGCGCGATCGCGCCGAATTGCTAATCAATTCAACGGTTACTGTCGCCAAAGCCGTCCGCGCATGGCAGACCGTGCCCGCCGAAGCCGGCGCGGTTCACCAGCTGCTGCTGGAAGCCGCGGATTACGCCGAGACGATGGTAGTGAACGCTGGACAGGCCATAAGCACAGGTGACAGGCTTTACATGTCATCCGCAATTGATGGCAGGACGGGATTCCAACGACTTGAGCCCGACTTGTTAACCGCTCTGAACGCCTTGGAGGCAAGCGCGAGCGGACAGTGAGGCCGCGCGTCCAAAGCGTTCCGAGACGTGCCGCAATTATGTAATCTATTCGACTATCGCCGATGGCGATCGCCGCGCCGACACATTTCCGATGGGACTTGAAGAGCAGCGCCGAAAGCCTGGCGACGCTGTTCGGAATCTGATACGGTTATCGCCACGCAAGCCTTCGCCGGTCGATGACACCGATGCTCGAAGTCAACCTCTTCGGCCCAATAGAGGCCACGTTCGACGGCAGACCATTGCCCCGTCCTCAGAGACTTCGGACTGGGGCGCTTTGGGCTTGCCTCATGCTCAATGCTAGAACGCCGCTCGCGCGCGAACGTGCGGCGTTCATGATCTGGCCGGATCTAACGGAGCGTGACGCTAGAGCGGAGCTTCGCCGCCACTTACACTGGCTTGCCCGCTACCTAAACACAAACACAGGAAGCTCGGTATGGCTCGTTCGAGATCAAGGCCGCATCGGTTGGTCGGTTGGCGATGCGTCGAATGGTGGCGCGTTCCAATCGGATACTGAAAGGTTCGAGAAGAAGTACGGGCAAATCGTGGCCACCCTGCGCGACAACCAAGCGATACTGCGCGCGGACCTCGTCGGTGCGATTGAGTTACAGCGTGACGACTTGCTTTCGGAAATGTGGGATGAGTGGATCGGTCCCTATCGTCGCAGATTCCGAAGCGAGCTCGAACACCTCCTGGAGCTCCTCCTCGCGCACGACGAGTCGACGGGTGACCTGGCTGGAGCGCTCGCAACGGGGCGGCGGCTGCTCGAACTCGATCGCTTCAGAGAGGAGAGCCACAGGGCTTTGATGCGCCTTCATGCCGCAGCGGGCGATCGGGCCGCTGCGACTCATCAATTCCACGTATGCCGGGCGCTTCTGCGCGAGCAACTCGACGTCGATCCGATGCCGGAGACGCTTTCACTCTATCGGATGATTCGGGCCGGTAGCGCATCACAAGGCGGAGTTCGGATCGCGGAGCGATCGCAATTCCCGATGCTGCCGGCCGGCGGTCACGATTCCGGCGGGATCCCACAACCCCCGACCCGTTTCATCGGCCGCGAGGATGTTGTCGCTCGATTGGAAGTGACATTGACCAGGAGCGAGCTGCTCACGCTTGTCGGGCCGGGAGGCATAGGAAAGTCGCGACTCGCGATCGAACTCTGCCTTCGAACCGCGGCGACCGCGGATGTTCCGATACGGTGGGTCGACCTAACCGTGGTGCCGCACGGAGCGGCGGCGGCGCCTGTAATCGCCGACGCGTTGGGATTGCCTGCCGAAACTTCGGACGCCCGCTCGGACGCTCAAGACTTCGAGCGATTGTGCGAGCACCTTCGCACTTCGCGTTTGCTCCTTGTCCTCGATGGTGCCGAGCACTTGCTCGAGAATCTCGGACACGGGGTCAGCCTCTTGCGCGAGAACTGCCCGGAGCTGCGGATCTTGGTCACGAGTCGAGAACCTCTAGGTATCAGCGGGGAAGTCGTGCGCCGCATTGGGCCGCTGCGAATCGACGCCGACGAGGCCGGCGGCCCAGGAGAAGCGGTGACGCTCTTTGCGGAAAGGGCACGCGCGGCTTCGTTCGAAACTGTGCTTGGCCCAAAGGAATTGCGCTTCATTGCCGACATTTGCCGATCGCTCGATGGACTGCCGCTCGCTATCGAGCTCGCCGCTGCGAGAGCCGTATCGCGTTCACTTGAAGACATTCGCGACGAGCTTTCCGAAGTTGGGTCAGCCGCCGAGTTGAGACCGATGCGGGCGCAAGATGCTCCCCCAAGCCAACGCGGAGTCGAAGGCGCGTTCGACTGGAGCTATCGAACTCTCTCCGAAGACGAACGTAGCATCATCCGCGCGGTTTCAGTTTTCAACGGCGCCTTCGTCGAGGACGATGTGATAGCTATCGCGCGGGACCGCGGCGTCACGGAGCGAACGCTGCTCGACGTACTGCAGCGTCTCGTCACGACATCGATGATCATGGTCGAGCCCGGTCCAAAGTCACGCTATCGCATGTTGGGACCGCTTCGCGCCGCCGCGTGGAAACACGCTTCAAGTGCCGGAGAAGCCGACGGATTGGTCAGCGCGGCTCTTGAGATTATCGTCCGGCGCGCGGAAAGCATCGCGGATTCACTCGAATCGATTCGGAACGTCGAGCCGCAGTCATCGGTGGACCCGATCGAAGAACACAGGCGTCAGAGAGCGGATCTTCGCTGGGCGATGGCGAAATTGAATCTTGGGTCGCAATTGCCGTTGGCCCTTCGACTTGCCGCGGCCTCGTGGCGCCCTTGGAGCCTGGATGGCGCGGAAGAAGCAGAGCGCAAGTGGGTAGCTGAGTTGCTCGATCGGGCTGATCGCGTGCCCGCATATCCAGTCGATGAGTTGCCTGTTGCCCGAGCCCGATTCGCAGCAGGGGTGCTGGCATATCAACATGCCGAGCCGGAAGCGGCACGCCGGAACTACGAAGCCGCGCTTGAAGTATTTCGCAGGCATGGTGACACATCGGCCATTCGAACGACCCTTGACCATCTCACCGTGGTGCTCGGCGTGCTCGGCGAGCGCGAAGAAGCTTTAGTTCGATGCGAAGAAAGCATTGTCTTGAAGGCCGACGCACCCGCAGCAGAGCGCGCGGACACGATCGCGATCCGCGGTGACCTACACATGCGCATCGGCGACATCGACGCCGCATCCGCGGATTATGAGTCGGCTCTGGCAACTCTGCGCCACGCACCCGGCCGTCGGCGCAGCCTGCTCAATGTCTTGCGTGGGTTGGGGATAATCGCATTGCGGAAGTCGCGGCCCCTGGATGCGGCCTCGTACTTCTCCGAAGGCCTTGAGATCAGCCGTTCATGGAATGATCGGGCCGGCTGCGCGGTGTGGCTTAACGAACTTGGCTGCCTAGACATGGAACGGGGAGAGCTCGAAACTGCGACGCTTCGCTTCAAAGAGGCGCTCGAAATTCATCGAGTGCTCGGTGCAGGGCAACGCACCGCCATGCTGCTGAACAATCTCGGGGAATTGGCGATTCAACAGGATGACTACGTCCTGGCGCGATACTATTTCATGCACAGTTTACGTCACGCTCGCCACGCACCGGATGATCCCAGGCGGATCAACACATTGACGAACCTAGCTGAAGCGCATGCGTACCTGGGCGAGGTGCTCCGCGCGCGCCAGACGGCTGACGAGGCATTCGAGCTTGCGCTTGCGAAGGCGATTCCGACCCTGATACATCACGCCCGCAGCGCGCAAGGGTTGGCAGCCCTGATGGCGGGCGATTCGCCCTCGGCGGCGCATCACTTCGGCAACAGCGCCGCAGGATGGTGGCGGGACGGCCATGAAGATCGCGCACGCAGCGTCCTCGAGCTGGGCGCGCTCGCATTGGCCGAACATGGGGACCTCAAAGAGGCTTTCATCGTGCTCGACGCGGCGCATGCAGGGCGCGTCGCAGGGCGGACGACTTCCGCGCTGGAAGCGTGGTCGAGCTTCCAGAGCCCGTTCGCTAAGAAGGGAATCGAACGCCTACTCCGGACCGAGCGCAGAGCGCTTTCCGGGCCGGAGGTCGATGGAACACCAACGCTCGGTGAGGCCGTACAGCGACTCATAGCCTGGGCTAGCAGGGCCAGGGCACTGTGATGAAAGGGCTAAGCCAAAGGCTTTGGAGCCTCTTCTCTGACTTTGCTCTGACTTGGAGTCGCGCTGAAGGATCGCTGAATGCCGCCGCGCTTGCGTACTACTCTATCTTCTCGCTCCCGCCGGCCTTGGCGATCGTCGCGGTAGCGGCGGCGTTTGTTCTCGGCCCAACCGCGACCCGCGGAGAACTTGCCCCAGGGCTGACCGAAATGCTTCCAGCGGAGGCAGCGCAGATGCTTCAGATGCAGATTGTCGCACTCGATCCGACCAGCGAAGGTCTTCCGGCGCTCGCTCTCGGTGCGCTGGGCCTAGCATGGGGGGGCTCACGGGGACTCGCGGTTCTGCGCAGAGCGCTGGACGCACTTTGGGACTTTCCGGTCTACGAAGGATCAAGCGCCATTCACGTGGCTCGGCACTTTTTCTTAGCTCGCGGTGTTGCGCTCGGGTTGTTGGTGACGACGGGCTTTATCGTCGCGGCGCTCCTGTCACTCGAAGCGTTGCTGCGACCGATAGTCTTCGCGGTGGTGCCCGACTTCGCCCTTCAGACTCAGCCGCTGGTCAACGAAACCTTCGCGCTCTTCGCCCTAGCACTTCTGCTCGTCTTGACTTACGTCTTGCTCCCGACTCGGCCCATACCGTGGCGCGCAGCGTGGCCGGGCGCCGTGCTCGCGGCCTTGGCGATCGCGCTCGGACGGAGGGCCCTTGCGCTCGTGCTGGCACTGACCGGTGTCACCAGCGCTTTCGGCGCCGCGGCATCCGTGATCGTGCTCGTGCTTTGGTTCAACTTCGCCGCGCAGATCATTCTCGCTGGAGCGTGCCTCGGCGTCGTGCTCCACGGGCGGCAGGGTGGACCTCGGATCGCAGAGATCGAAGGGCTCGACCGCCGTGCTGATTCAGAAGAGCGCGAAGACACATCCACAGCCGTGCACGAAGCGCAATGAGCCCTTCTGAGCTCGAGATGCTCCTTCGGATGGCGCTCGACCGGCGGGATGGGCTGATCGGAGCGCTGCACGCCGAGACAACCGATTGCTATCGGCTATTTCACGGCGTGTCCGAAGGCCGGGAGTCTCTCACTGTCGATCGCTATGG
>JBCLES010000077.1:0-10403 GCA_038913135.1 Anaerolineae bacterium
CGTGATCACAAATACGGTGAGTTCAGGGTTGGCAAGGTTGAGTCCGGTCGCCACTGTCGGAGCACGTCCGTGGATACTGTGGAGGCCATAAGTATTCATGTAGTAGGGGAAGCGGCTCGAACAGCCGATACCCGAGATGAACACGATGTCCTTGCGATCGATGCCGACTTCCGGCAGCACGCGCTGCATCGTTGCGAGGATGGCATAGTCGCCGCAGCCAGGGCACCAGCGGACAAGCTGGTCCGACATGAAGTCTTTGCGCGTAAGGGCCGTGGGCAGAGCGGTATTGGTTTCGGTCATTCGATTTCTCCCTGAGGTTTCGCCCGGCTCAGCCGAGCGCCTCGAGAATACCTGCGTGGACCTGACTGATACGGAAGGGTTGCCCGCGCAGCTTTTCGAGCGGGATGACCTGGCGGACGAACCTGCCCTGGATCAAGAAGGCTAACTGGCCGCCGTTGAGTTCAGGCACGAGAACACGCTCGAAGCGGCCTAATACATCGCCAAGGTTCGAAGGGAAGGGATTGATATATCGAAGGTGGGCATGGGCAACCGAATGTCCTTCGCGCTGCGCCTGTCGCACCGCTTGGCGTATTGAGCCGTATGTGCCGCCCCAGCCGAGAACAAGCAACTTGCCTGTCTCAGGG
Organism: Anaerolineae bacterium; assembly: GCA_038913135.1. Classification (GTDB taxonomy): domain Bacteria; phylum Chloroflexota; class Anaerolineae; order Epilineales; family Epilineaceae; genus JBCLES01. The sequence goes on from JBCLES010000077.1 coordinate 645, forward strand.
CCGAAGACCTCAAGCGGCGGGATTATATCGGCGAGCCCGGCAACCTTGGCCCGGCGGATGTCGTTCATTTGTTGGGTGTGATCGGGACTGTACGACACCCCTCCGGTCAACGGCTCCTTGCTCAGGCCACCGATCCGATGCTCTAAACCCGCGGTCCCCGGGATGGCCCACGGACGCCCTAAAGTCGTTTCATCGCGGGCGTAAGGCAAGTAAGGCTCGCCATCCAAACCATTGCCGGTCGGATGTGTGACAACGATGGGCTCGAATGTCGAAGGATCCGGGATGATCCAAGGCTCAGCGCTGTTTGCGAGGAAGTTTTCCGAGAGAACGATTACGGGGCTCATGATCCGCGTGGCGAAGCGATAGGCTTCTACCGCCATGTCGAAGCAATCCGAGGGTGTCGCCGGCGCGAGCAAGGGGATCGGGCTCTCGCCATTACGGTTGAAGAGCGACTGAAGCAAGTCGGACTGCTCGGTCTTGGTCGGAGAACCGGTGCTAGGACCGCCGCGCTGGACGTTGACGATCACCATCGGCAGCTCAAGCATCATCGCGAGCCCCATGGCCTCCGCCTTGAGCGCAAGCCCCGGACCGCTAGTGCCAGTCGCCGAGAAAGCACCCCCAAAGGCCGCCCCGATGGCGGCGCCCATCGCCGAGATCTCGTCCTCGGCCTGAAACGTTCGAACATCGTAGTTCTTGAGCAGCGCAAGATAATGCAGGATGTCGCTCGCCGGGGTGATCGGATAGCTGCAATAGATCAAGGGTTTGTTGGCGAGCGTCGCAGCCGTAACCAGACCCATCGCCATCGCCTCGTTGCCCGTGACCTGCCGATATGTCCCTGGCGGAAGCGCGGCCGGAGCAACATGAAAGCGCAACTGGAAGGCCTCTGTGGTCTCTCCGAAATGGTAGCCGGAGAAAAGCGCCTTCCGATTGGCCTCAATGATTTCCGGCCGTTTCGAGAACTTAGCCTCGAGCCAGCCAAGTGTAGGCTCGAGCGGGCGATCGTAGATCCAGAACGTCAGTCCCAACGCGAAGAGGTTCTTGCTACGATCGATCTGCTTCGTGGTCAGGCCCGGGACATCGGCTAGAGCGTCCCGGTTGAGCTTTGTCAGGGGAACCTTATGGACTTTGTAGCTGGCAAGACTTCCGTCTTCCAGGGGATTTTCGGCGTACCCCGCCCTTTTCAAGTTCTGCGGGGTGAACTCGTCCGAGTTCACGATGATCGTGCCCGCGCTTACCAAATCAGCTAGGCCCATACTCAGGGCCGCTGGATTCATCGCGACTAGCACCTGGGCCGCATCGCCGGGAGTGAGAATGTCCTGACTAGAGAAGTGGACCTGGAATCCGCTAACGCCGGCCAGCGTGCCGGCGGGTGCGCGGATCTCGGCCGGAAAGTCGGGCATGGTGCTGATGTCGTTCCCGATGACTGCTGCAGTGTTAGTGAACTGTGTGCCTGTAAGCTGCATACCGTCACCGGAGTCGCCGGCGAAGCGGATGGTCACTCCTTCGAGCTCGCGGAACTCCGCGTCAAAAGGCTCGACAACTTCCGGATCTACGACGTGCGGCTCGGCTGTTTCATCCGACGTCGGATCCACGATGTTCGGTTGCGACCCTTCGTCGCTCATGTTCGCCTCCTTACCCGCCCAGCGGTTTGACGCAGAGATGGCCGGCGCGCGACCGCTCGGCACCGGGACTTGCGGTGTGAAATTGGCCCCGGGGCGCGGCGCAGACCGGCCATAGAGTAAGAGCGCAGTGGCGCCTCGATTGCGATCGCACACTACCTGATCAGCTGGCAGGGCAATCGCACTTCATTTGTGCAGCGGATGGAGCTCGAGTGATGTGCTCCGAAGCGGCTTCAAATATTGCTCGACGCCGCCTCAACTTTGACCAAGGTGCAGCGGCCAATGCTAGACCTGGCCCAGGTCGACGTCAAGCATCGGAGCAGTCCGCGAGCGCGCTTCGTCGCCGTAGGCGTGGTATGCGGGCGGCAGCGTAGATACTATCATCCAACCTTCGGGAAGCAGCTCTGTGACGGGTGGAGCGAAGATGTCGGCGAAATCCGACGAATTGAAGTCGACTGGCGATGCTGGCCTGGATAGCCCGCTCGATGAAACGCCCGCGTCCGTTTCGCTTCGCGCGGTCGTCTTAGTGGCGTGGCTGTCGATCGCGGGCGCCCTTTGGTGGTGGGCCAGTACCAACGACCTGACGCCGGTCGCACTCGTCGCTGAGGCAATCGAAATCCTCCGCGATCGCCCTCAAATCTCAGCGCTCGCATATGTGGCTGCATACGCGCTTCGACCGTTCTTTTTCTTCTCCGCGGCGGTTCTAACCCTCGCGGGCGGCTTTCTTTTCGGCCCGATCGCCGGCTTCTTCTTGACCGTCCTCGCGGCCAACCTTTCTGCCGGTGTAGCCTACTCCATCGGTCGGGCGTTCGGGCCCAAAGTGCTCGGACAGGAGCGCGCGGACGGCCTGGTCTCGCGTTGGGCGTGGCGCATGCGTGTGAATTCGTTTGAGACCGTGCTCATCATGCGTTTCCTGCTCGTCCCCTACGACGCCGTGAGCTACCTCGCGGGATTCCTGCGCATGCGGTTCAGAGCCTTTATCGCGGCGACGGCGCTCGGATCCCTGACCGGAACCGCTCAATTCGTCTTACTCGGCGCCTCACTCGAACGCTTCACATTCGCGGAGCCGTCGATCGACTTGCGCGTGCTGGGCGCGTCGTTCGTCTTCATGGCGATCGGTCTCGGGCTGTCCCGGGTCGTCCAACGACGGGAACGCGCTCGCATTGCCGAGATCGCAGCCGTGCCCGATGCCGATGGGTGATCGCGAATCGGCGGCGGACAGCCATGATCCCCGATCGATTCCTCGCTGTGCCTTCACAGATCCTGAGCTGGCCCACGTCGGTTTCAGGGCGGAGGACGAAGGGCGAAGGCGAGCTACCGGGTGCAATTGGAAAACGTCGACCGATTTCGTACCGACAACTTGCTGCGATTGTCTTCGACGCAGGCGAACGTCGAGCGTGCGGGCGAGAGCTCGGGCGAGACTGGAAGCATGTTCTCCGGCTCGGTCGCGGCTCCGATTGGCCGTGCTGGCTCAGGAGAAGCCGGAAGGTCGATGTTGTCGGAATCGAACGATTTTCGCGGTGCCGGTTTCGCGACCGTTCATGTTGGCCGCGGCGGCCGGATAGCCGGGGCTACGGTCGTCGAAGGACGGAGCTAATCGCTATGACCGAAGAAGCTTACGCTGAAGAATTTAAGTCGACTGTAGCGCTGATCGTCGCCTTGTCAGCCGGCGTTTTCTTGTCTGCGTGCGGAAGTGCCCCTGCCGACCGGCCGCTCCGGCCTCCTGGCGAGCTGCAGCAGTCGGCACCATCCGAGGAAGCGCGACCACCCGGGTTTGCGGAAATGAGCGAACGCAGCCCTCACGGCGCACCCATGCCGCCAGGCTTCGAGGGCCGGCGGTGGGCCGATGTCCTAAGGGACGCTGAAGGACGAACTGTCGATTGGTACCTTTGGAGCGGCGACCTGCGGATCAATCAGTGGGTGAAAAGCTATGTGTTTGACCTAGCCGGCGGCCGCTACGGCATAAATGTGAACGTCGTCCCCGTCGCGGACACCGCGGATGCCGTCGCTGTAGTACTCGGCGAGCGCGCGGCAGGGCGTAACGAAGACGGGGCCGTCGACTTGATCTGGATCAACGGGGAGAACTTCAGGGCTCTACGCGACGCGGACGCGCTTTACGGTCCATGGACGACCGCTGCTCCAAGCACTAGTTATGTCGATCTAGAGGCGCCCGTCAACGCGATCGACTTCGGCGTGCCGGTTGACGGTCTTGAGCTGCCGTGGGGCCGATCGCATTTGGTCATGATCCACGATTCGGCGAAGATCGCGGAGCCGCCGGAGTCGGTGGAGGAACTCTTCGCGTACGCCCGTGCCAATCCGGGAGCCCTCACCTATCCTGCTCCACCCGACTTTACTGGCAGCGCATTCGTCCGACTTGTTTGCCTTGACACGCTTGGTCCCGAGGCGCTGACAAATGCTGCCGACTCGTCGGATCCGTCAGTCCTCGAGCCGTGCGCCAAGCGGCTCCGCGAGATCGCGCCCTTCCTGTGGCGTGAGGGGCATACGTACCCCGCTTCCGTCGCACAATTGGACGACTTGTTCGCGGACTCGCAAGTAGCGTTCTCGATGAGCTTCAATCCTGCTTCTGCCTCGCAGCAGATCGAGGATGGGCGCTTTCCGGATACCGCGCGCACGTTCGTGTTCGACGGTGGAACGCTGGCCAACTCGCACTTCCTAGCAATCCCGTACAATGCGGCGGATCTGTCCGCTGCGATGGTCCTGGCCAACTTCCTTCTGTCTCCCGAGGCACAATACGCTAAGGCGCAACCATCTGTATGGGGCGACCTAACCGTCCTTGAGCTCGAGCGCCTCGAGCCCATTTGGGCCGACACTTTCGCCGACCTGCCGATCGGCCCGGCCACGCTGTCGCATGACTTTCTGGCGTCGAAGCGGCTGGATGAGCCGGCCGCCGAGTGGATCGACGTCATCGAGACTATGTGGCAAACCGAAGTGCTGGCACGCGGACAGCCTTGAGCGGTTCGGACTTCCGGTCTTCTCGAATCGACCCCGCCGCACTCCGCGACGTACATCGAGCGATGGGACCAACCTTGAGGGCACCGTGATCGCCTCAAGCTTCCATGGTGATGTTGAACACTTGAGGGTGCTGGTAGGCAAAGTGGAGATCCGGGTTGCGCACGCCGTCGGGAGCGATGCGCCGTTTTCTCCGGGGTCGCGCGTTGCCATTCGCATCCCGTCGGAAGCCGTGCATCTGGTGTCGTCGAGCGCGGACTTGCCCCGGTGACTTTCCAGCCTGCCTCCCGCCATGTACGCTTTCGCCTTCATTCCTAAATTCCATGCGAGGGACAGAATGCGCCAAGTTATCCAGGACGCGGCACGCTGGTTGGCATGGTCAGCCGACAATGCACGCAGATGGAAAGCGTCACCGCCGGATTATGTCGTCCTTGTTCTAGACTCAGACCTGCCGCCGCTTCCTCAGCGCCGTCCGACATGGCAGCGCCTGTTACCCGGCAAACCTTCGCTTCAATCGCGGCTGGAAATCATGGAAGCTGTTGCGGGCGATCCGCGAGTCCGCGGTGTGGTATTGCATCTGCGCCATCTCGAGCTGCCCGCATCCAGCCTAGAAGCTTTGCGCGATTCGATCATCGCTCTCCGCGACGCGGATAAGAAAGTCGTTGTTTGGGCCACGCACTATTCTGGTTCGGCGTACTATGTGGCATGCGCCGCCGATGAGATCCTGATGCAAGAGGGCGGCTCCATCGGGCAGCTAGGGCGTGCGGCTGGCTATCACTTCCTTGCAACGGCGCTCGAGCGAGTCGGACTGAGCTTCGACGCCGTGAAAATTGCGCCGCACAAGACCGCGGCGGACGCGCTCACTCGGCAGGAGATGTCGGCCGCGGCCAGAGAGATGGCTGAGTGGCTGATGGACGCGGAACGCGAGGAGCAGATACAGGCTGTCGTTGTCGGCCGTAGTATCAAGCGGAAAGCTGCCGTCAAATTGCTCGACGGTGCGCCTTACACGGATCTTCAGGCGCGCGAGGCGGGCGCTATCGACGCAATCGTGTCCGAAGAGGATCTGCCGCAACGTCTCATGGATCAGGCTGACTCGGGCCCGGCTCGACTGGCGCGTTGGCATTCAGCGCGGCGTTCGATCATCGCGTTGCCGCCGGCGCACGGTGAACGCCATGTCGCACTCATCCGCGTCGAAGGTCTGATAGTCGACGGCGAAAACGCCTATCCGCCCGCTCCCATGCCGATCCCACTCCTGGGCGGTGGTCGGTCGGGCGACCTGACAGTGACCCAGGAGGCGCGGCGAGCTTTGGAGGATGACAGCGTCGCGGCCGTAGTCTTGTGGATCGACTCGCCCGGCGGCTCGGCGACAGCATCCGAAGCTATGGCATCGGCTCTCGAACTACTGGCGGGCGCCAAACCGCTCGTGGCGGCGCTGGGCTCTGTAGCGGCATCGGGCGGCTACTATGTCGCGACGCCCGCCCACTGGATCATAGCCCATCCCGGCACACTGACGGGCTCTATCGGCGTCTTGGCCGGCAAGTTGGTCACAGGCGAACTCTTGGCGCGGCTAGGGATCAATCGCGAGCTTCTGAGCCGAGGACCTAATTCGCGAATCTGGGATCCGGCCAGGCCCTTCAACGACGAAGAACGCAGAAACGTACAGGGCATGATTGAGCGCACCTACGATGTCTTCCTGGCCCGGGTCGCGGCCTCACGGGATCTCGATATCACCGCTGTGGAAGCGGTCGCCGGCGGTCGAGTTTGGACCGGCCGTCAGGCGCAGGAAAGGCGACTTGTCGACGCTCTCGGCGGTTTGGATGACGCGATTGCGATGGCGCGCGAGATGGCAGGACTCGGCCGGAACGCGCCTGTCCGAACGATCGAGTTGGGGCGGAAGAGAATCGCTCCGGTGCCGGATGTAGCCGCGGCCGCTCTGCGGCACGTGGCGCAAGGCGCCGAGCTGATGGCGATCGCACCGGCTCTTTGCCTATGCTTGCTGGTTCCGGCGTCTGAGCGCTTCGTATAGGGCGGTGGGCTTCAAGGTCGTACGTAGGTAATACGAGCACTGCGGTGCAGATCATTGACGGGCGACCGAGCCGAACTTAGGATTGCGCCCCAAGCGCGCAGCCTATCGGGGCGCGCCATTTACACCTACGGGGCATCAAATGAAGCGCGCACTTTCGGGCATACAGCCTTCGGGCGACATGCACATCGGAAACTATTTCGGTTCAGTTCGGCAATTCGTCGATCTGCAGGAGTCTCATGAGGCCTTCTACTTCATCGCGGACTACCATTCGATGACGACGATCCGACAGGCTGATCGTCGCTTCGAGCTGACCCGCGATGTCGCGCTGGATTACCTTGCGTGCGGCCTCGATCCGAAGCGGTCGGTCTTGTTTCGGCAATCGGATACGCCCGAGGTGTGCGAACTGACATGGATCTTGTCGAGCGTCACTCCGATGGGCCTCCTCGAGCGGGCGCATGCCTATAAGGACAAGGTCGCACAAGGCATCTCGGCCGACCATGGTCTCTTTGCATATCCCGTGCTCATGGCGGCCGACATATTGATTTATCGGCCGGACGTCGTGCCAGTAGGGCAGGATCAGAAGCAGCATGTCGAGATCGCGCGCGACATCGCGGGCCGATTCAACACAACTTACGGCGATGTGTTCCCTTTGCCGGAGCCTTACATCCGCGAAGAGGTGGCGACCGTTCCTGGTGTCGATGGCCGCAAGATGAGCGGCTCATACGGCAACGGTATAGTGATGTTCGCGCCGGAATCGGAACTCAAAAAACAGGTGATGAAGATCGTAACCGACCCGACGCCGCTCGAGGATCCGAAGGAAACCGATGGCGTGCTCTTCCAGCTTTGGTCACTCTTCGTAAATGACGAGGCGGAGCGCGAAGCGATGTTCGCTCGTGCGCGCGCCGGCGGTCTCGGCTATGGCGAAGTCAAGCAGGATCTCCTGGCGCAGATACTCGAATACTTCGGACCTATGCGTGAGCGCCGAGCGGCCTTCGCAGCGCGCCCGGACGATGTCGAGGACATTTTGGCTGACGGTGCGCGCCGAGCTCGCGCCGTAGCCGGCCCGGTTCTCGATGCCGCCCGCAGCGCCTCCGGGCTAGGACACCCGCCGCGGAAATGAAGACCCCGAAGCTGTCGCGCGCCTTAGTCGAGCTGAAACTCCCCGACCGGCGCGACATCAAAACCCACCATGAACGCCGCGACCTCCGCGAGAGTCCTCGAAGTTGGGCCGCCGACACGAAGCCACGGCGCGACGTCGACGAGAGGCAGCGTTATGTGTGCGAGCCGTCCGATGTCGCGGTCCGGCAGTCGGAGGCGGCAGTCGACGTCATCCACAACACAAGCGATGTCGATCGGATCTTCTCCATAAACAACGAGATCGAGATCGATCGTGCGGGGCGCGTTGGGATCAGTTCCGCGACGCCGTCCAAGCTGTGCTTCGATCGCCCGCAATGCGTCGAAGTGAAGTACACACGGCTCGAGTAACGTCGCGATCGTAACGGCCGCGTTCAGAAAGTCCGGCCCGTCGCTACCGACCGCCTTGGAGGCATAGATGCGCGAAACTGCCGTGACAGCGAACCAGGTCGAAAGGTGCGCGACGGCGTCTTCAAGATTTCTGCGAGGCGCGATGTTCGAGCCAAGAAGGACGATGATCGGCTCAACCGCGGACTCTGTGGCCGGAGACTTCGGGTCAGAGCCGCGTGTCACGGCCTGATCGGTAGAGCCGGCGTTCATCCGCCGAAGTCCTCCGCGGCGCGTTCGATTTCGATTCCTACAGAGCGTGCGAAGCGAAGTGCCCCGGGTTTTTCGACCCGAACGATCGCGCGCGCCGCACCGTGGTCAAGCACACAGATCCGCGCGATGGCGGTCGCCAGCGCTTCGACCAAGTGATACGACGAGGCTTCGACGTGCTCGATGATAGCCTTCGTAATAGTCCGATAGTTCAGGATGTCGGTCGGCTGATCGCTCTCGCCGGAAGCGCGAGCGTCACAAAAGAGAACTAGGTTGATTAGGATGTCCTGATGAACATCACGTTCCCAAGCGTTCAAACCGATAACGCAGCGCACGAGAAGGTCCTGCACGATGACTTTGTCGGCGGCGCGCGGCGCCCGGCTTGGCGTACCGTCGACTGCGCCCTTCGGATCGATTACCGGCGCTGAACCGCTCGCGATAACACCTAACGAATCATTCGATTTTGTCACACGCATCTCCCTGTGGATCTCTTCGAGCGCCACGTGGAATTGGGTCTTGAGATCGAACTTCCGACCAAGCCTCGAGTCCGGTCAATGCCCGATCGGACCGAGCATTCCTTCCCCGCCATCGACCTGCAGCAGAGATCCGGTCACAAAGTCGGAGGCGACGAGGTATTTGATCGCCTCGACAACGTCGCTCGGGCTGCCGACACGGAGGAGCGGCACACGTTCGGCCACCGAAAGCCAACGTTGGTCATCCGCATCGACGCCCGGCGGCGGAAGTATCGCGCCCGGCACTATCGCGTTCACGCGAACGTCGGGCGCCAGCTCGCGCGCCATGATCCGCGTAAGGTGGATCAGCCCGGCCTTGCTGACGCCGTGCTGCACATGCTCATGCCACGGGTGGATGCCGCTGAGATCAACCATGTTTATTATCACGGCCGCTGAGCCTCGCTTAGCCGCGGTGAATCGCATGAGGCGCGCCGCATGCTGTGCACACAGAAACGGAGCCGTGAGGTTCACATCGAGCGACCGCCGCCATTCTTCGAGCGTGATAGACTCGAAGGGACCGCTGTCGAAGCGGGCGGCGCTGTTGACGAGGATATCCAATCCTCCAAATCGCGATCGGATTTGATCGAACATTGATTCGATCGCGCCCGGATCCGAAAGGTCCGCCCCCAGTGCTTCCGCGCTTACCCCAAACGAGCGGGCGTCGTCTACAGTCTCTGATGCCTCTTCCGCGGACTTTCGAAAGTGAATGATCGGGCGGGCACCAGCTTCTGCGAGCCCCAGCACGATCGCCCGGCCTAGGCGGCTTGCGCCGCCCGTCACCAGCGCGGTCTTGCCCTCGACGTTCAGCTTTCTTAGCGGCCGATCAGGCGAAAGAACTCGTCTCGGAGGGCGGCGTCACTTGCGTAGAGGCCCCGCCTCGCCGTGGTCACCATATTCGCGC
>JBCLES010000078.1:0-10329 GCA_038913135.1 Anaerolineae bacterium
TCGCGTCTGGCTGGCGAGGTCGACTTCACGAGCGGCTGGGACCTGCGGCGTATGCCACGCACCCGTCGTCTTGCGATCCTCGTCGCCTACGTTCATCGTTTGCGCCAACAGGCGCAGGATGACGTGCTCTCGATTCCGGACCTCCACCTGCGAATGGTCATGAGCCGCCTCCAGCGTAAGGAGCGCCGCGAGCGCCTGCGTACCCGATCTGAACTGAATCAGGCTGCTCGCGACCTGGCGCTCGCGTGCGAGCCGCTCATCGATCCGGCGGTCGAGGACGCGGAGGTGCGTGAGGCTGCCTGGCTGCGTGTCTCGAGGTCACGACTTCAGGCCGCAATGGTCAGCGTCGCAGAGCTCGCTAGTGAGGGCGGCGAAGGTCTGGCCAGACTCGCTGGTCGCAACGCCGAACTTCGGCGCTTCTTGCCGCGACTTCTGGCTGCACTCCGTCTCGAGTCCAACGCATCTGGTCGCAGCGTGCTCGAAGCGTGGCGCTACCTACTTCTCATCGAAGGCAAGCGCCAGCCCGACCTCGGGATGGCACCTACCGAGCTTCTGCGTGGCAAGTGGAGAAGCCTGGTGTGGAATCAGGATGGAACATTGCATCGCGGCCTCTACAGCTGGGCCGTTCTTGATCGCATGTGCGATGCCTTGCGACGCCGTGATGTCTTCGCGCCCGAGAGCCGAGATCATCGGGATCCACGTCGCCAGCTGCTCAGCGGTCGGCAATGGAGAGCGCAGCGCGGGGCCGTCCTTCGATCGCTAGACCTTCCCGAATCCGGGGCAGCGGCCGTCGCGAACCTACGCGAGGACCTGTTGCGCGCATACCGGCGTGCCGACGCGGTGTTGGATCGACCAGGCGGTCCTCGCTTGGTCGAGCATCGTGGCCGCTCGCGACCCTCGATCCCAAGGCTCGCCGGCGTGCCGGAGACCGAGAGCCTCGCGGCACTGCGGCAAGACATCGCATCGTCGCTCCCGATCGTCGATCTCTCGGAACTGCTGCTGGAAGTCGATGCCTGGGTATCCTTCACCGACGCGATGGTCGAGGCTCGTCGTGGCACGGCGCGAGGTGCCGGCTCGAGTCGAAGCCTCTGCGCCGTCCTGCTGTCGCAAGCATGCAATATCGGCCTGCGCGCCGTCAGTGATCCGCACGACCCCGCGCTGAACCTGGATCGGCTCGAGTGGGTCCGCCAGCGCTATGTGGCCGGAGAATCCATCCTGGCCGCAAACGACCGCCTCGTCGATGCGCACTCGAGGCTGCCCTTGGCCAAAGCCTGGGGCCAAGGGCACGTTGCCTCCGCCGATGGCCTGCGCTTCGTCGTGCCTGGCCGCACTGCTCACGCGGCGCCAAACCCGCGCTACTTCGGCCGCCGCCGTGGCATCACCTACTACAACTTCGTCAGCGACCAGTACTCTGGCTTCCATGCCGTGGTCGTGTCCGGCACCATCCGCGACTCGCTCTTCGTCCTCGACGGCTTGCTCGAGCAAGGCAGCTGCCTGGAGCCGAAGGAGCTGATGGTCGACACCGCCGGCTACTCCGATGCCGTCTTCGGTCTCTTCTGGCTGCTCGGCTTCCAATTCAGCCCTCGACTGCGCGACCTGAGCGATGTTCGCTTCTGGCGCCTTGGCCCGGCCGCCGATCTCGGGCGCATGCAGAAGTTGGCGCCGCGCAAGATCCGTCCCGCTCGAATCGAATCGCATTGGGAAGACCTTCTGCGCATAGCCGGCAGCCTCCAGCAAGGACGTGTGCGCGCATCCGACTTCATGCGCAGCCTGCAGGCAGGAGGTCGCGTCTCCCGAATCCGGCAAGCGATCGTCGAACTCGGCCGCATCGTCAAATCCATCTACCTGCTGGGCTACCTGGCCGACGCCGACGAGCGGCGGCACGTCTTGAACCAGCTCAACCGCGGCGAAAGCCGACACGCATTGGCGAGAACCATCTTCTTTGGCCACCGCGGCGAGCTGCGCCAGGCCTACCGGCCCGGCCAGGAGGATCAGCTCGGTGCGCTCGGCCTGGTCGTCAACGCGGTGATCCACTGGAACGCGGTCTACACCTCAGAGGTCCTCTCGGCCATGGCTCGCGCCGGCCGGCCCGCCGACCCCGGCGATGTCGTGCGGCTCTCACCCTTGGTCCATGGCCACATTCAACTCCTGGGCAGATACCGATTCGAACTGCCCACACCGCTATCCCAGGGAGACTACCGGCAAATGACCGTACCGCCAGGATGAGCTGGGACGAGCGGATCATCTTGCAGAGTTGCGCCGGAAACCCCTACATCACGCCTCGACCCAGGCCGGCACCGAATTCATATCGCTCGGTCCTCACCCCTCCACAAGGACCGACACCGAATGCCGATCACTCCGTCCTCAGCCTTCGACGAAGATCGAAACCGAATGCATGTCGCTCCGCCCTTCCTTAGCCTCGCCGCCCAGCAGCGACCGTCGCTCGCGGGGCTGAACTGTGCCGTCGCCGTCGACCGCCCTGGCGCGCACCACGTGATTGCCCGGCGTGGCGTCTGGCCAAGTCCACTGCCACTCGGTCCACACCAGATCGCGATGAGGCGTAGGGGCGCGAGTCAGCGTCGCTTCGGCCGGATCAAGGTCATCGACCAGCACTTCCACGCGCGCGATGCCGCTGCGACCCGCGAAGGCGATGCCCCGGACGATTAGCGGCGCGTTCACGGTGGCGCGGCGGGCCGGCGAATCGATCCGAGACTTGACGCGGATGAGTGCCTCGTCCGACCAGCCCTTGGATTCGTAGTAGCCGACGTGATGGGTGTCGCGGGCCGTGATCCCGGTCAGCCATTTCGGCTGCTTCTGGCCGTAACGGCCGGGGAAGAGGCAGCGGATCGGGTAGCCGTGTTCGAGCGGCAACGTCTCGCCGTTCATCGAGTGGACCAGATACGACTCCGGGTCCTTCGCGAGCGCCGTCGTCACTCCCGTGTGGTATTCGTCCGCGGCGTCCAGCCGGAGTTCGATGGCGTCGGGCAAGAGCCCGGCCAGCACGAGCACGTCGGCGAACTTCGCCCCGGACCACACCGCGTTGCCGATGAGGTCGCCGTCGGGCGCATTCCCGATGCACTCGAGCGTCCGCATGAGCGTGTGCTGCGGCAGGGCCTGAATGTCGGCGAGCGTCAGAGTGACGGGGTGCTTTACAAGGCCGTCGATCGAAAGGACGTGGTTGTCGACAACGATCTCGGGCAGGCGCCCGCGCTTCATCACGTAAAAGTCGGCGTTCGGCGTGAGGGCGATGTCGGTGTCGAAGCTGAAGTCACGTGGGTTGGGCGGCGGAAGCGCAGTTGTCGCCGGCCTTTCGGTATCACCAAAGTCGAGCCTTTCGCAGCCGACTACCACCGCCCCGGCCGCGCTCGCGCCGAGCAGGTGGAGCAGTCGTCGGCGCGAGAGCATCATGTTCGGTTACTCCTGTCTACTTCAGTTCAAGGCAAGGTCGGGATCGGCCTGGAACATCCTCTGCTTCGGGCGATTGAAGTTCATCACCGACACTTGCGCCGCCAGTTCGCGCGCGATCTGTCGCAGGGCGATCGAAGCCGGCGCGTCCGGATGCGAGACGACGATCGGGATGCCGGCGTCGCCGCCTACTCGCACCATCGGGTCGATCGGAATGGTGCCCAGGAACGGCACGTCCATCTCTTCGGCGACGGTCTTGCCGCCACCGCTGCCGAAGATGTCGTATAGGATGCCGGTGTCGGGCGCGATAAAGCCGCTCATATTTTCGATGACGCCGAGGACCGGCACGTCGATCTGTTCTAGCTGGAACATCGCGATGCTCTTCACCACATCCGCTTGCGATACGGCCTGCGGCGTCGAGACGATGACGGCGCCGGTCAGAGGGATCGCCTGTGAGAGAGAAAGCTGGACATCGCCGGTGCCGGGCGGGAGATCTATGATCAGATAGTCGAGATCATCCCAGTCGACGTCGCCGAGGAATTGGCGGATAGCACCGTGGAGCATGGGTCCGCGCCAAACTAGCGGCGTCTTAGCGTCTACCAGGAAGCCGATCGAGATCATCTTCACGCCGTGCGCCTCGATGGGCTGGATGCGTTTGCCGTCCCGCGAAACAGGTCGGGCATCGGAGACGCCCATCATCAGCGGTACATTCGGGCCGTATACGTCGGCATCGAGCAGTCCGACGGAAGCACCCATTTCGGCCAGCGCAACAGCTAGGTTGACGGCGACCGTGCTCTTACCCACCCCACCCTTGCCGCTGCCGACGGCTATCGCGTTGCGCATCCCGACATCGATCTGGCTAGTCAGCCGGTTGTCGCGCGCCACTTGCGCATCCCACGCGATCGTGATTTTGGAGACGCCCGGCACGGCTTCGTTGATGGCGCGCTCGCAATCCTCTTGGATCACGTGCTTGAGCGGGCAAGCCGGCGTTGTCAGCACTACCGTGAAGCCGACGTGGCCACCGTCGATCGTGATGTCGCGGATCATGTTCAACGAGACGAGATCGCGATGGAGCTCCGGATCGTTGACGGTCGAAAGCGCGGCGATCACCTCCGCCTCGGTAATGCCGGAACCACTTGTCCCGTTGCCGCCGTTGTTCTGCTTCTTGTTGCCAAACATGAGCTCGCCTCGTCGTTTCGCTATGTGTCGACTGGCGCGCGTGCGCCTGTCTCGGGCGGGTAGTGGGCCGTCGACGCTGACCGCAAATCCGCAGCAGCAATGATAGCGCCTCGGCGCGAAGGCGTCGGGACCTGGCCCGCCAGCCACTGTCCGACTCACACTGAATCGGCGGCATTGTTCAGCGAGCTCCTGCTGCGGCGTAATCCGGCGGCTTAACTCTCAGGTCGCGCGCAGGATCGTCCGGGCTCACGATCTCGACCACAAGGCCGGCGCCAAGCCAGAATGCATCCTGATAGCGGATCCTGGCTGCATCCGGCCAGGTGGCCCGATCTGACACTTCAAGCCACGCGCAGTACGACGGTCAAACATCGGCGCTGATGTCGGAAAGCTCTGCCCTCGTCCGTCCCGATACGAGCGAGCGCACCATACCCGCCGACGGCCGCTAGCATGCTAGCATGCAAGCTCGCTCGAAAAAATAGACCTTCAAGGAGAGCACTATGGATTCCATACGAACCCGATCGGGTCAGCGCTCGCATCACGCGAAGTGGCGCCCTTACACCCTCGCCCTGACACTAGCGCTTGGCGTTATGTCTAGCGCCTGCACGCCCGAGGATGACGTAGCCCCTTCGGTCCCCGAGATAAGTGAACAACCAGGCGGGTCGACATCCGCCCCGACGATCGAAGTGGAGACGGCGGCGACGGCGAACGACGCGAGCGAGTCGAGCGACTCTAACGCTACGGCGGACAACGAGGCCGAGTTGGCCGATTTGGCAGGCGCGGCCTCGGTGACGTTGGTGGAAGACTGGGCCGCGTTGGCCAGCGCGGACGAAGTTGAAGACACCATCACGCGCAACCTGGGCGTAGGCGACAACGCGATGGCGCTGTCGCTGGACGCGGACCAGGCATCGGCGCCCCTGGATGGCGATGTCTTGGTGGTGACGTATGACATCCTGGAGTCTCCACCCCACGACTTCGTAGGTTTCAACCGCGACTTAGACAGCCCCGCCGATTGGTCGGGCGCCAGCGCCATCGCGATGTGGGTCGGCGAGACCACGGACGCCGACGTGAACATCGTCTTCCAGTTCCGAGAACTGTCGGGGGAGGTGTGGCGCCACCAAGGGCCAATGCCGACATCGGACGGCGATACGCCGGTCGTGCTGCCATTAGACCCAGCCACGTTCACGAGGGCGAACTGGTCGACCACGGAGAACGGTACACTCGACCTGGACGAGATCGACCAGTACGGCGTGTACGTTGGGCACACGGGGCCAGGCAAATCCGGGGTCGTACACCTGGGACCGATCGCGCTCTTGCGTTGAGGGCAGACGGCTAGTCCTGGAACCGGTGCGAAGTGCGTCGCCCAACTCGGTTCAACAGTTGTGCGTCAGCACTCTCAATCACCCTACCCCACTACGGCTCCGGCAGCGCTCGCGCGATCGCCGCCGCCACCTGCCGATGCCACTCCGCGTTGGGGTGGCCGTCGTCCGGAAGGTAGAGCGCGTCGTCCGTAGCACCGGGCATCTCCGCCAGGTCGATGGCGGAGATGCCCGTTCGCGTAACGATCTCGCGCATGCGGGCGATGTCCTGTCGCGCAATCTCCTCGTAGCGGTGCGGAAGGAGGATCAGAGTAATGCGTGAGCCGCGGTCGGCGGCCAGGCGGTCCATTTTAAGGAACGTGGCCTCCGTGTTGGCCCAGGCCATGTCTACCAGCGCTGGGTCGTCCGCCTCCAGCGCATCTTCTTCGGCTATGAGCCCTTCGAAGACGAGCTGACCGGCGATGAGGCGGTAATATGGGAGCTGCTGTTCCGAGCGCTCGACCATCGCCAGCCAGTGTGGGTCCGGGACGATGCGGGTCAGGTGGATGTGCAGCCAGCCGAAGAGGACGCGCGCCGGCGCAGGTTCGGCTGGGTCCATCAGGCTAAGCCACCTAAGGGAGTGGAACGGTCCGTACCCGTTGACGCCGCGGTTGCGCACTTCGACGTCCGGCCAGTGGTCAGCCTGAAGGACGGCCGGGCACGGTTCGACATCCTCCACCCCGTGGCCGAACGTGAACGAGTCGCCCATCATCTCCACCACCGGCCGGCCGCCCGGGGCCCCTTCATGCGACGGGATCCTGCGTGCACCGAGCGCGTCCACCGTGTAGACCACGTCGAAGTCCGTCGCCTTCACGTAAGCCCGCGTCCCTGGCTCGTGCCGGTGGCCGAGCAGCGGATCGGCGACCATGAAGCCCGTTGGCGCGGCCGTCGGGGTCGGTCCGACGGCGCGATTTGCGTTACGCACCGCCCGCGGGACGTCGATGCCCGCCAGAGCAGCTAACCCCAGCCCGGCGGCCAGCGCCGCCGCAACGCCGCAACCTATAGCGACCAAGCGGAAGCCCAGCGGGGCCGGATTCGACGGCGGAAGCGGGCCCGAAGGCGAGGTCGAATGCGCGTCCGGATGCGGGTCGGGAGGCGGGGCCGGATGCGCGGCCGGAAGCGACCTCGGATCGGGGGTCACGGGCGCTCCATCCTATTACGGCTATCCCACACGCATGCGGGAGCGTTCGGGTCGTTAGCGTTGTGCGCAGTCCCCTCGTTCATCGTGCCGAGCCCGACGTGGCTATGTTCTCCGCCATCAATCAGGCATCGTCGCCGGCGGCGGGACGATGTCCGCCATCGTCTGGACGTCGGGCAGTGCCGTCGCCTTCTCGATCACGATCC
The DNA here is from genome assembly GCA_038913135.1 of Anaerolineae bacterium. Classification (GTDB taxonomy): domain Bacteria; phylum Chloroflexota; class Anaerolineae; order Epilineales; family Epilineaceae; genus JBCLES01. The sequence goes on from JBCLES010000078.1 coordinate 7,284, forward strand.
TACCCATGAACAGCGCGTCGATGTCGCTGTGGGCGAAGGTCGACAATGCTTGTGCCGGCGTGTCGACCACCGGCTCGCCGCGCAGGTTGAAACTGGTGTTGAGCAGCACCGGCGTGCCGGTCCGCTCTCCGAAGCGCTCGATGAGGCGATAGTACGCGGGGTTGGTGTCGCGATTCACCCGCTGAAGGCGCCCAGTGCCGTCCACGTGAGTGACCGCAGGGATCTCGGCCGCGCGCTCGGGACGGACTCGGGCGACCATGAGCATGTAGTCGGCTGGAACGCTGCGGGGGTCGTCAGGCAGCTCGAAGTAGTCCCGCGCGCGCTCGGCCAAAACGACCGGCGCGAAGGGACGGAACGGCTCGCGGAACTTGATCTTGGTGTTAACGGTCTCTTTCATCGCCTCACGGCGCGGGTCGGCCAAGATGCTCCGGTTACCGAGCGCGCGCGGCCCCCATTCGAAGCGCCCCTGATGCCAGCCGATCACCCCGCCAGCCTCTAGGATGTCCACGGCTCGATCGACGAGCGGCTCAAGGCTTTCGTGCTCGGTGTAGTGAAGCCCGTGGCCGTCGAGCACGGCGCGGACGGCCGCCGCATCATACTCGGCACCCCAAAAGGGATGGTGCATGACGAAGCGGCGCGGCTGCGCCAGGAGAACGTGTTGGGCAAAGAGCGCAGCGCCCAACGCACCGCCGGCGTCTCCCGCCGCGGGCTGAATCCAGACTTCGTCGAAAGGTCCCTCGGCGGCGATCCGGGCGTTCGCGACGCTGTTGAGTGCCACGCCGCCGGCCAGGCAGAGGCGTCGCGAACCGGTGCGCGCATGCGCATGGCGCGCCATCGCGAGCATGACGTCTTCGGTCACGCGCTGGATGCTGGCGGCCACGTCCGCGTAGTACTGATTGGCATGCGCCAGCTCGACATCGAGGTCTGGGTTAGCGGCAAGCGTGCGAAACTCCGACTCGCTCGGGCGCGCCGGCCCGAACAGCGCCTCGAACCGCGGGCTGAACGAGCGCGAGGTCGAGGCGTGGAAGCTGAAGTACCGCATGTCTAGCCGGAACGACCCATCCGAAGCTACATCGAGCAGCTGTCGCACCTTGTCCACGTGGAGCGGGCGGCCGTATGGGGCCATCCCCATGACCTTGTATTCTCCGGAGTTCACTCGGAACCCGAGCCACGCCGTGAACGCCGAGTAGAGCAGGCCGAGCGAGTGCGGGAAGCGCAGCTCCTCGATAAGGTCGATGCGCGAGCCGCCGCCGTGCCAATCGGCTACGCCGCGCCCGATGGTGGTGGTCTGCCACTCGCCGACGCCGTCGCACGTCAGAATGGCCGCCTCAGCCCAAGGTGTGCAGAAGAAGGCGCTTGCGGCGTGCGCCATGTGGTGGCCCGAGAAGAGCACGCGCTCGGACGGCACCCCCAGCCGCTCCTGGATCAGGCTCTTGACCCAAAGCTTCTCGTCGAACCAGGCCACCATGGACTCGCGGAACACGGCCCACGTCCGCGGCCAGCCCGCAAGGGTCGTCTGGAGGATCCGGTCGAACTTGCGCAGCGGCTTCTCGTAGAACACCACCGCGTCAAGCTCGGACGCCGTCACCCCGCCTTGGTCCAGGACGAAGGCGATGGCCTCGCTCGGGAAGCCGTGGTCGTGCTTGCGCCGCGAGAACCTCTCCTCCTCTGCCGCGGCGACCAGCTCGCCGTCGATCAGGAGGGCGGCGGCCGCATCGTGGTAGAAGCACGAGATGCCCAGAATGTGCATCAGTACTGGCGCCTGGCCGACTCAAGAGTCTCGTCCGCGCCTTCGACAGGGATCCACGTGGCGCCGTCCGTTCGCGCCAGCCCCAGGGGATCGCGCAGCGCGCGGGTGATGAGTGCAAACGGCACGAAGATCGTGAAGTAGAAGGCGGTGAGCACAACCCGGGCAACTATGTCGCCGAGGATTAGGCCGAAGCGCCGCCACAGCACGAGCGCGCGTCGGGGACCGACGAAGATCGACAGCACCACGAACGCCGCGGCGACCGCGGCCAGGAGCTTGAGGAGGAGCACGCGCTTAGAAGAGCGAGTAGATGAACGGGGCCACACCTGACGACGACGCAAAGACCAGGAAGAGCCCGAAACTGAGCAACACGACGACCATCGGGATGAGCCACCATATGCTTCTGTTGGTGGAGGAACCCGATCAGCTCGCGGGCTGTGCCGGCATTGGTCCACATGCTGCGAAAAAGGCGGCGCATCGGCGAACTCCTCGTACGCCCCGCAGAGCCTCAGGGGCGGCGATGACGTGCGCGCAGTCTGCCATGAGCGGGGAGGGGAGGCAAGGTGCGGCAAGGTAGGGCAAGCCGGTGGCGGGGCCCAAGGAGCTGATGCTGGCCACGTGGATCCGGACCGGGGATCAGGCGAACACTGCAATTCGTTCCTTACTTCCGCCCCGCGCGGAACATGAGAGCTACGCCGACAAGGATTACAAAGGCCGCTTCGAAGAAGTACGAGTAGGACCCGACCTGCTCACGTCCAATCGTGCCGCCGACTCCGATGTAGTGATGCATCCAAGCTCTGGTATCGGTCAGCTGAATTGCCGCCAACATAAGCAGTCCAGCGGCGATGCTCACAGGGCCACTCGGGATATTTCGCCACCGTCGCGAAGCGATCGGCAGAGCTGAAATCGCAAGAATTAGGCAGGTTGCCGCCAACACCCATCCGGCCGGCAGCGAGTACAGGGCTGGTCCGTAGATGTTGTGGCCACCGTCGGGCGGTCCATACAGGACGTCAAGCTTCGCTTGGTCCTGCTCGCTCCCAGCGTACATATAGATCGGCCCCCCGCCCAGCAACAATGGCGCAAGCGCGATCGCGAGAATCAGGCGACGAACATTCAACCCACGCCATTCCATGGTCATCGTCTCTGCCTGGGTCACTTCCAAATCTTTGCCCCCGTCCGGCGGTACACTGCCTATGCCTCGGACAGTACGACTGGTTTCAGACATCGTCAACTCGACGGCCCAGATTCACAACCGGTCTGGCTGCCGCGCTCGACTTGAAGTCGGCGATCAGGGCACGC
>JBCLES010000079.1:0-10123 GCA_038913135.1 Anaerolineae bacterium
AGGGCCGGTAGACTTAGTCTTCGGCCCTGACGGCGACCTGTTCGTGGCAAGTGCGCTTACAGACCAAGTTCTGCGCTTCGACGGCACAAGCGGTTCGGCCAAGGGCGCCTTCGTGAGCGCTGGCGCCGGCGGCCTCGATGTCCCGGACGGCCTTGTATTTGGCCCGGACGGCGCGCTGTACGTCGCGAGCGCTGAGACCGATGCCGTCTTGCGCTTCGACGGCGTGACGGGCGCTTTCGAATCCATCTTCGTCGCAGCCGGCGCCGGTGGTTTGGCCGGCCCGGCGGACCTGCTCTTCGCCCCTTCGGGCGAATTGATCGTCGCATCGGCCGACTCCAGCGCCGTCCTGCGCTTCTCCGGCTCGGACGGATCCTTCCTCGGTACGCTAGTAGCTCCCGGCGCAGGGGGATTGGAGCGCCCATTCGGATTGGCGCTCGACGCAGCGGGCCGCATCTATGTGGCCGACGAGCCTGGCGACGCCGTGCGCCGCTACGACGGTTCGACCGGGGCGCCGCTCGGCGACTTCGTGACAACGGGCGCGGGCGGTCTAGTGGGCCCGGACCGGCTCGTCTTCGGTCCCGACGGCGCTCTATATGTCTCGAACGCGGGCGGCGGCAATGTTCTACGCTTCAACGGAATCACGGGTGCCTTTACGCGTGTGTTCGCTGACCTCGATGCCGGCGGCTTCGGTTCGAGTTCCGGCCTGGTATTCGGACCTGAAGGCGACCTGCTCGTGTCGAGCTTCGGCGGCAACGCGGTGGTGCAATTCGCAGGCTTGGTCATCAACTCCGCGCGGATTGAATCGGACTCGCCGTACGATCCGCGGCCCGCCAACAACCGACGCTATGTCGCGCTAGCCATCCGCTCTGGATCGATGGCGGCCGAAGCCGATCTGCGCCTTTCGATGACCGTCGCGGGCGGCGTGGACGATGTCGGTGCACCGGGTGGCGTCGGTTCGTCGCCGAGCCGTGTCACGGCGGGGCGGGGGCTGGCGATGAATCTGGTGGTGACCAACGCCGGGCCCGGCGTCGCCCCGGGCGCGCACGCCCGGATCACGCTGCCTGACGGCGTCGTATTCGTCGCAGGCATTGTCGAAGGCGGGAGCGGCGACGCGTGCCGGCTCGAAGCCTCAGGCATGTTCGCGTCAATCGTCCGATGTGACGTCGGCGCGCTGGTGGTGGGCGGCCTGGCGCGGGTGCGCTTGACGACCGCGACAGCACCCGGCCTGGCGGCTGGTTCGACTCTCGAGCTGCGGGCGACGGTTGGGTCGGATGCTTCCGAAGCATTCCATGAAGATAACGCGGCATCGCGGTCCGTCGTCGTCGAACGCCGTTCCGACCTCGAAGCGGGGCTCGAGATAGAACCGGAAGGGCCGGCGGGGCATGCGGTCGTCGGGGACGAGATCGCGATCACGCTGCAAGCGACCAACCTCGGGCCGTCGGTGAGTCCGGCGGCGGGATTGAGCCTGACGCTGCCAGCCGGGCTCGTCGCCACGGAAGTGACGGGCGATGGGGCCGGCTGTGATCTGCCGGCCGCCGGAGTGCTTGCATGCCGGACTACTGAGATCCAACCCGGCGAGGCCGCGCGCGTGGTGTTGCGCGCACTGCTGTCGGATGGGCTGCCGGGTCGGATGTTGGAGTCGCGCGGCAATGTCGCTGCGCCGGACGGCGCTGACCTCTACGGGGCGAATGATCGAGCGGCGACCAGCCTAGCGATCGGCGAAGGTCCGGGGCCGGGATCGGAGTCGGAATCTGATGTATCGGTGGTCGAGCATGTTGCCGAGCCGACCTCGCCGACACCGCTGGGTACACTCACCTTCCGGGTGCGGGTTCGTAACGCAGGGCCCGGCCAGGCGCGAGGGGTGCGGGTGGTGCATCGTCTGCCGCCGGGGACGGAGTACGTTCCGGGCCACGTCGGACCGGGCGTGTTCGAACCCGGCGTGATGGCCGGGCGCTGGGTCATCGGGTCCATGGCGGCCGGCGAGTCAGCCGAGATCGAACTCACGGCACGGGTGACCGGAATCGTCAGGCCGGAGTGGCCGGCTGCGACTGGAATGCCGCGCGGCGTGCTTGGCGGGGGTGATCCGCTCGGCGCGCCGGGAAAGCTCGTCCTTGGACCAGACGGCGACATCTATGTGGCCGATGGTCGCGGCCAGGTACAGCGCTTCGACGGGGCGACTGGGTCGCGACTGCCTGACTTCGTGCCGGCGGGCCGTGAACTCCTCTTCGCATCGGCCGTCGCTTGGGGTCCGGATGGTGATCTGTACGTCGCCGACGCCACCTCGGATGGCGTTCGGCGCTTTGACGGGGTGCTTGGGTCTGAAAAACCGATGTTCGTCACACCCGGCGCCGGGGGCCTGGCTTCTCCCAGCGACTTGGCATGGGGCTCGGACGGCCGGCTCTACGTAGCCGACCAACTCGGCTCGCGAATCCTGCGGTTCCACGGCCGGACAGGCGAATTCCATGACGTGGTCGTGCCGGAGGGGCGGGGCGGTCTGTCCGTGCCGTCGGCGATCGCGTTCGGGCCGGATGGTGACCTATGGGTTTCGAGCTTCGGCAGTGGTGAAATCCTGCGCTTCTCCGCCGGTTCGGGCGATCTTATCGGCCGGATGGCAGTCCGTTCGGCGGGACTCGAGAGGCCGTCGACCATCCTGTTCGGCCTGTTCGGCGACCTGCTGGCAAGCGGCGAGGCGGCCGGACAAGTCTGGCGCTTCGGGCTGGACGGAACGCCGATGGGACGATTCGTCGACGACGGCTCCGTCGGTGCCGGTGTTAGCGGTCTGGCCTTCGGTCTCGACGGTCATCTATTGGTGTCCGACACGCGGCGGGGACGGGTCGGCCGCAACGACGGTTTCGCGATGGCGTGGGCGCGAGCGAGTCGGAGTGAGGGAGTCGACATAAACATGACGAACGATCGTTTGGCCGCCGGGATAGTCCTGCCACCCGGTTCACCGCCAGAACCGACGGCGAGCGAGACGCCGAGCGGGACGCGGACCGCGACGCCTGGACCGGGTACCGACACGCCGCCGGCATCGACTCCGGAGGCGATACTGCTGCCGATAGTGGCGAATCGATGACGCGGCGGGCAGTTAACAACGGCGAGCAAGCAACGCCACGTACTCTCGACCTGTCATAACTCGCCCAGCAATGGTTTCCGAAATGCGGCAACGTGATCTGCGCCCGGCATCTCGCCCAAGGTCTGCGGGAGGGGCGCAGCGTGGCGCCAGTCGCCGCGGGGCGGATCGTCGGACTGGGCTTTCACGTCAGACCCGGGCTGAACAGGTGCCTTCCTCAATCCGCCCTGAGTACCTCGATATCGTATGGCAAAAGAAGAGGGTCCGCCGTCATGATCGGCACGGATTCAACCTGGCACTGGGCGACGAGCAGCCTGTCGAACGGGTCGCGATGAAGCGGTGGAAGCTGCCCCACCCGAAGGACATGCGCGTGCTCGATCGCCAGCCCGGCCATGCCGTCGGCGGCCATCGCGTTGGGTACGAATTCCTCCGGCGCCGCCGGTAGTTCAAGCTTGCCTAAGCCGTGCTTGATGACGATCTCCCATACGCTGACCGCAGAGATCAGCACGACGCTGTTCGGATCCCTAAGCCGCGCGAGAGCTTCGCTGTTCAGCCTGGTCGGCTCCGAGAGCCACCACAGCCAGACGTGAGTGTCAACGAGCAGCCGCACCGCCGTGTCCTTCGAATTGGGCCAAGACTTCCTCCGGAAGAGGGGCATCGAAATCGTCTGCGATGCGGATTCGGCCTTGGAATCGCCCCGGGATGCGAACAGACATGGTCGCCTCGTACGGGACGAGTCTGGCTACCGGCTTGCCCGCACTAGCGATAACCACTTCTTCACCGCACATCACCCTACGAATCAACTTGCTGAAGTGCGTCTTCGCTTCGTGAATGTTCACTTCGACGGCCACGCAGCACCTCCGCCCGTCACTTATCCCGTTGCTGGACGACAATAGTGGACTAAGTCATGGACCAAGTCCAATAGGAGATCCTGCGGGTCGGGCGTTGGACGCGTTGGGCTTCTACCAACCGGTCACGCCGCGGCCGCTTGCCCAGGTACTCGGGATGCATCACGGGCCGCTCTCGTGTTGATAGCGGCCAGCCGAGCCGGTGTCACGACTCCTCTACCGGATAGGACCGGCCGCCTGACTCGTTCTGGATACGAACGGCAGCCAGATCGTCGTTGGGATCGTTCGCGGCGGTGACGGGATGGCCGTCGGCGGTGCTGACGGCGTCGGCTGTACGCTGGAAGTCGCCGTTGGCGTCGGGGTAGCGGGCGCCGAAGTCGGGGTGGGCTCGACCACGGTCGGGGTCGCGATCGGATCGTCCGGAGTCGTAGCTGAAGTTGCGATGGGCGTGGGTGAGGTCGCGCTGCCGACGGACGATGTCGGTTCCGGGGTCGATGTGCTCCCGCTCGGCGTCGCGCTGCCGCCCGGCGTCCCGCTGCCATCCGGAGTGGATGTCTCCTCCGGCGCGCTCGTCGACGAACCGGTCGCGGTCGGCTCCGCGGTCGCATTGGGTGTGCCGCTTTCGGTCGCAGTCGGGCTTGGTGTCGGGCTGGGTCCGTCGGTCGGGGTCGGAGTCGAGCTCGCCGTCTCGGTCGGTGTAGGGCTGGGGCCATCGGTCGACGTCGGAGTCGGGCTCGGCGTCTCGGTCGCGGTCGGGCTGGGGCCATCGGTCGGCGTGACAGTCGGGCTCGGCGTCTCGGTCGCGGTCGGGCTCGGACCGTCCGTCGGTGTCGGAGTCGCGCTCGGGGTCGAAGTGGTCGTCGCGGTTGCGCTCGGTTCCGACGATGGCGTAGGTTCCTCGGTGCCCGGCAGGGCGTTGGTCGACGTCGGCTCCGTGGTGCCTTCGGTAGTCGGCGTCGCCTCATCCGTCGGCGACAAGGTCGACGAAAAAGTAGGACTTAGCTCGGCGGTGGCCGTCGGGCTCGCGCTTGGTGTCGCGGTAACGATCGGGCTTGGGCCATCGGTTGGGGTCGAGGTCGAAGTTGGGTTGGGACCCTCGGTAGCGGTCGGTGTGGGCGTTGGTGTCGACGTCGAAGTAGATGTCGAAGTCGCCGTCGCGGTCCGCGTAGCCGTCGCCGTCGAAGTCGCCCTCCTGCTCGGCGTCGAGGTCGATGTGCTACCCGGTGGCGGTGCGCTTTGGTTCAGCCACACCTGATCCGGCTGGTCCAACAGACCGAGCGCCACGTCAAAGTCGCCGTCGCCGTCCAGGTCCCCGAAGGCGACTGCCGCGGTGTCGCCCGTGCTCAGAAACTGAAAGCTGTCGACAAAAACGCCGTTTCCGTCGTTCAACCACAGCCGATCCATGCCCGAAAGGACGCCGAAGTAGGCATCGAGGTCGCCGTCCATGTCTACGTCCGCCAGAGCGACCGCCTCGCTTGCATCCGCTCCGAGCGCTTGGCCGGAATCGGTGAAGACCCCTGAACCGTTGTTGAAGTAGACCGCGTCAGGATCGCCGAAGCGGGCGACCACCGCGTCCACGTCGTTGTCGTCGTCGATATCGCCTAGCGCGACCGCGATGCTGTTAGCGGCTCCGAGCCTCTGACCAGTGTCGCCGAAATGACCGCCCGAATTCCACCAAACGAAGTCCGGTCCGCCCAGATGCGTCGTTTCGAAGGCATCGACGTCGGCATCGCCGTCGATATCGGCCAGAGCGACGTCGGTCGTTCGGTTAGCGCCCATCCGCTGGCCGCTGTCCGTTAAGCCGCCGTCGCCGTCGTTCCACCACACCGTATTCGGCTGGCCGTAGCTCCCGACGAATAGGTCCAGATCGGTGTCGCCGTCGATGTCCGCGAGTTCGACCGCGTTGCTGTTGCCGGCGTAGAGAGTTTGGCCTGAGTCGGTGAAGACGCCCGTGCCATCGTTGAACCAGAGTTCGTCCTCTTGGCCGAGGTTGCCGACGATCGCGTCGAGGTCCCCGTCGCCGTCGACGTCGCCCAATGCGACGCTAGCGGATGTGCTGCGGCCGAGGCGCTGGCCCGTATCCGTCAAGGTCCCGGCGCCGTCGTTCTTCCAGACCGTGTTCGCGGCGCCGTAGTTGGCGGCGAAGAGATCGAAGTCGCCGTCGCCGTCCAAGTCGCCAAGGGCGACGTCTAGCGTCGAATCGTGGCCCAAGCGTTGCCCGGTGTCCACGAACATCGGTAGGCTCGCCGGACCACCAGCTACGGTGAGAGTGGACGCAACAAACACCGTTGCCGCGATCGAAATCGCGCCAACGGTGAGGGCGTATACTTGGCGGGGTTGCCGATCGATCATCCGACGCTCGTCAATACCAAGCGGCGCCACGGAGGTGCCGCCGGCCGCGATTCGGGCGGCGAAGAGTATAACGCACTGCTCTGAGTGCCGATACGACGGATACAGACCGCCGGTGGAGGGAGTGGTGCCCGATAGCACCGATGCGAATGAAATGGCACTCAGGCCGGAGGCGCGAAAGGGCGCTCCTGTCGCGTTGCTGTGCTTCGCGTTGCTCTACTCCTCCTTCTTGGTCGCATTCGTTTTCGCGCCGTCGATTCTTAGCCCATTGAGCGCGCGATCGAAGGCCGCCGGCGGCTGGTTTGTCGACACCGGCCAGCGCATCCCGGCGACTAACACGCTCGGCGTCGCGCTGGGCGATGTCGATGGTGACGGCGACTTCGATGCTTTTCTCGGACGGGCGAACGACGGACCGAACACCGTTTGGCTGAACGACGGTGCAGGCACTTTCGCTCCGAGCAGGCAGCGGCTCGGGATTTCGGACACAGTCGCCGTCGCGCTCGGCGACTTAGACGGCGACGCCGATCTCGACGCCTTCTCCGCCAACAGCGGCCTCCAGCCGAGCACTGTCTGGATGAATGACGGCGTAGGACGGTTTACGGACTCCGGCCAGCATCTCGGCAGGTCGAACAGCGCGGCGGTCGCCCTCGGCGACCTCGATGGCGACGGCGATCTGGACGTCTTCCTCGGCAACACGCTCGCCCAGCCGAACACGGTGTGGTTGAACGACGGCGCCGGCCGCTTCACCGACTCCGGCCAACGTCTCGGGGCGCGCTATAGCCGCGGCGTCGGACTTGCGGATCTAGACGGCGACGAAGACCAGGATGCCTATGTCGGCAACTACGCCGAGGGTGACGAGATCTGGCTGAACGACGGACATGGAAACTTCACCGACAGCGGCCAATCGCTTGGCGCCGAGTACACCATGGCGGTCGCATTGGGCGACGTGGACGATGACGGCGACATCGACGCCGTTGTGGGCAATAACCTCGGCCAACCCAACAGAGTCTGGCTTAACGACGGCGCAGGCGTGTTCACGGACAGCGGCCAGCGGCTCGGTGACTTGGATACACAGGCGATCGCGCTCGCGGACGTGAACGGCGATGGAACGCTTGACCTCTTCGCCGGCAACTCGATCCTCCAACCGAGCACGGTGTGGTTCAACGACGGCATAGGGAACTTCGTAGACTCCGGCCAGCGGATCGGTAGTCGGATTGTCGGCGCCGTCGAACTCGGCGATCTGGACGGGGACGGCGACGTGGACTCATTTATCGGCTACTTCGGTACTACGCCAAACCAGATCTGGCTCAACGAGGACTCACCGGCCCCGACCGTGACGCCCTTCGCCAGCCGAACGCCTTCCCCGATCGTTCCACCAGGCTCGCCGACCGCACTCGGTTCCGATACGCCGACGGCGACCTCGACCCCAGGTGGCGGCGGGACAGCACCGATTCCGACAGAAACGTCGACCCCGCCGACAGAAACGTCGACCTCGCCTACGGAAACGTCGACCCCGTGGTCGACCCCGCCGACCGCGACGCCCGAGCCCTCACCGACCGGCCCCGTAGTCGAGACTCCCGGAACCGGCGTTGATGGTCGGCGGGTTTACTTGCCGTGGCTGGCGCGTCGATGATCGCTGGGCGGCGCTTCACGTCTTTTGCGATCGCTTGGCTTGTGGCTGCGGCGGTCGTCGCAGCGCCGGTTGCGTACGGCCGCGGGTGGTTCTCTCCGGTGGAATCCGGCCGGGCGATGGCGCCGGATTCGTCGCACGGCTGGTTCGTCGACACCGGCCAACGCCTCGTCGCGACCGGCACGCTCGCCGTGGCGCTCGGCGACCTGGACGGCGACGGCGACCTTGACGCTTTTGTCGGCCGGTCTCGTTCCGGGCCGGAAAGCGTTTGGTGGAACGACGGCTTGGGAGTGCTGTCCGACAGTGGGCAGAGGCTCGGGGCATCGGACACAGTCGCGGTCGCGCTCGGCGATCTCGACGGCGACGGCGACCTTGATGCTTTCGTAGGCAATACCCGCGGGCAGCCCAACACGGTGTGGTTGAACGACGGCGCCGGCACGTTCACGGACACCGGCCAGAAGCTGGGCGCAAGTAACAGCCATGCGGTGGCGCTCGGCGACCTCGACGGCGACGGCGATCTCGATGCCTTCGTCGGCAACAATCTCGGCCAACCGAACACCGTGTGGACGAATGATGGCGCGGCGAACTTTAGCGACTCCGGGCAACAGCTTGGCACCCGCTACACTCGGGGCGTCGCGCTCGGCGACCTCGACGGCGACGGCGATCTCGACGCTTTCGTCGCGAATTACGCCGAAGGCGACCAGGTGTGGCTCAACGACGGCACCGGCTTGTACACCGATTCAGGCCAATCGCTCGGTGCGACTTATTCGATGGGCGTCGCGCTCGCCGACATCGAGGGGGACGGGGACCTTGACGCGATAGTCGCGAACAACTTGGGCCAGCCGAATTGGGTCTGGCTGAACATCGGCGCCGCGCTGTTCACCGACAGCGGCCAGCGGCTCGGCGATGAGGATACGATTTCGCTCGCGGTCGGCGACGTGAACGGCGACGGCACGCCGGACGCGATCTTCGGCAATTCGTTCTTCCAGCCGGCCGAAGTGTGGTGGAATGTTGGCGGGACTTTCTCCGACTCCGGCCAGCGTCTTGGCAGTGCATACGTTAGCGCTCTCGCGCTCGGCGACCTCGACGGCGACGGCGACCCTGATCTGTATGCCGGCCGCGCCCTGAACAATCGGGACCAGATCTGGCGCAACGTCGACGTGCCGCCACCGACAGCCACACCGACGGCCTCGAACACGCCGACCGCGACCAGCACGCGCACCGCGACACCGACGCGGACCGCGACTCCCACCAATACGCCGACGCTCACCGCGACCGCAACCCGAACGCCGACCGCGACATCGAGCGTACCGACGCCTACGCATACGCCGACGCAGACGAGAACGCCTACCCGAACGGTCGAACCATTCCCGTCGGCTACTTCGACGCCGACCCCAACGGGCACCGCCACGCCGACCGAGAGCGCGACCCCGACATCGACCGCGACGCCGACGGGCACGTCTACAAGCACGCCGACGCCGAATCACACGCCGACCGGAACCGTAACGAAGACCGCGACTAGCACTACGACTCCGACGCGGACGGCGACCGCGACAGATAGCCCGTCCAGCACGGCGACGGCGACCGGATCGCCCACCTCAGGCCCAAGTCCCACCGCGACCGCCACTCCGACCGCGACTTCCTCACCGACGGCAACCGCAACGGCTTCTTCGACACCGACTCAAGTACCGACCAGTGAGCCGACGCCGACTGAGTTGGCGACGAGCGTGCCTAGCGCGACCATCTCGCCGACGCCGACCGACGAGCCCACGCCGCCGCCCGGATCGAGCGCCACCGCGACAGCGACCGGAACGCCAAGCGCGACCGCGAGCCCTACGTCGACCCCCAGCGCGACGGCATCGGCGACATCGACTGAAGTCACGAGCGCGACGCCGGATGAAACCTCGATCGTGACTCCGGACCTAACCGGCACACCCACGTCGACGGCGACCGCGACCCCAACCGAGACTGCGACCGCGACCGATTCCGGCACTCCGACGGCGACGCCGAGCGCAACCCCGACGGCGACGGACGGCCCGAGCCCGACTGCGACCGAGACACCGACGCCGGGACCGAGTCCCACCTCGACCGATACGCCTTCCGCGACATCTACGGCGACGGACGGCCCCAGCCCGACCGCGACAGAAACACTCGCGCCGGGAACAGGAACGCCCGTCGCCACGGTCGATCCGGAATCGACGCCCACGGTAAGTGATACGCCAT
>JBCLES010000080.1:0-10016 GCA_038913135.1 Anaerolineae bacterium
GCGCTGGCGCTCGTGGCATCCGCACACCCTGTGGACCTATGCCAGGCTCCTGGCCGCCGGGCGCACGCTGACTCCTGTCGCGGAAGGCGCGGACACGTCCCAACTCGGCGGCGATTTCATCGTGGACTCGCGGGGTATGCTGCGCTTGGCCTATCGCAGCCACGACCCCGCAGACCGGCCACCCGTGGAAGACTTGCTCGGGGTCTTGAAGGGCTTACGCTGATTCGATCACCGGCCACAGCGCCTCGGCGGGCAGGGTCACCCGTAGGGCCTGGCCGGGCCGAATGTCGTGCGTCGAATCAGTCAGTACGTCGAGCGTCGTATCCGTGCCCAACCGCAGCGTCAGGCGCAGATGCGTTCCTAGATACGCGCTGTGCGTCACCTCTCCGCACACGGTATTCTCCACGCCATCGGCCAAACGAATGCGCTCCGGGCGGATCGTGAGCGCTACAGCTCCATCGGGCGACGGGTGGCACATGCGCAACGCCCCCAAAGCCGTCTCGACCACCGCACCGCGCTTCAGGCCGCGAATCACGTTCGGGTTGCCGAAGAAGCGTGCAATACCAAGGCTGGCTGGGCGCGTGTACAACTCGCGTGGCGGCGCAACCTGTTGCAGCTGGCCATCGAACAGCACCGCGACTCGGTCAGCCAGCATCACGGCCTCCTGTTGGTCGTGCGTGACCACAATCGTCGTCAATCCCAACCGGCGTTGCAGATCGAGCACCAACGCCCGGAGATCGTCGCGCAAATGCGCATCGAGGTTGGAGAAGGGCTCATCGAGCAAGAGCACGCGCGGCTGAAGAACGAGGGCCCGCGCGAGAGCCGCGCGCTGGCTTTGTCCGCCGGAGAGCTCGCGCGGGCGGCGCGTCTCAAACCCCGCCAACTGCACCTGGTTCAGCATCTCAGCCACGCGCGCACGAATCACCGGTCCGGATTCACCACGCATCCGCAGCCCGAAACCCACGTTCTCGCCCACCGAGAGATGCGGAAAGAGCAGGTGGTTTTGAAACATCAGCACCGCATCGCGGCGCTCGGCGGGCATGGCCAAGACGGAATGACCATCAAACTCGATGTCGCCGTGCGTCGGCTCCAGCAGGCCCGCGATGAGCTTGAGCACGGTGGTCTTGCCACAGCCCGAAGGGCCGAGCAGGGCCATACGCTCGCCCGCGTCAATGTCCAGCGTCAACCCGCACACGGCTGGCGAGGGCGCGGCGGGGTAACGCTTGGTGAGAGCCCGCAGAAGAATGTGGGTCATGGCTTCCCCATCCCGGCGAGGGCGGTCGCGTGGCCCGCCAGTGCGCGCGCGGTCAAGGCGACCAGGACCAGCGCCGGGGCGACGAAGACCAGGCTGAGCGCGGCGGTGAGGGGAAGGTCGCCGCTCTGCGCGAAGGCGAACAGCAGGACCGGCAGCGTCACCACTCGCCCGCCACCGACCAGCACCGTGAGCAGGTATTGATTCCACGAGATCAGGAAGGCGAATAGGCAACTGATCAACACGCCCGGCGCCAACAGCGGCAGAGTCACATGCGCGAACACCTGCCAACTCGTGGCACCGAGCGAGCGCGCTTGCGCGTCGTAGTCGGTGTTGTAGTTGGCAAAGAGGCCGGCCAGCAACAATATCATGTACGGCAACACCGGGATGAGATGCGCCAGCACAACGCCTGCCCAGGTATCGGCCAGGCCGAAACGGATGAGGACAATGTGGATACCCATCGCGGCGGCAAACACCGGCACGATGGTGGGCGCGATGAACAAGAAGAGGACGAGCGATTTCCCGCGCCAGTGCGGCCCGCTCAACGTGCGTCCCGCGGGCAGGCTGATCAACACCGAGACGATGGTCACGCTGAGCGCGACGCTGAAGCTGTTCCACAAGGCCGCCGGCACCTTGCTCTGGGGCGCGACCACATAGGCCCAGGCGCGCCAGCTCCAGGCGTCGGGCCACAACGCGGGGAACAGCCAGCGCCCGCTGAAGGACCACACCCCGAGCGGCAAGAGGGGTGCAAGCACGGCCAACACGATGAGACCGACGGCGACACGGTGGAGTGCCATCCGCCAGGTCATGCCCTTGCCATCGTGACTGAGACTCACTGATCTGTCTGAGCGAGGGCTGAAGTGGAAGCCAGCCGCATATAGATCGCAATCAACCCCGCGCTGATCAATGCGATCAACACGCTCAGCGCCATCGCCTCGGGGCGCGCGGTCAGGTCGGTGTCCACGTAACGGCGGTAGGCCAGCACGGGCAGGGCCGAGGGATAGCGCTGGCCGAGCAGGAAGGGCACTTCGTACGCGCCGAACGTGTAGGCGAACACCAACACCGAGGCGGCCAGCACGCTCGGCGCAACCAGCGGCAGCGTGACATGGCGCAGGCCTTGCCAGTACGACGCGCCCAAGGTGCGCGCAGCCTGGCCATAGTCGGCCTCGACACCCCGCAGGGCCGCCAGCGTCATCATGCCTATGAAGGGCACGCCCTTCCAGACGTATTCAAGGATGATGCCCCAACCCAGCGGGTCATACACCAGCGCCGGAAACTCGGCGGGCGCTTGAATCCATCCGAGCGCAGCCGCCCAGCGCGCCAGCCAGCCGCTCGGCGCGATCAGAAACAAGATCCCGAGCGCGCCCACCAGATGCGGGATGGGCAAGTTGAGCTGAAACATGAAGAGCGCCCCGCCCCGGCCACGAAATGTCGGTTGCAGGGCCAGCGCACAGGCCACCGCCAGCACGGTGGCAAGCGTCGTGCTGACAAGGCTGAGCCAGAGCGTGTGCGCCAGCGATCGATAAAACTCCGGGTCCGCGAAGAGTTGGCGGTACGCGGCGAGGCTCAGCTCCGTGTGCCCGATGAACGGCAAGTAGCCCAGACTTTGAGCTACGGCCAATCCCAAGCCGCCCAGAAACAGCGCTGCGATGATCGCCAGCGCCGGCGCGAGCATCAGATAGGGGCGCATCTACTTCTTCAATACGTTGTCTTCCCAACCCGTCTCAATGGCCTGCAGCCACTCGGCTTGCAGCTCGGGTAGGCGTTTGGCGGCCAGCACCTCGGGGGCCAGGGTGGCCGGGCCGCGCGGGAGGGCGGCGAACTTCGGTTGCCACTCCGCCGGGAGCCGGGCCAGGTCGAGCACCGGCAAATCACCCCAGCCGTTCGGGTCGGCCTTGCTCAACTGCGCTTCGGGCGAGAGCAGGAAGTTGGCCAGGACCATCGCGCCCGCCTTGTGGGCGGAGTTGTACGGGATGGCGAGATAATGCGTGTTGGCGATGGTCCCTTCGTCGAACACAAACGTGCGTGCCGTCTCCGGGTACCGGCCCTGCGTGATCAGGCTGGAAGCCTCAGCCGGATTATAGGCCATATCGAAATACACTTCGCCGTTGGCGAACAGGTCTTGCATGCGGGTACGATTTTCGGGATAGGTCTGTCCCGCGCGCCACAGACTCGGCTCGAGCGCGTTAAGCGTTTTCCAGCACGCAGGCAATTTCTCATCGAAGACCTTGGGTTGAAACTCGCCGAGCAGGCTTTGATAGCCACCCGCCGCTTGATAACACACATGGCGCACGAAGGCGCTTCCGGTGAAATCGGGCGGCGCGGCATAGGTAAACTTGCCGGGGTTGGCCTTGGCCCATTCCAGCAGAGCCGCCACCGTCTTCGGGGGATCCGGCACTTTGGAGCTGTCATAGATCATCACGAACTGCGCCTTGCCGTAGGGCGACTCGTAGCCCTTCACCGGGTAGCCGAAATCGCTCTTCACGCTGGGGTCCTCGGCGTCGATGTAGCTCGCATTGGGCAGGAAGTCCGCAAACGGACCGTACAGCAGCTCGGCCTGCCGCATGGTGCGGAAGTTCTCGCCGTTCACCCACACCAGATCCACCGCGCCATCGGAGTCCCGTCCGGCTTGTTTTTCGCCCAGCACCTTGTTCACGTATTCCGGTGCGTCCGCCACCGGCACCATGTTCAGCGTCACGCCAAATCTCTCTTTCAGCGTGCTCGCCGCATAGCCTGTGACCCAGCCATTGATGACGTCTCTCCCGCCCCACATATAGAAGTTAACGGTCTGCTCGCGCGCTTCGCTCAGGACATCGGCCCACGCCTTGCCCGCGTAACCGGGTGGCGGCAGTGCCCCCACCGACGCGCTGGCATCGGGCGCACTCTCACTGGGCGCGCCAGCGGTCGCCGCACGCGGCGTGGTTGGGGCAGCACATGCCGTAAGGCCGAACCCAAGTGCCGAGATGGAGATGATACAACGATACAAGATAGTCATGGAAAATTTCGTTCTCCTTCTTCCGGCACCTGTTCTGCCGGCACCTGACGGCCTGCCACGACCAGCTAATCCACAAGCTTTCGTTAGGATGTGTCCACCTATCTCCGCCACGCCAAGAACTTCACGAACAAGCTCTTGACACGTGGCGTCAGACGGCTGCGGTTGTAGGCATCGGTTACTTTCTTGAGGCCTTCGGATCGGGTGGGGTAGGGATGGATCAGCGTCGTCAGTTGCGCCAGCCCGACCTTGCCGGCCATGGCCACCGTGACCTCGCTGATCATGTCGCCGGCACGGCGGCCGACAATCGTCGCGCCCACGATCTTGTCCGAGCCTGCCTTGACCAGCACCTTGATGAAGCCCTCGGTCTCGCCGTCGGTCACCGCGCGGTCCAGGTCCGCGTTGGGGAAGTCGAACAGCGTCACGGCCACGCCGCGCGCCCGAGCCTCGGCTTCGGTCAGTCCCACCTGCGCGAGCTCGGGGTCCGTGTAAGTGCACCACGGTACGTTGAGGTCACTGGCGCGGCGGCGCCCGAAGAAGAGCGCGTTCTGCACGGCGATGCGCGCGGTGGCATCGGCCGTATGAGTGAATTGATACTTGTAGGCCACATCGCCGGCGGCGTAGATGCGTGAGCTCGTGGTGCGCATGTGATCATCCACCGTCACACCTCTTCGAGTGTACGCCACGCCCGCTCGCTCAAGATCGAGGCCCTCTACTTGGGGAGCGCGCCCGGTAGCCACCAGCACGGCGTCAGCGCCGAGGCTTTGCCTTTGGCTCTGGCTCTTGTCCTCCCAATGAACCACCACCTCGCCGTTCAGCCGCTCAACCCGCGCGGGCTCCACGCCCAGTCGAAACTGCACGCCGTCGGTTTCCAGAGCGCGTTGAATCACCCGGGCCGCGTCCACATCATCGCGGCCGCGGATACCCGGTGCGTGGCTCAACACCGTTACCTGACTGCCGAGATTTTGAAACGCCTGGGCCATCTCACACCCGATCGGCCCACCGCCGATGATCGCCAGCCGACGCGGCAGCTCGGTGAGGTTGAACACGCTTTCGTTGGTGATGAATCCGGTCTCCTGCAAGCCGGGGATGGGCGGCACGGCGGCGCGGGAGCCGGTGGCGATGACGGCTTTGCTGAAACGCAGGGTTTGGCCGCCGATGAAGTGCGCGGGGCGCAATGGCGCCCTGGAAGGCACGCAGCCGGTGTTGAGGCAATCGCCGCCCAGCATTTGCTTTTCGATGACGGCCACCTTGCCGCCCAACCCGGCCACCCCGGCGGCACAGACCAGCCCCGCCGAACCGGCACCCAGGACCACCATGTTGTAGCGTCCCGCCGGGGTGGGGTTGCGCCAATCGCTCGGGCGCACATTGGCCACCCAGCGCGCGTTGTGCGCGTCATCGGGTAGTTGAAGATTCATGAAACTCGTTCTCCTACTTTTGCTTGGCCTCGCGCCGGCGGAAATGGCGCGAGAGCACGAGGCTGATGGCGAACATGGCCACGCCGAGGCCAAGCGTCCGCGGGTCGATGCGGGGTACGAAGTCGGTGGTCGTTGCCTCGATGGACGCGCCGAATGACACGAATGATATCGTGCCAGGGACGCTGCCGAGTGCGGTAGCCAGCAGGAAGGCGCGCCAGTCGATTCTGAGGAACCCACACACATAGCTGACCAGGTCGTAAGGCAGGAAGATGAAGCGCATGATCAACACCGTCGCGAAGCTGTGCTGGCGCAGGCGTTCGGTGTAGCGTTGCATGACGCCGGTGGAGCTCTAGCTGTCGAGGACGCCTTTCCCGAACCAGCTACCGACGAGGTAGGCCACCATCGCGGAGGTATTGCTGCCGATGACGGTGTAAATCACGCCCCAAACCGTTCCGAACAAGAAGCCGCCGGCGATGGTTAGCAGGGTCGAGGGGAAGAACAACAAGGGGCGCAGGACATAGATGAGGATGTAGATCAACGGGCCATACACTGTGCCGGAGATGGTGTTCGCCAATGTCTGCACCGCCGCCACCGGCGTGAGATCATGCGCCCGCGCATACAGGGTGTAAGCGCCGATGACGGCTAGCCAGATTACGGCGCCGAGCAACTTTTGCCAATGCTGAGTCAAGTAGCGCGTCAAAGAGGGTCTGTAAGGTGGGCTGTGAGGTGGGGTCATCGTTTTCTCAAGGGACGAGCGCCCAAATCGCCCTCCCGAGCTCGTAATTCTGACGATCGGCGGTGTTTGGGCTGTGTAGGCCGAATCATCGCGGTGGTGGCCCTGGAAAGCAAAGCCGGAACACGAGCGGAGAGCACGTGAGAGTTCTCATGTTGGGGTGGGAGTTCCCACCGTACTTCGCGGGCGGCGTCGGCGTCGTCTGTCAGTACCTAACCGGGGCTCTGGCGAACCGAGGCCACGAGATCACCTACTTGATGCCTCACGGGCCCGAGAGTCATGAAGCCGGTCCCGTTCGGCTGGTCGCGGCTTCACACTTCGTTCCCAGCCTGCGGTCGATCCGGGTCCGGAGCACATTGGTTTCTTGGTTTCCTACGCCAGGCAGGGGGAACGCTTGCACCATGTTAGCCGTCGCCCCATACTGGACACGACACCGTCGGCCAAGATGTACAGCCTGCGTCGGCCAAAGTGGACGGGTAACCGTCGGGGCAACATTACGTGGATAATCTCGACGGGCTCCAGCGGGACGCCGTCGGATACTTCCTCCGAGCCGCGAACCCGGACAACGGGCTGATCGCCGACAGCTCGCGGGAAGGTGCCCCGTGCAGCATCGCCGCCACCGGGCTCGGGCTCAGCGCCTACGTCGTGGGCGTGGAGCAGGGCTTCCTCGCCCGTCGCGACGCCGCCGGGCGGACACTGACCGCGCTGCGGTTCTTCGGCGACAGCCCCCAGGGCGAGGAGCCGGACGCCACCGGCCATAGGGGCTTCTATTACCACTTCCTCGACATGAAGACCGGCCGGCGCACCTGGCAGTCCGAGCTGTCGATGATCGACACCGCGATTCTGATCGCCGGCGTCCTCACCAGCGGAGCGTACTTTTCGGCCGCGGCGGACGACGAACGGGAGATCCGGGAGCTCGCCGGGTTCCTCTACGAGCGGATCGACTGGCCCTGGGCCGCCGCGGATGGCCCCGCGCTGCGCATGGGATGGAAGCCCGGGGCCGGGTTCCTGAGCTATGGCTGGCAGGGCTACAGCGAGGCGATGCTGCTCTACGTCCTCGGCCTGGGCTCGCCCACGCACCCGCTGCCCGCGGAGAGCTACGGCGCGTGGTGCGGGACCTATCAGTGGGAGAACCTCTACGACATCGAGTTTCTCTTCGCGGCGCCGCTGTTCATTCACCAGCTCTCACACGTCTGGATCGACTTGCGCGGCATCCAGGATGCGTTCATGCGGGAGAAGCGGTCCGACTACTTCGAGAACAGCCGCCGGGCGACCGCCGTCCAGCAGCAGTACGCTCTGCGCAACCCTCTATGGTTCAAGGGATACGGTGAGAACTGCTGGGGGATCACCGCCGGCCTCGGCCCCGGCTTCTCGAAGCAGCGAGCGGAAGGGGGCATCGAGCGGCAGTTCTACGGCTACGTGGCCCGGGGAGTCCCGTTCGGACCCGACGATGGAACCCTGGCGCCCTGGGCCGCCGTCGCGTCCCTGCCTTTCGCACCGGAGATCGTCCTGGCCGCAGTCCACCACTTCCGGGACGCCCATCCTGTAGTCCTCAGCACGGACGGGCTCCTGACCAGCTTCAACCCCACCTTCGACACCGGAGACGGGGCCGACCGGGGTTGGCTCTCCCCGGAACACCACGGGCTGGACCAGGGACCGGTGGCCCTGATGATCGAGAACTACAGCTCGGGGCTGCTCTGGCGCCTGATGCGCGAGTGTCCTGCCATAGTTACCGGGCTCCGCCGAGCGGGATTCCGCGGGGGATGGCTGAGATCGAGCGACCGATGAACGAGACCGACTACACCGAGCGGCGCACCGTACCGCCCCAGCGCGGCAACCCCGACGTTGAGCTCTTGCCCAACGACGTCCGGGACGCCGAGCTGCTGTCCAACGTGCGGCCGGCGGACTGGAGGAACCCGCACCCCGCTCCCAGCTACAACCTCGTCGTCATCGGCGCTGGCACCGCCGGGCTGGTCACCGCAGCCGGCGCCGCCGCCCTCGGCGCCAAGGTGGCGCTGGTGGAAAAGAACCTGATGGGCGGCGACTGCCTGAATTTCGGCTGCGTACCGTCCAAGGCGCTCTTGCGCGCCGCACGGTTCCACACTGACCTCCACCACGCACCGAGATTCGCCGGGAGCGCGCCGGTACGCTCGGAACCCGATTTCGCCGCGGCCATGGAGCGCATGCGCCGCCTGCGCGCCCACATGAGTCGCCACGACTCGGCTCAGCGGTTCCAGGCTCTGGGAGTGGACGTGTTCCTGGGCGAAGCGGCGTTCGTCGATCGCCGCACCGTCGAGGTCGCCGGCGCGATGCTCAGGTTCACCAAGGCAGTCATCGCCACCGGCACCCGGGCCGCCCGTCCCCCTATCGAAGGCCTCGCAGAATCCGGTTATCTCACCAACGAAACGGTCTTCAACTTGACCGAGCGTCCCCGGCGGCTGCTGGTGATCGGCGGCGGGCCCCTGGGCTGCGAGCTGGCTCAGGCCTTTGCGCGCCTGGGCTCTCAGGTGATCATCGCTGGCCGGGAACCTTACTTCCTCCCCGACGAGGAGCGGGACGCTGCCGAGATCCTAGCCGACGCCTTGCGCAGTGACGGCATCGAGGTGCGGCTCAACACGGAGGTGACGCGCGTCACCCAAGGCGATGGTGAGAAGCGCGTGTGCCTGGTCAATGACGGTCAGGAATCGATGGTGGCGGTGGACGAGATCCTGGTGGGCGTCGGGCGGTTACCCAATGTCGAGGGGTTGAACCTCGAGGCGGCGGGCGTCACTTATGACCACGAGCGCGGCGTGCATGTGAACGATTACCTGCAGTCCAGCAACCGACGCATATACGCCGCGGGCGACGTGGCCCTGGAGCGGAAGTACACTCACATGGCGGACGCCACGGCGCGCATCGTGATCCAGAACGCGCTATTCTGGGGCCGCAAGAAGTTGAGCTCCCTGACGATTCCCTGGTGCACCTACACCGACCCGGAGATCGCACACGTCGGCCTCCATGTGAAGGAATGCCGGGAGCGGGGCTTCCCCCTCAAGACCTTCACCGTGCCGATGAGCGACGTGGATCGGGCAGTCCTCGACGGCGAGGCGGAGGGCTTCGTCAAGATCCACGTCCACGAGGGCAGCGACACCATCCTGGGAGCAACTATCGTCGCGCGTCACGCGGGGGAGATGATCAACGAGATCTCCCTGGCTATGGTGGCGGGGATCGGCCTGAAGACCGTGTCGCAGGTAATCCATTCCTATCCGACCCAGGCGGAGGCGATCCGCAAGGCCGGCGATGCCTATACCCGCACGCGCCTGACCCCATTCCTGAAATCACTCAGCCGCCGCTGGCTGGCCTGGTCACGATGAATGAGGGGATATCCTCATGAACGCCGGCGCCAGGCGCATAGACCCCGGGGCGGGCAAGCCCGCCGACCCGGCCATGCTGGTCGACATCCCCCGGCTGATGCCGGCCTATTACACGCGCCGGCCCGACTCCTCGGTGCCCGAGCAGCAGGTGGCCTTCGGCACCTCGGGCCATCGCGGCTCCGCGTTCGACTGCGCCTTCAACGAGGACCTCATCCTGGCCATCACCCAGGCCATTTGCGACTACCGGCGGCGAGCGAAGATCGACGGA
>JBCLES010000081.1:0-9974 GCA_038913135.1 Anaerolineae bacterium
TGATGCTCGTTGTAGTAGTCCTCGAACTCCGCGACCCAGGCCCTGTCCGATGACAGCGATTCAAAGCCCTTCCGAGGAAAGTTCGGCACGTTCGTGCAGGTGCGGAAAAGAGCCTCGACGAAGGCGTTGTCGTCACTTACTCGAGGGCGGCTGTAGGAAGGGGTGATGCCGAGATGAGCCAACAGTGCTTGGACGGTCCAGCCCTTCAGCGGGCTGCCATTGTCGCCGTGCAGAACCAGCGGCTGGTCGATGATCTGTTCCTTCCAGACCGTTTTCTGAACAAGGTCACGGGAATACTCCGCGCTTTCGGAGTCATGGACTTCCCAGCCGACAATCTTGCGGCTGAAGAGATCCATGATCAGGTACAGAAAGTAGGGTTGGCCGCGGATCGGGCCGGGGAGCCACGTGTAGGGTCGGACCGGGGCGCGGTGTTGTGATTCCTCTCAATCCGTTTCCCCGGCCCGCCCTCCGAACCGGACGTGCCCGTCTCCGAGCATCCGGCTCTCCACGAGCCAAGCCGCCTAGGCCATGGTGAGTTTCGGTGCCCAAGGCGTTGGGATTCGTGCGCCGCGGTAGCGGTAGCGTGTCACTGGGATCGTTGACGGATTGAACCTCATCACGCCCTCGACGACAATGACACGGTCGCGCGTGTACCTTCGGCGCATGGCCTTCCACGACATGCCTTTGTGTCTTTGGCGCAGCCAGCGAGCGACCCTTCGCCAAGCGAAGTAGTCGAGGTAGCTGAACGTGCGCTTCGACACTCCGTGCCGGAAGTAGTTGGCCCACCCACGCAGCACCGCGTTGACGCGGAGCAGCAACGCCCTGGGCGGGATCGGGGATGACCTCTGCGTCAGTCTTCGCACCTTCGCCTTGACGGCGGCGAGCGCCTTCTTCGACGGGTAGGTGTAGACCTTGTACTGATCGGTGCCTCGCTTCCGGCGCCGCTGAATGCGGAAACCGAGAAAGTCGAAGCCCTCGTCCAGGTGCACCACCTTCGTCTTGGCCTCCGACAGGTTTAAGCCCATCGGCACCCGCAAGCTGGCGATCTCGCCGCGCAGTGCATCGGCGTTGTCGCGGGTGCTGGCGATCATGACGACAAAGTCATCCGCATAGCGGATCAGTCGCCATGTGCACAGCCCCTTTCGGCGTCGCGTCGTGCGCCGCATGGCGGTTGACATCGTTGTCTGCCAGGTCTCGGCAAGGTGGTCGTCGAGCACCGACAGGGCGATGTTGGCCAAGAGCGGTGAGAGGATGCCCCTTTGCGGGGTGCCGGTGTGAGTCTCTTCCTCGACCCCGAGTTCGGTGAAGATCCCGGCTTTGAGGAATGCCTTGATCAGCGCCAAGACGCGCTTGTCTCCGATCCGTCGACGTACCCTATCCATCAGGGCCGTATGGTCGATGCGATCGAAGCACGCCTCGATGTCCGCCTCCAGAACCCACTGGTAGGAGCGGGACCCCAGAAAGTGGATCTCGGCGATGGCGTCTTGAGCCCGCCGATTGGGGCGGAACCCGTACGAGCAAGGCTGAAAGTCTGCTTCGAAGACGGGCTCCAGCACCAGCTTCAGGGAGGCTTGCACGACCCGGTCCCGCAGGGTTGGAATGCCGAGCCGGCGTCTCTTTCGAGACCCCGGCTTCGGGATCATTCGTTCCCGAACGGGCTGTGGCTGGAAGCTGCGAGCCTTGAGCTGCTCGCGAAGCTCTTCCAGGAACACATCGACGCCGCGACCCTGCTCTACAGATCGAGCCGTCTCGCCGTCAATTCCGGCCGTTTGGCCACCCTTGTTTCCCCGAACCCGCATCCATGCCTCAGCAAGGAAGTGCGGGTCACAGATTCCGCCACCCAGAGTTGATCTGGGCCGTCCGCACTGAAGTCGCGCTCAACGCGGTCCGGCGCTCCCGGATGGGCGCCGCGTCGCGTTGTCCGCCACTTCTTCCGCCGGCAAACGCCACGAATGCCAGCTTCTCGCATCAGTCGCGCTACGCGCTTCCGACCGACGTAGATCTTGAGCTCGACCAGATCCGCGTAGATGCGCGGCGACCCGTAGATCTGCCGCGACTCATCATGGAGCTTCTTGATCCTATCAGTCATCACCGCGTCGTCCATGGTTCGCTCGGACGGCGGGCGACCGCGACAGTCGTAGTAGCCGCTCCTCGATACCTCGAGA
The DNA here is from genome assembly GCA_038913135.1 of Anaerolineae bacterium. Classification (GTDB taxonomy): domain Bacteria; phylum Chloroflexota; class Anaerolineae; order Epilineales; family Epilineaceae; genus JBCLES01. The sequence continues at coordinate 2,166 of JBCLES010000081.1, forward strand.
ACACGGCACATCGTCGTGATCCGATAGTCGTCCTGGTTCGCGCTCACGAACGCGTACGCTGCTTGGGCGTCGACACGTCCTTCCTCTCCGCGAACCAGGTGACTGCTTTTCCCAGGATTTCGAGTTCCTCACTCAGCCGGCGATTCTCACGCCGAAGCTCTCGAAGCTCATCGCGCTCGCCGGTGGTCAGACCGTCTGCCCGCCGGCCTTCGTCCAAATCAGCCTGCCAGACCCAGTTGCGGATCGTCTGCGCCGATGGTTCGAAGTCTCGCGCCAGCGACTCAGCCGAGCGTCCAGCACGCGCCATCTCGACCAATCGTGCCTTGTACTCCGATGCGTACGTCTTTCTTCCCTTCGCCATGATGGGCACCTCCTGCCCTAAATCTGAGGCGTCCGTCAAAGCGGGTCAACTCCAGTACCAGCTTTGATGTCGAAGAAGGCGCTACGGCTTTTGGGTACAGCGGCGGACCACGGCGCGATCGATGCGCTCGCCTCGGCTCCGGCCTCGATATAGCTCAACCAGCCGCTGCTGTCGATCCGGCGGGAGAAGGGCAGGCGGCGATTGACGGGGCGGGAGCCGGGCATACACTACTGACGAGTTTCCTGAACGTCCCGTCCGCGCTATGTCGCAGGAAGAGGCCGTCGCTAACGCGCCGGAGGTCGGCGATGATGGCTGAGCGTCACTCCGCAACGCTGACCCTGTTGTTCACCGACATCCAGGGCTCTACCTCGCGTTGGGAGCACCAGCGCGAGGCGATGGCGGCCGCGATCCAGTGTCACGACATCACTCTGACGGCGGCAACATTTCCTCCTTGCCCAGAAAGATCATTGTCTCCAGGTCATCAGCATCTTCAGGCATATAGCGAGTCACCATCTGGCGCACCACCGCCAGCTGTGCGTCGGAAGCAAGCCCGAGCATGCGTGTGATGTCCCCGAGATCGATGGTGCGCGAGGCGGCGAGCTTCATCATGATGAGATAGGGCAGATCAAGGATCGGCAGGCCGGCGGGATCCGTGGTCACCGCTGCCAAGGCTGCGTCGATCCACAGAAAATCGCCCTCGAGGATATCTATTTCGACACCGTCGGGAGAGCGGGCCGAGCGACCCGCGATTCCTAGCGCCGGGCCCAAAGTGTATCCCGCTGCCTGGAGACGGGACCATACCTGCTGCACGTCGTCCGGGTGAACCAGGACATCGAGGTCCTTGGTCATCCGCTCCGGCATGAAGGCACGCGTGGCCACGCCACCGACAACCGCCCACCGGATATCACCAAGAATCGGGCGCAGATCAGGCCAGGCTTCCATGGCCGTCCTCCGAAGAATGAATGACCGCGAACTGCCGGTCCCGGCGCGGTGGCGGCGAACAGCCATGTCCAAGAGCAGACGACGACGCGCTCGCGGAGTCAGCCGACGGTTGGTGGCCACGCGATCTCCCAGCGGCATCCCTTTGACTGTCATGGTCGGAAATGGTACTACGCTCGACAATTGCCGCACAATGGATCCGTCAACTCAACTAGCCGGGCTCCATGCCAGCCGAGTCATTCATATCACCGACCAAACCGCGCGTGGCGTTACATAGCTCCACCCTCACCTTCCACTTCACCGACATCGAGGGCTCTACCTCGCGTTGGGAGCACCAGCGCGCCACCATGTCGCCAGCGCTCGTTCGACACGATGCCATCGTGCGCGCCGCGATCGAGGACCACGGCGGTCAGGTCTTCAAGACCGTCGGCGACGCGGTCTGTGCCACCTTCACCCGCGCCGCAGACGCCACCCTCGGTGCCCGCGATCTGCCCGGCGGGACAGTATTCCCTTGGCCCTAGAGCTGGCCGCGGCGCGGCTACGCTCGCTGTCGTCCGAGGACATCGCCCGCCGGTTGGACCAGCGCTTCCGGCTGCTCACCGGAGGCGCGCGCGATCGCCTCCCTCGCCAGCAGATGCTGAGGGCGGCGATCGATTGGAGCTACGACCTGTTGCCGGAGGTCGAGCGGAGGGTGCTGGCGCGCATGGCCGTGTTCGCCGGCGCCGTACCCTTGGCGGCCGTCGAATCTGTCGGTTTCAACCAGGACGTGTTCGACGGCGAGGTGGTGGATGCCGTGGACGCGCTGGTGGCCAAGTCGCTGGTGGTGACCGCGGAGCACGATGGCGAGACGCGCTACCGGCTGCTGGACACCATCCGCGCCTACGCCGCCGAGAAGCTGGCCGCAGGCTCCGATGAGCCGGCGGCGCGCGGGCGGCAACTGGCCTGGTGTATCGCGCTGGCCGAGGAGGCGGGGATCGACCGTGGCAGGCCGGACTGTGATCGATGGGTCAAGCGGTTCGAGCCCTTGCGCGACGACCTGGCTGGCGCGGTCAGCTGGGGGCTGGAGGCACCCCATCTGGCCGTGGTCGCTATTGCGGTCGTCAGCAGCCTGTGGTGGCTTTTGCTCGGTGACCCTCGCGTTCTCCCGCTGATGCAGCGGACGCTGGTCCGGGCTGACGAGAAAGGCTTGACTTACAGCCACCCGACGCTCGTGTGGCTGTAAGCAAGCAAGCTCCACTTACGTTGCCGCTACACCGAGGGCACAGAACTGTACATTCGGGCTGCCGCTGTGGCGAGAGCAGCAGGAGACAAGCGTCTTCAATCGTGGGCTCGCCAAGGTCACAGCTCAACCGCTCAGAATCTAGGTGACACTGACACGGCACGCCGAGCGGGAGAGGAGGCTGTGCAGCTGAAGCGCGAGCTAAGACATGCGTTCGACCTGTCCCTTGCCATTTCGACGCTGGCTGAAGTTGACCGCCTGTGCGGCGATTTCCCGACAGCACTTCGATACAATCAGAAGGCGCTGTCATTGCTTTCAGCCGAGAATTGGTCATCGGGACAGTCATCGTGGACGCTTTGCAATGCTGCTCAGCTATTACTACGCAGCGGCCAGATTCAGCAAGCCGAAGAGCGGCTGGAGGAGATAGCACGACTCTTTCAGGGTGACCCCGTCTTGAACGCCTCGTGCCTCGCCGGCCTGGCTGGGGTCGCAGCAGTGCGGGGGAACGGCCTCCGTGCCACCTGCCTGCTCGGGGCATGTGCGCGGCTACTCGACGACGAAGGCGTGCCACATGAGCTCACCGACGAAGCCGACCGCGCCTACCACAAGGCAGCCGCGCGGGCGCTCATCGACGCAGAGTCCTGGGATGCGGCCTCCGCCGAGGGCTGGGCGATGTCGGTTGACGAAGCGGTGGCGTACGGGCTGCAGGTCGGCGACGATGGCTGAGCCTCCCCCCGCAACGCTGACCCTGTTGTTCACCGACATCGAGGGCTCCACCCGCCGCTGGGAGCAGAAGCGCGGGGCTGGGACTGCCGAGGCGTCCAGGCGCCCGGCCGCTATAATGTCCCGATGACCCGTCAGGCCAAGTTCCTCCGGAAGGTGCTCCAAGGTGCCTCGGACCAGAATGTCGCCTTCGACGAGTTAAGGGAGCTCCTGCGCCAACTCTCGTTCCAGGAGCGTCAGCACGGAAGCCACCACATCTTTACCAGATCTGTTGTGCCAGAGATCCTGAACTTGCAACCGCGCGCTGGAGAAAGTGCCAAACCTTACCAGGTCAAGCAGGTACGCCAGATCATCCAGCGCCATGGCCTTGTCCACGAGGTGGAAGATGACGACCACGATCAAGCCTGAGCATCGCTACGAGATGATCATCTTCTGGAGCGACGCCGACGAGTCGTTCGTCGTCGAAGTGCCCGAGCTGCCCGGCTGCATGGCTGACGGGCCGACCTACGATCAAGCTGTGGCCAACGCCCAGGTTGTGGTCCAGGAATGGATCACCGCCGCCCGCGAGTTGGGCCGCGATATCCCGGAACCGCGCGGCCGCCTCGTATACGCGTGACGATCCACACCATGGTCGTCCGCCGACGGCTGGACGCGTTCATGGTCCACCCCACTGCCTAGCGCTGGATGGCCCAAAGGCCGAACCCTGTGACGGCCGACCTATCCACCCTCACCTTCTGTGTATTACGACGAAAGCGGGCACCGACATCGAGGGCTCCACCCGCCGCTGGGAGACCTCTCCGGATGCCATGCGCGCCGCGCTCGCCCGCCACGACGCGCTGCTGCGCGAGGCGATCGCGCTGCACGGCGGCACGGTGTTCAAGACCGTCGGCGACGCCTTCTGTGTTGTGTTCGACCAACCCGCAAACGCGTTTGCCGCGGCGTACGCAGGCCAGCGCGCATTGGCGGCCGAGGCCTGGCCGGCCGAGATCGCGCAGCTTCAGGTCCGCATGGCCATCCACCTTGGCGCTGTTGAACATCGCGATGGCGACTACTTCGGCGCGGCGGTCAACCGATGCCACCATCGCCTGGAGCTACAGCCTCCTGTCTCTGGACGAACAAGGCCTCTTTCGTCCTACTCGACCTGGCATATGTCACGCTCCGCCAGGGTGACATCGACAGTGCCGCGGAGGCAATCCATCGCGCGCTGAGTCTCGACATCGGGCCAATGCCACCTGGGGACGCCCGGACGACAGCAAGTGGCGATGCCTGACGATGCGGTGGACGCGGGCCCAGGTCTCGCGCACACTTCCGTCGTGCCATCCGATAAGTCTTGAGGCGATGGCTCAGCCCAGCCGGCGAACCTGCAATCCACTGGAGCGAGCTGCGGCGCATTGACGGCGGTCCGCCGACACCAGCAAGTCCGCCGTCCATTCCTGTGCACTTGCCACCTGCAGGGCATCCGCGGACCGCAGGGCATGGGTCTCAAGCAGGCCGACTGCCTGGGCCAGGACCGATTCCGAAACGGTGACCATATCCGCTTCCGCCACATCGGCCAGCAAAGACGCTTTGGCCAGCGCGTACTGCGGTTCCGACAAGGCGCCTTCGCGCAGCCGGCGGCAAAGGGCCGACACTACCTCGGTGACGGTGAGGACGGAGAGGCCCAGGGCGGATGCCGAACCCAGCACCGCCTCAAGCTCAGCGCTTCCCGTTTCTTCGACATAGCGCTTGGCCAAGGCTGATGCGTCGCAGAAGACCCTCACGGCCTCTGTCGCCGCTCCTCCATGATGGCCCGGCTCACGTTCGGCCCGGAGAGCAGCAGCCTGGGCCCCGGTCGCTTCCAGGCCGGCTGCGCACCGTCACCGCCCAGCCAGCGGTCGATGGGCACGATGACCGCGATGACCTTGCCATGGCGAAGCAGCTGGACCTCTTCGCCTTCCTCCACAAGGTCCAGAACCTGCGAGGCGCTCTGCCGAAACGCTGTAAAGTTCAATGACCTCATACCTACCTCCGATCGATGGCGATGGCGATGGCGATGGGCAGAGTGTACAGCGCTGTGCAGTATGGCGCAAGGCGACGGCCTGAGAAGTCCGGAATCTCGAAGGTTCATGCCCGGCGGATCGCCGCCGACGAACCGTCGGGTGAGGAGGACGCGGCGAGTGACGGGGCCGGGAGCCTGGAGTAGACTTCTGGCGGGCCCATTTGAAGTTCCCATCGAGACTATTGCCCGTCGCTAGGTAAACCCGGCCGAATGGGATGCCGCCGCCGCTGAGGGCCGCGCTATGTCGAAGGAAGAGGCCGTCCCTTACGCGCCGGAGGTCGGCGATGATGGCTGAGCGTCTCTCCGCGATCCTGAACTTGCAACCGCGCGCTGGAGGAAGTGCCAAACCTTACCAGGCCAAGTAGGTACGCCAGATCATCCAGCGCCGCCTTGTCCACGAGGTGGAAGATGACGACCACGATCAAGCCTGAGCATCGCTCCGAGATGATCATCTTCTGGAGCGACGCCGACGAGTCGTTCGTCGTCGAAGTGCCCGAGCTGCCCGGCTGCATGGCTGACGGGCCGACCTACGATCAAGCTGTGGCCAACGCCCAGGTCGTGGTCCAGGAATGGATCACCGCCGCCGCGAGTTGGGCCGACGAATAGGAATTTCAATCACGGCCGTGGCAGTCTACACCCGCGCCCTGACCCAGGTCAACGACTCCATCCGCGCCTACAGCGCCGCCTTCGCCCACCCCGGGCGCCCCGCCGCTGCTCCCACCCGGCCGCCCTGTGCCGCTCTACCCCAGCTCAAACGCCTCGTCGGCAGTCTCCGCCGCGTCCACCACGCAGCCGCCATCGCCACCCACCCGTTCTAAGAGGCGGTCGCTCCCTCCCAGTGCTGTGTGCGGCCCTCACGCCGCCTCGGCCGTCCCGTCGCCCGCAGGCGGCCCCGCCGCCCACGGCCCCGCTCGCGCGTCGCTGCCCCTCGCCCGCAGTTGCCGCAGGATCTCGTCGATCACCTTCGGCTCCTGGATCAGCGCGATTACCCGCATCGCGCCGCCGCACGTTGGGCACACCAGCGGGTCCACCTCGTAGATCCGCCGGATCAGCTCGGCCCAGCGGCGACGGGCCTCGGGTCGCGAGAAGGCTTCCGGCTCGACGGTGGCCCCGTCACCGAGCGCTAACGCCGTGTCCGTCGGACCGGCCCCGCCGTCGCCCGCTGCCTCAGCCGCTGCTTCGGCTGCCTTCCGCCGCTCGCCGCGGGTCCGGTTGGCGTAGTAGCCGTAGTACGGCTGCAGCACCTGTCCCTTGTCCGGGATGTGCGCCAGGAGCCGCGCGATGAACGCCGTGGCAGGGAAGGTGTGCCGGCCGGCCGTCGGGCCGTCAGGATTGTCCGACGCGTACGTCACCGTCCCCGTCTCAGCGTCGTAGTCGAGCCGCTCCATCGACACCGGGCACCGCGCGCAGCGGGCCAGCCGTTCGTGCGCCGCCGCGTCGTCCTCGTCCAGCCACACGCCGTCGTGCACGCTGAAGCCGGCGTACAGCCACGCCAGCATGCCGTCGGCCACCTCGGGCGCGAACAGCTCGCGCTCGACGAAGCGCGGGGCGCCGTTCGTGTCGTGCTCGAGGTGAGGGCGTCGAACGCTGGCGCGCGCGCGTTCTATTCGCGGCTCGACTTCGCGGAGATCGGTCGGCGAAGCGGATACTACCCGAAGCGCGAAACGAGCGAGCGCGAGGATGCCATCGTGCTGAAATCACCCGATATCCGCGACGAGACGTGGCGTCGAATCTTGGTCAGTCGAGCCCCGGAAACGGGGGCGCGAGCGAGATGACGAAGAGGGCGAAAGCCGCGACGAGCCTCGCGTTGTCGAACGAGGCGAATCGATCGAACCACGAGTCACGGCCTTCGATGGCCGGCGGCGGCGTGCCGGGCCGGCCGCGCATCGCGTCGATCACGCCGGGCGGGCTTCGGCGTCCGAAAGCGGTCACCGGGATCGATCCGAGAAGGAGCACGGCGTTCAGATGGAAGAGCCAGGCACCGACGACCTCGGCCGCGATTCCGCTCTGTCGCCCGAGATACCGGGCGAGAAGCGTGATGGCGACGGCGGTCACGATGCCGTCGATGGCGGAATGGAATCGGGAGATCATCGCCGCACTGTATCGGAAATCGGGTCGCTGGGGTGGTCCGGGACGACCTCGAGATCGATCCGCACTGGATGCATCTCACGGTCAAGGGAACAGGCGCGAGGGCCGTCACCGCACACCGCGCTCGATGCGCGATCGCGGAGAACGGTTGTTCCGCTCGACATAGCCCATTGACTAGGCGTAGAGTGGGCTTGTCGATTATCGGAAACCATATTCCTGAAGAGAGGATGTCTGAAGTCGGGTATCGGGCTGCCAGTTGGCCCCTTATTCGAATCGGAGTTCGGCCTCAGTGTTATTCGAACTAATCCCCCCCTCCCCGCTGAGTCGATCTATTGGATCGCGCGCACCGCACTCGGGATCACCTTTCTGTTCTTCGGTGCGGCGAAGCTAAGGAACCTACGCGGATTTGTAGAAGGCGCCGTCTCGTGGGACCTGCTCGAC
>JBCLES010000082.1:0-9196 GCA_038913135.1 Anaerolineae bacterium
AGGCCGAGATCGTGGGCATAGGAGCGCGCTTGCGCCACGGCCTTCTCCCGCTCGGCCTGCGAGCGGATGCAGGCCTTGTTCTCGAAGAGCGTGAGCCGACCGTCGGCATCGGATACCAGATGATCGATGAACAGGTGTGCGGACCGACTGCCTCTCTGGAAGAAGTGCTTGAACTGTCGCTCATGCACGAACTTCCAGCGGTCGATGAGCGGCTCGACCACCTCCAACTCGAACGTCCGCTCGTTGCGAACGGCGGTCAAGGAGCTACCCGACGCGGGCCCGGGATCGGCGATGACGTGGTCCAGCAACGCTGCCGACGCCGACGTCAGCTCGACAAGGCCACGCAGCGACTGTTGATCCAGCCTGGTGCGATCGATGAACTTCAGCGGACGCGGGCCGGACGCGCGAATCGCCTCGATCCCTCGGACGGTATCGACGGGAACGGCACGATCGAAAAGCTGGATCGCGGCTTCGTCGGCTTCGAACAGGATGTGGTCGGGCGCATCCCATAGCATCTCGGGCCGCGTGCCCATCTTCCGCGCCGCCTTCCTGCGCGTCGTGATCATCCGTACGGTACCCCGACAGAGCAGGTAGAGCTTGCCCCCACGAATGGTCACCATGTAGATCTGATCCGCCCGCTTCACTCCCCTATCGCGAAAGCCGTTGCCGGCGGTGTGCTCGTTGTGGGTACCTTCGTGCCCGTTGCTCCGCTGGAAGTCCCAGGTGTCGTTGCGCCAGTACTGCGTGAAGAACCGCCGTGTCATCCATGCCCTCGATCGATGTGTGTGGTGGAGAGGACCTGCCCTGCCCCGATAGGTCCGTCCGACAATCCGACAGCCCGGCGCTCGAAACTACGCGGGATCATGCGAATGCCACGGGCGCGTTGACGCTCTAGCGCGCGATCTCCGGACCGCCCGCTGGAGTATGCCGCACCGCGTCCGTCAGGTCAAAGCCAGGTCGACGCGCGCCATCGGCGACGAACCGTTCGTCTGCGTGGACCAAGTCGATGGGAGCGCCCGGAGCGACGATTGCCACTGCATGCAAGAGGGCGGGCCCCGTGTTCGAGTTCACGCCGCACGCCCTCGTTCACCAGACGCTAGCTCCGACGAACCAAGGACCTCCCGGCTCAAGGGGCAAGCGCAGCAGAGGCCACCATGCGTAGGCCGGCAGCGGCTCGAGCTCGGGTGCGGTACCCGCCGAGGCGCGGACGCCCTCCCAGTGGTCATTCTCGTAAAAGGTGCCGGTTCGGTAGGCGATAACCTTCTCGGCGCTTGAGAAGACGCCATAGCCCCTGGCGGGCGCGGGGGTTGGCCCTGGCCACGGTCCGATTGGCGACGGTGACACCTTGGAAGCCAGAGTGCGGGTCAGCCACCGAAGCGTCCCGTTCTGGCTCCGCCATGCCGCTTCGACCTCGACGGTGATGCGCTGGGTGGTCCACCGAAAGTCGTGCCGGATAGCGGCGCGGTAGACCGACGTGCTCTCCATCGGATCGATCGGACGGCCCGCCGTCCGGGTGAAGGCTCAATGCTCAATGTCTCTGGTTGAGTCCAACGCCGTCGCGGGGGTGCACAGGGTGACGGATTGGCTACTCGTGGAGTTGAGGTTAAGGGCAGAGACTGCGGGCGTTGCTGTTACTGAGGCGAAGGGGACCCGGACGATCGATGATAGATCCTATAGTCGAAGGAGAGTGCGACCCAACCACGTTTTGCCACCGAAGGCAACCAAACCTCGTCTGCCGCCTTCGGTCCAAAGTGATCATCGTGGATCTCGATGTTGAGGCCGCCCTCCGTTAGGCGCCTTGGCAAGTCAGTACCGATGTTACGGTCTGCAAAGAACGTAATCGTCACGCCGCTACTTCGAAGACCGCAGCGTCAGTTACCTCGCTCTCGCTAATACCGAAGTCTGTTGCGATACTCGAGACTGACTGGCCAGCATTCAGCCTCATGACCACCATCTTCGTAGAGATCGATCGACTGGCGATGACCGGGCTCCCAAAGGCGATGTGTGGGTCTATGACAATGGAGCGGGAGTCCCTATTCAGCGGGCCATCGAATAGCCAGGGAAACAGTCGGCCAGGCTTGTTGTCTGGGGCAAACTCCACGCGCTCTAAATGCTGTTGCCAGACCTGGCGCATCGATATCTGCCCTGCCTTGGAAAGATTCAACAACTCGCCAAATCGCTCTAGAAAGACATCCCCAGCGGCAGCTTGCAAGTCCTTGCGCAACAATAAGCGATCGATTTCGAGATTGCTCTCCGCGTAATCGATCGCGTCCCTGATCTGTTGCAGCGACGAGCCATAAGAATTCCTGAACGCCCTCAGCATATGGGCTTCAATGAGGTTGTGAAACGAAAGCCGACAAGGATTCTCTTGGGCCGGACGAAGAACGTTTCGAGTTTGGCGCGCTCCGGCCGCAGTAGAGTAGGCTCGACCGCGAAACCATGCACTTACAGTGCTCGACGACAGATGAAGGTGCCGGCCAACCTCGTCCACAGAGTACTGCGGAACGTCGCGATGATCCACTTCACCATAGATCTTGATCGTGGTCACTCGAGCCTCCTCCCTCACCCTTTCAGTCCCAGGCGCACCTCATTGTAGTCCGCATACTAAAACGAACGCCACTCCGTCTCGGATACGTCCAAGTCGCCCCGCAGAACCAAGTGCGAAAGCCCCAAAGGCCGCTATCGCGATCATCCTCGACGCCGTCGCCGTCGAGCGCCGCCCTTTCGCCGCCGGCAACCGGCTACGACCAAGGGCCGCCGCGAGCGCGCGGCGCAACCTTCATTGGTGGATCTGGCCGATGAGGCGTGACCACGACTACGCCACGCGGCGCATCGACCAACGGTGCCGGAGTGTTGCCCTAGTCGTGCCACGCCGGTATAGTTTGACTGCTCCACTTCGAACGAGGTGAGATCTAATGCAACCGCAGTACACCACTCCGCGACCGGTGCGCCATGGCGTTGGCGAAGAAACCCTTCGGAACATCCATGCGCTGCATCGCCAGGCTACAAGCCCATTTACCGTTGCGGATGCCGCGGCGATCCTCTCTCTTGACCCTGGAAGGACCCGCCAACTTCTTGCCTACCTTGCCAAACGCGGCTGGCTCGCACGCGTCCGTCGCGGGCTCTACGCCAATGTCCCGATCGACGCCGACGATGCCCGCACGTGGCAGGAAGACCCTTGGGCCATCGCTGCGCGCGCGTTTGCCCCATGCTATATCGGGGGCTGGAGCGCGTGCGAGCATTGGGGGCTGACCGACCAGATCTTTCGCGAGATCGTCGTCGTCAGTGGGCGCCAGATTCGCCAAAGGCACCAGGATATCCAGGGGATAGGCTACCGGGTGAAGGTAAGGCCGATAGAAAAGCTCTTCGGAACGCGCACTGTGTGGCGGGGACGGGTGCAAGTCGCCGTATCAGATCCCGCACGTACGATCGTCGATGTTCTCGACGACCCGGCACTTGTAGGCGGGATGCGGCACGGCGCGGAGGTGGTCAATGCCTATTTTACCGAGGGACACCGCGATGATGTCCGCTTGTTGGAGTACGCGGAGAGACTCGGCAATCGGTCGGTGTTCAAGCGGCTCGGTTACCTGATCGAAGCGCTTCAACTCGATGCTCCTGACCTGGCTGGAGAATGCCTTAGGCATCAAAGCACAGGTCTGTCCGCGCTCGACCCTACCAGCCCGGCCCGCGGTCGAATCCTGCGCCGTTGGAACCTGAGAGTCAACGTTGTTGTCCCCTGATACTAAGGCAGTCGAAACGTGATTGGTCCAGCCGATCTCAATACTCGATCTCGCGAATGGGGCGTCCGTCTCGAGATCGTTGAGAAGGATTACGTCATCGGATGGCTCTTATGGAGTATCGGCGCCGATCCAATCCTTAGCAATGCTTGGGTCTTCAAGGGCGGCACTTGCTGGAAGAAGTGCTATATCGAGACTGGAGTGACCCCGCTTTCGCGGACAGCCGGGAAATGGTGGCTCTGAACTGGCCCCGGTTTGACGGACGCCTCACAATTAGGGTAGGAGGTATCCACTTTGGCAATAGGTCGGAAGACGTATCCGCTGGAGTTCAGGGTCAACCTGGTCGAGATGGCGCGGGCTGGACGGTCGGCCGAGTCGCTGGCACGGAACTTCGAGCCAACTGCGCATATCATCCAAAACTAGACCCTGCAGGCTGACCTGGTCGAGGGTCGGCGTTCGGACTGGCTATCAATACAGGCGGGACAGGACTTGAACCTGCAACCTACGGTTTTGGAGACCGTTGCTCTGCCAGTTGAGCTACCCGCCTTCAGGATCGGCGAGTTTAGCACGGAGACGCCGCCTATTCAACGTATCGCGGTGTGACCAACCTGCTCCAACGCCGATCTACGGCAACCACATCCCCTGTCTTATAGTCCCACGGATTCATGGCAATACATTCAGTCCTTCTCTCCACGCCGCCGAGACAAGGCGGTCATCCAGGCTCACCATGGTGAGCAACTCCGGCCGATCCTCTGCGAACACGAGCGCGGCGGCGAGCTGTAGCGCGTCCGCGGAACGCAGCGGATGGACGCGCAGGAGTCGGATCGCTAAGCGGCGAACGCCCGGACTTGGTTCGACCTCCGTCCACACCGTGGCGAGCGAGTCGAGGCGGTGCCAGACCTCGGAAACGATGGAATCATTCGCCCCGACTTCGCGTGCCCTGCGTGCGATCGCCGAAGCGCATTCGATAGTCGTCCCCCACCAAACTGCGAGATCCCCATCGTCCGCGACAAGCGCCAACATCGCGGCGCTCTCATCTTCTTCTGTAAGAAGTGGAACGATCGCGGAAGAGTCCCAGAATTTCACCTTCCGCTGCGTCGATCTTCGATGAGCGCGCTGAGCACTCCGTCAAGCGAACCGATTCGAAATGGCTCGCTCACGATGTCGATAGCGGTTCGATCAGACGTGCCGCGCCGGATGAGGCCCGCCTGCTCCAGGCTTACAAGCCGCAACTCGTCGTCGGCATTCACGTCGGTGTCTCGAATCGGTTCGATCCGAGCGATTGGACGACCGCGCTTCAAGATGAGTATGGTCTCACCCGCGATGACACGGCCCAACAACTCGCTAAGGCGGCTCTTGGCTTCGGTTACACTAGTTCTTATCATGTGACTAGTATAGCTTCATAAATTGACGGGGGTCGGACGATGCTCCAGAGCTAGACGTGACAGCCGCGCCACAAACGACCCCTGCGCCCGACGCAACCGCGACCCGAGCGACCCGCGCGACCGAAGCGACTCAAGTGCCCGACGAAACTACCGCACCCCGAACGACCCCAACACTCGATGCAACTACCGCATCCGACACGACACCCGTGCACCGAGCGAACCCCGCTGCACTAGTCGCCAACACGGTACTTGCAAACACGGTCCTAGCGAACACCGTCCTCGCGATCACGGTCCTCGCCCTCGCCATCCGCCTCATCGACCTAGGCGGCGCCAGCCTCTGGTTCGACGAACTTCTCGAATACGAGCGGGCGACCGGAACTTGGCGCGAGACTCTCATGGGGCGCGGCATCGACCAGGATCCGCCGCTCTTCGCGCTGTTCAACCGCCTGTGGTTCGCCATCATCCCAGCCCACTCCGAGTTTTGGCTGCGCTTCCCATCAGCTCTGGCCGGATCAGCGGCCGTATGGCTCGTCGGGCGGTGGTCGGGCGCTAGGTTCGGACCGGTCGTCGGAATCCTGAGTGCCCTCTTCATGGCGATCGCCCCCGTTCACGTGCACTACGCGCGGGAGCTGAACCAATACGTTTGGATGACCTTGATCGCTGTCGTGGCGATCATCGCGTGGGAGCGGGTGCGCCGGTCATGGAAGGGACGCGATTGGGTGGCATACGGCGTGGTGTCCGCCCTCGCGCTCCTCACTCATTACGGCCTGGCCTTTCCGCTCGCCGTCATGGGCATTGACCTATCGCTCGGGGCTCGACGGAGATCAAAGTCGAACCTCGAAGCCGGCGGGACCGAAAGCGCCGACTTCGTCGAATTGGATAATCCGCCTCGCACACCCGAGCACGCCGAACGGCGTACCGCGGATCGCCCGCCCCGACCTTCTTGGCGCCCGCTCGTCGTCTACATAGTCGTGATCGGCGTCCTTGTCACCTCCCTGATGGCGCTCGGTCTCTCCAACCGCCTCGACACCGGGCACGTGCAGAAGCGCTGGGGCGGCACGCACCTTCAGAAGGAAATCGACTACATCCTTGACACGGGCTGGCGCGAAGTGCTCGTTTTCTTCTTTCTGCCATTTGCCGGAGGCACAGCGCTGCCGATCGTCCGCGCGCTATCGCTGCTGTCGCTTGCCGGCATCATAGACCTTTGGCGACGCGCACCCGCCGGAAAGAGGATCTTCGGCGGTCTCCTCGGCGGTACGCTCAGCATGACTTACGTCGCCAGCGTATTCGGCCTTTACCCACTCGGCTTCCGATATGGGCTTTTCAACGCGCCGCTGCTGCTGGTCGCTTTAGCGGGCGGAGTAGCGTGGGCCGGTAGGACGGTCGGGCGATTGACCGCGAGACTCGCCGTGACGGAGCGCCACCCTGCGACCGAACACCACCCTTTGATCGCCCGCCCCTCCGTGATTGCGACAACCACCACCCTAGCCACCCTGACCGCGCTCATCGCAGCCGCCTTCGTCGCCTTTTGGCCGCACGAATGGTGGGACAATCCGCACCTATCCGTACCGCGAGAGCACGGCCGGGAAGTTGCCGCCGTTCTAGATTCGACCGCTGAACCGGGCGACGCCATCTATGTCTATCACGCCGCCGCTCCCGCCTTCCGCTACTACGGCCTAGGCGCAGGCGCGGCCGGGGACCTCTCCGATCGAGCTTCGATCGTATGGGGTCGTCCATTCGACAGCCGTAGTGCCGACGAGGCCGCAAGAGAGGCCGAGCTGATCGAGACGGCGACTGAGTCAAGCTCGACCGGTCGCGTCCTACTTTACTTCGTCCATGTGAACGCGGCCGAGCGTTCCGCGCTCCACGTTGCGCTCGATGACGGCCCGCTCATGCAAGTCGGCAAGGGGGAAGAGAGGGGCGGGAATGCGGTGGTCGAGGTGTGGATTCCGAGGTGACATCACATCGCGTCTCTCAAGCATCGAATGCACGCGCCGTCGCGCGACGGCCTCAATTCTCGGTCTAATACTCAGTTCTCGGTCTGAGCCTCAGACCCCGGTCTTGTCACCGTTCTCGAAGGTATCCACGCCGATGAACCGCCCGCGCACATAACGGCCGATAACCATCGCGGTGCCGACCAGCGGTACGATCAAAATCGCTAGGACGACGCCGTACAAAGTGAGGGCCGTGAAGAACGCGATCAGCACGACAGCCGGGTGCAGCCGAACCGTTGCGCTCAAGATCCGCGGCCTGAGCCACACGTTCTCGAGCAATTGCACGAGCGCGTAGATCGACAGCACGAGAACGGCGAACGCGGCGTTCGACAAGTCGAGAAAGAGCGAGCCGGCGAGCCACGCGATGACCGTGGCTATAGTCATCGCAATAGCCGGGCCGAAGGTCGGGATGATATCCAATATGCCGGCCGCCAAACCGAGCGCCGCCGCGCCCGGCAGTCCTACAAGCGCTCCTCCGATGCCGCTTAGCGCGCCCACGATGAACATCAGGGAAAGCTGCCCGCGCAGATATCGTTGCCAGACCGTGCGCACTTCCCCGTACAAGCGGATCAAGTCCGCTTGGGCAGCGCGCGGAGCCAGCGAGATCAGCCAATCCCTCAAGCGCGTCCAATCGAGCAATAGATAGTAGGCCGACACCACGCTGACCAGTGACCAAATCAGGTTGGCAGATAAAGATTGGACAAGCGCGACGACGTTCGTCGCGCTGCCAAGCCACAGAGTCGCCCGGCCTTCAAGGTCCGCGAGTTCGCCCGTGAGCTTGAGATCGATCCCAGTGCGGGACGCAATATCGCGCTCAACACGCGCCAATTCGTCGAACGAGTTCACAAATTGTCCGACCAGGTCGGGCACCACCGTTATGACCACCACTCCAAGTCCGACAAGCACGCTTATGAACGTCGACGAGACCACGATCGGGCGCGGCAACCGAGTGCGGCGATCAACAAAGTCGACGACCGGGTTTAGGACATAGGCGACAAGCGCAGCGATTGTCAGCGGTCCGATCAACGCTCGAATTGAGTACAGAAAGAACCCACCCAGCACCACGCACAGGGCCAAGACCGTGTAGCGCGTCGTGCGGCTCCAACGATTGATCATCGGCGATCACACTCCGTGGATCTCGGATCGATATCCTTCCCGATCACGAACGCGATAGTGCCGTGTGAGCGCGCGACTAGCAAGGCCTGCTCAAGCTGATTCACGCTGCTTCGCTCCGCGGGTCAAGAATGCGGTCTGCAGCTGTATGGCGTCCCCTGCTCAAACTCAGCCGGCGTAGCCCGAAGGGTGCGCACGGTGCCAAGTCCAAGCGCTCTCCACGATCGAGTCCAGATCCGCGAATCGCGGCGTCCAGCCAAGTTCGCGCCGGATCGCTTCCGACGAAGCGATGAGGGTAGCGGGGTCGCCCGGACGGCGCGGTCCCACGACATGCGGGATCGGGTGGCCGGTCACCCGCCGCGCCGTCTCAATCACTTCGAGCACCGTGTAACCCTCGCCGTTGCCAAGGTTGTAGCGCCTGCTTCCGAGTTCGTCGATTGCTTCGATCGCCTTCAAGTGCGCCTGCGCCAAGTCGACGACGTGAATGTAGTCGCGAACGCAGGTGCCGTCTCGAGTCGGGTAGTCGTCGCCGAAGACAGTGATGTGCTCGCGTTGTCCAAGAGCGACCTGGAGAACGAGCGGGATGAGATGTGTCTCCGGGTCGTGATCCTCGCCGCGAAGCGGAGTGTCGCCGGCGGCGTTGAAGTAGCGCAGGGCCGCGTAGCGCATCCCATGAATCCGCTCGAACCAATGGAGCATCCGCTCGATCATGTGCTTGGATTCACCGTATGGCGATCCCGGTACGATGCGTTCGTCTTCGCCTATCGGCATGCGCTCCGGATCGTCGAAAAGGTTGGCGGTCGAAGAGAGAACGAAGCGCTTCACCCCGTTAGCGGCCGCCGCTTCCAAAAGGTTCGCGGCGTTCACAACGTTGTCGCGAAGGTATTTCAGCGGCTGTTCCATGCTCTCGCCGACCAGCGTGTATGAGGCGAAGTGCATGATGCCCTCGATGCCCGGATGCGCCCCG
>JBCLES010000083.1:0-9187 GCA_038913135.1 Anaerolineae bacterium
CGGGGAAAACAGCGCCCAGTCGAACGGCGGTCAAGAAGAGTTCAGTAATGGTGCAGTCGACAACATCGCAACGGCTATATCCTCCAAGCGAATCGTCGAGCGCTGCGGCGCGCCAGCCCGCCGGCGTTCCTAGGAGGAGACCATGAAGCGCATGCTTTCGCGTCCATCTAATCGTTCTCATCAAGCTTGGCGTGCCGCGCTCATCTTGGCGGCGCTGGTACCGATCCCCTCGCCCGGCACCTCGGCCGCGGCCGACATGCGTCCCGCAGTGAGCGGCGCCCCGCACCTCGAAGGCTTCCCGCAGCGCCTCGAAGTTATCTCTGAGCGTGCCTATGCTGAAGAGGTGTCGCTGCTGCCGGTAGCGGACACCTACGTGGCCGAGCACGCCCCGACGACGGCCTTCGGGACCGCCGACCCCAATCGCATTTTGGTCGAAACCTCGCCGGGCGGCGGTACCGTCTCACCGCGCTTAGCGCAGGGCATCCTGCGCTTTCCGTCGGTGTCCGGAGCCCTGCCCGCCGGAAGCACATTGCTGTGGGCGCGGCTCGATCTGGGCCTGCGCCAGGCCTCGGGGATCCCATCGCTTTCGATCAACCCCTGTCAGATCGAGGGATCGTGGAACGAGCCGACGGTCACATGGGACACGCAGCCGATCCGCACTTCGCTCCTGGCCTGATCCGGTTGGCAGTCCGTGGGGTCGGCCATCGGTTCGACCGTGAGCCTTGACGCCACCAGCCTCGCGATGGGCTGGTTCGACGGCAGTATCGCCCAACACGGGCTCTTCTTCGCACCGGATCAAGCGCAGCAGGGCGTTCGCGGATTCGACAGCCGGGAGCGCGGCGGCGGGCAAGCACCGCGGCTGGTGCTCGGCTACGAACCGCCGCCACCCGCGACGGCGAGCATGACGACAGTGCCGCGCGGCTGCGACGCCACGTACAAGATCGGCGATAGCTTCAGCGTGCGATACACGGTCAACGGCCCGCCCGCCGTCGGAGCGAGCCAGGTCGTCGACGAACGGATAGCACCGCGGGCCGTCATGCAATCTATCGGTCCTCTGAACTGGGAACGTGCTGATCTCGGTGCCGGCACACTGCGCGTCCAGAACGCCGATCGACCCAGTGATCCCCCGTTGGCGACCTGTGCCGTGACGATTACCGAGGACGCGCCGTCGCCCCCGTTGCCCGGCAGCGCTTATGACTTCGGTGACCTGCGCATCTGGGCGGACAGCTGGTCCGTCGCCGGAAGCGGGCCATCGGCGTGGGTGTTTGTGGCGAGGGGGAACGTACGGCTTGGCTCGCGGAGCCTCGACCGGGTCTACCTTCGGACCGACGCCGAGCTTCACGTGCCCGCAAGCACGAATCCGGCGACCAACATCAGCTTCTTCGGAACGGCGATATTCGAAACGCTCGGCGCGGGCAGCGTGCCGTTCGAAGCCTCCACCTTCCGCGTCGACCGGCAATGCCGGATGACGGGGACCCTGGCCGGCGACCTGCCCGTACTCGACAGCAGCTCGCTCAAGTTGGCGGTGCGCGACGCCGCGGCACGCGTTCAGCTCTGTCCCGGCACCGAACGGCCGGGCATGGCCGCCCAAGGGACGCTTGAGTTGGAGCTGCCGGAAAATCGAGGGGCATCCGCGCTGCGCGTACCAATGAGCGTGAGTGTGCGCGAGCAAGCGGGCGGCGCCTGGTTGTGGTCAGGCATGGCGACGGCCGAGGCGGCCTTCCGGATAGCCGGCGGCGCCGCGCGCGCCGATGCTTCGGCGGTGCGCCTGGACGGCGATGGCCTGACTATCAGCAATTTCGCCCTGTCGCTGCCGAATGTCTACGCGGCGGAGATCCGGGTCGCGCGGCTTGAGATCGATCTCGACGGCAACGTCACGCTCACCGACCCTTCGGGAAGCGCGGAGGCGACGCTGCCCGATTGGTCCTTGGGCGGTGAGGTCGGCATCCGCGCGCGCTCGATCCGCGCTCGCCTCGGCGTCGACGGCGAAGACTGGGCGCTCGACCTGACGGCCTGCGTCGAGGCCCGGTTGCCCAGCTCTCCGGATTGGACTGAGGTGGTCCCGGGCTGCGCCGTAGCAGTGAGGATCGCCGGCGGCGAGCTGACCGCGGAGCTGCCGGGGGCGCGCCTGCCCGCAGCCGGGCGAGATCTTGAGCTGCCGGCAGGCCGCATCGAGCGGATCCCGGGCGAGGGTCCGACGGCATATCGCTGGGTGGTCGACGGCGCGACCCTCGACCTGAGCGGAGATTGGGGCGGCGAAGCTAAGATCGATTTGCGCCGGACCGCGGTCCAGACCATCGCGCCCTATCTCACGGTGGAGGGCGGCGGCGCGGAGATCGCGCTGGACGAAACCTTCGCGCTGGGCGGCGGTGCGACCGAGGATGCGGCCGTCGCGTTCGGCCTCGAACGCCTGCGGATCGAGGCAACGGACTCCACGCTCGCGATCGAGATCGAGATCACGCTCGTGCTTCGGGTCGGCGCTGAGTCTTTCGCAGCGATGCGCTTGCGCCTGGAGAACGGCGCGCTCACGACGACCGGCAAGGCCGAGCGGCTCGATGCGCGCCTTGCCGGATCGGATCTCAGCCTCGAGCAGGTCGAGTACGCCGAAGGGGCGCTGCGGGTAGAGACCGCGCGCCTCGACCTGCCGGCGGGCTGGCTCGGAAGCGGCGGCGAAACGTCGGCGAGCGTCGAAGGGCTGAAGGTGGATTCGTCCGGGCTGGTGATCGACGGCGCGACGGTGCGGGTGCCGGATCTTCGCCTTGGCGAAGCGATTGCGCTGTCGGCCATCGAGGGTCGATTGGAGCGCGAGCCGTCGGGTGAATTGATCCTCCGCCTGGACGCGTGCGTGGCGATCGAACCGCCGGTGGGCGGCCTGGGATCGGCGACCTTCGTCGCGGGCGATTGCACGGCCGGCCTCGTCGTGCGCGACGGCCGACTCGAGGAGCTCACGCTCCCGGACTTCGAGATCGCGCTGGAAGGGCTGCCGCTGCGCTTCGTGGGGCCGCGGCTGGCTTCCCGCGACGGTGGGGGCCATCGGATCACGGCCGACGAAGTCCGCTTGGCCCTGCCGGAGGAGGTCGGGAGCGTGGAGGTGGCGTTGAATGACGTCGAACTCCTCGATACCGCGCCATACCTCGTCGTCGGCGGGGCGACCGGGCGGGTGCCGATCGACCTGGAGGTCGGCTTCGGCGGCGAAGCGGGCGGCGCGGTGATTACGCTCCGCTTGACCACGCTCGACTTCGAGGTTTCCGATTCGGCCGTGGCGGTGAGCTTCATGGGCGAGCTCGTGGTGCGGGTCGGCCGCGTGACAATGGTCCGCCTTACGCTCGATGTGCGCGACGGCTCGTTCGAGCTGAGCGCGAGCGTGCCATCGATTGTGGTCGAGGTCGGAGGCCTGCCGCTACGGCTCGAGGACGTCACGCTGGACGAAGGCGTGCTGCGGGCCGCCCGCGCCGCGCTGGACCTGCCCGACGATTGGGTCGGCGACGCGGCGCGACTCGAGGGCGTGAGCATCGATCGGGACGGACTTTCGATCGAGGGGGCGAGCTTCACGCTCGCCGATCAGGACTTCGGATTCCTTCGCCTGTCGAACATGACAGGCGGGTTGGTCGACGCCGATCCGGGCGCCGTGCCGCGTCGCTTTCGGGTCGATCTGAGCGGCCGGGTGAGCGTGCTCGCGGACACCGTGGTCGAGACCGGCGGCGTCCTGCACTTCCATCCCGACGGCAAGATCGACGGCGAGCTGGACGACTTCTCGGTCAACTTCGTCGGCTTCGGGCTCAAGGTTTCGGGCGCCGGCTTCGATCGCGATCGGGTCGTGGCGGAGCGCGCCGAGCTGGAGTTGCCGGAGGAGCTCGTCGGCCTTTCCGGTCGGACTGCGGCCGAGCTGACCGGGCTGGTCATCGACGGCGACGGGGTTCACATTTCGGGCGGCGGCTTCTCGCCCGTGTCGGGCAAGGTCGGCAAGGGCGATGGGCGCAAGACCTACACGCCGATCTGGCCGCGCGGGGTCGACCCGCTCGCAATGCCGGAGGGGCCGCATGCGGCGGCGGCCGGGTTGGTGGAGGCGGCACGGATGCGTTCGGATGCCGGTAGAACGGGTGTGGCGGCCCCGGACCTGGTCACGCCGCACGGCGGCTTCCTGCTAGGCAACGTGGCCGACGCGCTCGTCGTCGAATACCTCCCGGAAGGGCTTGGACTCGACGCGCCGACGCCAACCTTCACGACCCCGGACGGGACGGTTCTGCGCCCGACGCCGGACGATCAGGACGACGATCACAATGCGCGCTTCTACTTGCTCGAGGGCCCGGCGCCGGGAGCTTGGACGGTCGACGTCGCCGACGGCGTGTACGTGCTCGTGCTCGGCAGCGATCCCGCGCCGGTGGTCGAGGCCTCGGCGGTCGAAGGCGACGGGCCGTTCAGGATTGCCTGGGAGGTCGGGTACGGGACGATCGAGGGGCCGGTAGTGTACCTGCATGCGCGATCGGCTGCCCCAGGCGGCGCGGTAGAGGTGATCGCCGACGGCTTAGGGCCGGTCGGGACAGTGGAATGGTCACCGAGCCGGCTTCCGGCGGGCGATTACGCGATCGAGATGGTGGTGGACGACGGGTTCCAAACGCTGGTCCATGTGGTCGGCGAGATCAGCTGGTCCGACGACGATCCGCCGGGTGCGCCGCGAGACCTGCGGCTTTCCGCCCTCGCCGACGGCAGCCTTCGCGCCGAGTGGTCACCGCCGGAAGCCCTGGACGTGGCGGGCTACGAGCTGGTAGTCGGAACCGGCACCCCCTTCCGCCGCTACGGCCGCGAGCGGACGGACTTCAGCCTGAGAGGATTCAACCCGGGCGACTCCGCGACGCTGCGGTTGGCGGCGTTCGATCGAAGCGGCAACATCGGCGCCGCGGCGGAAGCCGAGGTGACGTGGGAAGCCCTCGAGCCGCCGATCCAGGGCCTGCTGCCGGCCGAGGCCGATCCGCGCGTCGCGCCCGGCGGCCTCGAGGTGGTGGCTTGGTTCCGGGCGCCACGTGAGGTGGCCGAGCTGTCGGTCGAGGGGCCGGGCGGGCTACTCCTTGAGGGCGAATGGGAACCCATGGGGTCCATGGGGTCCATGGGGTCCACGGGGTCAGACGGATCGAGAGGCGCGACCCGAATGGTCGACTTTACCGCATCGGCGGCGCTTGGCGCTCGCTGGTCGGCGAGCGCACCGATGGATGCTCCCGGCCGATACGTCGCACGGCTGCGCACGCTCGATGAGGCGGGCGCGCCGGCCGAGCTTTCTTGGAGTTGGACCGTCGTCGCGGCGGTCGAAGCCGCCGAGTCCGAGGTGCGCCGCCTTTACCTGCCGCACGTCAGCCGCACAGGCGCAAGGTCGCTGGCGGGGCCTGGGGTGGCGGGGCCTGGGGTGGTGGGCGTGGGGCGGTGAGATGGATCGGGGGCTGCTGAGGAAATCGGGGGGGGCGAGGGGCGGCGCCGATCTGTCCGGGAGGCGGTTCTGGAGGATCGGCGTTGATCCTGTATCAGGACCGGCAACCCTTCGCTCCTGCCTCCAGTGAACTGTTCGCACGAGCGGAAAGGGGATCCCTTGCCACCGCCGTGTGCGCGTCGACGGTGACCACTGTCTTCTACCTGGCTGAAAAAGGTCGCTGGCGCGTCGCGGCCCGCACGGCGGTCGAGCATTTGCTTGCCTTGTGTGAGGTTGCGCCAGTGGGCCGGACAGCGTTGGACGGCGCTTTGGCAAGCCCGATGAAAGACTTCGAGGATGCGGTCGTGTGCGCGGCTGCCCTCGGCGCCGGCGCCGATGCTGTTGTGACCCGCAACTCACGTGACTTCGTGGCAGCCCCGCTACCGACATTCTCTCCCGAAAGCCTGCTGTCGGCGCTCGATGCACAAGGTCCCGAGAGTCCTCAATGATCAGGCTGGGTGTGTCGAGGATTCGGATTTGGCACAACGGCTCCACTCTGGGCCGGCGTTAGCGGCGAACCAGGCGTTGCAGCCGTCCACCTTGCGACCTACCGCCCAACGATAGGGGCGTTTCAGCCGTCCACCTTGCGACCTACCGCCCAACGTTGCGCATCACCTTCAGGCGAAGCCCGTCAGGTGCATGCGCCTGTTCGGCGAAGATCCGTGGCAACTGCAGTCCGTAGTTCGCACGACGCACTCACGTTGGCTCAACTGACCGCCACACGGCCAGCGGGTTCCACAATCTGAGATTGCGTGTGCGCAACCCATTGTCGACCACCGCCCCCCAACTGGAGTAGGGCTGCGGCGGCTGGTACTTGCCACGTACGGGGTCATACTGTCCCTCGACGCCCGTAAGCACGGTCATGGAACTCGTCGCGGCAGCCTTGACACCGTCGTCGGTGGCGCGGGAGCCGATGAAGAAGTCGTTGCCCGGCCAAGAGACTTGGTCCCAGGCGACGATGCTGTACAGGGTGCAGTCAGAAAAGTCGTCGCTCAGCTCCGCATAGGTGACTGGGCGGCAAAGCTGCGACTTCGCCTGATTCCCCGGGGCCTTGAGCGGGCGGACCATGAGCGAAATGCCGTGGATCTCTCGGCGCGCATTCTCGCACTCGCTGTACGGGTCGAAGTAGACGGCCTTGAGGTTCGAAAAGGAACCGCCGTGCTCGGTCAGGAGCCCCTGAAGAACCGCCTGCAACCGCGTGCCGAGTTGACCGTGGAAAGGACCGGCAAACTGCCCGCAGCCGAGGCCTGGCACGGTCAGAAAGGCGGATCGCGGCTTGCGTGCGCGCTCATTGATGTAGCGAAAGACGGGGAGGAGTCTGCGCCGGTAGAGGCTGTAGTAACCCTCTGTCGACAACTGACCATCGGGTGTGGTCGTCTCGTCCCAGTCAGCCGGCGTATGGCCCCGCCCATTACGCAGAAGAGCGCCGGGAGTGAATATCAGCATTCCGGCAAAGGCAGGTGCGTGCGGCGTTGGGGCACTGTGGTTGCCGTCATCGAAGATGGTCACAGGCACAGCAATCGAGACATCGCCCAGCAGGCCGAGTTCGGTTAGGCTCCAGTCGGAGCCGTCTCCGGCCACCGCCATCTCGGCAAAGATCTGAGGCTGCTTGGTGTCGAATAGCTTGCCGAGGATATCGTGTGCCGTCATCGCTCGAAGGTCCGCGCCTTGGAGGCGATCATGAAGAAGCGCTCCGGGCTGTGCCCGGCCGGCTCGTAGCGCCTGCAAATAGTCGGCGGCACGGCAGACGGTATCTTCGGGAATGATGATGGAATAACTGGGCGTTGCAGCGGTGTCCGAAGTTTGCATGGTCAACTGAGCGCCTTCTTTCGCCTAACACGCCTTGCAGCCGCAGCGGCATCAAACGCTTGCACTCGCCGCTGTCGGCTGCAAGGCGTGTTAGGCCTTGAGCATCGATGAGATCTGGTCTCTCAATTCAGGAATCCTGGTCGTGACAACGTCCCAGACGAGGGTGTAATCGACGCCGAAGTACCCATGAATGAGTCGGTCTCTCATGCCGGCCATTTGGCGCAAGGCAACTTGTGGATGTTGCGTTCGGAATGAGTCGGGAATCCGTTTGGCCGCTTCCCCAATGATCTCGAGACTGCGGACGAAGGCACGCTGAAGGGTGGGGTCGTCGAGAAACCGGTCAAGCGTGGCCCCCCCCCCACTCTCGGCAATCAGGTAGTCGATCTCAACCTGAATGTGACGGAGGTAATCACGCGGCTCGAAGGACATCCTCGGCCTCAGCGAGAATGCGCGGCCCCAGGTAGGGCGATAGCGCTTCCAGCGTGATGAGCTCAACCGAGCGTCCGAGCGCGCGTTCAAGCAAGTCGGCCAACGCCTCGAAATGGTTGAAGGTCTTCTGGCCGGGCGCGAACTCAACGAGGAGGTCTACGTCGCTATCGGGCCGGGCCTGGCTGCGCAGAACGGAGCCGAACAACGCCAATCGAACGACGCCAAGCGCACGAATCGCCGGCGCCACGGCGGTCAGCCGAGCCTCCGTTTCATGACGAGTCAGCGAGATGGTGTGCACCAGTCTACTGTAGCCGTTACAATCGGACTGAGCCAAACGCGGGCCGAGAGGCCAAACTATGAATTATACAGGACTGCATATCGCACCCACGCCGCATAACACCTCTTCCCCGGCGTACCACTCGGCTACGCTCGAACCCTTCGATAGCCCTATCCGGTCCATATCTCTCGGGAGCGCTTCCCGATTGCACGAAGGCTACGAAGGCGAAACCCTGAGACCAAGGCAGGCCACTTCAGCGTACCGCAACCCCGGCGCAGCGCTCACTGACGCCTCCTGAGGACGATAGGACTCAGCCCGGCCAATGCTCTGGATAGGCAAAGGCGAGGGTTGTGACATCTACCGCCGATACACCGTGTCTGCATGCCATTCCAGGAACTCGCGCGAAGGGCGATCCACTTCGCGCTTCGGCAAGGCGATTTCGAGACCTCTCAGCGGATAGTAAGGCTCGCCGTTGTTCCAGTCCGTCTTGAGTCTGGAGCTGACCTTGACCTTAAGTGAGGGCGTAACAGTCACGTATCCGCTATCGAAGAGTCGGTGGATATCCGAGCGCAGCAGGAGTCCATTGTCAATTCGGTGCGTGCCCCCATGCTTTACACCTCTGATGTGCGCCGCCTCCAGCGCGGGCAGTGCCCTCTCACCTGAAATGGCGCACCTTCGATCGAACACATCAGCAATCGCGAGTCTGAACGCACCTTGACCGAGGCGTCTCCAAACAAAGACTGGGCGCTCGACCTGGAGGTCGGCTTCGGCGGCGAAGCGGGCGGCGCGGTGATTACGCGGCGCGACTCGAGGGCGTGAGATGGATTGGGGGCTGCTGAGGAATTCGGGGGGGCGAGGGGCGGCGCCGATCTGTCCGGGGGACGGTTCTGGAGGATCGGTGTTGATCCCATATCAGGACCGGCAACCCTTCGCTCCTGCCTCCAGTGATCTGATCGCACGAGCGGAACGTGGATCTCTTGCCTCCGCCGTGTGCGCGACGACGGTGACTGTCAACTTGGCCATCTCCAAGGGCCTGACGTATATTTTGCTTCAGCGTATACGTCAGTGCGGAGGACTCCATGCAGACAAAATTAACGCTGCGCCTAGATGACAACCTGATCAGCCGGGCCAAAGCAGAAGCGCGCCGGAGCGGTAAGTCCGTGTCTCAGCTGGTGGCGGAGTACTTCAGCATTCTGACCTCGCCGCGTGAGGCC
>JBCLES010000084.1:0-9172 GCA_038913135.1 Anaerolineae bacterium
GCATCTAGGCTACATAATGTGTCGTGCCCTAGCAACTTCGGGTCCGTCGGCCGGATTGTCGACAACCCACCTCGGCAACTGGCTCGACAATCGAAACCGCAGCCGTGCAGGTTATCTGGATTCAAGTTGGAACGGCGCTCTGAGACAACGCCCGGGTACTCCGCTACGCTCAATTCATCGAGCTAGGCCACCGAGGCTGTGCGAGTGCCGCGCAGCTCGGCCACTAAGGACGACTCCTGACGCCGAATGTGAAGAGCGATGATCGTGGCAAGTCGCTTACGGTTGCTCGCGTCAATTCCGCTGCTCGGTCAATTCCGCAGACTAGGTCCGAGACCGACCGCATCCAGGACGGTGCGACATCCGAAGTAGCATATGGAATCGTCGACTCCATGCGCCGTTTGAAAAGAGCGATGATCACGATACTTCGCTTTCGGACCACTCGTGTTTATGTAAACACGTGCCCCGCAGTCAGAAGGAGCACCTTGAACCTGCGCCAAGTGCCTCGCTTACTATCAGGCGACGCGTGGTATAGTTTGCGGCCAGATTCCAGGCCGTGAAGGTCTCACGAAGGGTCCTTGTCCTTTCACTCCGCTCCGACTTATTGCGAGTCCCCCACATGCGTGAACTGATTCGATTACTAATACTGTTCCTAGTGGCGAGCGCCGCGCTCATTATCGCCTTCGGGACAGGCTACTCCACGGGCAATCAGCTTGCCGGCGCAGGCGCGATCGACTTGCCGGAAGTGCTGGAAGCTCGCCGACAGTCACTGGCCGGTCTCGTCGGCGGATCCGGGTCGGACGAGGGCGAATCCACAGGCCTCGTCGACGGCCAGGCGCAGGATGGCGGCGATAGTTCCGTCGGCGGCACTCCTGCCGAGAACGCGTTCGACGTCTTTTGGGATGCATGGCGCGTGGTTCACGAGGACTATCGCGGAGAACTGCCGGAGGAAGAATCCCTAACCTACGGCGCTATACGCGGCTCTCTACGCGTTCTCGACGATCCCTACACGATGTTCACAGACCCCGTCCTAAACGAAGTCCGCCGAGTCGAACTCGATGGTGAATTCGAAGGCATCGGCGCTTTCGTCGCTCAGAACGCCGAGGGTCAGCTTGTCATCCAGACTCCTATGCGCGGGCAGCCCGCCGAAAAAGCCGGCATCCTCGCCGGCGACATCGTCCTGGCCGTCGACGGGGTCGAGATCACCGGTATGGACGTCAATGAATCAGTACTTCTAATCCGCGGCGAAAAGGGCACGGAAGTGATCCTGACGATCGCGCGCGAAGACATCCGCGAACCCTTCGACGTGGGAGTCGTGCGCGATCGAATCGACATCCCTTCGGTAAGCTCGGCCCGCATCCTGGAAGAAGAGGGCGCCCCGGAGATCGGCTACATCGAGCTCACCGTATTCGCCTCGGAAACTCGTTCTGATTTGGTCCAGGCTATTGCCGAAGTCAAGGCGGCCGGCGCGCGCGCGATCATTCTCGATCTCCGCAACAATCCTGGCGGGTTCCTCAACGCCGCGGTCGGAGTCGCAAGTGAATTCATCGACAGTGGTGTCGTGACATATCGCGAGGATGCACGCGGAACGCGGCGCGCCGAGAAAGTCGTCGGCGACGGGACAGCGCTCGATATGCCGCTCGTCATCTTGATCAATCGCGGCAGTGCATCCGCAAGCGAGATCGTGGCCGGTGCCGTGCGGGACTATGGACGCGGCGTGATCGTCGGCGAACGCTCGTTCGGCAAGGGCTCCGTCCAGAACGTTCACGATCTGTCGGACGGCTCTCAGCTCCGCGTGACGGTCGAAATTTGGCTAACTCCGAACGGCGAGACGATTCAGGGCGACGGAGTGACGCCGGACGTCATCATCACACCCGAACCCTCTACTGCCGTCGAGGACGCATCGCTAGACGGTTATACAGATTCGGACGGCCAGGATGGAACAGACGAGGACGGCGATGCAGATGAGGTGACGCCGGACGGGACTGAACCCTCTGCGGACGATGATGAGGACCAGGATCCCGGTAGCGCCGCGCCTGACTCCGATTCGTCCGATCCTGGCGACGACACAGCCGAAGACGATACCGCAGCGGCCGATCCGCCCGACGTCCAGCTCTTGCGCGCAATCCAAGAAGCACTGGCCCTCCTCGCGGCCCGATAGGCCCAGGCTCACGCACACGCGGAGTTATCGAATGCGTCGCATTCTCTTCCTTTCAGGCCTCAGTGCGGTCGCGACGGCTATCGCTTGGGCGATCGGCTTCGGCGCGGCAGTAGTCATGTCGCCGCAGATCATCGCGCCGCCCGAGGACATCCAGCCCCCCTCCAACTTCTCGCTTTACGGCGAAGTTTGGCGGCACATCGACACCGAATTCTATGGTGAGCGTCCCGACGCCTTCGATATTTCTCATGGAGCCATCGAGGGCGTCGTCGATGCGATCGACGATCCGTGGTCGATCGTCGTCTCTGCCGACGATGAAGCGGCCGTTGGTCCACGACTAGCCGGGGCGATCGGAGCGTGGATCGAGCCGGTCAGCGCTGGTGCCCGCGTCCTCGCCGTCCTGCCCGACTCGCAAGCGGAGGCGGAGGGCCTCCAGCCTGCCGATCTCATCGTGAACGCCGAGCCGGTGGAGATCGACGAAGATGGCGATGAAGACATGCTGGCTGTCGATGTCCTAGAACCTCTGGAACTGGCGGACTTGCTCTCGACCCTTCCGACCTCCCACATGGTCATCGTGGTTCGCGAGGGCGAAGCGGCCTTTTCGATCGACTTCGAATCGGGGATTGACATCGAATCCGAACCGGTTGCCCACCGCGAGTTGCAGCCGGGAGTCGGATACCTTCGGCTCGGCGAAATCACTACCCGCGGTGCCGAGGCGATGGCAGCAGCGTCCGAAGCGCTCGATGGAGCCACCAGTCTGGTCCTGGATCTTCGGGACAACCCGGGCGGTGATCTCTCGGCATTGGAAGCAGTGGCAGCTTGGTTCCTCGACGGCGACCTCTATCTGTCCGAAGCCGATGAAAGCGGTGACAACGAAGAGGCGATTACGAGCGTAGACGGCAAAGAGACGCTCGTTCCTTCCGTCGTGTTGATCAATCGTGGGACCGGCGGGACCGCTGAAATTCTGGCGGCGGCACTGTCGGAGCGCGGCGCGCGGCTGGTGGGCGAGACTACGTATGGCCGGGACAGTATTCAGACGGCCGTTTCCCTGCCCGACGGCACCGTTATCCGGATGACAACGAAGCATTGGCTGACGCCCGGCGGCGTCAGCATCGCTGAGAGCGGACTTTCTCCGGACTCTGAGGTGAGTGGGCGCGACGAGCAGCTGGCGGCAGCAATCGAGCTTGTCCTGGCGTCAGGTGCTGCGGACTCGTCCAGCGCCGCCACGAACGGGGGCTAGCGAATTGGCAGGCCCATCCGGAGATGGCGATTCGAAGACCGTAAAGACGATCGCGACCAATCGCAAGGCCCGCCACGACTACTTCATCGAAAAAACGTTCGAGGCCGGCATCGTATTGACCGGCAGCGAAATCAAGAGCGTCCGCGCCTCTCACGTTAGCTTGCAGGAAGGCTACATCACGATCGATCGCGGCGAAGCGTGGTTGGTCGGGGCGCACATCGGCGTCTACTCGCATGCCGGTTACGCCGGCCACGAACCGGATCGAAGGCGCAAGTTGCTGTTGCACGCTCGGCAGATCGAAGAAATGGCGGTCGAAGTGGACCGGAAGGGTCACACAGTGGTTCCGTTGCGCCTTTACCTGAAGGAAGGCTGGGCCAAGCTCGAGCTCGGTCTGGCCAAGGGCAAGCGCCAGTTCGACAAGCGTGAAACGGTCAAGGAGCGGGACATGAAACGCGACATGGACCGCGAGCTTGCGCGCCGCTCCAAAGGGCGTGACGGTGGCCGCTCGGAAGGCCGTGATCGGGGACGCGACAAAAGGCTTTAATCGGTGAACCAAGCTGATCGGCCCCTTGTCCTGCTATACAACCCGCGCGCCGTCTTCCACACCATGCCTCTCGGCCTCGTAGCGATCGGTTCGGCCCTAGATCGTGAGCGCTTCGACGTCCGCGTTATCGACGGCCGCTTCGAGGCAGATCCGAGGGCGGTGCTTGCCCCCCTCATTCCCCGAGCTATCTGCCTTGGCATATCGGTACTCACCGGCCGCCCTATCGCCGATGCGCTTGCGGTCTCACGCGGCGCGAAAACGCTGCGGCCGGATCTGCCGATAGTCTGGGGCGGCTGGCACCCTTCCCTCTTCCCTGTCGAATGCCTTGCCGAGCCATCGGTTGACGTCACGGTCCAGGCTCAAGGTGAGGCGACATTTGCCGAGCTGGTTGAGCGCTTTGCCGAAGGCAGGGGGCCTGAGGGCGTCCGTGGTTGCGCCTATCGTGGGCGGCGCGCGGTTCCCTTCCCTGACGTTCCCTTCCATGCCACCACCCACTCCTATGTCGACTCCATTGGTCCGATCGTCGAACCGCCCCGGCCCCTTATCGACGCCGACGCGCTCCCGCCTCACGACTACGGCTTGTTAGACGTTGAACGCTATTTCGAAGCCAAGGGCCGGCGTCAGCTCGACTACATCACGTCTTACGGTTGCTACTTTCGTTGCACTTTTTGCGCCGATCCCTTTGTCTACGGCCGCAAATGGACCGGGCTTTCGCCCACCAGGATCGTCTCCGAATTGTTGACGTTATGTAAAGAGCATGCGATCACGGACGTCAACTTTCAGGACGAGACTTTCTTCACCTATACCGATCGCATAGACGAGCTGGCCGGACGGCTGATAACCGCAGGCAGACCGTTCTCTTGGGCCGGCACGCTTCGAGCGGATCAGGCGTCGCGCATGTCTGAGGATCTCTTCGCCCGCTGCGCACAATCGGGCTTGCGGCGCGTTCTCGTCGGCGTCGAGTCCGGCTCACAGGCGATGCTCGACTGGATGAAGAAGGACATTACGCTCGAACAGGTCTTCGAAACAGCCGAGCGATGCCTGCGACACGGCATCGCGGCTCAATTCCCGTTTATCGTCGGCTTTCCCGGCGAAAGCGACGAAAGTGTTCGCGCCTCGCTCGACGTGGCCAAGCGCCTGCGCGCGATGAGTCCGACTTTCGAGACGCCTTTCTTCTACTTCAAACCATACCCTGGTTCCGAGATCACACAGCGCGCCGTTCGCGACGGCTACTTATTGCCCGAATCGCTCGAGGGCTGGAGCGAATTCGAGATCCACGACCACGCCGGGCCTTGGGTAAACGCTGAAACTCACGCGCTTGTCGAGCGCTTCAAGTACTACGCCGCACTCGCCTGGGATGAAGCTCCGCTGTGGAAGCGACCTTTAGCGGCGATCGCCCGGTGGCGTTGCCAGCGCGATGCGTATGGATTGGCTTGGGAGTGGTGGGTGTCGAGGCGATGGCGACGGCGGCCGGCGCTGTCGTAGGCGGGGTTTGCGTAGTAACGGAGAAATAGACAACGCTAAGGCAATCCCGACTTCAACCTGCGGTGGCGACAGCGAGGTCTAGAATGTGGTGGTTTTGGGTACAGGGCCGGGGGAGTCTAGCATGAACACGCCTGCCTTTAGCGCAATGGGGCCTTCCAGTCACGCGAATCCGATGTGGCTGCGCATAACGTTGAGTGACGAGCCGTCGCCGATTGAAGGCGATGGTCGTGGCCCGGAAGCTGGCTACGCGTATGGAGAGACCGAAGACTACCTGCTTGAAGGGGGTGTGGTCCCTCCCGCCACGCCATTCTACGTACAACTGAGAGCGCGGGCGTGGTCGTTGCTACAGTACCTGCGTCCCAATTTGTGATGCGCGGAAGTTACTGGTTGGGGGCTGTGGGTGAGTTGGAGGTGTTCACGACACCGCTGGCACTGGCAGCTGCTGTGCTCGGCGGCGTGGTCGTGTTCGGCCACGCGGCCTCTACTGGATCTGTTGATTCGACGGCGACCACCAGCAGCGGCCTTGCAAGCTGTAATGAGGAGAATCCGTACCTCGCGGTCACGGCCTATGTGTCTTACAGGGAGTCGAACAGAAGGACGGTCGTGGCGGTGCGGGATTCTTTTCCGGAGCGGTGGGATCGGGATGCGGGGACGGGGATTGGGGGGATTGTTCTTGCGAGAGAGCCTCAGACGGGTAACGTTCACGGATTGGCGGTCGAA
Organism: Anaerolineae bacterium; assembly: GCA_038913135.1. Classification (GTDB taxonomy): domain Bacteria; phylum Chloroflexota; class Anaerolineae; order Epilineales; family Epilineaceae; genus JBCLES01. The sequence goes on from JBCLES010000084.1 coordinate 6,145, forward strand.
CCGAAGATGGGATTGGTCTACACATCGGCGTATTTCAAGGCGCTAACATCCTTTGGTCCCGCCGGTCCCGGTGGGATTTATCGAATCACTGTCGATCCACACCGCGTGGAAGCATGGTTGTCAATTCCTGCGGGTATCGATCCGCATGACTTGGATGCCAGTGGTGCAACTGCGTCGACTTGGGTAGGACGGACTAGTACTCGGTCGCATTGAATGCTATGGGCACACAGGCTATCCTGCTTCCCGTGGTATCCGGACGGGATACAGGAGATCTCGATGTTCAAGAAGTGGACTGTGAACCTGACCAAGGACCAGGAGGAGCGCTTGCTGGAGACCGTGACGCGCGGCAGGGTGAGCGCGCGCACGATCCGCCGCGCGTATACGTTGCTCTACGCATGGGAAGGTCTGCTCGACGAGGAGATCGCCGAGCGTCTTCGCTGCCACTCGAACACCGTGGCGCACACACGCAAGGACTTCCAGGATCGTGGCCTTGAGTGCATCTACGACAAACCGCGTCCGGGTGCCAAGCCCAGGCTCGATGGGAGGGGCGAGGCGCACTTGGTTGCCCTTGCCTGCTCGGATCCGCCGGATGGTGAGAGTCACTGGACGCTCCAACTGTTGGCCGACCAGATGGTCGTCCTGGGGTATACGGAGACCGTATCGCGGATGACAATCTCGCGCGCTTTAGCAAACAGAAAATCAAGCCATGGTTGAGCCGGCAGTGGTGCATCTCGACGGTAGACGCGGAGTTCCTGGCCCGGATGGAGGATCTCCTGGACCTCTACGAGCGGCCGTACGACCCGGCCGAGCCGGTGGTCTGCTTCGATGAGCGACCGGTGCAGCTGCTGGGCGAGGTGCGCGAGGGGATGCCAGCCCAGCCCCAGCAGCCGTGGCGCGAGGACTACGAGTACGAGCGCTGCGGCACGACCAACCTGCTGGTCCTCGTCGAGCCTCAGGCCGGCTGGCGGGACGTGGAAGTCTCCACTCTGTCAATCGTCGCCCCATAATACCCCCCCGATCGTCGCCTGAGCGTACCCCCCCCGATCGTCGGCTGACCGTACCCCCCTCGGGGGGACGCGTCATCGGCGGTGGAAAGATGAGAGCCTCCCTCGCAGGCCATCGTTCTCGGACCGTTAAACACCGAGGAGGAGGCCATGTCTGGAAGGAGACTCTCGAGCATGGATATACACGAGATCATCCGGCTGAAGCGAGCCGGACGGAGCAACGCCGAGATCGGCCGGCTGCTAGGCCATCGGCGGAAGACGGTTCGCAGGTACGTGAAGTGGGCCGGGGAGCAAGGATTCCTGGAGGGCGAGGCGCCGTCGGTGGAGCAGGTGCACGCGCGACTGGAGGAGACGGGGCCGGCGGCTGAGCCGAAACCGCCGGGCCAGCTGTCGAGCCTGGCCGAGCACGCGGACGAGATCGAGAAGATGCGCGAGGCGGACATGGAGATGGCGGCGATCAAACAGCGCCTGGAGGAAAACACAAGAAGCCGATCAGCTATGAGGCGGTGCGTCGTCTAGTGCATCGCCAGGAGGGGGACAGGGCGAAAGATGCGTGCGTCCGGGTCGAGGTGCTCCCCGGCGAGCAGGCGCAGGTGGACTTCGGCTATGCGCGGCTGACGCTGGATCCGACCGGCAGGCTGCGTAAGACCTGGGCGTTCGTGATGACCCTGTCGCACAGCCGCCATCAGTTCGTGGAGCTGGTCTACGACCAGACCGTGGAAACGTGGCTGGCCTGTCACGTGCACGCGTTCGCGTTCTTCGGCGGAGTGCCAAAGACCATCGTGCTCGACAATCTCAAGGCCGCGATTCTGAAGGCCTGCCGGGAGAACCCTCTCGTGCAACGGGCATACCGCGAGTTGGCTGAGCACTACGACTTCCTGATCGACCCGAACCCACCGGCGATGCCACACCTCAAGGGCAAGGTCGAAAAGGGCGGCGTGCACTACGTCAAGCGCAACTTCCTGGCCGGTCGCGACCCGGAGCCCACCGTCGAGCTCAACGTCAAGGCTCGCGAGTGGTGCCTCCGGACCGCCGGGGAGCGCGTGCACGGTACGACGCGCAAGCAGCCCATCCGGGTCTTCGAGACCGTGGAGCGCCAGGCGCTCCTGCCGCTGCCGGTGGCCGTCTACGACCTCGCGGTATGGAAGCAGGTGAAGCTCCAGCGTGATTGCTACGTCACGTTCGAGAAGGCCTACTACTCTGCGCCTTACCGGCTGGTGGGCGAGCAGCTCCTGGTGCGCGGCGGCCTGAAGACGGTGCGGATCTACGCCGCGGACCACGCCCTGGTGGCGATCCACGACCGAGCGAAGGAGCCGGGCGAGCGGGTCACCAATCTCGACCATCTCCCGCCCTACAAGCTGCCGGGCCTCACCGTGAGCCGCGACGGCTGTCGCGCGAAGGCGGAGCTAATCGGACCCGCGACCTCGACGGTGATCGATGAGCTGCTCGAATCCCGCCCAGTCGACAAGCTGCGCACCGCCGGCCGAGTGCTGGAGCTGACCACGCGCTACGGTCCCGAGAGCCTCGAGCGGGCCTGCGCGCGAGCGCTGCACTTCGGGGAGCCGACGTACTCGACGATCGCCGGCACCCTCAAGGCCGGCACCGACGCCGAGCCGTTGCCGGGTGCGGAGCCGATGGAGTCCGTCACCCGACCGGTGTACCGCTTCGTCCGCAACGTCGGCGACTTCTTCGCCGCACTGGGAGCGTGAGGCCATGACCGAGATCCATGAACTTGAGACCCCGCTCAAGCGCCTTCGCCTCTCCGGCATCCTCGACACCCTGGACGCGCGTAACCAGCAGGCCGTCGCCGAGACGTGGAGCTACATCGAGTTCCTCGGCCGACTGCTCACCGACGAGGTCGAGCGGCGGGCATCGAAGCAGCTCGACCTCCGCCTGCGTCGTGGTCGAGTCCAGGCCGGCAAGACCTTCGAGGCCTTCGACTTCGGCTTCAACCCCACCCTCAGCCGCCAACAGATCATGGACCTTGCCACGTGCGAGTTCGTCCGCCGGAACCGCAACTGCCT
>JBCLES010000085.1:0-8955 GCA_038913135.1 Anaerolineae bacterium
GAAGGCTGCGCAGCGCACGTGTTCGAGCAAGATCAAGAGGTTGTCGGGATCGATCCGGGCGTGCTCCGGCGATCGATCCAAAATGGTCTCCGGATGCCGCGCGACGTATTGGTCGAGCGGGCCTGGACCGGCAACCAGAATGGCCGCGGCATCACCGAGGCGTCTCCCGGCGCGGCCGGCCCGCTGCCATGTGCTCGCGATTGTTCCCGGATAGCCGGCGAGCACACATGCGTCAAGGTCGCCGATATCGATGCCCAGTTCAAGCGCGCTGGTCGCGACGACCCCGCGCAAACGACCATCCCGCAGCGCCGCCTCGATCGAGCGCCGCTCCGAGGGTGTGTACCCACCGCGATAGGCGCGGACGAGGCCGCCGGAGTGGTCGGCGGCGCTGGCGGTGGCTTCGAGCGATCGGTCGGGCCCGCCCGACCTGCTGGAACCCCTCGATGCCCCCGATTCCCCCGACGACCTCGATCCACTCGCTCGTCCTGACGCCCCCTGCCCTCCCGCGCCTTCCGACCCGCCGAACGCGTCCAACCCCCCCGCCTCCGCGGCCATCCCTTCGCCGATGTAGCGCATCAATAGCTCCGCGGACTGGCGGGTCCGCGCGAAGACGATGGTCTGGACGCCGCCCGCGAGGAAGTGCCTGGCGATGCGGTCCGACTCTAAGATTGAGCTACGGCGCAAACCGAGCCGCTCGTCGATGATCGGAGGGTTGTAGAAGATGAAGGTCCGCCGGCCGCGCGGCGCGCCGTCTTCGTCGACTACCGCGGTCGGTTCACCGGTCAGGCGGCGCGCGTGTTCCCCTGGATTGGCGATGGTCGCCGATGTGAGCATGAAGCGGGGAGAAGCGCCGTGGAAGCGACAGACGCGCATCAGCCGTCGCATGATGTTGGCGACGTGGCTGCCGAAGACCCCGCGATAGACGTGCATTTCGTCGATCACGATCCATTCGACATCGGCAAGAAAGTCGTGCCAGGCGGCGTGGTGGGGCAGAATGCCAGTATGTAGCATCTCCGGGTTCGTCAGGAGCAGCCGGGCATTCCTGCGGATGGTGCCACGATCTCGGCTCGGGGTGTCACCGTCATACGTCGACGGCGCCAGCGCCGCTCCTTTGTACTTAGCTCGGTCGAACTCGAAAGCCGCGAGAGCATCGGAGTCGAACGCTCCCGATTCGAGCGCCGTGGAGTCGAGCGCCGCTGAGTTGAGCGTCGTAGTGTCGACCGCAGAGGGGTCGACCGCGGCGCCGACACTTTGTGCTGCGGCGAGCGCGGTGTCCCACGCACGGAGCGACGCTAGCTGGTCCTGTGCCAGAGCCTTCGTGGGGAAGAGCATTAGCGCCCGAGTTCCATGCTCACCGGAATCAAGCGCGGCTTGTGCCAGGGGCAGACCATAGCAGGCGCTCTTGCCTGAAGCGGTGCCGGTGACCACTGCGATCGCGCGCGGCCCGTCGGGGTCAAGCGCCATCTGGACGGCCCGCGCTTGGTGGACGTACGGCCTCTCGATGCCCATCGCAGCGGCTGCCCGGATGACCTCGGGCGACAGGTCGTCGGGCCATGGCGCGGTGAGCGCGGGCTGCGCGGTGATTTCTCGCACGGCCTCGATGTGGGGCGCGAATGAAGGCTCCGTCCTGAAGGTCCGAAGGAGATCGGGGACCGGCACTAAGAAGCGAGGTCCTGGCTGGGCGGCGGCCCGCATACGAGGCGTGGGCTTCGACACGGACCTAGCCGAACGGAGATGGCAGGTCTGCCCAGCCGTAGCGCGTCAGCGCGTCGCCGTTTCGTCCTTCCCAGCGGGACCTATGTTCGCTGAGCGAAGGCGGTGCCGCGCCGTCGAGCGCACGTTGAGCGCCGCCGGCAGAAAGTGTCGGACACGTCGCGACGACGAGGATTGCGCCGCGCAGCACTACGCCTTCGGCGCACGTTGAGGCGGCGGTCGAGGAAAGACCATACGAGCGGAGACGGCGTTCGAGTGCACTCGCTTCGATCGGAAGCCGGGCGGATGCCAGCGCGCTCGTCTCCGGCACGGAAGAGGCCGCTACGCACGCCAGATCGTCAGGCGCGAAACCGGCCGCAGCCAAGGCGCGGAGAGCGGCGCGTGCCGGGACAGGTGCGTCGAAGAGAGCAAGGACGTGGCGCATGGTTGGGATGATAGCGGGAGCCGGCTCGTATGCTCAACCACGGACCTGCAGCACCGGCAGCCAGAAGAGGCGAAGCAGCTCGCGCTGGGGGAAGCTGGACAAGTGGACCGGACGGACAAGCTGCTGGCTACCATCAGAATCCTCGATGAACACAGTGATGGTGTCACCGACTCGGCGCGAAGCCATCGCTCGATCGTAGTCGGACATCCTATCCGCCGCCCATGAAATCGCGAAAATCGGCCCGCACTGCAAAGAAGTACGTATTCGCCCGGCGCGACGTCGAGCGAATGCGTTTCTACTCCCGCGTCGGGTCGACGCCCAATCGACGCCCCTCAGACTCGGCTTCCGCGAGGCCTCCGTCGACGCACTTTAGCGGCGCAGCGAGGCCGCCCGCTTCTCTGTAACGTCGGCCAAGGTAATCGAGAGATTCCCATCGTTCAACAGCATCCAATCCAGCGAGGCGGAGTACCAGGTCGAGCAGGTATCCTTGCTGGGCCCAAGCAGGGAATGTCTCTCAGCATCCGGTGTGCTCATCGGCCGCGGCAGCGCCGACCAGCCCGACAAAGCGCCGGCGTGTGAGGGGCCAAGGGCGGTAGACGGGACTTGAATTCCCATGGTCCGATCTTTGCGCGTCCACAGCGGAGAGGTTACGCGGCGGTCGGGCGCGCGTCAACCCGGAATCGATCAGAAAAATCGTCGCTGGGCCGGCGCATCGGCGCTCTCTGTTGATGAGTCTTATCGCTTGACGGCCGCTGTCCAGTCTCAGATCGTGACTGAGGTACCATCGAATTTTGTCAGATTGAATCCGCCGAACTTCTCATTGTAGCATCCCCTTTGGTCCTTCAGGATGCCGATCGCCATCGCTTCGCCCAACTCGAGAGATTCCGTACCATCCGAGCGCCAGTGTACGCCCGCTATGTTACGGCCAACGGCAACGTTAGAAGCGATCTTGTTCAACTCGCCTCCGACCGTCATCTGGCCGGCATCGGCGCCCTCGTACGGCACAAGCGTCAACCCGTCCGGTGTCGGCTCGAGCGGAGTCGCAAGACTGTTTATCGTCGTCGACTCATTGAACCATGCCTTTAGAATCGTAACACACGCGCCTGCGACCGTGGCATGTCCAGCGCCATATGCGGGGTGCGTGGGGCTGCCCTCCGGGAAAGCCATCGGCAAGAGGTACGTCCCCTGGCCCACGCCATTGAATTGCTCGTTGTGCTGCGCGATCGCCGCGAGTGAAGACGATCCATTCATCGATGCATGGACGTTGAATGTACCGGGATGGGTGCGATTGCGCTCTATCCTTCCAGCAAAAGCCTCCGGACGAAGGCGGCGATGTACAAACCACTTCTGGAACCAAACCGCCTTCAGCGCCCGGGTCGATACCTCGCACAAGAGAGTCGCGATATGCGGGCCACCGAATGTGCCAAAGCCGTCCTGTGTAGGGTTGCCGGCGTAAGGATTGCCGGCGTCGATCGGCGCCCCGAGTCCGGCCAAAACGAGGAAGGCTTGGAAGTAACCTTGGAACAGTACATCGATGTGCACCCATTGACCCATGTCGCGGCCCATGCGCATATAGCGAGGAGTCGGATCAAGGGTGTCGCCGCCAAAGGGAACGTTGCCGTTCTGAACATTCATCCAGTTGGCGAATGTCGTCATGTAATCCAGGCCGAAATCAGGACCGCCGTTGCCCGTAGACGTCACCGGCGCGGCGGTCGAAATCTTCTGTTCAACGTGATTCGAGCCGAAGTTGCAAGGCAAGTAGAAATACTGCGAAATCCAAGGCCCAACTTTGTCTCCCGGCGTTAGGCCGCGGAAGAGAAGTTCCGGCGTGACCGCTCCCGCGGTTTTCGGACCCTTGAAATCAGCGCCGAAGTTGGTCATATCCGCTGCAGCTGCCGCAGCAACTGGATCGGTCGAGTAGTCGGAGAAAGGCACATCGCGAAGCAGTGCCATCCAGTAGTCTTCCGCAATCTCCGCAGCCTCTTCCTTGCTGGCAAAGGCCGGCGCAGGCGGCTGGACGAATGAATGTGCGTCGGGGCCTTGCATGTCGAACGCGAGTCCGGCCTGCGGGTTGGTCATTTTAACTGTCCCGCCAAGCTGAATCGCGTTGAAGTCGGCCACCTTGCCGCTGTTGATCGCCTTGGTCAACGACGTATAGGCGCTCAAAACCACGGTGCCATCCGGATTATGAGGCAGTGCCTTCGAGTAACTGCCGGCCTTGTTTGGATAAAGGCTCTCGTCGTTGTTGGACGGGTGTTGCAGGTTCTTCGGCGTCGCCAACAAACCGGCCTGCGCCGAGTCACGCCGCAATTTAGCACACGCATTTGCACGCGTGTTGCTTCCCGTGGGAGGGGCCGAAATCTGGAAGCGCTCAGGCCTGAGCAGCGGCTCGACGCTGATCATGCCAGCCGCCATGGTCATGGCGCCGGTAGCTCCCATTTGGCCCAGGAAGTCACGCCTACTCGGGTTCTTCGGCGCATGCTCCTCTATAGTTGAGTCTTGAGATGGGTCTTGCACTTCGCTGTCATTTTCCATGCGAGGGCTCCTTCCAATTTCCAAGAAAAGTGAATGCTACCTGGGTGGACCACAAGTGTCAGGCAGTCCGATCCTGTCTTTCTGCAACCTACCTCCCCCTTCCAACGCCGACATTGTACAGGCTACAGGTCGATTGGGAAGGCCGCGTGGTATACTCCAACCCGAACCCATGTTCCACTGCGCCCACCCGCCGGTGCATTCCCCCCTAGGCAACACAGCGATTGACCTCACTTTCACGTCCCGGCGTAAGCGCATCGGAGGCTCCATGGCCAAACGCGTAAGCGGACGCGCCGGCAGTCGCGCAACGGACAGTGCCAGCAGTCGTGCGATAAGTCGTTCAACCGGGAGTGCAGCGGGACGCGCGACCGGGCGCGGCTCAGTCAAGGCTTCGGCCGCCGGCTTCCGCTTGAAGATCAGCCCTGCTCGTCGCCGCGAGTTGGTGGGCGCTCTGATGGTCGCTGTTTCCGTTGTGACACTGGCCGCCATGGCCACCGGTGACCAAGGAGCGCTCGCGCGGCCGTGGCTCGAATTGCTCCGCTGGCTCTTGGGCTGGGCATATTGGGCTGTGATCATCGCGTTCGGAGCCTTGGGCGCGTGGCTTGTGCTCGATGCCGTCGACGGCGAGGCCGAAGTTGATTGGAGCCGGCCGCTTGCCGGCGCCATGACCGGCGTCGCTGCCCTGGCGATGCTGCACTTGCTCGGCGTCCGAGCCGTCGACTCGGCAGACAGCCCACAAACCGGCGAGAACGCTGTTGCGCTCCTGGATCAGCTCCGGGCGCTGGCGGACGTCCGCGGTGGCGGCGGGCGGGTCGGCTACAGCGTGGCCTATGCCCTCGCCCGCAATATCGGGGTCCTGCCGTCCTTGGCCGCGCTTACTGTTCTCGGGCTCGTCGGCGCCAGCGTGACCGCGGGCGTTACCGTCCGCCAGGCGCTTCACCTTATCGGAGAGGCGCTCTTCTTTGTCGGACGGCCCATCGCCGCCGGCTTCGCCGAATTGGGCAGCCGCTTTGGAGGCCGCCTTGGCGGCCGTCTCGGCGACCCTCGCGAAGACCCAATGCCGGATCGCGAAGCCGACAACGAACCTTTCGACGTCGTCCCACTGGTTCCGCTCGACGAAGACGAAGGCGGGGACACCGAAGCGGAGCTCGAGCCAGGATCAGCCGATCCGGACCCCCTTAGCGACGCCGAACACGATGCGGCCGCTCCGCCCACGGGTCAGACTGCGCCCATCGGATCACAGCCGAAGTGGCGCTTGCCCGAAATCGACAAAGTCCTCGAACCCGATGTCGTCGTGGAAGGTGTGGCCGATGACGCGGAGGAGCAGGCGCGGATCATCGAAGAGACGCTGGCTGAATTTGGCGTTCCCGCGCGCATCGTGACGATCAATCGCGGGCCACGAGTCACACAATTCGGCCTGGAACCTGGACACGTCGATCGCAAGGGCGTGCGGTCGCGGATCAAGGTCAGCCGCATCGTGGCGCTGCAGAATGATTTGGCGCTCGCGCTCGCCGCTGCTCCGATCCGAATCCAGGCGCCCGTGCCCGGCCGGCCGTATGTCGGTATCGAGATCCCGAATCAGGGCGAAAGCCTCGTATCGCTGCGCGCGATTCTCGAAAGCGAAGCCTTCGCGAAGACCTCGGCGCGTGGGGCGCTCCCGCTCGCGCTCGGTCGCGATATCAGTGGGCGCGAGGTGGCAGCAGACCTGTCTTCGATGCCCCACCTCCTGATAGCCGGCGCTACCGGCGCGGGCAAGTCGGTGGCGATCAACACCCTCATCTGCTCGCTGCTGATGACCAGAACGCCGGCAGAGCTCAAGCTCCTCTTAATCGACCCTAAGCGCGTCGAACTGGCCGGCTTCCGAGGACTGCCGCACCTTGCTTCGCCCGTAGTGGTCGAGATCGAACGCGTCGTCGGCGTACTCCAGTGGGCAGTTCGTGAAATGGACAGGCGCTACCGGGAGTTTGCCGCGGTCGGGGCCCGGAACATCGACAATTGGAATCGGATGATGCTTGATCAAGGGCGCGATCGGCTGCCCTATCTCGTCATCGTCATCGACGAGTTGGCCGACCTTATGATGGTCGCTCCGGAAGAGGCGGAGCGCCTCATTACGCGCCTCGCGCAGCTAGCGCGAGCGACCGGTATTCACCTGGTCCTCGCGACGCAGCGTCCCAGCGTCGACGTGGTAACCGGCCTGATCAAGGCCAACTTCCCTTCCCGGATCGCTTTCGCCGTTTCGAGCGCGATCGATTCGCGGGTCATTCTGGATACGATCGGCGCGGAGAAGCTCCTGGGACGGGGCGACATGCTCTACACCGCGTCTGACTCCAGCAAGCTCAGGCGCCTCCAAGGCTGCTTCGTTTCGGACGAAGAGATCGAGCGCTTGACCGCACACTGGCGGAATCATCCCCGTCCCGGGACGGACGAGCAGGCCGATACCTCGCTCACCCTTGGCCTTCCGGAGCCCTTAATCCAACCCGAACTCTGGGAGAAGATGGTTCAGGGTGCAGGCGGCCGCGGCGCGCTAGCCGACGAGCGCGATGAGCTGTGGGAGGAGGCGATCACTCTGGTCCGAGCCCATCGCACGGCCTCGACGAGCTTCCTGCAGCGCAAATTGCGCATCGGCTATTCGCGCGCGGCACGTTTGCTCGATTCGCTCGAAGAAGAGGGTGTCGTCGGACCGGCGCAGGGGAATGCCGGGCGTGAGGTGTTCGCGACGACCGACGAACCGGTAGAACCGACCGTCGTAGACTTCCGTACAAGGTTGCGCGAGTCCTTCGAACCGGACGAGCCATCGGAAGAGGGGACATGAACGACAAACGGATTGGGCGGAGCAGGCGAGTAGGTCTGATCCCTCGACAAAACCTAGTACACCGTCACCATGAATCCCATAGGCTCGACCGCCGATGCATCCGCCCCGGCGCCCCGCTGCTCCTCGGGAATAGCGCAAGGCAATGCCCTCGTCACATCGAACCGCCGGAACGGCGCATCGACGCCCTCGCTACCTATGCTTTTCATGGTGACGGTGCACTAGAAGGCGGGAAGGGTATGAGAAGTCGAATCGGTCGCCGTGGCGGAGTCGGTGGGCTGGGCCTGATCAGTCTCGGTGGCCTTCTCCAAGGCCGCGAAGGCGTCGGTCGGCTCGGGAGAGGAGGCACCCCGCGCCCAATTACCATCTTCGCGGCCGCGTCGTTGGCGCTAGCGATCGCGACGGTCTTCCCGCCATTGACGAGCAGCGCCCAGTCAGGGCAGCCGACGGGAGGTCCGAACAGACCGGGGACGGCCGAGCCCTTCGATCTCGACGGCGCCCGCCTCTCCTCCATAGACGGACCGATCACGGCTGTCACGCTCGATTATCTCAGGCGCTCGATCGATATCGCTGAACGCGACGGCGTCGCGCTGGTCTTGGCGCTGAACACGCCTGGAGGCGACGTCACCAGCATGCGTTCGATGGCCGAGGCGATGCTGGCCGCAGACGTGCCGATCATCGTTTGGGTTGGCCCGCAAGGCGGGCAGGCGGCGTCGGCGGGCACTTTCATCGTCCTTGCAGCTCACGCGGCCGGCATGGCGCCGCGCACGACGATCGGCGCCGCCAGCCCGGTCGGCTCCGGCGGTGACGACTTGCCGGAAACCGTGAAGGGCAAGATTACAGAGGATCTTTCCGCGCTGGCTCGAACGTTCGCGGAACGGCGCGGTGAGGCCGCGGTCGAATGGACGGAGGCCGCCGTTCGTGACGCAGTCTCCGCTACCGCCGAAGAGGCCCTCGAACTTGGTTTGATCGACGCGGTCGCCGACTCGCCGGCAGCCCTCGTAGCCGATCTCGACGGCCTGACCGTCGAAGTTGGCGATAGCCGGCATGTATTGCGGACAAGTCCCGATGCAGGCAACGGTTCCGCCCCAAACCGATCGGGCTCCGAAGGGATCGGCTCAGACGAGTCTTCATACCCGAGTCGCGACGGTAACAGAATGCCGACGCTTTCCCCGATCGAAACGACTTCCGCCGAGCAGCTTCTGTCCCTCCTCGCACACCCAGCTGTCGCTCTCCTTCTGCTGACTTTGGGGCTGAACGCGGTATTGATCGAACTCTCTAATCCGGGCGGCTGGATTCCAGGCATCATCGGCGTCTCGTCGCTCGCACTCGCCTTCTACAGCCTTGGAGTTCTCGAAGCGAACTTCGTCGGCCTTGCGTTTATCGCCGGCGCCGTCGCTCTCTTCGTCCTCGAGCTGAAGACGCCGTCAAGCGGGCTTTTCACCGTCGCGGGGCTCGGTATGTTTATCGCCGGCTC
>JBCLES010000086.1:0-8938 GCA_038913135.1 Anaerolineae bacterium
GCACTGCCGCTCGAAGCGCAGCGGCTCGGGCTCGAGAGCTACGCCAGCGACCTGAACCCGGTGGCGGTGCTGATCAACAAGGCGATGATCGAAATCCCGCCGATGTTTGCGGGGAAACCGCCCGTGAATCCCGCGGCGCGCGAAAACAAGGAGCTGTTCACGCGCGAGTGGAAGGGCGCGCAGGGGCTCGCCGAGGACGTGCGCCACTACGGCCAGTGGATGCGCGACGAAGCTGAGGAGCGCATCGGGCATCTGTACCCCAAGATCGAGGTGACGGCCGAGATGGCCGCTCAGCGGCCGGACCTCGAGCCCTACGTGGGCCGCCCGCTCACCGTGATCGCGTGGCTCTGGGCGCGCACGGTGAAGAGCCCCAACCCGGCCTTCGCGCAGGTGGACGTGCCGCTCGCGTCGACCTTCATGCTCTCCACCAAGGCGGGCAAGGAGGCGTATGTTGAGCCGGTGATCGATGGCAGCGGCTATCGGTTTACGGTGAAGGTGGGCAAGCCGAAGGATGCGGCGGCGGCGAAGAGCGGCACCAAGCTCTCGCGCGGCCCGAACTTCCAGTGCCTGATGTCGGGCACGCCGATGGCGGGCGACTACATCAAGGCCGAGGGCAAGGCTGGCCGCATTGGCGCGCGGCTGATGGCGATCGTGGCCGAGAGCGACCGCGGGCGGGTCTACCTCTCGCCCACGCCGGAGCACGAGGCGGCGGCGCTCGAGGCGAAGCCGGAGTGGAAGCCGGAAGGCGCGCTGCCCGATGACCCGCGCAACTTCTGGACGGTGGAGTACGGCCTGACGACGTTCGGTGACCTCTTCACCCCGCGCCAGCTCGTGGCGCTGACGACCTTCTCCGACCTGGTGGGCGAAGCGCGCGAGCACATCCGTCGCGACGCGCTCGCCGCCGGCCTGCCCGACGACCCCAAACCCCTGCGCGACGGCGGCACCGGCGCGACGGCGTATGCGGAGGCGGTGGGGGTGTATTTGGCGTTTGCGTTGAGCAAAGTCGCTGATCGAGGCTCGTCGCTCGGCCGTTGGGATCCTACGCCGACCCAGAGTGGCATCATCAATACGTTTAGTCGGCAGGCGTTGCCGATGACGTGGGACTTCGCGGAGTCGAATCCGATCGGTAATGCCTCGGGGAATTACCGCGGTGCGGTGGATCTCGTTGCGAAGGCGCTGCTAGCTGCGTCGCTCAGTGCAGTTGCCGGCCGCGCCGCACAAGACGATGCTGCCGCGCAATCAGTAAGCGCCGACAAGATCGTTTCCACCGACCCGCCCTACTACGACAACATCGGCTACGCGGACCTATCGGACTTCTTCTACGTCTGGCTGCGCCGCTCGCTGCGGCCGGTCTTCCCCGACCTCTTCGCCACGCTGGCCGTGCCCAAAGCCGAGGAACTGGTGGCGACGCCCTACCGCCACGGCGGCAAGGCGAAGGCCGCGACCTTCTTCCTCGACGGCATGACGCTGGCGATGCACCGACTGGCCGAGCAGGCGCACCCGGCCTTCCCAGTCACCATCTACTACGCCTTCAAGCAGTCGGAGACCGAGAGCGCGGAGGGCACGTCGAGCACCGGCTGGGAGACCTTCCTCGACGCCGTGATCCGCGCCGGCTTCGCCGTCAGCGGCACCTGGCCGATTCGCACGGAACTCAGCAACCGCATGATCGGCTCGGGCACCAACGCCCTCGCCTCCAGCATCGTCCTCGTCTGCCGCAAGCGCGACGCCACCGCCCCCACCGCCACGCGCCGCGAGTTCGTAACCGCGCTCAAGGCCGAGCTGCCGCAGGCGCTCGCCCACCTCCAGCGCGGCAACATCGCGCCGGTGGACCTGGCGCAGGCAGCCATCGGCCCGGGCATGGCGGTCTACACCCGCTACGCCAAAGTGCTCGACGTCGAGGGCAAGCCGCTCTCCGTGCGCGAGGCCCTGGCGCTCATCAACCAGACCCTCGACGAGGCGCTGGCCGAGCAGGAGGGCGACTTCGACGCCGACAGCCGCTGGGCGCTGGCCTGGTTCGAGCAGTCGGGCTTCGCCGAGGGCGAGTTCGGCGTGGCCGATGTGCTGGCCCGCGCCAAGAACACCAGCGTGCAAGGCCTCGCCGACGCCGGCATCCTGAAGTCGAGCCGCGGTAAGGTGCGCCTGCTCGCCCCGAAAGAGCTGTCCGCGGACTGGGACCCCGCCACCGACCTGCGCCTCACCGCCTGGGAGGTCGTCCACCATCTGATCCGCTCCCTCGATGCCGGCGGCGAGTCCGCCGCCGCCACCCTGGTCGCGAATCTCGGCAGCAAAGCGGAAACAGCGCGCGAACTGGCCTACCGCCTCTACACTTTGTGCGAGCGCAAGAAGCGCGCACCCGAAGCGCTCGCCTACAACGGGCTCGTGCAAAGCTTCCCCGAGATCACCCGGCAAGCGCGAGCCAGCAGCCAGCCCCAGGCCGAGCAGGCGGCGCTGTTCGGAAACGAGGAGGATTGAGGCATGCGATCCGCTGAACGAACCGCGACTGGAGGACGACGGTGACCACCAACGATCCGATCGCCGGTGCCAGTTCGCTCCCCGCGGGCGCGGTCTTCCACCGCTGCGCCTTGCAGGTCAATCCGCACCACTACGGCTCCACGTTCCGCGGGCTGACCCCAGAGGGAGACGCTACCTCCCACGCACGATCCATCGTGGATAAGGCCGTGGAGCTCGGGATCTCGGTCCTCGCCATCACCGATCACAACGACGTGAGCGGTGTGCCGGCGTTTCGCGCCGCCGCGGAGGGCTGTAGCGTTCACGTCTTCCCCGGCTTCGAGCTGTCGTCGAGCGAGGGCGTGCACGTGCTCTGCATCTACCCGATCGAGACTAGCCAGGACCAGCTCGGCCGGTTCCTCGGCGAGTTCGGGATTCGCAACACGGGCGCATCGTCCGACCTGTCGTCGATGACCTTCGTGGACCTCCTTGCGAAGGTGCGCGAACAGGGCGGGGTGACCGTCGCGGCGCATGTCACCAACGACAAGGGGCTGTTCCAGACACTGACGGGCCAGGCGCGCATCCGCGCGTGGCGTTGCGACGACCTGCTAGCGCTTCAAATCCCCGGCCCGGTCGAGGATCTGCCGCAGGATGTGCGCCCCTTCGTCGAGAACACGAACGCGGACTACCGCCGGGAGCATCCGGCGGAGGAGCGCCTCGCCCTAGCCGTGGTCAACGCCAAGGACATCGTCAAGCCGGAGGACCTCGACGACGGCGCCGCCACCTGCTTGATCAAGATGTCGGAGGTGAGCGTGGAGGGGCTGCGGCAGGCCTTCCTCGATCCGGGCTCGCGCATCCGCCTCAATCCCAAGGAAGGCAAGCTCGAACCCGAAGAGCACGCCGGACTGCTCTCGCTGGCCTGGCTGGGCGGGTTCCTCGACGGCGCGGTGGTGCGCTTTAATCCGAACCTCAACGTCCTCGTGGGCGGCCGCGGAACGGGCAAGTCCACGGTGATCGAGAGCATTCGCGCCGTCCTTGGGCTGGAGCCGGTCGGCGACGAAGCTCAGAAGGCCCATGCCGGCATCGTCCGCCACGTGCTCAGGAGCGGCACCAAGATCTCGCTGCGCGTGCGTGTTCACCGGCCGGCGGCGCGCGAGTACACCATCGAACGGACGCTGCCGAACCCGCCGATCGTCAAGGACGCCGCGGGCGAGGTGTCGAACCTCTCGCCCCGGGACTTGCTGCCGCGCATCGAGGTGTTGGGCCAGCACGAGATCTCCGAGCTGACCAGGAGCCGCGAGAAGCTCACGCGCCTGCTCGACCGCTTCGTGGAGCGCGACGACGCGCTGCCGCGCCGCAAGGCCGAGCTGCGCCGGGAGCTGGAGAAGAGCCGGCAGGGCCTCATCCAGACGCAAGCGGAGATCCAGCAGATCGACGAGCGGCTGGCCGCGCTGCCGGGGCTCGAGGAGACGCTCGAGCGGTTCAAGGAAGCCGGGCTCGAAGAGCGCCTGAAGGAACAGAGCCTGCTTGTGCGCGAAGAGCAGCTCCTGGCGTCCATCCCGGAACGCCTGGCACCGTTTCGAGAGTGCCTGGAGAGCCTGCGGCGCGAAGCTCCGATCGACCGCGCCTTTCTTTCCGGCAAGGCGCTCGAGGACCTGCCGGGACGGGAGATCCTTGGACGTCTGAACCCGGTGTTCGCGCGTCTCGATCAGGACCTCGCCGCCATCGCCGCATCGCTCGCGGAGGCGTTGCAACACGCCGATCAGGGCGTGAATGCCGTCCGAGTCGAATGGAATGCGCGCAAGCAGAACGTTCAGGCGGCCTACGAGAAGATCCTGCGCGACCTGCAGAAGTCGAGTGTGGATGGGGAGGAGTTCCTGAGGCTGCGCAGGCAGATCGAGGGTCTGCGGCCCCTGACCGAACGGCAGTCTCAGGCCCAGCGTGTCGAGAAGGAGCAGTCCGACCGCCGGCGGAAGCTGCTCGCCGACTGGGAGGATTTCAAAGCCGACGAGTTCCGCCGCCTGGATCGCGCCGCGCAGAAGGTCGGCAAGGAGCTTCAGGGCCGCGTGCAGGTGGAGGTCACCGCGTCGGGCGATCGTGAGCCGCTTGCCAGGATTCTGCGTGACGATGTTGGCGGGCGGCTATCGGAGGCCATCGAGGCCCTGAGCAAAAAGAACGATCTGTCGCTGACGCAGCTCGTCGACGCGTGTCGGAAGGGTGCGGACGCCGTAGCTCGGGAGTTCAACATCCCGACTGCGCAGGCTGCGCGGTTGGCGGACGCCGCTCCCGAAGCGCTGATGGGTATCGAGGAACTCGACCTGCCGCCGACGACGGCGATCCAACTGAACACCGCCCCGCTGGGAGATCCGCCAGCCTGGCAAAGACTCGAGGAACTTTCGACGGGACAGAAAGCGACGGCCGTGCTGCTGCTCCTGCTGCTCGAATCGGACGCGCCGTTGATTGTCGATCAACCCGAAGATGACCTCGACAACCGCTTCATCACCGAGGGTGTCGTGCCCCGCATGCGCGAGGAGAAGCAACGCCGCCAGTTCGTGTTCTCCACCCACAACGCCAACATTCCAGTGCTGGGTGATGCCGAGCTCATCATTGGCCTCACCGCCTCGGGCGAGGCCGAAGCCGGTCACGCGCGCGTCGCGCCCGAGCACATGGGCTCTATCGATGACCAGCTTGTGCGCGAGCTGGTCGAAGAGATCCTAGAGGGCGGCCGGGAGGCTTTCGAACGCCGTCGTCGCAAGTACGGATTCTGAAGGAAGCCGCCATGAATCGAACCGAGCTCACGGAGCTGATCCACAACGGCGAGAACTCCGGCGTCGAGTTCAAGCGCGACGACGTCAGGCCGGAGCAGTTGGTCAAGGAGTTGGCGGCGCTGCTCAACCTCGAAGGCGGCCACATCCTGCTGGGTGTCGAGAAGGACCGCAGCGTCACCGGCCAGACCCGAGCTCCGGAGCTGGCCGAGGAGTGGGTCATGGAAGTTGCGCGTGTACACCTGCGCCCGGCGGCGATCCCTTTCTGGGAGACGCTCGACTGGGGGGACGGCAAGATCGTCGGCATCGTCAGCCTGCCTGCCGACGCTCCCGACAAACCATACAAGGCGAAGCGCGGCTCCGCCTGGGTCACGCAGATTCGCGTCGGCAGCACGTCGCGCGACGCGACCAATGACGAGGAGGCTCGGCTCTACATGCAGTCGGGACGACTGCAGTACGACCGTAAGCCCGTGCCCGGCGCCAGCCTCGACGACTTCGACATGCGCCGGCTGGTGAACTACTTCCGCGACGTGCGCCGCCAGCCCTGGCCAGATGTGCAAGATGCGGAGGCGTGGACGCGGCTCCTCGTCAACACCGAGTTGATGTGCGAGGACAAGGGGCGCGCGCTGCCGAGCGCAGGGGGCTTGCTGCTCTTCGGCATGCAGCCGCAGAGGTACCTGCCCCAGTCCGGCATCAGCGCCGTGGCGTATGCAGGCGCTGAGAAGGACTACGCGGCTCGGGCTCGGGCCACGCTGAAAGGCCCCGCGGTCTCCCTGTTCGCGGGTTCGGCGGATCACACCGGGGAGGCCTCTGCGGGCCTGCCCTCGACATTCTCGCACGCTGACCACGCGGTCGAATCCGGCCTCATCGAGCAGGCGATCGATTTCTTGCGCCGCAATATCGTGATCGAAGCCTCGATCGATGGGAGCGGTCAGCGCCAGGAGCGTTGGGACTACCCGCTCGAGGCGGTCCGAGAAGCGGTCGTAAACGCCATCGCGCACCGCGACTACACCATCACCGTGATGGACATCGAGCTGTCGCTCTTCTCCAACCGGCTGGAGATTATCTCGCCCGGTCGACTGCCCAACACGGTCACGGTGGACAAGATGCGGGCCGGCTACCGTGCCTCGCGCAACGAGCTGATCAAGGAAGTGCTGCGTGACTATCGCTACATCGAAGCCACCGGCCTCGGCGTGCCGCGCAAGATCATCGCAGGCATGCGCGCGCACAACGGCACCGAACCGGATCTCGTCGAGGAGGAGAGCCGGTTCGTCGTGCGGATGTGGAAGGAGCGTGGAGACGTGAGAGAAGACCTGGGCGCACAGGGGAAAGCCCAATGATGCGCGTCGCCGTACGACCGGAGATGCTGCGCTGGGCCCGCGAGCGTGCCGGTTACGCTCGCCGCGCAAGATCAAGATTCCCGACGCATGCTTCGGCCTCAACATCAAATGCATGACACCTTACGCTTCGGAGACAGGTACGAGGAGTAGAGCATGGCCATGACCAACCAAGAACGCATCGGCAAGGCGATGGAACTGCTGCGCGAAGGGCTCGTGCCGTTCGTGGAGCGCGAGATGCTGAGGCCCGGGGAGAACCTCAAGCAGCGAGAGCGCAAGCTGAAACGCATCGCCGAGCTGGCGAAGCTTGATAATAAACCCCTCGCGCAATGGGATGTGGCCGGGCTGCTCAGGTTGATGAGCGAGGCGTGGTCCGAGGCCTTTGCCACCACGTTGGGCTACGCCGAGCAGGCTTTGGTGACGGAGTTGCGTGGCGTGCGCAATGACTGGGCACACCAGAAGCCCTTCACGAGCGATGACACCGATCGAGCACTCGACTCGATGGCTCGGATCCTGACGGCAATGTCGGCCGCCCAAGCCGACGACGTGGCGAAGATGCGGCTCGAGCTGCGCCGGCTCGTGTACGACGAGCAGGTGCAGGGCGAGAAGCGCAAGGCGGGCGGTTCGCTGATCGAGGCGGCGACTTCGGGCGCGCTCAAGCCCTGGCGCGAGGTGGTCACGCCTCACGCCGACGTGGCGAGCGGCCGCTATCAGCAGGCCGAGTTCGCCGCCGACCTCTGGCAGGTACACCTGGGCGAGGGTACGGACGAATACCGCAAGCCCGACGAGTTCTTCCGCCGCACCTTTCTCACCGAGAGCCTGACGCGACTCTTGGTGGGCGGCGTTCAGCGCCTTGCGGGCGAAGGCGGCGATCCCGTGGTGCAGCTCCAGACCAACTTCGGTGGCGGCAAAACCCACTCGATGCTGGCGCTCTATCACCTGTTCTCGGGCGCATCCCCCGGCGAGCTGGCCGGCGTCGATGAGGTGATGGCCGCGGCGGGCGTGCAGGCGCTGCCGAAGGCGAAGCGCGTCGTGCTGGTGGGCAACAGGCTCTCCCCGGGCAACCCGGTCACCAAGGCCGACGGCACCGTGGTGCGCACTCTGTGGGGCGAGCTGGCCTACCAGCTCGGCGGGAAGCCGGCGTTCGCGCGCGTGGCGAAGGACGACGAGAATGCCACGAGCCCCGGCGACGTGCTGCGCGAGCTGCTCGTCGAGCACGGCCCGTGCCTCGTGCTTATCGATGAGTGGGTGGCCTATGCCCGCCAGCTCCACGACCAGAGCGACCTGCCCGGCGGCAGTTTCGAGACGATGTTCACCTTCGCGCAAGCGCTGACCGAATCGGCCAAGCTCGCGAAGAACTGCCTGCTCGTCGTCTCGCTGCCGGCTTCCGCCACCTCGGGCTCGCCGCACGCTGCGACTGACGACGTGGAGGTGGGCGGCATCCGTGGGCGGGAGTCGCTCGACAGACTTCGCAACGTGGTCGGACGCATCGAATCGTCGTGGCGGCCGGCGACGGCCGAAGAGGGCTTCGAGATCGTCCGGCGGCGGCTGTTCGAGCCGCTCGCCGGAGCGGAAGCCTACAAGCACCGCGACGTGACGGCGCGCGCCTTCGCCGATCTCTATCGCGCGCAGGCGGCAGAGTTCCCGCCCGAGTGCAAGGGCGGCGATTACGAGAAGCGGATCCAGGCCGCCTACCCGATCCACCCCGAAATCTTCGACCGGCTCTACACCGACTGGTCCACGCTCGTGAAGTTCCAGCGCACGCGCGGTGTGCTACGGCTCATGGCGGCGGTGATCCACAGCCTGTGGGAGAAGGGGGACAAGAACCCGCTCATCCTCCCTTCCACGATTCCGATCGACGACCGGCGCGTGCAGTCGGAGCTGACGCATTATCTCTCCGACAACTGGGCGCCGATCATCGAGAAGGACGTGGACGGTCCGAACTCCCTCCCGCTCAAGATCGACGCCGAGGTGCCCGGACTCGGCAAGCTGCACGCGACGCGGCGGGTGGCGCGCACGATCTACCTCGGCTCCGCGCCCACGACCGCGGCGGCGCACCGCGGCATTGAAGACCGCCGCGTGAAGCTCGGCTGCGTGATGCCGGGCGAGACGCCCGCCGTGTTCGGCGACGCGCTGCGGCGGCTCGCGGCCGCGGCCACCTATCTCTACCAGGACGGCTCGCGCTTCTGGTACGCGACGCAGCCCACGGTGACCAAGCTCGCCGAGGATCGCGCCGAGCAGCTCAAGCGCGATCCGGACAACGTGGCAGCGGAACTGGACGCACGGCTGCGAGCCAACCTCAGGAATACCGGCGACTTCTCGCGCATCCATCCTCTGCCGCGCACCGGCGCTGACGTGCCGGACGATCTCGACGCCCGCCTGGTGGTG
>JBCLES010000087.1:0-8636 GCA_038913135.1 Anaerolineae bacterium
GAATGGAGACTGCCTTATCAGGGAGATAACCGATTGACTCGCGAGCCGCTGCTGCCCAGTGACCCTGTCGGGTTTATTCAGCACTGCATCCGACGTGGACTTGTCCTCTGGACGTACCACGTCAACATGCGCCTGGCTGGCCGGTTCATCTCGCGCGAATCCATTCTCGGGGCTGTCGAGACCCTTGAACTCGTGGAGGCGTATCCACACGTTAAGTACCTTCCGAGTTATCTCATTCTTGGGTCAGTCGGCTCCGACGCGTTCCACGTGCTTGTCGCCGCAGACGAGGAAGGCGACAATATCCGTATCGTCACGGCATATCGCCCGGACGCCGGCGAGTGGCTGGACGACTTCAGAACCAGGAGGCCAAAGAAATGAAGTGCGCCCGGTGCGGTGATGGGCTCGTCAGCTCGACATCGGATCTTCCCTTCAAGGTCAGCGACACGAGCATCGTGATTCTTAAAGGTCTTCCCATGCTCCAGTGTGCGGGGTGTCCCGAGTATTTGCTCGAAGACGAGGTACTTCGGGGAGTAGACGAGATCTTGTCTAAGGTGGAAGGTAGGAAGGAGCTTGAGATCGTCCGGTACGCCGCGTGATCAGGTGGCCATCGTCGAACAACCGCGTGCAGCTCACGGGCACGGCAGATTTACCCCTGGCAAGCACCGCCTTCACAGCGGTGAGCCGTCACCGCACAGTCTCAACCCAGCCGTCCCCCGCCTCGTACCCGAGCGCGACGAGCGCCGACCCTCCGTAATTGAGGAACGCCTCCGCCGCCGCATGCGTGAAGTGGTTCCGCCAATCGCCGGCGATCCCCTTGCGCTGATGCGCCACCCGATCCTCCTGCCCCGGCCGACGCCCGCTCGTCGCCTCGAAGCTGTGCCTGGCCGCGAGCGCGGCGAGGTCATCGCCGCTCACGTCGAGCCCCAAGTGTTCCGCCACCCGGCCCATTTCGCGCGCCGCGTCCTCGAGCAGGTCCTCGTACCGCAGGACGAGGACGCCCGGCCGATCGATCCAATCCGCGACATGCGCCGGCCACGAAAGGAGCCGTCGATTACCCGAACGGCGGAGCAGGCCGCCAAACGGGCGCTCCTCAAGGCTGGCGATGAAGGCAGGGAGGTTCGCCTTAGAGTCCGCGAGGTCATAGCCGTCACCGAGCACCTCGCGCAGGAAGCGATCGGCGAGCGCGGCGCGCATGCCGCCGAACGTGAGCTCGCGCTGATGGTAGAAGTAGAGCGAAACGGCGGCGTCACGGCCGTCGCGGACCACGTACACGGCTGGGCGGATGCGCCGGTCATAGCGCCAATGATCGCGCAACACTTGGCCGGGCCGCGCCCCGCGCCGCCGCGCGTCCATGCCCACAAGGTCCGCCGTCATTCGCGCCACCCACGAACCGCCCGACTTCGGAAACTCCATGATGTATGCGGCGGCGTGGAGCAGGCCACGCCTGTGCAATGCCTCGCGTGTTCGGCGCGACGCGGCGCGCCTGAGGTGGGTCAGGCGCGCCGCTGGGCTAGGAGTATCAGCCATCGACCCTGTCGGCGCCCTCGACTTCTCCTGCCCGCTTATCGCCCTCGTCACGATCGGTGCGATCACCGCCCTCGGCACGATTGATACTATCGGCGCGCGCACCGTCCCCAGCCCTCCCCTCCATCCGCCCAAGATACTCCGGAAGCTCGATGCCGACGTTGCGGGTCAGCTCGTGCAGCGGCGGCAGGGCGCCGACCAAACCGGAAAGGAAGTCGGCCGTCGCCGTCTTGCCGTTGCCGTTGCGACCACCCTCCCACACCGTCACCGAATCGATCTTCAGGTTGGAGATCGCCTTGACCTGCTCTTCGACCAACTTCGGCAGCTGCTCCGTGATCATGAGCAGGGAGGCGAGCTGCGGCAGACCGCCGGCGGCGGCCACGAGGTCGGCGAAGCCCTCGGCCTTCTTCTTCAGGATCGCCATCTGACCCTCGGCCTCCGCCTCGAGCATGGATCGCAGGCCGTCCGCTTCACCCTTCTTCAAGCGGCGAGTGCGCTCGGCTTCCGCTTCGGCGAGCGTCTCGATCTGTCGGCGCTTGATCTCCGCCGGCACCAGGACATCCGCCGCTTGCGTAGCCTCCTCGCGCTTGGCGCGGAGAAGCTCCGCCGACTCCTGGGCCGCGTATGCCTCCCGCATAGCGTCCGCCGCCTTGACCTGCTCGGCCGCCGACGCAAGACGCTCGGCCTCGGCCTCCTGCTCGCGGCGAAGGGCATCGGATTGCGCCACCTTGATCTTGGCCATGTTTTCGCCTTCGACGGCAGTCGCCTGGGCGTTGGCGACCTGGATCCGCCGATCACGCTCCGCGACCGCAGAGCCGATTGCGCCGTCGCGCTCCTGATCGGCCACCTTGACCTTCGCCTCGTTGATCGCGCGCGCCGCAGCTTCCTTGCCCAACGCCTCGATGTAACCGGATTCGTCGGTGATGTCTTGGATGTTCACGTTGATCAGGCGCAGCCCGACCTTCTTGAGCTCGACCTCGACGCCGTTCGAGATGTTCTCGATCAGCTTGTCGCGATCCGCGTTGATCTCTTCGATCGGCATCGTCGCGATCACGACGCGCATCTGGCCGAAGATCAGGTCGCGCGCCAACTCCGCGATCTGCTGCATGCTCATCCCCAGCAGGCGCTCGGCTGCGTTCTCCATGACGCCCGGCTCCGTCGAGATGCCGACCGTGAACGTCGAGGGCGTGTTGATGCGGATGTTCTGGAGGGAAAGCGCGCCCGTCAGGTTGATATCGATGGCCATTGGCTTGAGATCGAGGTACTCGTAACTCTGGATGACCGGCCAGATGAACGCGGCGCCGCCGTGCAGGCACTTGGCGGACAGTCGATCTCCGCCGACCTTGCCGTAGACCACAAGAATGCGATCGGATGGGCAGCGCTGATAACGCCTGACGAACGCAAAGATCGTGAGGAAGAAAACGAAGACGCCGGCGAGGACCAGCCAAAGTAGGTTCACGTTCTACGCTCCTAGGATGTTGGATGGACGGCTGAGGCTGGTTCTTTGCGGTCGAAGATCGGTTCCACGATGACCGACGTCTGGTCGAGCACTTCGACCACCTTCACGCGCTCGCGATTCTCGATGCGTCGATCCGCACGCGTGAACGCGTCGACGATCGCCATTCGGCCCTGGACCAAGACTTCGATCTTGCCTGGCGCCGACATGCTAGCCTGGATCGGAAGGTAGACCGAACCCGTCCGACCGACGGCATTGGCGTAGTCCAAAGTGCCACTGGCCTGCATCGCCATCATCGCACGCATGATGCCGATTACCCCCGCCATGAACACCGAACCCGCGGCTACCGCGGCCATCACCGAAGCCGCGTTCGACCAGCCCGCGTTGACCGCCGCAACCCCGCCCCAGCCGAAGCCGGTGAAGAAGGCGGTCAGCGAGCGGATCGAGAAAACACTCAACCCCGCGTCACCGTCCATGCCGTCGGCGCCGCCATCGAAGTCCACATCGATGTCGCCATCGGCGTCGATTCCGACGAGCATGAGGAGAACCTGCATCGCCAAGAGAAAGCTCGTTATGATCGCGATCGAGTAGTAGACCTTTGATTCCATGTCGAGCCCGTCCCACCAGACGTTCATCTTGTTTTCTCCATTCGGACGGCGGACCGAGCCCCACAGTGTGCGCCGCAATCTCGCGCGGTCGATATGAAGTTGCGCACTGCGCGGTCGATGCTGCCGGGCGGTTTACGCGGCCCATACACCCTGGTTGCGCGGTGATCGACAAGTCGGCAGCAGTCGGGGATGAACAATACTCAGTCGGGACCGGATGCCGAACCTGCGGCCGGGTCGTGTCGATCGCGCGACTGAAGTCACCCGATCACGTGGACTGCCGGGGCCTTGAGCAGAGCTTGCACGCGCAAACCGGGCCGGAGCCCGAGTTCCTCCAACGCCGGCCGGGTTACCGCCGCCACGAGCGGGAAACCACAGTCGATGCGGATTCGAAACATCCGCCCGGCAGGCTCGATCGATACGACCCGGCCGGCGAGTCGGTTGCGGGCGCTCAGCGCAGCGGTGGTGTCGGCTGACTCGTTGACCAGCATCACATCCTCCGCCCGTATCGACAAGAGTACCTCTGCTCCGGGGGATTGCTCGCCGAGCGCGATGAGATTCGATGTCCCAACTTGCAGACGCAGCAAGCCGTCCTGCGCCGAAAGGATGGTGGCGGGAACCACGGTTTCTATCCCGACGATCCGTGCGACTGTCTCGTCGACCGGCCGATCGAAGACTTCCATCGTCGAGCCGACTTGGCGAACGGCACCGTCCGTCATCACCGCCACGCGGTCCCCAAGGACGAGCGCCTCACTCCGATCATGCGTCACCACGATCGCCGGCACGCCGCCAGTGATTAGGAGCTGGCGCAGCTCGCCCCGCAGCGCCTCGCGGGTCGGAGCGTCGAGCGCGGAGAGCGGCTCGTCAAGTAGAAGCAGGCGTGGGCGGCGGGCCAGTGCGCGAGCGAGCGCTACGCGCTGCTGTTGGCCCCCAGAGAGCTGACCGGGCCGCCGCCGCTCCAACCCATCCAGACGGAGCAGCGCGATCAGCTCGGCGACCTTTATCTGACCTTCACGATCCTCGGCGGCCCCCATGCCGTAGGCGATGTTGGACCGAACATCGAGATGCGGGAAGAGGGCGAAACCCTGCGGCAAGTAGCCGACGCTGCGCCGTTGCGGCGGAATGTCCAAACGAGCGGCGGCATCAAACCAGACGTCGCCGGCGACGACGATCCGGCCTTCATCCGGCCGGTCGAGGCCGGCGAGGCAGCGCAGGATGGTCGTCTTGCCTGATCCTGACGGACCGAACAGCACCAGTGTCTGACCAAGGGCCAGATCAAGTTCGAAGGTCGCCTTGATCGTCGGACCGCGCCGAAATCGCCGCTCGACGTCGACCTTCAGCGTCGGGTCAGCCATGGGACGATGGTCAGCCCGCGGAGGCCGTAGGTGAGCGCAAGGACGACGAACGAGCCGAGCAGGAGCGCCAACGCCGTCGCCGACGCACCGCTGTAGTCGAGCGCCTGGACCCGATCGTAGATCGCGATCGACACGGTCCTGGTCTCACCCGGGATGCTGCCGCCGACCATGAGCACGACCCCGAATTCGCCGATTGTATGGGCAAAAGTGAGCACCATGCCGGTCAGGATCCCGCCGACCGAAAGCGGGACGACGACCCGGAGAAAGGTCGCCGGCCCTGAACGTCCCAGCGTCCAAGACACCTCGAGCATCGAGCGATCAACGGCGGCGAAAGCTACGCTGAACGGCTGAACCGCGAAGGGCAGGCTGGAGAGAACCGAGGCCAGCAGCAGCGCTTCGAACGAAAACGCGAGGCGGCCGCCGGTCGCGCCCGCCCAAAGGGAGCCGAGCGGACCGTTGGGTCCCATCGCGACGAGCAAGTAGAAGCCGAGCACGGTCGGTGGCAGGACGAGCGGTAGGGCGACGACCGCCTCGGCGATGGGCCGCCAAGGGCTTTTTGTGCGGGCGAGCCAGTAGGCTATAGGCATGCCGACCACGAGCAGGATGGCCGTCGTCGTCGCCGCGAGCCGGACGGACACACCGACGGCCTGCCAGTCGATCATGACGGCGGCGTTATAACTATCATGACGGCGGCAGTATGAAGCCGAAGCGGTCTAGAACAGTGCGCCCCTCTGGCCCAAGCACGAATTCGAGAAAGGCTTGGGCGGCACTCGGGTCGCCGGCAGCGTTGAGCACAACGGCGCCCTGCTCGAGCCGCGGATAGGAATCTATCGGCACGATCGCGTATCGACCCTTATCCTTGAGTGCCGGAGCGAGCGCGATTGAGAGCGCGATGATGCCCGCATCGGCGTTGCCTGACTCTACGAATTGGGCGGCCTGGGAGACGTTCTCTCCAAGAACGAGCTTAGGCTCGACCGCGTCGTACTCCCCAGCCATCTCCAGCGCCGAGACCGCCGCGCGGCCGTACGGAGCATGCTCGGGATTTGCGATGGCGACGGTCTTGACCGCGGGATCGGAGAGCGCGGCGAGACCGCGCGCCTGGATGTCGATCGTCGAGGCTTCAGGCACCCAGACGACAATCCGCCCGATGGCGTAGGGCTGCGTTGAGCCGCTTTCGGCCAGCCCCTTCAGCTCGAGATCGCGCGGGAACTGAATGTCGGCGGAAAAGTAGACGTCGAACGGCGCTCCCTCCGAGATTTGGGCGAAGAAAGTGCCCGACGAGCCGTAAACAGGTTCGACGGCGACGCCTGGATTGGCTAGGTGCCACAAGTCGATAAGCTGTTCCATCGCATAGCGCAGGTCGGCGGCCGCCGCGATCCGCACGCCCACGGTGGTCGGCGCGTCGGAGTTCGAGGCCGCTGCCATGGTCGGCCCCCTTGGATCTCGATGCGACGTCGGGCTCCCGCTCGTCGCGGCCGCGCAGCCGGCGAGCGTAAGGGCGGTGCAGAGGGACGTCATGGTTCGAAGCTCTATGCTCTGTCCCCCTTGGATAACGGGACCTCGTCGATCACGCTAGTACTCCCTGATGAAGCACATGGCATCGTTTCCCACGCGGAGCGGCTCCGAGGAAATATTGTCTCGCTCTATATTAGCGGAGAGGGCAGCCGTCTTTCGCCAGGATTCCACTCACCCCGACGCAGCTTACTCGCAGGGAATCGTCTCCGCCACGGCAGCATACACGCTTCGCAGATCGCTTGCATCCGGCGCGAAGAAGTAATGGCCGGGCGAAGTAGCGATGTAGGAGAGCAGTTCCTGGTCGACGTCGGGTCCGAGCCCGATCGAGAAGATCGTCACGCCGGTTAGCTTGAGCCGCTCGGCGGCGATGATCGTCGCATCGACGGACGAGCGCGTCGGCTGGCCGTCGGTCATCATCACAAGGACCGGCCGGGCTTCCGGCCTGCGCCGTGGACCGCTGAAAATTTCGCCAGCGGCCTTGATGCCCGCGTCGATGCGTGTGCCCGGCGCCAGTCGAACGTCCAGCAGCGCGAAGCGCGCGGCATCCGGCCGATCGGTCAGGTCTTGAAGGAGCCTCGGCGCGTCGTCGAAGGTCATGATCGCAACCCGATCGCGCGGGAAGCTCAGTTCACGCAAGAATCCGAGTGCGGCTTCGACCGCGGCGTCGACTTTGCGCGGGCCGCCTTCGCGCGTCGTGCCGCTCATCGAGGTCGAAGTGTCGAGCAGGAGCACGACGTCCGCGTCGCGGGTCGTCGCCTTGCAGCGCGATAAGGCGGTGTACGGCAAGTAGATCGGGCCGGCCCGGCGCGTGGGGCGCGGGCTGGCAGTCGCGGTCGGCGGCATAAGTGTGTCGCCCGGCGGCGGGGCAGTGTTGGAGGCGTTCTCCGTCGGGGTGATCGTCGGTGTGTCCGAAGGTAACGGTGTCGGCGTGTCGGAGACAAGAGGGGTCGGGGTGATCGTCGGCGCAGGGGCCGCAACGTACAGTGGGTCGATCCTGCTGAACATAAATCGGGCCGACAACGGTACGATCACCGCCAAGCCCTTGCCAGATCGCCGGCTTCCAAACGACACCCTTAACTTCACATTCATGTCGCGACCGCCGGGCTTCAGCACTGGCAGCCGCACCCTCTCCATCTCTGTCTGGGTCGGGGAAGAAAGCGCGGTCACACAGAACTTCGGCTTCAACATTTTGAAGCAACAGCCGACGTTCGGAGCAGTGCCGCTTGACGTGAACAGCGATGGAGGCCCAGATCGTGGCCTCATCAGCCCGGGCGTAGGTGATGACTTCCTTTGGGCCATCTTTCCATTTCCGGAGCCGCGATATGGCAGCTCTTATCGAGTTTCTGACAAACACAAGCTTCATGTCCCGCGGGATCCTGGGCTTGACGTCGGTGCTACGCTGGACCTTCTAGATGCCGAGCGTGCCCTCATGAAACCCCAGCCGTCGTTTTTGTATGGTTGGGCGAAGGGTGGTGTCACTGGGAACGGCTGGGCCAACGTTCCTGGTACCGCAGCGTTCGGGAATACACAAACGAGCCCAAACCGCTTCCAGCGTACCTATGCCCATGAGCTGGGTCACAATTTTGGCTTCGGCCACTCCTCGAACACTATCGCCCCCTCCGTCGGGTGGGATGTGTATCGCCCGAATGGTCGGCTGACTCTTGGCCATGTCAAGGACACCGATTTGTCCGAAATCATGGTCCCTGCCCTTCTCACACATCAGGCCTGGATCGCTGCTGCCAGGTACGAAAGCGCATTCAACATCTTCAACGCCACTCCGCCTAGCGGCACGCCGCCGGACTCCGTGATGCACATCCCCGTCGGTGATGGAACGACCTCCTAGGGTAGCATTTATCAGGCGACGTGGGGCGGTGGCCCCATTGTGCCTTCGAGTCTCGGCAATGCCGAGCTCCGACTGCTGGATGCCAATCAGATCGTCCTGTACTCGACAAAGTTCACTCCGAGCATAGCCCATGCGGACGATGGTACGTCGCTGGAGGTCGCTACCGGATCATTGATCGCTGTGCCGGTCTTCAGCAACGGGACGACAATCCAACTCTACAAGGATGGCGTCCTGCAAACCTCGAAGACCAGGTCGGCGTCTGCGCCCTCGGTCACTATCACGAGCCCGCCCCCTGGATCCACCGTCAGCACCGGAAGTACGATTCAGTGGACGTGGAG
>JBCLES010000088.1:0-8462 GCA_038913135.1 Anaerolineae bacterium
TCGGCTTGGTGATGAGAAGGCCTCTGCGCGCAAGCCGCCGCCCTTCGTCTTGATCTTGAATCCGGATACGGAGGTGGTCGGCGACACGTTGGGGACGCTGATTCGCCACCTCGCTTCGCAGCCTCACGCTGGCGCCGTCGGTCCGCTGCTCCGCTTTCCAGACGGGAGCGTTCAGAGCTCGCGCCGCCGCTTCCCGACCATCTTGACGGCACTTCTCGAAGGGACTCCGGCCGAGTGGTGGTGGCCGAACAACCCGTGGGCGCGGCGCTACCGTATGGAGGATGTGCCGCCGGATGTCGCCTGCGAGGTCGATTGGCTCAACGGGGCGGCGATCCTCTTCCGGAGCGAGGCGCTGGCTGGAGTCGGCGGCTTCGATGAAGGCTTCTTCATGTATTCGGAGGAACTCGATCTGTGCCGGCGCCTCCGGACGGCGGGTTGGTCGACCCGCTTCGAACCGGCGGCGGCGGTCATCCATCACGAGGGCCGTTCGAGCACGCAGGTGGCGCCAACGCGGCACCGGCTGTTCATGGCATCGCGAGTGCGCTACGTCCAAAGGCATTACGGCCGACTCGCCGGTCTGGTCGTGCGGACTGGGCTGGTGGTGGAGCATGCGTTCGCCCTTGGAATCGAGGGGGCGAAGTGGTTGGTTGGGCATCGGAGGGACTTTCGGGCGGCACGGATACGAACTTATGGCACTGTGATCATCGATCAGGTAACGGTTAGAGGCGTACCGGTCCCCGGAAGGAGTGCAGGGACGGCGGCGCCGGTTGGCCCGCTCAGCGATCGGTTCGACGCGTGAACGGCGCGCTTCGGATCTGTCTGATCACGGGCGAATACCCGCCGGAAGAAGGGGGCGTGGCAGACTACACGCGCTGCTTGGCCGAAGCGCTCGTCGAGCGCGGGCTAGAGGTCGATGTGGTGACGGGCCCCCGACATCCGGATAGCGACGAGCGTGGGACGGCCGTCGAGGTGGTGACGGGCCGCCGGCATCCGGACGGCGACAATCGAGTGCCGGTTCATCGGGTAGTCCCGGGCTGGGGCTGGTCATCGCTCCGCCGGCTGCGTCATATCGTCGCGACGCTCGAGCCCGACGTGGTGCACGTCCAATATCAGACGGCAGCCTTCGACATGCATCCGGCGATCAACATCGGGCTCGGACGGCTCGGAAGTAAGTCAGGCGGACGTAAGTCGGGCGCTCTGACCGCGATCACTTACCACGATCTGCGCGAGCCCTATCTATTCCCGAAGGCCGGCCCGGTCCGCGGCTGGGTGACCCGGCTGCCCTCACGCCAGGCCGACCTTACGATCACGACGAACGAAGAGGATCACTCGGCCCTTGCGGCGTGGGGCCATGCTCGTCGACTTGCGCTGGTCCCGATCGGCGCGAACGTGCCCGACGCTCCGCCGGCCGGCTGGTCGCGCGAAGGCTGGCGAGACGCGGCCGGAATTCCCCGCGACGCGGATCTGTTGGTCTACTTCGGCTTTCTCAACCCGAGCAAGGGCGGCCGAACGCTGCTGGCCGCGCTCGGCCGGCTGGTGGCGCAGGGTCGCGACGCTCGGCTTGTCATGCTCGGCGGGACAGTCGGCGCGAGCGACGCGACGAACGCGGCCGAACTCGCGGCGTTCGCGAACGAGGTCGGGGCGGCGGGCCTGTCCGATCGGATCATCTGGACGGGTTACGCTCCTCCGGCTGAGGTGTCGGGCTGGCTGCGAGCGGCCGATGTCGCGGTTTTGCCTTACGCAGACGGGGCATCGTATCGGCGCGGGAGCCTGCTCGCGGCGCTCGAACACGGGTGCGCGGTGGTGACGACGTGGCCGGCGGAAGCCGCGGCATCGGCGGACGACGAGAACGAGTCCGCCGCCGAGTCTGCCCTGAATCGCCATCTCGGCGATCACAATCCTCGCCGAGATGGCGATTCCACCTCCCAGCGGTCCGGAGACCGCAGCGCTCGTCGAGCTGCCGACTCCTCCCTTCGTCGTACCGGTGAATACAACCTCCAGCGAGCCGGCGACTCCACCCTCCAGCGTGCCGGTGGTTCGTCCCAACATCAGGCGCCGCCCCCACTCCGCGACGGCCGTTCTGCCCGCCTGGTCCGGCCGGGCCACCCGGAGGCGCTCGCCGCGGCGGTTGCTGGGGTGCTCGACGATCCGGCGCTCGCGGCACGGTTGTCGGCTGGGGCGCGGGACCTCGCCATGCACTTCGGGTGGGGAGAGATCGCGCGGCGGCATGAGATGCTGTACGAGGCAATTCTCTCGACTAGGCGTGAAGGCCTCTAAGCTCCGCTCAGCCCGCCGGCCCTGCCGCCAACAGCGCGCCGGCCAAACGCGTGCCCAGCACGGCAAGCGCCGCAAGCGCCAACACACCGATGATCAACCGGGCGTGCGATGACAATCGTCGGCTTGAGTTGCGACCGGCGGCGCTCGCGAGCGGCTGATCGCGCTCGGCGTCGCCGTCGTAGCCGGCGTCCACGAGGGAGCGTAGGTCGATGGTCTGCGTTTGGTATCCGAAGTCGTCCATTTCCTGCGCTCCAAGTGCCAATTGTTTCGTCGAGGGGGCTTCAAGTTGATCGACCGACCAGGGTGTCGGCGGCGCCTGAGTGCCGGCTGAGTATGTGCTGAGCGCTTTCAAAGCGTGTCGATCGCAGATCCGTCCTCGACACGATGGCTACTACGAAACCGACCGCTTGGTACTCCGCCGCGCTGCATCTATCAGGTTCGGCCGACGATGCATCCGCGCCGGGCTTCCACTCCCATCACCCAAACAACGTATTTTGGCGGCATTTCGTTGCGGGTAAGGCGCATTTTCGCAGTTATAGTGTCGGAGACAGCGAACTATCGCGAAGAGAAGTGTCCACGACGTCAATGGGTGTGTCGTGAGTCGCCAGCGAGTGTCGGCAGCTCGACCGACCCCGTGATGGTGCTATCGTCTCGACGCCCACCGGCCCTCGCCGTGCCGTCGATCGCACGGGCGCCGCAAACGGGCTTGTCATGAGCTTCGACCCTGCAAGCACGACCGCCGGATTCGACACGCCGGCCACATCGCCGAAGTCTGTCGGCCGCCGTCCGGCGCTGATGCCGCGCTTTGCGGTCGTATCGGCTGTAATCGCCGCCGCCGCGCTGCGCGCCTTCGACGTCGACCTCATGTCGCTTTGGACCGACGAGGGCCTGTCGTTCTACCGGACCGGACTAGACGTTCGCGGCATCCTGGCCGGTGAGATCCCGCTCAACGCCCTCATCACGCGGGATGTTCAGCCGCCTGCTTACCTCCTGCTCCTCTCCGGCTGGCTCGGCCTATTGGGAGCTTCGGGCGCGACCATGATCTTCGCCGCGAAGTGGCTCTCGATCCTCGTTTCGCTGCCAACCGTCGCTCTCGTTTGGGCGGCGACACGACGGTGGGCCGGGTTTCGCGCGGCAGCCTGGGCCGCGTGGTTGGCCGCGCTTTCGCCCATCTATCTGTGGTATGCCCACGAGGTCAGGACCTACACGCTCGCCATCACCCTGGGCTCTCTAGCCACCTACGCCGGCTGGCGCGCTCTCGAGGCGTTCGACCTGCTCGGTCCCGGCTCCCACGACCGCGGCCGTCCACACCTCGACCCGCTCAACGCGATTCGCTCGCCCCATCGCGCCGCGCTCGGCTGGTCCGCCATCGCCGTCTCCGCGGACGCCCTCCTTGCATGGACGCATTACCTCGGCTTTTTCGTCATCGGATTTCACGCGCTGGGCCTCGTCGTGGCGTTCGGGTGGTGGTGGATGAACTCCTATCGGCGTCGGGCGACAGGCGACTCGGCGCGGGCGAGCCTCCGGACACGATCCAGCGGTAGATGGTGGGCGATCGCCGCCGCCGTTGTCGTCGCCATGGCCGCTTCGCCGCTTGTGCCCTACGCCGTCGAGCGTCTCGGCACGGGCGCCGAGAAAGACCAGCGTTTCTATCCGATATGGGTGATGGCGCGCGATGGCCTGCGCGACTTCGCTCTCGGGCGGGCCGTCGATCACGGCGGGCTCGGCTGGCAGCTCGCCTGGACGTGGTGGCTCATGGCCGCGCTAGCGTTACTGGGCGCGTGGCACATGTGGCAACGTCGGCCGGCCGCCGCGATCGCCGCCACTGGCTGGCTCATCGCTCCGACCATCGCTTTCTTCGCCCTGACGCTGATCCAGGCACGCTACCAAGGTGTTCGCCACATCCTTCTCCAATCGCCACCTTACTACATCCTGGTCGCAGCCGGGATCGCAGCGCTCGGGCGATACGGCGGAAGGATTGCTGGAAGGGTGCCCCTCGCATTGCGGGGCATCAATCCGGCAGCCATTCTCCCGATCCTCGCCGGTGCCGTCGCCCTGGGCGCGATGGCGTGGGCCGATCATGCGTACCACGTCGATCCGACCTTCCATAAGGACGATCTGCGCGGGCTGGCCGACCACGTGCGCCGCCGAGCCGTGCCCGGCGACGCCCTCGTCCTCTCCGACCCAGTGTTAGAGCACGTCTTTCACGTTTACGACCCCGGCATCCCGATCGTATCGGTCCCGCCATATCTTGCGGACGGTCGCTTCGACGACCGGCCGGCGGCGGACCATCTCGAACCGCTTTTCGAGGCGCACAAGCGCCTTTGGTTGATGACGCCGCACGACGATGTACTCGAGTGGCTCGACGACAATGCGACCATCGTAGAGCGCACCGCGTTTCGCGGACTCGGGATCCCAGTTCGGGTCGAGGCCTGGGAGCGGACGCCGGATCTCGGCGCCGGCGAAGGGCCGCCGCAGTCGCGCCCACTCTCACTCGGCGCACTGGAGCTACTCGGCTGGGAGGTGGCGCCGCGAACACTTGTCGCGGGGCGTGCTGCGCGCGTCGACCTGGCGTGGCTCGTCAGCGAACACGGCGGAGCGGACATCAAGGTGGCTCTCCGGCTGCTCGACAACAATGGCGTCGATTGGGCTGACGGTGATCACGAGCCCTTCCACGGCCTGAGATCGACGTCCGAGTGGCCGTTCGGAGACGTTATCGTCGAGCCGCATGATCTGCTCGTTTCGCCCGCCGCCCCGCTGGGGCGCTACTCGCTCGCGATCACCGTCTACGATCCCGCGACAGGCGAGGTCATCCCATCAGATGGCCCATATCCCATCGGAGAGGTGTTCGTCACTCCGCCCGACGATCCCGCGACGATCACGCCGCACGATCTTCCGATCGACGAAGTGCTCCATGCCCGCCTGCCGGACACCGACGGCGGGTTCGAGATCATCGGGTGGCGGGGTCCGCCTTCCGGCGAGCCGCTGCTCGGAGGCTCCGCGCCGCCGGTCGAAATCTGGCTGCGTGCGGGCGCCGCGGAAGAGCGCGCCGATTCAACTACCCTCCGGATCGAACTGGTCGACGCGAGTAGCCGAGTCCTGCGCTCCGCGACCGCCGAAGTCGCATGGGACGGCGCAAGGGCAGGCGACATGCGCGTCGCACGCCCGCGCCTCGACCTCCCGGCCGAGGCCGGCGATTACGCCCTCCGGCTACGCGTCGACGACGGATCCAGCGGCGCGGCGTGGATGCTCGCCGGCGCCCCATTCGCGTTCCCTCAGCGTGGTTTGTGGCTCCGAAACCTGCGCGTGGAGGCGTCCGAACGTCTCACATCCGTCCCGGACATGGTGCGCCGGCTCGACGTGATGGTCGGCGAGCGCGTTGAACTCCTCGGCGCCGATCTCCCCGAAGGCACGCTTCCCCTTGGCCGGGAATTACCGGTGACACTCTGGTGGCGGGCCGATCGACCGCCTGAGATCGGGTACCATGTCACCGTGCAGGTGCTTCTGATCGATGTCGGGGACCGTCCCATCCGGGCGCCGGTGGCGCAGCACGACGGGATTCCGGCCTCGGGGACTCGTCCGACCACCGGCTGGGCGAGCGGCGAGGTCATTGAGGACACGCACATCCTGTCGCTGCCGGATGCGCTGCCGGTCGGGCGCTATGCCCTTATCGCCGCGCTGTATTATCCGTCCGCGCCCGGCACACGGCGGCCACTCGTGCGCCAGGAGCCCTACGGCGATACCCGTGACTACGTTGTGCTCGGCGTCTATACGGTGGACATGCTCGCGCCGGACTCCGCGGGCGAGCCCCCGATCCGGAGATGAGCTTGCGAAATGAGCGTTGGCGGACCGTATTGCGCGCGGCGATCAGTATCGGCCTGCTTGTACTCCTGGTGCGGAGCGGTGTCGATCCCGGCGCCGTCGCGGACATCTTGCGCATGGCGCTCGGCCGGCCTCTGGCGCTCGGAACAGCGTTTCTTCTCTACGCGCTTCTAGGCTCGATGGTGCGCGGTCTGCGCTGGCGGGCGCTCGTCGTGCCCCTCGGCTATCCAATCCGCCTTATACGCTCGACGGAACTCTTCCTGATCGGCACCTTCTTCAACCAAATCCTGCCAAGCGGCATGGGCGGCGATGTAGTCAAGACGCTGATGGTGGCAAAGGATCGGGGCACTGACGGATTGGGACGGGCACGCGCGGCGAGCTCGGTCATCGTCGATCGAGCGCTTGGGCTCCTACCGCTTCTAGCCGTGGGGCTCGTCGCCGCCCTGATCGCGGGTGATCGCGTGGCTCCCGGCGTGACGGCTACTCTCGTTATCATCGGACTGGTCGGCGTCGTCGGGCTCGGCCTCCTGATCCGCGCCGACGCCTGGAGAAGCTTGGCGGAGCGGCTGCCCGTGTCCGGTTGGCTCCTCGGGCGATCGGCCGTCGCGCGATTCATCTCTTCGTTCGGCGACTATGGCCCGCGCGCCCTCGTCGAGGCATTCGCGTGGGGGCTGATCTTCACGTTCCTCCTCATCGGATCGAATGTCTTTTTGGGCCGGGCGGTCGGCATCCCGCCGGATCAAGCAAGTTGGGCCGATTGGGCGATAGTCACCCCAATCGTCGCGCTGTCCCTCCTACTGCCGTCGATCGGCGGCTGGGGCACGCGCGAAGCGGCATACGTCGCTCTGCTAGGCACGCTCGCCACCCCTGTTGACGCTGACACCGCGACAGCCGTGTCCCTGCTCTTCCAGGGACTCAACCTAATCCTCGCGGGCGTGGGCGGCATCCTCTACCTTATGCGGGGCGGGGGAGGGGGCGAGGGCGAGGGCGAGGGCGGCGACGAGTCGAGTTACGGCTTCAGCCGCCCGGATGGTGGCGGTACCTCTCTGTTCGGGGAGGTGAAGTGAACGACGGAGAGCGCAACGCCGTCGCTGAGGGTTTCGCGCCGAATGCCGCGACAGACAGTCGCGTTCGGGCCGCGCTAGCCCTGATCTTCGTTTTCGCGCTAGCGCTTCGTTGGTCGGGCGTCGGCCATGGGTTGCCGCACACTTATCACCCTGACGAACACCAATACGTGGACATCGCCGTTCGGATGATCGGCGGCGACCTCGATCCCGAGCGCTTCAACAATCCGTCGGGCCTCAAGTACACCTTCGCGGCCGTCTTCGCCATTTGGGCTCATTCTGAGGGTCTCGTCGGCACGTGGTTTGGCAGCGAGGGCGAGGATGAGGGCGAGGATGAGGGCGAGAGCGTTGCAGCCTTTCAGTCCGCCTTCGCCACCGATCCGACCGCGGCGTACATCGTCGCGCGGGCGCTGGTCGGGCTGATGGGCGCGGCCACCGTCTTAGCGACCTTTTCGTTAGGCCGGCAGCTCGCCGGCCGGCGCGCGGGGATTGTCTCCGCGGTCCTACTCGCCGGCGCCTTCCTACACTCGCGCGACAGCCACTACGCCGTGAGCGATGTACCGGCGGCGCTCCTTGTCACGCTCGTTCTGCTCGCGGCCGTGCGGGTGCTCGACCGTCGTGGCCGAACAGGCGCCTCGACGCGGGTGCTCGACGTCCGAACCCGATGGGGCGAGCCAGCACACGATGTTGCACAGGATCGGGACGACCGTACGCAATCCGGTGCGACCGTGAAAGTTGCCGAGCAGGATCCCGACCTCCGATATCGCTCCGGCTCCCTCGCAAGCGTTGCCGGACCGACTGCGGTGATCCGGTGCGCGCAACGGGCGGTCGCGAGCCGCGCGCGACACGCGTTGGCTAGCCGCCCTCTCCTCGTCGGCGCCCTCCTCACCGGCCTCGCCGCCGGCACGAAGTATTCGACGCTCGCCGTCATCGTCCCCCTGCTCATCGCCCACGCGCTGGCAGACACTGAAGCGGCTACGGACGGTAGCCGGCTCACCGCGACCGACCTTGCCGGAGCATTCCGGCGCATGCTCGCTCCAGGCCCTCTTGTCGCCGCTCTGTCCGTCCCGCTGTTGGCTGCCGCGGCTTTTCTTGTGATCGTCCCCTATTCGATACTCAACCGCCCCGCATTCGACGCGGACATCGCAACGCTCGCGGCCCGGGGGGAGGCCGGCTTCAAGGGGCTGATGATCGATCCGTCGCCCGGCTGGATCTTTTATCTCGAATCACTCGCCTGGGGACTCGGCCTGCCGCTGCTCGTCGCGGGCATCGTCGGGATCGTCATCGCGCTTGGCTCAC
>JBCLES010000089.1:0-8453 GCA_038913135.1 Anaerolineae bacterium
TGTAGCCTGCGACGCTCGCGATATCGGTCATGATGCGGGTGGGCGGGTCGGCTGGAGATGGGGGTGGCGGTGGCGGGGGTGTGGCTGGGGTTGGGGTTGGGGGTGGCGGGCGTGATGAGGAAGGGCTCTCGTCGTGGATCATGGGGCGAATCGTATCGGGCTGGCGGCTCCGGTCAACGGCTTGGCGGTCGCAATCCCGGCCAAACTGAGTCCCTTCTGTGTCCTTCGGCACCTTGGCCGACGGCGAGCGCACCGTTACAATCGCCGTCCGACATCGATTGCTCTTCGCAATGTCGACCGAGAGCCGAGGTGTGCCTGGTGCCAAAAGTCTTCCTCCAGCTGCCCTACTGGTTCCCCGAGTGGGTGCCGGCGCTGATCCCGGAGGCTACGACCGCACTCCTTGGGCTGACCCTGTTAGCCGCCGTCTTCGCACTTTTGGCGGCGCTCGTGGCCCTGTCGCGCGCTCGGCGGCTGGCTCGGCACTATCGAACCCTGATGACGGGTGGTGATGGAATGGACCTAGCCTCCGTGTTAGAGAACACGCTCTCACGCTCGGACGCTGCAGAGCAACAGGTGTCGCGGGCCGCCGAGCGCCTCCAATCGCTCGACATCAGGTCCGGGCGTGCCATCCAGCATGTCAACCTCCTGCGCTACAGCTCCCACGGAGAGCAGGACGGAGAGCAGAGCTTCTCCCTTGCCCTCCTGGACGGCGCGAACGACGGGGTTGTGCTCTCCGCCCTGCATTCGCGCGGCAGCGGAATGCGCGTTTATGCCAAACCGGTGCACGGGGGACGCTCACCCTACGCTCTGACTACGGAAGAGCAACGCGTGGTCGCTGGAGGCCAGGAAAGCCCCTCAAATGGTTGACGTGGGCTTTTTTGACCCCTTATACTCGTGGAGCCGGACCCTACGCCGCCCTTTGAGATTGGAGAGACCAAAGCGTGAGCACTGTCCGGGAGACCGGTATGCCGGCATCCCTGATCTATAAGAGAGTCGGCGGCGTGCCACATGTCTTCGTGGCGGCTTTGCTTGTCGGCGGATTCGTAGGCTTGATGCAGTACGAAGCAAGAAACCGATCGCTTGTGCGCGAGGTTGCCGAACTCAGGTCCGAGCGCGACGAGGCTGTAGCACGCGAAAAAGAACTCAGCGCAGGCGTGGCGCGCACTTATCGCCGCATAACGGCGGCAGAGGACGAGCTGGAGACGCTCCGCTTCCAATTCGCGGCGGTCGAAATGCAGCTCGACGGGGTGGAGTACTTGAGCCGTGCACTTAGGGAAGAGCTGGAGCTGCCGGCAGCAGCGGCTGATACCGATGTAGACGGCACTGCGCCGGTAGGCGGAGCCCTTACTCCGGAGTCTAAGCTCAGTGAACGCATCGAGGCGGCAAGGGTCCGACTTGCGAGCGGGCTAAGCGACCTCTACGGCCTCGAAGAGCAGGTCTCGGCCCAGAGAGCAGCCGAGTTAGCCCTCAGCGCCGGTACTGCGCCCACTACCGGGGTGGCGGAAAGCCGGACCAGCGGCCCGATATCGGTACGTACCTTGGCGCCGACTTTTCCCCCTGCTAACTGGCCGGCGCGCGGCTCCGTGACCTCCGACTTCGGCTGGCGGAACTTCGGCGGACGGCGTACTTTTCATACGGGTATCGACGTCTCTATGCCGCCCGGATCGCAGGTCCTCGCGACGGGAACCGGCACCGTAGTGGGCAGCGGATGGCAGCCGGGCTACGGGTGGTGCGTGCTCGTGCAGCATTCAGCCGGGTATAATACCCTTTACGCGCACCTAGCGGAGCCGATCGTGAAGGTCGGCGATCCGGTCGAATCAGGCACGCCGGTCGGTCTATCCGGTAGTTCCGGCAATTCGACAGGACCACATCTGCACTATGAAGTGTGGAAGGACGGTAGGGTGCTCGACCCACGTCCGTTGATGGATGGAACGGGAGGGGCAAGCGGCGGATGACGCCGCGATGCGCCAAACAGAGAGGGGAACTTCAAATGGGTCTGTTCGCTCGCAGGACACGCATGCTCCAAAACAACGTGCTCGACACTGTTATCGGTCCGAGCGCGACTTGGAGCGGCACGCTCCGAAGCGACGGCGGAGTACGCGTGGAAGGGCGGTTCGAGGGCTGTATCGAGGTGGCCGGGAACGTCGTGGTCGCCGAGAGCGGCATGGTCGACGGCACCATCATCGCGCGCGACGTGATCATCGGCGGCATCGTCCGCGGTGACGTCAAAGGCGCTGGACGGCTCGAGGTCCTATCCACGGGCCAATTGATCGGCGACATCACGGTCGCATCGTTCATGATCGACGAAGGCGGTTTGTTCGAAGGCATTAGCCGTCTCCAAGGCGCAGCAAGCGCTCGCATTATGGCGCTGCCGGCACCAATGGATTCCACGCCTGAACTCCCCGACGTGGTCATCGCTGTCGGCAAGACCAAGCGTCGCAACGGCAAGCCGGCCGCCACGTCTAGCCGCAACGGTGTGAAGCCCAAGATCACCGAAGTTCCTGTCGAGGCTGAGGTGTTGTCTTCACCGACCCGGAGCGCTGTCGTCGGCACCGGCTCAGGCGAAACGACAGTGCAAACCGCGGCCCAGATAATCGACCCGGAGCCGATCGCCGCCATTGCGGACCGCGCTCCGACGGCCGATGACATGGATGCGTTTCTCGAGGGCCTTGATCTCGACATCCAGCCGATCATCCCAGACGCTTCGAATTCGAACGGCTCTAGGCGGGATTCACGATCCTTTGATGGGGAATCTGTTTCCGCCAACGGCGCGTCCAACGCGCCCAAGCCGCGTTCAGCGTCCACGACCCGCTCGACCCGCAGCAGTTCGAGGTCGGCTCAGCGGCGCGCCCAATCAAGAAACGGCACGAGCTTATAGGGCCTTCGAAAGCTTGGTACTTCGCCACGCCGAATCTGTCGGGTTCGGCCGCCGATGCATTCGGGGCGCTCGGTGAGCGAGCCTCTGAGCGCTGACATCCCGGGCCGTGACGCGGCCTGGTCGCTCGTGTGCGAGCATACGCCAAGCGAATCGCTCCGGAGGCACATGCTCGCTGTCGAGGCGGCGATGCGCCACTACGCGCGCAAGCTCGACGAAGACGAGGAGCTCTGGGGAGCGATCGGACTGCTCCACGACTTCGATTACGAACGCTTCCCCGACGAGCACCCGCAGGCCGGAGAGCCGATCCTAGCCGAGCACGGGTGGCCGGACGACGTGCGCCGGACGATCCTGTCGCATGCCTCTTACTCCGGCGTCCCGCGCGATACGCAGGTCGCCAAGGCCCTCCACGCCTGCGACGAAATCACGGGCCTTATCATCGCCACCGCCTTGGTCCGCCCGGATCGCGACCTGCGAGGCGTGAAGCCGAG
Source organism: Anaerolineae bacterium (assembly GCA_038913135.1). GTDB lineage: Bacteria > Chloroflexota > Anaerolineae > Epilineales > Epilineaceae > JBCLES01. The sequence goes on from JBCLES010000089.1 coordinate 3,367, forward strand.
CAGTGTCCGCAAAAAGTGGAAGAACAGAGCCTTCGCGGCCGGTGTGGACAGGGAGGAAGTCGAGGCGGCGGCCGGGGAATTCAACGTCGCGCTCGACGAGCATATCGCCTTCGTCCTTGAGGCGATGCAGAGCCGAGCGGAGGCGTTGGGACTGGCTGGGGACGGTCATTCGACGAACGGGTGAACCTCAGACGGTTCGGAGGTCGACTCTTCGGCAGAGACGGTGCGGGCCCCGCCCGTCGACCAGGACGTCTGCCGGGTACGGCCCGGCGGAGGCGCGGCCAACCGATGGGGTGACATTTCTACTGGGCGGCGGCGGATCGACATTTCTACTGGCGTCCAACAGAAAGCGCCATGACGATTGCGCACATTTCCGCCATCGCACTATACTCTCCGCTCCGCTCGGCCCACCCGGCCATCTGCTGGGAACCGAGACAGAGGTCCCGAAACTAGCAATCCGCGATTCTGCGATTTCCGTCTCTTCAATCGGCGCTTCTTCGATCGCTGGCCCGACAGGCGCGAACAGTGCTCCGACCCATTCGAGAGAGCCGCACAATGAACGTCAAGCGCAACCTCGCACAGAACTCGTCTACGCAGGCAACCGCCGCCTTTCGCTTACGCCTCGGATCGGCCTCACTTGCCTGCGTCAGCCTACTTTTCCTGATCGGCTGCTCGAGTCCGACCCCGAGTTATCCGATCACCCCTCAGCCCGGCGAAGATGGCGCAACGCCGGCGGTGGGCGAAGTCGGAGGCGGACAGGACGCATCCGGTCGGCCGACGAATGTTCCGCCCATGGGCGGGGACGCGTACGCGACGGAACGGAATATCACGATCCCGACCGTAGACCCCGACGCGCCGTATCCGCCGCCGCTCACAGAAACTCCGGTACCGGCTTACCCTCCGCCCGACGAGGGCTGATTCTTTCGGTGGACGGTGAAGGACTCGAAACCTCCCACACCCCCGATCTCGAGTCTTGCGAAAACGCGCTTCGCCCAGACGCGCTAGCGGCTCCCGCCTTCCAGCGCGCCGTCCTGGCCGCCCTCGTCACGGATGGCTCACTCTTAGCTGTCGCCGAAGCGCGTCCCTTTCGCGCCAGAATCACGTACGCTGGTGCGGCCTACGAAGTCCTTTTGGACGAGGTCTTCAAACGCTATCGCCACGGCGAGATCGAACCCGATGATGCCGCCGAAGAGATCAAGGCGGCGATAGGCGTTCCCGGCGCCCGGATCGAGCGACGCGGCCCTTTCCCCGTCTTGGAGCGGCGCGACGCGACAGCGCCCGGCGTCTACGCCCTCCCGTGCCCCTTCGACGACACACTTTCGATCATCCACATTTGGGCGGTACCGAGCGGCCACAGTCCCATCTCCCAGGACGAAGTTGTGGCTCGATGGAGCGACGGCTCCCTCTACGCCCAAGCCCTGGACGCCCTGCGCGAGCGTACCGAGTCCGTCCCGGCAGTAGGCGAAGGCGAGGGCGATCGACTTGTGATCAGCTATCGGGCGGGCGACGGGCTCGACGCCGCCGCTATCCTGCTTCCGGACCTGCGAGCCGAGATGGCCGATTGGGTGTCCGGCGCACCGCGTTTCGCGATTCCCGAGCGCGACGTCCTAATCCTCTTCGGCAATGCGGACCCCGAGGTGGTCGAGCACATGCGCGGTGTGGCCGCAGGCATGTTCGAGCACGCGGGCCCGACGGCCGGACTCACACCGCGTATCTTCGGGCTCGATTCAACGGGTGAGCTAGTAGCGGTCTGATAGACGAGACTGACGTCGCCGAAAACCTATCGTGAGTGTGGCCTCAGTCCTACTGTCGACGTGGCCAAAGCCCTACCGCCGCCGTCGACGCTTCTTGCTCCGCCCGACTTGTGCCGGTGCGCCCGAGGCGCCGGTAGCCGCAGCGACGCCTTCAGCCGCCAAGTCGTCCCGCATGTGGCAAGCCTTGTACTTCTTCCCGCTGCCGCAATGACACGGGTCGTTGCGGCCGATCTTGGGCGTCGCTCGAACGGTCGGCTGTGGGGTGACTTCGCCGGAGCCCGCCGCCTGAGCGTGCCGGAGAAGATCGACCTGCTGGGCTCGCGCGCGCTCCAGCAGCTTCGAATGCTGGGCCTGGGCTCTGTTCTGCTCGGCGCTCGCCGGCTCCGCCAGAAAGACGCCGCGAACGGCACTCTCCGCGATCACACCTACGAGCGACTGGAACATCGCATAGCCTTCCTTCTTGAAAACGTTGAGCGGCTTCTCCTGCCCGATCGCCCGCAGGCCGACGCCGGTCCGCAGCTCGTCGAGCGCCGTCAGGTGGCGGATCCAGGCCTGGTCGATCGCGCGGAGCATGACCGCGCGCTCCATCTGGAGCATCACATCTTCGCCAAGCCGTTCCACCTTCGAGTCGTAGATGTCTTCGGCCAGCGCCATGATGTGGTCGCCTATCTCCTCGGGTGACCACTCGCGCCAGTCTTCAACGCTTTCGTCCGCCGGCACCTCGAACACGGTGCGGATGGCCGTGGCAAGGCCATCGACGTCCCAATCATGCGCCTCGCCCCAGCCCGTGTAAGTGGCGACGAGCGATTGCACTTCTTCGGAGAGCATGTCCCACACGATGGGCCGGAGCTCCTCGCGCTTTAGGATCTCCGTGCGCTGCTGGTAGATCACTCGGCGCTGCTCGTTGATGACCTCGTCATACTCCAAGAGATGCTTACGCAAATCGAAGTTGTAGCCCTCGACCTTGCCCTGTGCGCCCTCGATCTGCTTGCTTACGAGACCACTCTCGATCTCCTGCTCTTCGTCGACGCCCAGGCGTTCCATCAAGTTCTTCACGCGCTCGCCGCCGAAACGGATCATCAGGTCGTCTTCAAGCGAAACGTAGAAGCGGCTTTCGCCAGGATCGCCCTGCCGGCCGGAACGACCGCGAAGCTGGTTGTCGATGCGGCGCGCCTCGTGGCGCTCCGTACCGAGGACGAACAGCCCGCCGAACTCGAGGACCTTTTCGCGCTCGTCCAAACAGACGTGCCATGCCGATTTCAGCTCGCGCGCCCAGTCCGTCGGGTACTTCTCGACCGGATCGCCGCCGGCCCGCAGGATAATCACCGCGTCGTCCCACTCCGCGCTAGGCAACGTGCTGAGGTCGAATTGATGCTTGCGCAGCGAATGACGCGCGATGCCTTCCGGATTGCCGCCCAGCAGGATGTCGACACCGCGGCCGGCCATATTGGTCGCGATAGTAAGCGCGCCTATCCGGCCCGCCTGCGCGATGATCTCCGCTTCGCGCATGTGGTTCTTGGCGTTCAGAACCTCGTGCGCGATGTTCCGGCGCTCGAGCTGCTGGTGGAGCATTTCGCTAGTGTCGACCGAAGCAGTACCAACCAGGATCGGTTGGCCGGTCGCATGAATCGCTTCGATCTCTTCGATAACCGCCTTCCACTTCGCTCGGCGCGCCGTGAACACCAAGTCCGGCCGATCGATTCTGATGACCGGTCGATCCGGCGGGATAGCCATGACCTCGAGTGAGTAGATCCGGTCGAGCTCTTCGGCCTCGGTGACGGCCGTCCCGGTCATTCCCGCGAGTTTCTCGTACATTCGGAAGTAATTCTGGAAGGTGATGGTGGCCAGAGTCATCGACTCGCGCTGGACTTTGACGCCCTCTTTGGCCTCGATCGCCTGGTGAAGACCTTCGGAGAATCGACGGCCCGGCATCTGCCGCCCTGTGAATTCGTCGACGATCACGACTTCGCCGTCGACCACGATGTATTGCTTGTCTATGTGGAAGAGCGTGTGCGCCTTGAGAGCGTTTTCGAAGTAGGGCGTTAGCTCGTAATTGTCGGGGCTATAGAGGTTGTCGATCCCCAACATGCTTTCGAGCTTCTCGATGCCTTCGTCCGTCGGCGTCGCGGCGCGCGTCTTTTCGTCGACCGTGTAATCGTCATCGACCTTGAGCCGCCGAACGAAAGCGGCGAAACGGCCGTAGAGTTCGGCCGCCTCTTCGGCAGGTCCGGAGATGATGAGCGGCGTACGCGCCTCGTCGATCAGGATGTTGTCGATCTCGTCGACGATCGCGTAGTTGAGCGGCCTTTGCACGCGCTGCCGAAGCTCCCACACCATGTTGTCGCGCAGGTAGTCGAAGCCGAATTCGTTGTTGGTGCCGTACGTGATGTCGGCGGCATAGACTTCTCGTCGCGGCACCGGGCGGAGGTGCTGATAGCGATCGTCGTCCGATTGGAACTCCGGGTCGAAGAGGAACGACGCCATCTGGGGGCTGTTGCCCTGATTCTGGATGACGCCGGAGCTCAGCCCGAGGAAGTGATAGATCGGACCCATCGTCTGCACGCCGACCTTGGACAAGTAGTCGTTGGGGGTGACAAGTTGGACGCCTAGACCGGTCAGCGCGTTCAAGTACAAGGGCAGCGTAGCGACGAGCGTCTTGCCTTCACCGGTCTTCATTTCAGCCACGATTCCGCGATGAAGCGCGACTCCGCCGATCATCTGGACATCGTAGTGCCTGAGCCCGATCGTGCGCTTCGAAGCCTCTCGGACCACGGCGAAGGCCTCGGGCAAGATATCGTCGGGCGACTCGCCGCCCTCGAGCCGAGACCTGAACGCGTCGGTCTTGGCTCGGATACCCGCATCGTCGAGCGCTTCGAGATCAGATTCGAACTCGTTGATCTCGTCGACGATCGGCTGAATCTTCTTCAGCACACGCGCGTTCGGGTCACCGGCGATCGTGTTCAATACGTTTTTTAGCATGGCCGTGAATCCGATATCGTCGCCGCGCAGGTGATCGGCGCGGGGGTGGGGGGCGGGTGTAGGCGGAAGTCGAGTCGGTAGTGGTGGCGGGAGCAGGGGTCTTGCGACCCAACGCTCGATTATAGGAGACGGGCGGCGCAGCGCGAAAGCCAAAGGAGTTAGCATCGGCGCCCGAATTGCGAGGATTATTGCTTGACGGCCCCTTACATCCAATCCTTTCGCTTGAAGAACCATATCAGCCCGGCACCCACGGCAAGCATGACACCCCAGATCATGAAGTATCCCCAGCGCCACTCCAGCTCCGGCATGTACTCGAAGTTCATGCCATACACGCCGACGATGAAGGTTAACGGA
>JBCLES010000090.1:0-8447 GCA_038913135.1 Anaerolineae bacterium
GAAAAGTGCCAGACTTGGAATCCAAGAGCCAACGGTGCTGGAAGTTTCGACTACATTGACCTCAGTTCGGTGGACAAGGAAAACAAGACCATCGCGTCAGTTGAGCGCCATGATTGTCCTGAAGCCCCCAGTCGAGCGCGACAGCTTGTAGAGACTGGAGACGTTGTCGTTGCGACTGTGCGTCCAAATCTGAATGGAGTTGCTTTGATCAGTGGTGCGGAGCATGGAATGACCGCTTCGACCGGCTATTGCGTCCTGCGTCCGAACAAGGATCAGCTCGATTCAGAGTACCTCTTTCACTGGGTCAAGACAGGCGTATTTGTGCAGCGCATGGTTGACGTGGCGACGGGGGCAAGCTACCCGGCTGTATCCGATTCTAAGGTCAAGGCGTCATCGATCCCTCTCCCTCCCCTCGACGAGCAGAAGCGGATCGCGAAGATTCTGGATGCGGCGGACGCCTTGCGGGCCAAGCGCCGCGAGTCCCTCGCCCAGCTCGACACCCTTCTCCAGTCCACGTTTCTTGAGATATTTGGGGATCCGGTCGCTAAAGGGTGGCGAACCGCGAAGGTTGAAGACGTCGCCCTCAATGAAAAGGGAGCGATTAGAACTGGGCCATTCGGTAGCCAACTTCTTCATAGCGAGTTCGTCGACAATGGTATTCGCGTCCTTGGAATCGACAATGTCGTCGCGGATGAGTTTCGCCCCGGCGAACCCAGATTCATCACGTCGGAGAAGTATGAGCAGCTACGACGCTACACCGTGCGTCCTGGCGACGTATTGATCACGATCATGGGCACATGCGGCCGGTGCTCTATCGTTCCCGACGATCTCGAGACTGCGATCAATACGAAGCATCTTTGCTGCATCACTCTGGATCGCGACGTCTGCATTCCCGAGTACATGCATGCTTACTTCCTCTTGCACCCACTCGCGCGGAGGTATCTCGAGCGCAACGCTAAAGGCGCGATTATGTCGGGCCTGAACATGGGAATCGTCAAGCGTCTCCCGATTCCGCTTGCACCCCTCCCCCTCCAACGTCAATTCGCCACCATCGTCCAATCCATCGAACTCCAGAAGACCCGCCTCCGCGCCCATCAATCCGAACTCGACACCTTCTTCGCCTCCCTCCAATCCCGCGCCTTCCGAGGCCACCTGTGACCGCCGCCACGATCACATTCGCCTTGTACGGCACCGGTGCACCTCAAACCCCGTTGTCTCCCACATTCTCGCGATTCTGCACATCAACCCGCTTTGTCACCCACCCACGCACACCAAGATGACCATCTCCCCCAACTTCGCCTTCCTCCAACAAGAATTCCCGCACGCCGCGGAGAGCGCTACCTTCGCGGAGCAGCATGTCTACGCCGACCCGCGAGCCGCATGCTTCCGCGCCCGGCACGCGCTCGAACGGCTCGTCATGCGAGTCTACAAAGTCGACAAAACCCTGGTGCGGCCGAAGGTCGCCAACCTCGACACCTACCTGTCGGATCCCGCCTTCATCGAACTCGTGCCCGAGGCCGTCTGGCTGAAGGCCGAGTACATCCGGCAAGCCGGCAACTCCGCCGTGCACTCAAGGAAGGCTCCGACGCCCGACATGGCCCTGAACGTCGTGCGCGAGCTGTATCACGTCCTCTACTGGGCCGGGCGGACGTATCTGCGGCACGGGGCCGAGGAGCTGCGGGGCAAGTCCTACGACGAAACGCTCGTCCCGAAGGTCCAGCCCAGCGACTCGCCCGCCAGCATTGCGGCGCTCGACGCCCTGGCCGCCCGGCTCGACGCCATGGCCGCTGAGGAGCTCGACGCGCTGGAGGGAAAGCTCGCGGAGCGGCTCGAGCAGATCGCCGCCATCAAGGCCGAGAACGCCGCCGTCCCCGAGACCCACAATTGGGACGAAGCCACCACCCGGAAGCTCATCATCGACCTCACCCTGCGGCGCGCCGGCTGGGCGCTTGATCAGCCGCATGACCTGGAGTACCCGGTCACCGGCATGCCCAACGCCACCGGCGCCGGCTTCGTCGATTACGTCATGTGGGGCGACGACGGCAAGCCGCTCGCCGTCGTGGAGGCCAAGAAGACCTCCGTGAATCCCGAGGTCGGGCGGCAGCAGGCCCTACTCTATGCCAATTGCCTGGAAGCCATGCACGGCCAGCGGCCCGTCATCTTCTACACCAACGGCTATCGCATCTATTTGTGGGACGATCACTTCTACCCGCCGCGCACCGTCCAGGGCTTCTATACCAGAGACGAGCTGGCCACCCTGATCCGCCGCCGCGACCAACGCCGGCCCCTCGACGTCGCCCAAGTGAAGGACGAGATCGCAGGACGCTATTACCAGAAGCGGGCCATCGGGAGCATCAACCAGCAATTCGCCGATCGGAAGCGCAAGGCGCTCCTCGTCATGGCCACCGGCACCGGCAAGACCCGGACGTCCATCGCCCTCGTCGATCTCCTCCAGCGGGCTGGCTGGGTAAAGCGCGCGCTCTTCCTGGCCGATCGCATATCGCTCGTCAACCAGACAGTCGGGGCCTTCAAGGCGCACCTGCCCGAGTCCAGCCCCGTCAATCTCGTCACCGAGAAGGACACCGCCGGGCGCGTCTACGTCTCCACCTATCCCACCATGATGGGGCTCATCGACGACCTGGACGGCGACACCGCGCGCTTTGGCGTCGGGCACTTCGACCTCGTGATCATCGACGAGGCGCACCGCTCCGTCTACCAGAAATATCGCGCCATCTTCAACTATTTCGACTCGCTCCTCGTCGGCCTCACCGCCACGCCACGCGAGCAGGTGGACCGGAATACCTACGAACTCTTCGGCCTCGATATCGGCGTCCCCACCGACGCCTACGAGCTGGAGACCGCCGTGGCCGACGGCTATCTCGTGCCCCCTCGCGTCCAGCAAGTGGACCTCAAGTTCCCGCGCGAAGGCATTGACTACGAATCGCTCAGCCAGGCCGAGAAGGAGGAGTGGGAGAGCCTGGACTGGGGCGACGACGCGGAGCCCGGCCAGCTGCCGGAGCGCGTCAACGCCGGCGCCATCAACAGCTGGCTCTTCAACCGGGACACCGTCGACAAAGTCCTCAAGCACCTGATGGAGCACGGCCACACGGTGGAGGGCGGCGACCGGCTGGCCAAGACCATCCTCTTCGCCCGCAATCATGAGCACGCCAAGTTCATTCAGGAACGCTTCGACCACCACTACCCGCATCACGCGGGCCACTTCGCGCGCGTCATCGACCACTACGAATCGTATCCGCAGAGCCTGATCGACGACTTCTCGCAGAAGGACAAACCCCCGCACATCGCCATCTCCGTCGACATGCTCGACACCGGCATCGACGTCCCCGAGGTGGCCAACCTCGTCTTCTTCAAGCCCGTCTACTCCAAGATCAAGTTCTGGCAGATGATCGGCCGGGGCACCCGCCTCAGCCCCGACCTCTTCGGCCCCGGCCAGGACAAGGAGGATTTCCGCGTCTTCGACTTCTGCTTCAACTTCGACTTCTTCCTGGAGGACCCGGAAGGCATCGAGGCCGCGAGCGCCCCACCTCTTGGCGCCCGGCTCTTCGGCGCGCGCGTCGAGCTGCTCGGCCACCTCCAGCGGACACCCTCGCTGGACCCCGAAGCGGCGCTCGCCGGCGCCTTGGCCGATTCGCTCCACCGTGAAGTCGCCGCCATGAACCCCGAGAACTTCATCGTGCGCATGCACCTGGAGACCGTGGACCGCTTCCGGGAGCGCGCGGCTTGGGACCGGCTCGGGGAGAGCGATCGAGCGGCGCTGCAGCGGGAGGTCGCCGGACTGCCAAGCCAGATCGAGCACGACGCCATCGAGTCGCGAATGTTCGATCTCACCGCGCTGCGCATGCAACTCGCGCTGGTCGAAAGTGAGTCGGCCGAATTCGAACGCTTCCGCAAGCGCGTCGTCGATATCGCGATGCTGCTCGAGGAGAAAAGCACCATCCCGGCCGTGCGCGAGCAGCTCGCTTTTCTTGCCTCCATGCAGGAGCCTGGCTTCTGGGAGGCGATCAGCCTCGACGGGCTCGAGGACATGCGTCGACGGCTGCGCGGGCTGACGCCGCTCGTCGACAAGAAGAAGCGCACGCTGGTGTACACGAACTTCCAGGACGAGGTCTTGGGCATACGGGAGGTCGGCCCCGACTACTTGCCCAGGATGACCGGCGCGCAATACGAGAAGAAGGTCACGCGCTTCCTGCATGAGCACCAGGATCACCTCGTTATCCACCGCTTGCGGACCAACCAGCCGCTGACCGCCGCCGACCTCGAAGGGTTGGAGACCGCGCTCGTGGAGATCGGCGAAGGCGACGGCCAGACCCTGCTCGCCAACTTGCTCGCCCGCACCGAAGCGCCGTCGCTCGCTCACTTCGTCCGGAGCCTCGTCGGGCTTGACCGCGCCGCCGCGCAATCCGCGTTCGGCGACTTCCTGGGCGATCGGAGCCTGACCGCGCCGCAGATCCGCTTTGTCGAGATGGTGATCGAGCAGCTCACCTCGCGTGGCATCATGGACGCCAAGGCCCTCTACGAGCCCCCGTTCAGCAACCTGCACGACGGCGGGCCGGAAGGACTCTTCGGCGGCAAGGAGAACGTGATCGAGGGGATCTTCGAGGCGCTCGAGGCCGTCAACTCCGGGGTGAGCGCTAGCGCGGGGTGACATGGAGTTCGGTCGAACGAGTGTCCGAGAGGTTCTCCAGGAGGAGGAGGAGCGATGTTGATCGTCAAGGGCCTGCTCGCCGGCCTGAAGCAAATCGTCGTGCTCGTCGCGTTGCTCATCGTTCCGGCCGGTCTGATCCGGGGCGGGACGTGGCTCTGGGATCGAGCGCTGTGGTCCATCGCCGTCTACGGCCTGCTCCTCGGAGCCACCACCGTCGCGCTTGCCCTGCTGAGACCGGCCAGCCTCGAGGCGCGGCTCAAGCCCATGACTTCCACCAAGCAGCCCACGGCCGATCGCGTCGCCACGGCGATCCTGGCGATCGCGGTCTTCGGGCAGCTGACTTTCATACCGCTGGACGTTTTCTGGCTCGAATGGCTGCATGCGCCGTCGCCGTCCGTGTCGATCGCGGGGGCGCTGGTCTCCATCATCGGATTCGCGATCATCACCGCGGCCATCTACCAGAACGAATTCGCTATGCCCATCGTCGAGGACCAGACCGAGAGCGGCCAGACGGTCATCGACACCGGTCTGTACGGCATCGTACGGCACCCGCTGTACCTGGGGTTCGTGCCACTCTTGGCGGGGCTCGCGTTGTGGCTGGGGAGCACCGCGGCATTCGTCGCGACGGCGATCGTGCTCCTCGCCTTCATCCCGCGGATCGTGGTGGAGGAGAGGACGCTCCGCGAGACGTTGCCCGGGTACATCGAGTACATGGAGAAGGTACGGTATCGGATCGTGCCGTACCTGTGGTGATGCGCCCCGCGGCTAGTCGGCTCGATGGAGACCGTCGACGGGGTTTTCGACGTCGCTGTGGACGGCGGGCTGGCGTATGCGTTGAGCTGGCGTTACGGGTTGCGGATCGTGGATGTCGCCGATCCGGCTCGGCCCTTTGAGGTGGGGTTCTACGATCCACCGGAGCGGGCCAGCGCCGTAGCCGTCGCGGACGAGATCGCCTATGTCTGCGCCGTCGATCTGCAGTTGGTGGACGTTGCTGACCCAAGTCAGCCGCGGCTGCTCGGCCGCTGGACGCAGTGGGATAGGGGGCCGGATCTGCCGGAGAGCCTGGCCTTGGACGTGTGGGTGGTGGGTGATCTCGCCTACGTCAGCACCAGTACGCACGAACTCGTTATCCTCGACGTCTCCGACCCTGCGGTGCCAGCGGAAGTAGGCCGTTACGAAGGGGGTGGCGGGGGCGGTCGATTGATCGTCCGGGACGACACGGCGTACATCGCGGCCGGCTTCAACGGCCTGCGCTTGGTGGACGTGAGCGACCCAACCGCGCCGCGGCCGCTCGGTGAGTATCGATCGGAGGCGTGGCGCCTGAACGAGTCGAACCCAGGCAGTTCGCCAGCCGCCGAGGATCTGTGGCTCGAAGACGGCGTGGTCGTCGTCGCCGCTGGGGATGATGGCGTTCACGTAGTGGATGTCACGAGGCCTGCACAGCCACGGCTTGTGCGTCGATTCGCGGTGCCTCCGGTCCACAATCGCCACCGGCCAACTATATGGAGTATAGCCGGCGCGCAGGGCCATCTCCTCCTCGGCTCGGGCTACGGCGTCATCGAGGTCGTCGCCATAGTCGACGTGTTGAAGCCGACCGATGATGATCGAACTTGGGTCGTGCCGGCTCGTACGGTGGAGACCGAAGGTACCGTTCAGGCGCTGGTGCTGGTGGGCGATCGATTCTATGCCGCGGCGAGCTTCGCTGGGTTGCGGATCTTCGATCTTGAGGCCGTGCTTGGCAACTGAGATCTCCACGGTAAGCAGACTTCGCCCGTCTCTGGCAAGTGATCGGGCGGAATGTCAAGGCGAGCGCTTGGTGAAATGAGATCGACCTCGAGCGAAGGAGCGTTCCTCCCCGGAACATCGATTCTCTACCGGGGCCTCGACGAGCGCCGCCGTGTCATCTCCGTACTTCCGGCCCGGGTCGTTCGTGACGATGCAGATCTCGTCGTCCTCTGGCTTCCGTTTGGCATGACCACGATGAAGCCCGAATTGATCGACCATACGCCGGGCACGCCGCGCCGCTGGGTCGATGGAAATTGGGCGCTCGTTCAGTCGACGTGGGCCTGGGCGGAGCTTCTGATCATCATCCGGCCTGGCGAGCGTCGTGCGACCTGGGTGCGATGGTCGACGGATCGGACCTTCCAGGGTTGGGCGGTCAACATGCAGAGTGGGCTGACCCGGACGCGCTTGGGATTCGACCACCAGGACCACCAACTCGATATCGTTGTGGCTCCGGACCGAAAGTGGCGATGGAAGGACGAAGATGAGCTGGATCTTGCCGTATCGCAAACTGCTGAACTTCGACACGCTGAACATCGGCGGCGGCAATACCCGCAAGCTGTCGATCAAGCTGGCCCAGGACGTGAAAATCGTGTCGAACGACGCGGGTATGACCGGTGGTATCCGGCTCTGGGAGGATGAAACGGAATCGTGACCGTCGTGAGGATCGGGGAGCTCCAGCAGGCCACCTTCGGCTATTTCCTGAAAGAGACCAATCCCGTGAACGGCCTCGTTCCCGACAACACGCGGAAGGACTCTCATTGCAGCATCACCGCCGTCGGTTTCGCGCTCGCATCCTATGCGATCGGTGTGGAGCGCGGGTTCATCTCGCGTTCCCAGGCGATCGAGCGGACGCTCACGACGCTCCGTTTCTTTCGGGACAGCTCGCAGAGTGAAGACCCCGACGCCACCGGCTACCGAGGCTTCTACTATCACTTCCTCGACATGGAGACCGGTCGTCGCGCATGGAAGTCCGAGTTGTCCACCATCGACACGACCTTCCTGCTGGCGGGAGCCCTGCTCGCTGCCGCCTACTTCGAGGGCGATTCGGCGGAGGAGACGGAGATTCGCGAGATCGCCGCGCTGCTCTACGGTCGGGCCGACTGGCGATGGGCGCAGAACGGGGGCCGGAAGGTCTCGCACGGCTGGAAGCCGGAGAGCGGCTTCATCCGCTACACCTGGGATGGCTACAGCGAGGCGTTGCTTCTCTACGTGCTCGGGTTGGGGTCGCCGACACACCCGCTGCCCGCGGACAGCTACCGGGCGTGGACCGAGTCCTATCGCTGGAAGAAGCTCTACGGGATCGAGTTCCTCTACGCCGGTCCGCTCTTCATCCACCAGCTCTCGCACGCCTGGATCGACTTCCGCGGCATACAGGACGATTACATGCGCGAGAGGGGAATCGACTACTTCGAGAACAGCCGGCGCGCGACCTATGTACAGAGGCAGTATGCGATCCGCAATCCACGAAAGCTCAAAGGCTACGGCGAGAACTGCTGGGGCATCACGGCGAGCGACGGCCCCGGGCCGGCGATCCGCAGAATCGACGGCGTCGAACGTCGCTTCTACGACTATCGGGCGCGCAGCATCCCGTTCGGGTCCGACGACGGTACCATCGCCCCGTGGGCGGCGGTCGCCTCGTTGCCGTTCGCTCCGGAGATCGTTCTGCCCGCATTCCAGCATTTCGATGACGCCTACCCCGAGATGACGAGCCACTACGGCTTCAAGTGCAGCTTCAACCCGACCTTCGCGAGCGACGGGGCGGGCGAGAGCGGCTGGACTTCCCAGGGGTGCTACGGACTCGATCAGGGACCCATCGTCATGATGATCGAGAACGCTCGCTCGGGGCTTCCGTGGCGATTGATGCGCGAGTGTCCAGCCATCGTCAGGGGACTCCTCCGCGCGGGATTCGGAAACGGATGGCTGGAGGGCAGAGCCGGGTGAACCCAGAGTTCGTCGTCATCACCGGGGCGAATGCCGGCGTAGGTCGGGCGTCAGC
>JBCLES010000091.1:0-8407 GCA_038913135.1 Anaerolineae bacterium
TGAGGATCCCGGCCTTGAGGAAGGCCTTGTTCAGCGCCAGGACGCGCTTGTCTCCGATCCGTCGACGCACCCTATCCATCAGGGCCGTATGGTCGATACGATCGAAGCACGCTTCGATGTCCGCCTCCAGGACCCACTGGTAGGAGCGGGACCCCAGAAAGTGGATCTCGGCGATGGCGTCCTGAGCCCGCCGATTGGGGCGGAACCCGTACGAGCAAGGCTGAAAGTCTGCCTCGAAGACGGGCTCCAGCACCAGCTTCAGGGAGGCTTGCACGACCCGATCCCGCAGGGTTGGAATGCCGAGCCGGCGTCTCTTTCGAGACCCCGGCCTCGGGATCATTCGTTCGCGAACGGGCTGCGGCTGGAAGCTGCGAGCCTTGAGCTGCTCGCGAAGCTCTTCCAGAAACACATCGACGCCGCGACCTTGCTCTACAGATCGAGCCGTCTCGCCGTCAATTCCGGCCGTTTGGCTACCCTTATTTCCCCGAACCCGCATCCATGCCTCAGCAAGGAAGTGTGGGTCACAGACGAGGTTGTAGAGGTCATCGAACCGGCGATCCTCGTCCTCACCGGCCCAACGGTGCAGTTTGGCCTGAATCCCCAGTACCCGATCCCGAGTCTCTTCGAGCCCCGATCTCGGTGCGTCCGTATTCACGGGCGACCTCCTGGCCTGACAGTGCTTCCGCTGCTGACTCGCTGCCTGCCTTCGCCATGTGGGCGGCTTTCCCGCCCTCGGACTACTACGCAGGCTCCGCCCCATCTGGCGCCTTCGGCTGACGATGAGCCTATCGGCCGGCACCAAGGTGCGTTGGCCGAACGATGCCGGATGGTTCCCACGTTCACTCCTGATCCGATCGACTGGTTAGGTGCCCTGCTATACCCCTGCGGTCTCGCCACGCCTACGCCGCAGTCCTTCTGCGTGGCCTCCTCGCCGGCGACATCTGACCGGCGATGGAGTTTCCCGCCAACGGCGGGTACGCACCGCAACCCAGCCCACATCCGCCAGGTTGAAGCTGGTGGACGTTCTTGAGGGGCGTTATGGCACAGGTTCCTCACGTACACCTTCCAGTCTTGCTTGCCGGACCCGAGCCGTCTGGCAGTTCCGACCCGTCCCGTCGTTGTCGGGGCTGCTTGCCGCCCTCGCCTGCATCTCCAGGTTCAGGCTGCCCCCAGCTTCGCGCCGGCTGCTGCGACAGCCAGCGGGCGGAGTCGTTTCACCTCCGCTCGGTTCAAAAGCGCCTCGTGGCGCACGACTATCCCAGATCCAGACACTCGCTCGGACGCCGATGATTCGGCGCTAAGAGGTCCTGACCCCTGCCGCGCCACCCACCCCCATCTCGCCGGCCTGGCTCGCTCCCATCGCACAGGCTACGCTTGAGCATCCTCCTGACAGGCCCCGCCCCTGAACGTTCTCTCTGACTTGCCAGGCCACTTCACCCATGACCCACACGTGAACCGATCGGCCCGCCACCCATGACCCACCTTCGCCGCAGCTGGTACAAGCCCCCGCTGTTCGTGCTCAGCTTGCTGACGTTCGTGATGGGCATCTTCCTGATGAAGGAGGGCGCCTCCGCGCTTGGGCCGATCGTGCGCGATCGCTTCGCCGTAACCGGCTTTGCGGACGGACTTGGCTTCGGCTGGCTGATGTCATACCTGATCATGAGCGGTTCGCCGGTGGCTGGTGCGGCGATGGCCTTCCTTGATGCAGGAGTGGTCGACCAGCTTGGGGCATACGGCATGGTCGTCGGGAGCCGCTTCGGCGCCAGCTTCATCGTGCTGTTCATCGGCTTCATTTACGTGCTGCGCGGCCGCAACAGGAGCGCCAGCCTTTCGATGGGCATGCTCTCTTTACTCGTCGCTGCCACCGTGCAAGTCCTTGCCATCCCACTGGGGTTGTGGCTCGTCTCAGGTGGGCGGCTCGATACGATCGATCTAGGAAAAATGTCCGGCCTGGGCGACGTCCTCGACCTGTTGATGGGGCCGATCGCCGAATACATCGCGCGCCGACTACCTGACTGGGGAGTCTTCACGGTCGGCCTGGCGGTCATTTTCACGAGCTTCAAGCTCTTCGACCTGTCGCTACCGGAAGTGTCGATCAAGTCCAGCCGTGTCGGCAGCGTGGGCGCCTTCATCTACCGGCCTTGGGTCATGTTCGCGCTTGGCGGCGCTGTGACGCTAGTTTCGATGTCTGTCAGCGTCTCGCTCGGACTTTTGGTACCGCTGAGTCAGCGCGGACTTGTTCGTCGCGAGAACGTCGTACCATACATTATGGGCGCTAACGTCAGCACCTTCGTCGACACATTTCTTGCAGCGCTGCTCATCGGCAACCCTGCCGCCATGGGTGTAGTAGCGGCCGAGATGATATCGCTTGCCGCGGTAAGCCTGCTTCTGTTGATCGTCGGCTTCGACCAATATCAAAGGCTGACCCTGGCTTTCGTCGACATGTGCTTGGCCTCGAATCGCAACCTCGCCGCCTTTATGATCACTATCTTTGTCCTACCGATCCTCTTGGTAATGCTCTGATGCCCGATCCGATTCGACGGGCCAAGGAGGAGCCGATGACCCGGCCGCTCGAGATCCTGGTGGCTACGCGCAACGTAACTTACTCAGATCTGGCGTTGCGCATGGCGGTTCAACTTGCCGGCCAGTTGGACGCGCGTTTGACGGTTCTGTCCGTCAGCCGCGCCGACGACGATCGCGCCGAAAGCGAGGCCGCTCAGGCCGAGGCGATTGCGAGGATTGCGCCCACCTTGCGCGAAGGCAGCTACAGATCGCTCTTGCGCATCGGTCACCCGGCCGAAGAGATCCTGGACGAATTGGACTCCGGCGACTACGCCCTGGCCGTTTTGGGTGAGCGAGAGCACCAACGCCGGCTAACGCGCTTGGTTATCGGCTCCACTGCCGAGCGCGTGATCGAACACTCGCCGTGCGCGGTGGCGGTGGCCAAGGGTCGGGTCGGAGAAGCGCGCAACCTGCTGCTTTGCGACAGCGGGGTGTCGGAAGCACCGCTAGTCGAAGTGCTGGCCGATCAACTGCCGGCGCTTCTGCGCAGCGCTTCTTCAGTCACAGTGTTGCATGTGATGTCGCAGATGAGCGCCGGCCCTGCGGTCAATGCCGTCGGCTTGGACTCGGATGCTGAAAGCCTACTTTCAGGACAACAGCCGGAAGGCCAGGTATTGGCACGCGACGTGGACCGTTTGGCGCGCGAGGGCGTGCGACCCAAAGTTGTCGTGCGTCACGGTCTCGTAGTCGGCGAAGTCCTGGCCGAGACTGCGCGCTCCGGCGCCGACCTCGTGGTCATCGGCGCTCACCGTGGCGACGGCTGGCGCAGGGTGCTGCTGGGCGATCTGGCGCGCGAGATCTTCCGCGGGCTGAACTGCCCCGTGCTGGTCATGCGCCCGCCGCGCCTCACCCCCCGCCAGTGAAGTCGAAATGAATTTCGCCGTCACGCACTCCGACACGCACCACGTCCCCTTCGGCCGGCTGGCCTTCGAGCAGGGCCAGCGCCAACGGATTCTGGACGCGGCGTTGGATCACGCGCTTTAGCGGCCTTGCCCCGAAGGCGGGATCGAAGCCCTCTTCGGCCAGCTGCGCCTTTGCTTCCGGCGTCACCTCGAATCCGTGCCCGCGCTGCGCCACCAGCTTTCGAAGGTGCTCCAGCTGCAGGTCGACGATCTTGACCAGGTCTTCGCGGGACAGGGCGTGGAAGACCACGATCTCGTCGACGCGGTTCAGGAACTCCGGCCGGAAGTGCGCTCGTAGCGCGTCGAGCACGGCCGGCTCCGCCGCCTCCGCGCCAAGCGCCTGGATCCGATCGGAGCCGATATTCGACGTCATGATGATCAAAGTGTTCTTGAAGTTGACCACCCGGCCCTTCGAATCGGTCAGGCGGCCGTCGTCAAGCACTTGGAGCAGCGTGTTGAAGACATCGGAATGCGCCTTCTCGATCTCGTCGAAAAGGACGACGCTGTACGGCGAGCGCCGAACCGCCTCAGTTAGCTGCCCGCCCTCGTCGTGGCCGATATAGCCCGGTGGTGCGCCGATCAGGCGGGCGACCGTGTGGCGTTCTTGATACTCGGACATGTCGATCCGGATAAGCGCCTCGTCGTTGTCGAAGAGTTGCTCCGCCAACGCGCGCGCCAGCTCCGTCTTGCCGACGCCTGTCGGTCCGAGGAAGATGAAGCTGCCCATCGGGCGCTTTGGGTCCTGTAGGCCGGCGCGGGAGCGGCGGACCGCATTCGCGACGGCCGTGACGGCTTCGTCCTGGCCGATCACACGCGCGTGCAAACGCGCTTCGAGCGCCACCAGCTTCTCGACTTCGCCTTCGATCAACTTGTTGACCGGCACACCGGTCCAGCGGCTGACGACCTCGGCGATCTCGTCCGCGTCCACCTCTTCCTTCAGAACCATGTCGCCCCGCTGTTGCCGTTCCGTGACCTCGGCTTCCAGCTGCTCCTGCTCGCGTTTTAGCTCGAGCACAGTGCCGTATTGGAGCCGGCTTGCCGCCTCGAAGTCGCCCCGGCGCTGCGCCGACTCGATCTCGTGAGTCGCACGGTCGGTCTGCTCTTTGACGTCGGCCAAGCGAGCGATAAGCGTGCGTTCGTCTTCAATCCGGCCCTCGAGGGCCGCTCGCTCGGACTCCGAGGCTTCGATCTCGTCCTCTATCCGCTTGAGCCGTTCGCGGCTCGCCTTGTCCTTTTCCTGCTTCAGGGCTTCCCGTTCGATCTGGAGCTGGAGTATCTGGCGCTTCAACTCATCTAGTTCCAGGGGATCGGAAGTGATCTCCATCCGTAGCCGGCTCGCAGCCTCGTCAAGTAGGTCGATCGCCTTGTCCGGTAGAAAGCGGTCCGAGATGTATCGATCGGAGAGGGTGGCGGCGGCGAGAACGGCGGCGTCCGTGATCCGGACACCGTGGTGCACTTCGTACCGTTCCTTCAGGCCGCGCAGAATCGAAACCGTGTCTTCCACCGACGGCTCGGAAACGAGGATCGGCTGGAAGCGCCGCTCCAACGCCGCATCCTTTTCGATGTGCTTGCGATATTCGTCGATCGTCGTCGCGCCGATCGCGTGCAGTTCGCCGCGCGCAAGCATGGGCTTCAGCATGTTTCCGGCGTCCATCGCGCCTTCAGCCGCGCCCGCGCCGACTATCGTGTGCAATTCGTCGATGAAGAGGACGACCGCACCCTCCGCTGCCTTCACCTCGTTGAGGACGGCCTTCAAGCGCTCCTCGAATTCGCCGCGATACTTCGCGCCCGCGACCATCGCGCCAAGATCCAACGACACCACGCGCTTGTTCTTTAGAGCTTCCGGCACGTCGCCGCGCACAATACGCCCGGCCAGCCCTTCGACGATCGCGGTCTTGCCGACGCCCGGGTCGCCGATCAGGACCGGGTTGTTCTTGGTTCGCCGGCTCAGGATCTGGATGACCCGCCGGATCTCTTCGTCGCGGCCGATGACCGGATCGAGTTTGCCGGCTCGCGCCTCTTCCGTCAGGTCGCGCCCGTATTGGCTTAGAGCATCGTACGTCCCCTCCGGCTCCGGAGAGGTGACGCGCTGAGCGCCACGTACCTCCTGGAGCACGGAAAGGATGCGATCGCGTGTCACGTTGTGCGCCGCCAAAAGCTCGTCAGTGCGCCCATCGCCGTGCCCGAGCATCGCCAGAAGGAGGTGTTCGGTGCTCACATATTGATCGCCGAAGGCCTGGATCTCGTCGTGGGCGGCGACGAGAAGATCTCGCAGATCGCGGTTTATCGTCGGATCCGCGCCGCCGGTAGCCGATGCGAATCGATTGATCGCCCCGTCGACCTCTAGACCAAGTTGGCGCACGTCGACGCCAAGCCCTTCGAGCACGCGGAGCACCACCCCGTCGCGCTGATCGATGAGCGACCGGAGCAGGTGGATCGGCCGCACTTCGGCATGCCCGCGCTGGCGGGCAAGCTCCTGGGCGGCGATGACGGCTTGTTGGGACTTCTGGGTGAAGCGGTTGATGTCCATGGGTAGCCTCAAGGCAGGTAAAGTTGATCGAGGAAACGGTACGGCGCTGGTGAGGTCGGCGTTGTTGAGGTCGACCCTGGCGATGCCCGAATTGCGAGGATTATTGCTTGACGGCCCCTTAGGTGAAGGTGCGATGTGTGGTGGCGCCCTGCGCTGCGCCGGCTGGCGAATTTGTGCCGGCATTGTGCGCCGTCGCCCGAGATAGTCGATACCGGTGTTATCGTAAGGCGCGGCTGATAGAATCTCACTAGGCGAATGCTAGAGCAGCGTTAACGAAGCACGGCGTGTGCGAATGTCGCACACGCCGTGCTCTTATGGGCTATCCGACCCCTTCAACTCGCTCCGTCTTTACGACATACAACGACCACTTTGACGGCGCAAGTGTGATCGAGATGCGCATCCTACGGCCAAGGCTTGCTCCAATCGTGCCGCCCCTTCGGACAGTCGTACACGTCGGCGATGCTCTCGTAGATCCCGACCAGGCGGTCCGCGCGCGGCTCTACGAAGGACTTGCTCGGATCCGTCGCGCACTCGCGCAACAGCTCCGCGTTCACCCGATCGAGCAAGTCGCCACCTTCGGCGCGCCCGAAGCCGATCGTAAAGACCGTGACCCCGGCGTCCTTGGCGCGGCTTGCGGCCTCCAACACCGTCTCTTCCTGGCGGCCCGACTCCGGATGTAGCGGCACCTGGTTCGGCAAGCCGTCGGTGAGCATCACCAGTACCGGCGTGTTGTCCACCTTCCTACGCTCTGGAGATAGGGCGAGCATGCCGACATCGAAGGCGAGGTCGAGACGCGTGCCTTGCGCCTGATGGGCCGGCAGGCCGCCGATCGCTGCGTCGATCGCCTCAGCATCATTCGAAAGCTCGAGCGCGACGTCGGCAGCGCCGTTGAACCAGACGACCGCCACTTGATCGTGCTGGCCGCCCGCTCCCGGCTCGAAGTCGAGGGCGGAAACGAACGCGCGGGCCGCGGCGATAACCGCGTCCGACTTCGGAATGCCGTCCTCCGTGTTGCGCTGCATACTGGTCGACATGTCGATGACGAGGGCGACGTCCGTAAGCTTTTCGTAGCCGCTGCAGGTCTCGCTTACCGCGATCGGAAGATAGATCGGGCCGGGCGTCGGCGTGCTGGTTGGCGTGGGTGTATATGTCGACGTCGGCGTGCTCGTCGGCTCCGGAGTGTCGGTCGGCGTGTCGAGCGGGGTCGGCGTGACGGTCACGCACGGGCCTGTCGTCGTGATCACCGCCTCGGGCATAGGAATGGTCCGGCTGGCGCCTTTGAGGTCGATGACCTGCAATTCGCCTTTGATCGATGCCGTACCCGAGACATCCGGCGCCACTTGATACGTTACCGTCTGCGCCTTCGTAGCCTCAAGACGCGACCAGGTCCATGCCAGTTCGACGATCCCATCAGCCGTGGTGGTCAGCTTCGGCTCCGGCGCGCCGCTGTCGGCGACATAGCGCATGCCGCTGGGGATTACCTGTTTCAGATTTGTCGTGCGCAGATCGGCTTCCTTCGTGTAGTCGTTGATCTGATCGCGCACCATTCGCTGGAGCTCACTCGTCGCAGGCGGCTCCGTATAGAAGCGCCGCGACTTCGGCATGTCGACCGTGAATGTGCAGTAGTCCGGGTGCGTTTCAGGGCAGCCGACGAGGAGAGGGATGTTCTCGCGATGGATCATTCGCGCCGCGCTCAGCATCTCGTTACCGGCATCGGTGAAGATGCTCTTGGTGCTCGCGAAGTAGATGATCATCTCACATGGGACAAGGCCGTCTTTCTCGGCATCGATCCGTTCGGTGCGCAACATGTCGAGTGCCATGCGCGCCGCCTGTTCGAAGTCGCCGAAAGGATCGTGGCCGTATGGCGGCTCGTTGAGCTTACCGCGCGCCCGCGAAAGGATATCGGTCATCGGGAGCACCTTTTTGACAGTGGTGCTGTTGTAATGGACAACGCCAACTTTTACTTCGACGTCGCGCAGGCGTTCGAGTTCCTGTAAGGAAGCGATGGCCGCGGCGTTCATCCAGGGCGCCTCGAAGGCCGCATCCACCTGCACGTAGACTACGTTCAACCCACCGGGACACACCGGGCAAGACGGCTCAACGACCACCTGGACGTCGACCGCGTCGCAGAGTTGAATCTCCTGGGCCGAAAGTGTCCGCGTGATTGTGCCGCCGCAACCGCTCAGTCGCCCGATTTGGGCCGGCACGGCCTCCATCGGCCGAGCCTCTACCCGCCGCGCTTCAGCGGCCAGCGAGAACGCCGCCGCGCCCAGGAAGGTCGCTAGCAGAAGGAGCCCACTTGCCCGGCTTAAACGACGACCCCATCCAACATCCGTGATCCGCATGTTAAGTCCCCTCCCCATTTTCCCGGCCGCTCGGCACAAATGCCGCAGCATCGGCGCATATCCGCGGA
>JBCLES010000092.1:0-8023 GCA_038913135.1 Anaerolineae bacterium
ATTCGATTCTCTCTGAGCCACAACAGCGACTCTTCGTAGCACATGCCGGAGACGTAGCTCGGATCGCCCGCAGAATTGTCTCAAGATTCCAGACGCCTGTGCTCCGCAATCCACAACTCGTTGTGAAGGAGTCGGCGCTATCTCGGTACCAGACTCTCTCAGCCGAACCGGCAGCAATTGAAGAGCCGGGTCGCATTGGGTGGCGCCTCGAACCAATTGAAGAGGGGCAGGCCGTCAGCTTCAAGATTAGGCCTAGAGGGTTTGGTGAGCTTCCGGCGTTCGAGAGTGCAATACTGTACGTCACGGAACCGAATGGAAAGCGCCGAGCGTTCGAGATTGCCCCTGCGAGCTATACCGTGATTGAGGCAACGCCCGATCCCAGTGGTACGGATCCAGTGGAATCGTACCAAGTGTACTTGCTGTCTTCGAGCAATTCCGAGTGATGGTGGGTGCCACTGTTGTGGTTCTTGACGTTCCGACTGAAGCATGTCTTCGGGTTCCTCGTTCACGCCCGGGAAGCTGCTATCAACACCGCTACGCCGCCCTCGCTCTGTCCGACCACGTGACCGCACACGCGTCAAGTGCCACGGCCCTGTCCGCTGGCACAGATTCTGGCAGCGCGGGGCACGGTTCAATTCACCGGCGCCCGAGGTTGACACTTTGTGCTCCGTCCCGGTCGTCGAGGGTAAGCGATCCGGCCCGGCGCACGGGGCGCCGGGCATCAGCCATCCGAAGGTTCCGGACTACGCGGCTTCGGCGTAACCCAAGGCCGTGAGCCAGTCGTTGGTCGGTTGCCCGTCTGGCGCTCGACCACGTCGAGCACCCGGGCTTGCGCGCCGGCATCCAGTCGAGAAGCTGCTCATGATCCGAAAAGCACCGTGCGGCTCTTCTGGGAGATAGCCCGGCGGGAATTCCGCCGGCACATAACGTACCGCGCAGCTGCCCTGGCAGGACTTGCGACGAACTTCTTCTTCGGACTTCTCAGAGCGGCGGTACTTCTCGCCTTCTTCGGCACGAGCGCCGAAGTCGCCGGCTACTCGGTGCAAGACGCGGTCACGTTCACCGGACTAAGCCAAGCGGTGATCGGACCGCTGAACTTGTTCAGTTGGACCGACGTCGGCCGCGCGATCCATAGCGGTGAGGTCGCTTCCGACTTACTGAAACCGATGGATTACCAGGGCTTCTGGATGGCGCGTGACGCCGGGCGGGCCCTTACGCAGCTCCTGTGGCGAGGCGTGACGATCATGATCGCGTATGCGCTCGTCTTCGACATCGTCGTCCCGACGACCGCCGGGCGCTGGGCCGCATTCGTCGTCGCCGTCGTCCTGGCCTGGCTCGTCAGCTTTGCGTGGCGATTCCTCGTCAACTTGAGCGCTTTCTGGTCGCCAGATGCGCGCGGGATCATCCGCTTCGCCTTCATCCTGAGCTGGTTCGCATCCGGCTTCCTTATGCCGCTGCGCTTTTTCCCCGACTGGGTAGTCCGCCTTTGCGAACTCACCCCATTTCCACATACCGTCAACACCATCGTCGAAGTATATCTCGGGCTGATCAGCGGTACCGACGTAATATGGGCACTGCTCGCACAGGCGTTTTGGGCAGTGGCGCTCCTCGCGGCCGGCCGGCTGGTCCTCAAGGCTGGCGAAAAGCGATTGGTGGTGTTAGGCGGATGAGCTCGGCGATTGATGCGCCCTCGGAGTCTGCGCCGAATTCGAAGGATCGAGGCTTAGGCGTCCTTGAAGGACTCGACCTCTACCGCCGCTTGATCGGCGCCCAGATCCGCTCCCTGATGCAATACCGGATTTCCTTCGCCTTCGACTTCATTTCGACCGGCTTGATAACGCTGGTCGAATGCGCTGCGGTCGCGATCGTGTTCCAACGCTTCGACTCGCTCGGATGCTGGTCGCTAGGCGAGGTGGCGCTGCTCTACGGAACGGTCACCGTCGCTTTCAAAACGATGGAAATGCTTTTCGTCGGCTTCGATCCGTCCGGATTCGGAGAGAGTGTGCGACTCGGCGGATTCGACCGAATCATGCTCCTTCCCGCCGGCCTCACCCTTCAAGTCCTCGGCTCGCGCTTCGCGCTCCACCGAATCGGCGCGCTCTACATCATTGGATCGACGATAACCTTCTGGACAATCGACTCGATCGAGGCGATCAACATATTCACTTACGGGGGGCAGGAGATGATGTCCGTCCCGATGCACATCTATCATCCGCTGATGCGCCGTTTCTTCACCTTCGTTGTTCCCGGAGTGTTCCTGAACTACGCGCCGGTGGTGCACTTGTTGGGACGCGAAGACCAGATCGGTCTCGGCCCCACGGCACCCTACCTTGCTCCTTTCGTCGGCCTAATCGCGATGATCGGCGCGCTCGCCTTTTGGCGCTTCGGCGTGAGGCACTACCAGAGCACGGGAACATGAGCTTGAAATCGCCGATCATCCACGTTCGCGGACTCGAGAAGAACTTTCGCGTAGCACGTTACCGCGGCGGGGCGCTCAGCGCGCTCCGGAGCCTCATATCGCGCGAATACCGACTGGTGCGCGCTGTTGACGGCGTGAGTTTCGATATCGCGGCGGGCGAGATCGTCGGATACCTAGGTCCGAACGGTGCAGGCAAGTCGACGACGCTGAAAATGCTCACCGGCCTCCTAGTGCCTAGCGGCGGCGAATTGTTGGTCGATGGATTCACGCCCTGGCGCGAGCGTCGGCGTTACGTCGCTCGAATCGGCGCCGTTTTCGGGCAACGGACGAGCCTCTGGTGGGATCTGCCGGTCATCGAGTCGCTCGAGCTCCTGCGCCACATCTATCGAGTGCCATACGATCGATTCAAGTCTAACTTGCACGAGATCGGAGAAACGCTCGACCTTGGACCATTCCTCGACACGCCGGTCCGTTCGCTCTCGCTCGGCCAACGCATGCGCGCGGATCTAGCTGCGGCGATGCTCCACGAACCGAAACTCCTGTTTCTGGACGAGCCGACGATCGGCCTCGACGTGGTGGCCAAAGAGAGCATCCGCAACTTCATCCTGTCGATGAATCGGAGCCGCGGCACAACCGTTGTCCTGACGACACACGATCTTTCCGACGTCGAGAAGCTCTGCGAACGGGTGATGATCATCGACCACGGCGCGTTGATCTTCGACGGCCGACTACAGTCGCTGCGGGACCGTTTCGGAGGGGATCGCCGGCTGGTGGTCGACTTCGAAGACGAGCACGTGGACGTGGCCGTCGAAGGCGCGGTTGTCGCGGAGCGCGACGGTCGGCGGGCGATCTATAGCTTTGCCCGTGAAAGCGTGTCGGCCGCGGAGCTGATCGGACGCGTCGCCGCGCGCTACCGTATCCGCGACCTCGAAGTGCGCGAGCCCGAGATCGAGGCGACGGTGCGGCGCATTTATGAGGAACGGCTGCTCGATAAGGAGTCGACTGGCGCGCTGGATAAGTGACGCGCATCCGCGCGCTCAACTTCGACGCACGCAGCTATCGCGATTGGCGGACTACGCTCGGCAAGAAGATCAGAACCGGCAACGGATTCACGCTCGTCGGGCTCGCGCCCGGAGTTGCGGGCGTGGGCGACGGTTCGCTCGACGGCGTAGGTGAAGGCGAAGTTGGAGACGGCGAGACCGTGACCGTCGGAGAATGCGAAGTCGGCGCCGGTGTCACCGGCGCCGTCGGCGTGACTCCTGAGCCCACGAATTCGTCCGCACCAACGTCCGCCGCATCGCCGGCTGGCCGAACCTCGCCATCGACATCGTCGGTGACGTCGACCCGCGGCATGACGCGATCGATGGCGCTCAGCGCTGACGCGCGAAGGTGAAGGTCGCCCGCGAGCGCATCTTCGAACAGGATCGGCTCCGCGTCGATGATATTTCCGCTGACGAAGGCACCGGCGCCGTCACGCTGCCAAATAGGCGCGTCGCTTAGGTTGTTCGCGATCTCGCCGTCCGTCACGGCAAAGCGATACTCGATCGCCCCGAGCGGAAAGGTCCCGTTCAGGACGACAGTGTTGTGCACCACCGTGAAATCGCGCGCGAAGTTCACCGAAATGCCGATGTCACCTGTCCGGCTGCGCGGAGCGCGCCAGACGAAGTTGTTCCGGACTATGCCGCCCTGGTGGTCGTAGACCGTCTCGCCGTCGCGTGCCCTTGCCGGATCGGGATCGCTCAGGCCGAGCGCTATGCCCCGATCGCAATCGATGAAGACGTTGCGCTCGATCACGGAGTCGATCGTGTTGCGCCACATGAGTACGGCAGGGCCGGCGAGTTGGCCCGATGGCGCCCGGATGCGCTCAAATAGGGTGTCGCGCACCGTCCAATTCGACCCAGCAAGAACGTCGACGCCATTTGTGTAATCGTCGCGCGCCCGATCGGAATACGCGATGCGGGAACATGCAACTAGTCCGTCGTCGGCATAAGGTCCAGGCGGACCGCCGCTAGAGACCTTGACAAATTGTTCGCCGCTGTCGATCAGGTGAAGGTTGTAGAGCGTGACGTCGCGCGCGCCCTGTTCTCCCTGCACTTGCACGGTGTGGTACCAGACGTCGCGAATGGTCAGATCCGCAATGACCACGCCCGTCACGTCGGAGATCAAAACGCCGTGCGGTACGGAGCCGAAATCCGGGTTCTCCATGCCCGCACCGCGGAGAACGACGGCCGTTGGGTCGCCGCTCGCGCCGCGGATAGCGATGTCGCGAAGTCCGCCGTAAAGATGGATGGTCCGCCCAAGCGTGTAATCACCATCCTCGATCAAGATCGTCGTCCCGGATTCGATCTCCGATACCGCGAGTTCGAGAGCAGCGACCGATCCGACCGTGACAACGGTCCCACTCGGCGCTGGAAGAGCGGGACAATGCTCCGGCGATATCAAGCTCATCGGGTCGAAGCCGTACGCATCGACGCTTGATTCGACGGGGACCGCTGCGGACGCGGCCAGCGCCGAGGCGACCGAAGAGGCGACGAACGCCAGAGTGATCGCGCCTCGCTTCCGATTGCATACCATGCGCGAGAGTATATCGGACTGACCTAATATCAAACCGACCAAACTTCGATCCAGGCTACCGCCAACCCCGCCCCACCGATATGATTCGTCCCCACTGTCGCCCGCTGTGCAGGCTGCGCGCGATGTCGAAAGCGGACAGTACCGGAGTCTCCAGAACGAACCTTCGGAGCATATGACAACCGTCGACGAAGTACGGGACCGGCTTGATGTTGTCGAGATAATCGGCGAACACGTCACGCTGAAACGTTCCGGCCGAAGCTACAAGGGCCTCTGCCCCTTCCACGCCGAGAAGACGTCCAGCTTCGTCGTCTTCCCGGATAGCGGTGCATGGCGCTGCTTCGGTGCGTGCGCTACCGGCGGCGACGTCTTCGACTTCGTGATGCGTTTCGAGAACCTCAGCTTCCGCGAGACGCTCGAACAGCTTGCGCGCCGCGCCGGCGTCGACCTTGATCCTCCGACGCAGCACCAGGCACATCGCCAGGAGCGGCGAAATCGCCTGAAGGCGGCCGTTGTCGCCGCACGCGACTTCTACGCCGAACGCTTGCACAGCGACCCTGAAGCCGAAGTGGCGAGACGCTACCTTACGGGCCGCGACTTCGGCACCGAAACAGCCAAGGCCGCCGGTTTGGGCTGGGCGCCGGACGAATGGCGTCGCACCGGGGATCACCTGGTCGCACTCGGTTTCGAGGAGGAGGAGCTGATCGCTGCCGGGCTCTCCCGTCCGCGGGAAGGAGGCGGTGCGTACGACGCTTTCCGCGGCCGACTGATGTTTCCGATCAGCGACGTGCGCGGCGATCCGATCGGTTTCGGTGCGCGAACACTCGACCCGGAAGGAGTCCCTAAGTATCTGAACTCGCCACAGGGCGACCTCTTCGACAAGGGCCGGATTCTTTACGGTCTCGACCGTGCCCGGCATGCGATTCGGCACATCGGCGCCGCGGTGGTCGTCGAGGGGTACACCGATGTGGTGCGTGCGCATGCCGCGGGCTTCGAAAACGTTGTCGCCAGCCTCGGCACTGCCCTGACGGAACACCATGTGATGCTTCTGAAGCGCTTCGCGCCGCGTATCATCCTTGCGCTCGACGCCGATGCGGCGGGGCAGGCGGCCACACGCCGCGGCCTAGACGTGGCAAGTGGCGCAGCGGCGGGCGACCTCGTACCGGTCGTTACCGCCCGAGGCCTGCGCTACGAACAGAGGCTCGATGTCGAACTGCTCGTCGCAACCCTGCCGCCCGGCCGCGACCCGGATGATGTGATCCGGGAGGACCCGACGGCGTGGGCGGCGGCGATCGACGGCGCACGCCCCGTCATGGAGTATCTCTTCAGCGCGCTGACCGCCGACCTAGACCTCGACGATCCGACCGGCAAGCTCGAAGCGGTCGATCGCCTCACGCCCTCGATCTCCGAAGTGACCGACCCGGTTGCGCGTGCAGCCTGGATTGCTCGGCTTGCGGATCTCGTCAGAATCGATGAGCGGGCGATAGCGCAGCGTCTTTCGCGGTTCGGAAGCGGATCGGGCGTGAGGCGGACATCGCGCGCGCGCGGTTCGGGCTCGGCGTCACCGATCGGGCGCCCTGATACCAGGCAAGACTCGGACCGCCCACCCGATTGGGGCGCCCCGTGGCCGTTGGGTCCTGCGGACGAGGCCGCTGACCCGGACTTCGGACTTGAAACGATCATCGACAATGCGCCGACGATCACTCCGCCCAGGGACCACGCGGATTGGCTGCTCGGTCAATTGCTCGAAGACCCGCTGCGCGTCAACGCCCTCGAAGAGGACCTGGCGAACGATGGACTTGCCCCGATCGGCGAATCCGACTTCGCGCGCGCGGTCGAGCGCGATCTCTTCACTTCCGTCCGTTACGCGGCGCGCGGCGCGCCACCGCCGGACGCGCCGCAGGAACACCGCCTCGAAATGCTGCCCGAAACGCATGCACGCTATGCCAACGAGCTGCGACGAAGAGCGGCCGGTGAACCGAGGATCGAAGTCGACGCTCGACGTCGGGCAGCGCGGGCGGCCGTGATCCGGATCAGGGAACGCGCGCTGCTCGACCGGCTTTACGAACTTCGCAGCCTCCAGCTTGAAGCTGAGTCCGACGAAGAAGCCGCTCTGGGTGCACGCGTGGTGATCGCCGGAGCCGAATTGCTGCGCCTGCAAGGCCTTCTCAACGCTAGTGCGGCGGATCGGGCAAGGCAGGTCAAGGGCAAACGGGACAAGGCATTGGGCTGAGCGGGAGATCGCCGGCTCTAGGCGCTCGGCGGAGCCACCTTTGGCTATCCTTCGAAGGATCCGATTGACCCCACCCCCGCCGCTCGATAGACTTCGCTTCGCTCCAGCTCGATCCCCGACGACTACTTTCGAACCTTGTTGAGCAAGATGGAGTACGCCGCGTGCGGTCGCTCAGATGGCTGATGCCGGGCATGCAAGTCAAGCGGTGGCTAGTCCTCATGCTGGCCGGCGTCACCGTACTCGGTCTCGGCCTGGCCTACGGACTCATCGACCTCTATCAGTCCGTCGACGTGCCCGAGCCGTTCCAAGAGGGCGTCAACCTGGCGACGCTCCAGGGCGTGCCGCAGATCGGCCGGGCCCTCCTTTTCGTCATCGGCGGTGGAGTTGCTCTCACGCTTGGGCTCTACGGCCTGAACCGTTCACTCATCACCGCGGTCGATCCGGATGGGGCTAGAGATCTTTTCGAACATGTAGATCGCCGGCGCCGTCGGCGGTCCCACCCGCGGATCGTCGCCATAGGCGGGGGGCACCGGGCTTTCGACACTTCTCCGTGGGCTGAAAGAGCATACCGATCAGATCACGGCGATCGTCACCGTCGCCGACGACGGCGGTAGCAGCGGTCGGCTGAGGCGCAGCCTCGGGGTGCATCCGCCCGGCGACTTTCGGCAGTGTATCGCGGCGCTCGCGAATACCGAGCCCCTAATGCAGCGGCTGTTCGAGTATCGCTTCGGGGACGGAAGCGAACTCGGCGGACATGCCTTCGGCAATCTCTTCATCGTCGCGATGACCGGAATCACTGG
>JBCLES010000093.1:0-7913 GCA_038913135.1 Anaerolineae bacterium
CGCTTGGACGAACCCCATCGCTTGAATAGTCGACCACGGATTGCGCATCACCTTCGGATGCGTCGTTACCCGGAGTACGCGGCGTTGCGATCACTGTCGAGAACTTCATACAGCGCTTCTCGATCATCAACGTCCACCAACGCGCCACCGAAGTCCCACGTAGGAAGCGGGGAGAGCTCATCACTATCGGCTTCGGGAGCGTCGAGGAACCTTCGAAGGGCGGCCTCAACCAGCGCCGAGATAGTTGTCGAGCGGTGAGCGGCGGTTGCCTTTAGACGGCGCATCACACCATCATCGATGACTAGAGTCGTTTTCATATGGAAAACCATACAGGTGTGCGGAATGCATGTCAATGGGTTCGCGCCCCGTTCGCGCCGCTTTAGGGACACGATCGATCACGCTCAGCGTTGCACCGTTGGAGCGATCGCAATGCTTGCCTTGCGGACGATCCGGTCCTGGTGGAGGTATTCGAGAGCTGATCGGGTTGGGCGTCCATCCATCGGCTTGTGGTCCTCGCCGCCATCTCGAGCCGGGGATCGACTCCTTCGAACGCAACTCTGGCCGTCCGAACTACTAGAGGGAACGACATGGCGGCGGCCGCGACTCGCAGCGTGAGCGCGACAACGTCCGAGATCTCGGCGCCGAGTTGCGAGTTCATGTTGCGGCGGCGTCGCGGGGCTAGCGCCGCTTAACCGCCAGCGGCAGGTAATACAGGCGGCGAACGATCGGCGTGGCACTCGGAATCGGCGTCGCGCTTGTGCTCGGGCCCGGGCCCGAGCTCTGCGGCGGCGTCGCGCCCTCCGTCGGCGATACGGGTGGCCCTTCGAGCGTCGCCTCAGATGTCGCCTCAGTCGTTGGTTCGGGCGTCGATTCGGGTGTCGTTCCAGACGGCGGGCCCTCCGTGCCGTCTGGGGTCGGCTCGACTGTCGGGTCGTCGGGAATCTCCGATGTCGACTCCAGTGTCGGTGTGCTCATAGGATCCGGCGTAGGCTCCGTCGTCGCCGTTGGCAATGCGGTCTCGCTCGGTGCGGGCACTGGGGTCGCGCTCGGCGTTTCCGTCGGGATGGCGATGCCGGGGCGGAGGACTCGTACGTCGTCTTCGCCGGTCATGTTCGTCGGCAAAAGGGCGAGGATCAGGCCACCGTCGGGCGCTGCCGGATCGCCATTCGAGATCATGATCGAGCGCTCTTCGCCAGACGGCACCGCGACGGAATCGAGATCGGGGACCGCGCCGCGCCCGGCATGGTCGAAAGTGAGCGGCGCGAGAAGGCCCATGCCGAGAATGCCACCGTTCGGCACCTCGTCGGTGAGTCCTCCGAAACGCGGGCCGAATTTCAGCGCGGTGTCGAAGACGATCGGGTCGCCCGGGCCGAAGCCCAAAGCCGCGGCGTCGAGCTTCAGGATGAGCCATCGGCCCCGCACATCGACGCCGACGGGATAGTGAACCTGCGTCGGGCCCGGACCGACCGATTCTACGATCGTGACGAGTCGTCCGCTCCACGCCGGCTGCGACGAGCCCACCGTCTCCAGGTAGTCCGTGTCTTCCATCCCGATTATCCACTCCGCCGTGCCGTCGCGGTTCGCATCGATCAGGACTTCGGGATCCGCGTCGTAGGGCGAGATTCGCGCGCCCAGAGTGTGGACGGCGAACTCGATGCGCCGCGCACCGGCCGCGCCGCCGGCTACGACCCGCGCGCCGAACAAGTCGACGTCCGAGCCCAAGCCGACATCGCGATCCCCGCCGTCCTCGGCTAGGAGCGTGAAGAGCTCTACCTGCCCCGGCTGCCCGCCGTTGTTGTTGAGAGCCGTGACGAGCGCCTGGCCGCCCGGAGCCGAATGATCGAGGACCTCCGGCACCAGCCGGACGCCTGAGGCGGGGCGGCCGAAGAAGTAGATGGGCATGCGGACGACGTCGCCGTCCAAGAGCGGCTCGCCGTCGGGTCCGACCTCCGTGACGACGATCCAGGCGTCGTGCTCGCCCTCGTGGAGCCGGCCGTCACCGTTCGACGCGCTCTCGCCGCCGGCGAGCGTGTAAGGCGGAAGGTCAGCGCTGTTGGCCGTCACGTCGAGCAGGAGGGTCGTGCTATCGCCCGGTCCGAGTTCCATGATTCGTTCGTCGACGAGATGGACAACGCCCGCCGATTCGCCCGGCGGCCGCTCGATACCGGCCCGGTAGCGCCGCGCGGTGGAGCCGAGGTTGGTCACCGTGTTGTGGGTCGAGAAGATGATGCCCCAGTCGCCGTTGAACGACTCGAAACCGGCGTCGATCTTCGCCTCGGTGCTGTTGTGGACCAGAAGTGTTCGATTGCCCGCGGCGCGCCTGACATCCATCCGCCCGGCGCCCGCCCATGCCAGAGGCGCCCACACCTCCGTCCGATTGTCCGCGGTCCAGACGCTCGGCTCGGCGCCGTTCTGCAGGATTGCCGCGACCTGCTTCGCGCCGAGAGCTCCCGGACCGCCCGACCCGATCGGCGTCCCCAGGAGCCCGTCCCGCCTTAGCCCTTGAATGACCACCGCGGCGCCGCCCGCGACCATCGGGGCCGCCATCGACGTGCCGGATTGCGTGACGCTACCTTTGCCCGTCCCGATCGCCGCCGCGCGGATCGCCGTGCCCGGCGCCGAGATGTCGGGCTTGAAGTCGCCTCTGCGAGTTACCCCGCGGCTCGAAAAATTCGACATGACGTCGACCAGATGGGAGCGCTCGAAGCTGCCGTCGAAGCTGGAGTTCAACTCCGCTTCGCGAATGCCGGGCTCGTCGCGCAGGCGGAGGCCGTCGGCGCGGGAGATCATGTAGGCCGGGATTCGGACGCGCCCTAGATCGCTGCCCATGGTCGTCACTCCGCGCCCGTCGTCGTAAACGATCGCGGCGACGGCGCCCTCGGCTTCGGCGTTGGCGAGCTTTTCGTGGAAGGTGCAGGTGCCGCGTTCGATCAGGGCGACGCTGCCTTCGACGTCACCGCCCGTGAAGTCGACGTCGCACGCGCGGCCCATGTGCACGAGGGCCGCGCGTAACGGCGGGCTCGCCACGGGCGCTAGGCCGTCATCGGCTGGTACGGCCTCAACATCCTCCGGAACGGAGCCGCGCCAAACACGGATGCGGCTGCCGTAAAGGCCGCCGGCGATGGTGCTTGCGACGGCGATCGCGTCGGGATCGGCTGCGGGGCCGCCGATCAGGAACCCGGCAGGGCCCGAGTTCCCGGCCGAAGCGACGACGACGATGCCTACTTGAGTCGCCCTCCGGATTGCGCCGAGCGCGCTGAGCGTATCCGACGCCCAGGGATTGCCGACGCTAAGGTTCATCACATCGACCCGAGCCGGCGTACCGGCCACAGGCAGACCGAGATTGGCCTCGATAGCCCACTCGATTGCGCTCGCGACCAAGCTGGTCGAACCGTCTTCGCCGAAGATCTTCAGGGCGACGATGTTCGCGCCCTTCGCGATGCCGGGCTCGAGAGTCGGAGCGACCTGACAGCCCCCGGCCGCTATGCTGCCGACGTGGGTGCCGTGGCCGTTTTCGTCGAGCGGATCGAGGTCGGGCAAGGCCGGGCCGCTGCCGCCGTAAGCCGTGCCTGCGAAGTCGTAACCACCGACGACACGCCCGAAGGGAAAGCTATCGGGCTCGACGACATCAGGATCATTGGCCGCGTATGCGCCGGGTGTGCCGGGCGCACCGAAGGCGCAGTGCGTGTAGTCGATGCCCGTATCGAGAATCGCGATGTTGACGCCGGCACCATCGAGTCCGAGATCCTCTTGGGCCGCACGCGCGCCGACAAGTGGTGCGGCCACATCGAGGTGCGGCCACAGGCTCGGCGGCGGCAAGACATCGGCGACACCCGGAGCCCGCCCGAGCGCTTCGAGTTGTGCCGGTGTGGCGTGTACCAGCAGGGCGTTCGCGGCAGTGTCGTAGGTGGCGATAACACGAGCTCCGGCTTGGGCGACGGCCGCGATGGCGGGCGCTTGGCGGCCGGCGACGGTGCTAATGTGGGTGGCGAGGCGATCGTCGCGCAGACTTGGAGCAAATTGCGTATCTGGCGCGGTCTCGAGGAATAGGTCGAGGACGGTTGGGCCATCGAGAATTAGGATGGCGTCGCGCGGACCGTTATCGTCGCGCTCGGTCAGTATGCTGGGGATGATCGGAGCAGCCCGCCTCGTGATCAAACAATTGTTGGTACTCGAAGCCGCCGCGACAGCCGTATCAGCCGACTCTGCGGACCCGGAGCAGAACGTCACCGCGAATAACACGCATGCAAGAGCGTGCCGGCCCCGACGCGTTACATATCGTAGGATTGATGTGCCAGCTAGTCGGAAGATGAAGACCTCTCGATCGAAGATGATCAACGGACACGACGACATCGAGCTGCTTCGAAAACACACGTCCTCGGCGACACCAGGGAGTATGACGTCGTTCGAATGCGGCAGGTCACGCGTCATTCATGGATTGCGCGCCGGAGGCGGCATCTCAGCCGTCACCTCGGATACCGGAATTCCGACTTAGCAGCGGCAGGAATATCGCTCCACTCCCTTCAAGCCGTTCACCATCGCGTGAGAACACGACCGTGCCGGCTATACCCTCCAATGGGGACACCTTGAGGTAGATCGTCTCGCCCGCCGTCACATCGAGTTCGATCAGCGAAGCTAGAGTTCCCATTACGCCCTCGTCGTCGTTGCAAGCGATCTCCTCGAGGGGATGCGCCGAACCTCGCCATGCCGAAAGAACGGTGTCGAAGTCGGAGCCGAAGGTGTCGAAGGCCACGTGGCTGTCTTCGGCGGCCGTGAATCGATACCACACGCTCTTCTCAGGGGTACTACCCCCACAACCACTGACCATCTCGTCGGGCTCCCCCGAAGCTCGCCCGGCATTGATCCGGCTAGTGAATCCGGGCCGCGAAGCGTCGAGCGCATCGGCAAGGTTGTCGTTGACAGCCACCGGAGGCGGAGGTGCCGGAGGGGTGACGGAGAGCACAACATTACCCACCTGCCCGTCGAAGCCGCCGGCCTTGATCCACACCGTCTCGCCGGCGTGGGCAGACCATGTAATTCTGGACGTGACCGAAAACTCGATGTCGTCGTTGCATTCGACCATCTCGAGCGGATGTCCGCCGCCGCGCCAAAGCGAAAGCAACGTATCGAAGTTCGATCCCGCAGTATTTATCTCGATCTCTCCGTCGGTCGGCGCGCTCAAGAGATACCAGACGCCGCGCGCCGCTCCAGGGCGC
Source organism: Anaerolineae bacterium (assembly GCA_038913135.1). Classification (GTDB taxonomy): domain Bacteria; phylum Chloroflexota; class Anaerolineae; order Epilineales; family Epilineaceae; genus JBCLES01. The sequence continues at coordinate 5,217 of JBCLES010000093.1, forward strand.
TCGCCGCAGGTGGCGGGAAGCTCGTCGAGTTCTTCCGTCGCTCCGAGAAGCGACCGGCTGTCGCTGAACGGCACCGAGCCGATCCGGATCGCGCTCAGAAGATCGTCATTGGCAGGAGTTTCCGCGAACATCGAAGCGAGCCATCCCGCGGCGCCGCCCACGCCGGCAGCTTTGATGAGGATCTCGCGCCCGGGCTCGGTCGCCATGCGGAGCGCGGTCCAAGGTCCGACGATCGGCTCAGCACACGCAAGCTCGCGTGGCGGAAAGCCGGGCACTGTTTCCCATGCGGATAAGAGGACGGGAAAGCTTGAACCGTGAGAGTTGACCGTCAGCGGTGCGGCCGAGGTAGGCGTGTAACTGTACCAGACCCCATGCTGCACTCCGCTACCAGCATCGCACGAGGGCCGCGGCTCGTCTTCGTCATCGCCGGCGGCGTAAGTGAGCAAGGTGCTGGTGAATGGAAGTGTGGAAATGAGCGTGGCGTCGCGGCGAGCATCATTCTCCGGCACCGGGCCCGGATCGAGGATCGTAACCAGGCCATCAGTCTCACTTCCGTCGACTGTCGCAACGCGCAACCAGGTGGGTCCAGGATCGGACAGCGGCGCGATGAGCGTCGGCGATCCGCCGTCGGCGCCGCTTGCGCATGCTAACTCGATGAGCGGATGCACATGGGGCGCGCCTTCGTCGACACTCCACAGCGAAATCGTACCGCGCTCCGCAAGTGTCGAGCTGACCACGATTGCGGCGCCGGCCTCGACCTCGACCTCGACCTCGATACGATACCAAAGACTTCCCCGGGAATCATCACCTTCCGACGGTTCACCGCCTGAGTCGGCACAGCTCGGTTCCGCCTCATCAGGTTCCACGCTGGAATACCGGGGCAACACGGCGGCGACGAACGGTATCGCACTGACCGGAATTGCATTGATGAGGTCGTCGTTCGTCGGGGCGGACAGAAGGTTGAACGTGATGGAGTCGACGACCGTCGACGAAGCTCCGACCTTGAAATAGATTACCTCGCCCTCCACAAGAGGCAGCGAAATGTGATCCGGCGCGCCGATGCCGTCCGCGCGTGCGCAGGCCAACTCCTCGAGCGGATGGCTGCCTTCGCCGCGCCAAGCTGAGATGACGGCCGCGCCCGACGCGATGCCTGGAACATCAGGTCCGGTTCCGTCGGCTATGACAACCCCGGTTGCAGGCGCGGTGAAGTGATACCATACGCCGCGCTCCACCCCTTCGGGAGCGGCGCAGCTGGCGCGCTCTTCGCCAGGCTCGTCCGTCGCTGTCCACAGCACCGTGCTGCGATTGACCGGAAGGAATGACAAGCGCTCCGCGGATGCGATGTTGTCGTTGCCGGGCGCCGGGGGGGGCGAGTCGAAGCGGATCATCGTCGGAGTTCCGGCGCCCGGATCCGAAATCTTGACGAACAACTTCTCGCCAGGCTCAGCGTCGAGGACGAGCCATCCGGCCGCGCAATCGCGCTCGATCATGACTCCGCCTTCGGCACTCCAGGTGGAGATGACGGCGGGCCGGCCGTCGTCGACCCGAACGTAAGCGCCGCTGGCGGTCATCTCCACTCGATACCATACGCCGCGTTCGGGCCCGCCGTCGGCAGGCGCGCAAGCGGAACGGACTTCGTCCGGCTCATCGGTCGCGGTTGCGGTCCATACGCTATCCACGTAGGGGAGAGTCAATATTGCCCTAGGCGTCGTCCGATCGTCGTGCATCGGGGGGCTCGGCGCAGAGACGACGTGCAATTGAATCCTGCCGGCCATGCCCCAAAGCCCGGCGGCTTTGACATAGACGGGCTGCCCGGCGCGCACGTGGAGAACTAGAGCGGAGGTGGACTCTTCGAAGGCGTCGTCGTTACAGGCGATCTCCTGAAGCGGATGTGCCGCGACACTGCCGTCCGGAGCGACCCAAGCCGAAAGGACCGTATCGATTTCGGAGCCGGACGTGGTCAGTGCGAGAAGTCCGTCCGCCGCGGCCTCGTACACGTACCAGACCCCGCGTTCGACCGCGAGCGAATCATCGCACGATGCGGCGACCTCCCGCAGCTCACGCGACGCGGTGCGGGTATCCTGGAGATCGATGAAGGGCGCTGGGCGCAGGGGAAGAGCCGACTCCAGATTGTCGTTGCGGGGAGGGGCCTGGGCGATCGATTCGGGGTTTAGCGGGGACGCTGTGAAGGCGGTCGAATCGGTCGGAGTCGAATCGAGCGGGGCCGAATCGAGCGGGGCTGACTCGACCGGAGCCGATTCGACCGGGGCTGACTGGATGGCGATGCCGAGTATGAGAGCCGGCGCCATCGAGGCGGTTAGGGCGCGGGCGATGCGGCTGCGGCGATTTGATGGCGAGACGCGCATTGGGGTTCCTCGGCGGGGTCGGTCCGTCTGCCGGTTGCGAGGGCTCGGACGGGTGCGGGTGGAATCTGCCCAAGTGTACGGTTTTTTGGCGGCGAAGCTCGCGGCGATAGGCGGGCGGTGCTTGGACTTTGGGCGTCGACGGGACGGCGAGGCTAGGCAGCGATTCAATTCCCGATTGTATCTCGGATTCACGATTTGTGCCTAGAACATGTGTTCGCTATCCTCCATCTCCCTTGCACGGCCGCGCAACTCGCCATCGACCAGGATGACCGAAGTCCTAAGCTCGGCGATCCGGCCGACGTCATCGGAGCGCTCGGTGTCCACCGATTGT
>JBCLES010000094.1:0-7871 GCA_038913135.1 Anaerolineae bacterium
TCGTCAACACCCTCCGCCTGTAGGCCGCGACCGCGAGATCCTCGATTGGCTCACCTCCGCCCACTTCGCCCAGATCTCTGGCCTTTCGGCTCCGCGACCCCTGCATTCCGCTCTGGACCCGTGAGCGCCTCGGTCCGAGTCCAGCGCTGACTTTTGCGACTATTGTCGCCTGACCGCCGTCCATGACGATTATCCATACGCGCTCGCAAAATCTGGTTGACAGCGCGCCCTCATGAGATGTAGGATCGTGAGGGTGACGCTGCGATTCAAGAATCCTGGTGACTGAATCCAGAGGCGACGCGACTCTCGGTCTATCCAGTTGGCCTTCATTTGGGCAGCTTGGAGGAGGCACCTGGTGGCGCTCGATCTCGTCCATCTCGAATCGACCGTTTGGATAGCACGCACAGTGCTTGGCCTGTCATTCCTGATATACGGTCTTGCCAAGCTGTTGGACTTTCCCTCGTTCGTAGAGGGTGCCGTATCGTGCGACGTGCTTGGCCCTGCGATAGTCCGACCTCTGGCCCGTCTCCTCCCGTTCGCTGAGGTCTTCGTCGGCGCCTCGCTCTTGCTCGGATTTACTGTCCAGCTTGCAGCGACTGGCGCCGTCCTGATTCTGGGGACGTTCGCGATCGCGATTATCTTTAATCTCATGAAGGGGAAGCGTGTGCCGTGCTTCTGTGCAGGCGCATCCTCGAATGAGCAGATCGGCATTGCCACTCTGCTTCGCATAGGTGTGCTTGGGTTCTTCGCCTATCTGACGTTCACGGGGCCGGACTTCACGCCCATCCTGCCGGCGGCAGGGCAGGCCGCCTCGTTCCAGGTTTCGATCGTGGTTCTTATCGGCGTCTTGCTGGCGCTCTTGCCACCACTTGAGGTCGCGATGCGAGAGGTTGCGGCTCTCCACAAAGATCGACGACAGGTCCGAGAGGCAACCGCAATCGAACTGGCATCTTCATCTCGCCCACGAGGAGCGTGATCAATGGGGAGCAGCAACGGGTTCGATTTCCAGGCGGATTTGTCACCTGAGATTCAAGTTGTCGAGGACACAGACCGACTGTTGCAGGCCGCGTTTGATGTGAAGATCTTCCCTCACGTGACCGTGATCGATCGCACCGGGAAGCTTGCCGCACAAGGCGTTAGCGAGCTGAGCGACCTTGCGCCTCTTCTCTTGACGCTAAGGGAGCAACCTAAGGCAGAAGGGCTGCTCGCGATGGAGGTTCAGTCATGAGCGTGGCGGAGGTTGAGGCTCTGCGTGCGCTCTCACAAGTGCTGCAGTCAGCCGGGATCGTCCTCGGCGTCATGCTGGCAGCAGTCCTGACTTACCTAGTAGGCGACGTATTTCGACGACTAGGGCCGGAGCAGGGCGCTCTCATTCCCCGACAAGGACTCGCCCTTCGCAGTATTGTCCCGGACGTAGAGATGTCCAACCTGCGAACCGGAGCGTCATTCCGACTCTCCGATCTGAGAGGCAGCCGGTTGCTGATCGCCTTTCTGTCACGGCAGTGCCGGCCATGTCTTGAGCTAGTGCCGCACTTGAATGCGCTGGCGAACAATTCCGACGGCGCGCGCTTTATCGTCATTTTGGACGAAGGGGATGGCGAGCATCATCTCGCTGTGCTTTCTCCGCAAATTTCGGCGGTTGAAGACGAGCGCGAGCGTCCAATAAGCAACGCGTTCGAGGTGCGAGTAGAGCCCCTTGTGTATGTGATTGATCGGGAAGGAAAGGTGGTGATTCGGGCCGTCCCGAACTCTTTGTTGGAACTTGAGGACGCCTTGAATGGGTCAGGGCATCTGCAATCGACTCCATGGGTACCTGTCCAGGAACCAAGCTAGTCCTATTCGGTGGACTGGCTCTATTGCGCTGCATGCGCGGAAAGGAGATACTGATGTCAAACAAGGTGACGCAACGGCTCTTGAGCATGCAGGAGGATCGACTCTCGCGAAGGGGGCTTCTGGCGAAGTTTGGCGGAGTCGCTGCAGGTTTGGGGCTGGTAATGACAGGGGCGGCGGCCATGCCGCGGATCGCGATGGCAGCAGCGTGCTGCGTCGGTGTGCCGTGTGGGACTGGAGGATTCCCACCCTGTACCGGCGGCGGTGCGACGTGTCCCATAGGCTGCATGGGTGGTGGTACGAATGTGTGCTGTGACAGAGGCGCCGTTGGCTCCACCAACACTGTGCACCAGTGCCAAACATGCACATGTGGAGGTCCCATCTGTGTGTGCGAATTCGACTCCGGAGTACCCTGCTGAGTAACCGCTTGGCACCTCTGTAATCGAAACTGATCAGCAGAGGGCGCTGTGCCGAGATCTAGGGGTAAAACTGTGCTCGTATCCACAGTCCTAGCATGATTATAATCGCTCGCCGTATGTCCTGGGCTGCGGCTGTGTCGATGTGTGTCCTGGCGACCCAGTCTGCTCTTCTCGCTGCTGTGTCGCCAGGCACCACCTCCCGCCCTGCTCTTCCCTCATTGGTGGGTTCGGCGACTTCCGACTGTACTGTAGCCGTCACGCGGACCTTAGCCTCACCTGAAGCGCTACGCTGCGATAGGGTGCCGGTCGACCTGGAGTTGCGTCCGAGCTGCAGCGGTGAGCCGCTCAACATTGTGCTCGTTCTTTACGGTTATGCTGTCCCGACGGCAAGGCCGCTGTATCGACAGTGGACACAAGCAGCGATCGATGCGATAGATCTCTCGCGGAATCCACACATCAAAGTAGGAATCGTCTTTCTTGGGTGGGATCAATCGATTCTGCTGGAACTCACTAATGACGACGACCTTGTCCAACTAAAGAGTAGGATCAATTACCGTACGGCCACCGATCCAGAATTCCCCGGCCTTAGTTATCAACGCGGATTTGGGCTGGCAACACGGGTTTTGAGTTCTGCCCCACGAACAGAGAAGAGCCTGATAGTGTTCATTGGCGTAGTCGCTCACCCAGAGACTCCCTCCCGCCTCTACGACGATTGGGTGCGAGGTGCTAGTCGAGCGCGATCAACGGCGGACGCATTGATGGTAGGCTGCCCGTGGACCTTGTCCTGCAAATCCTTCTCGGATTGGTGGAGAGAAGCGTCACCGGGATTCTACTTTGAGGGAGAGGCGTCTGGGGCATTGGCGATGGCCATTGAGGGATCTGTCGATAGAACGAGCCCGAAGGAATTAACGGCAATTCAGGCTCTGGAGGTCGTACCGGCGGCGATGGAGTATGTAGATGGAAGCGCCTTCCCACTTCCAGCATTCGCAGACAGATTCGCGGGCCAGATCGAATGGTCGTTCACGGCCCCCATTACTGACAGCCTCCCTTTTACTCTCACGTATCGCATCAAGCCGCGATCCGGCCTCACCACGCCGTTCACTACAACATTCACCGGAAGTCAGATCGTGCTCACGGACACAGCACGCCTGACAAATATCATCACAGTACCGCCGTCTGCCTTGACCATCACGGGCCCATGCGCGCCGATCGTCACGCCAACCGCGACGCCGACTGCAACAGATATTCCGCCGACGCCCACCGCAACTCCAACGCGCACACCAACCTCGACAGCCACCCCCATTCCACAATCACTATACTTGCCACTGAGCCTGCGTGAGGTGCCATGCACTCGGAAGCAGCGGGTGGACGTCGTGCTCGTGATGGACGCGTCCAGCAGCATGAACGAGCCAGCCGGCGACGGGCGCACGAAGCTTGAGGCTGCCCGTGCGGCGGCTGGGGCGTTTCTTGAGCTACTGAAGCTCGACGAAGAGGATCAGGCGGCGATCATCGCGTTCAACAGCGACGCGCGCGTGGTCATCGACCTCACTGCCGACCGCCCGGCGCTCACTACTGCGCTGGGCACGATCACGACCGCGAACCAGACGTGCCTCGTGTGCGGCCTAGAGGCGGCCGCCGAAGCGCTGCAGAGTGACAGTCGAATCATCGCGAATCAGCCCGTCGTCATCCTGTTAACCGATGGCCGCTCGAACCCACGTCCTGCCAGCGAGGCGGGAGACGAGGCCGCACGGTTGAAGGCGGACGGTGTTGTCATCTTTACGATCGGACTGGGTGCTGAGCTGGACGACGCGGCGCTCACCGCGATAGCCAGCAAGCCGGCCTTCGCGTTCCGCGCCTCGGACGGTACCGCGCTCGAGGCGATCTACCGCGAGATCGCCGTGACGTTGCCGGGGCCTGCGGATTGCTATTGGGGGCGGAGGCCGTAGGGCAGATACGCGGCGCGCATGCCTGTCGTCCTCTGGCGCGCCCTGTGCTTCGGTTGCGACAGCATCACCGGCAGTCGCCACGCCCTGCGCGTCCTGACCGTCGTCAACACCCTCCGCCTGTAGGCCGCGACCGCGAGATCCTCGATTGGCTCACGTCCGCCCACACCCGCCCAGATCTCTGGCCTTTCGGCTCCGCGGCCCCTGCATTCCGCTCCGGACCCGTGAGCGCCTCGGTCCGAGTCCAGCGCTGACCTTTGCGACTATTGTCGCATGACCGCCGTCCATGACGATTATCCATACGCGCTCGTAAAATCTGGTTGACAGCGCGCCCTCATGAGGTGTAGGATCGCGAGGGTGACCCTGCGATTCAAGAATCCTGGTGACGGGAGACTGAATCCGGAGGCGACGCGACTCGCGGTCTATCCAGTTGGCCTTCAATTGGGCAGCTTGGAGGAGGCACCCGGTGGCGCTCGATCTCGTCCATCTCGAATCGACCGTTTGGATTGCACGCACAGTGCTTGGCCTGTCATTCCTGGTATACGGTCTTGCCAAGCTGTTGGACCTTCCCTCGTTCGTAGAGGGCGCCGTGTCGTGGGACGTGCTTGGCCCTGCGATCGTCCGACCTCTGGCCCGTCTCCTCCCGTTCGCTGAGGTCTTTGTCGGCGCCTTGCTCCTGCTCGGATTTACTGTCCAGCTTGCAGCGACTGGCGCCGCCGTGATTCTGGGGACGTTCGCGATTGCGATTATCTTTAACCTCGTGAAGGGGAAGCGTGTGCCGTGCTTCTGTGCAGGCGCATCCTCGAATGAGCAGATCGGCATTGCCACTCTGCTTCGCATAGGTGTGCTTGGGTTCTTCGCCTATCTGACGTTCACGGGGGCGCACTTCACGCCCACCTTACCGCCGTCAGGGCTGGCCGCATCGTCCCAGGTTTCGATCGCGGTTCTTATCGGCGTCTTGCTGGCGCTCTTGCCACCACTTGAGGTCGCGACGCGGGAGGTAGTGGCTCTTCGCAAGGATCGGCGACTTGTCCGCGAAGCAGCCGCAGTCGAATTGGCGTCTTCATCCGGCCCCCGAGGAGCGTGACGGATGGGCAGTTTCTACTTCTGGTGGGAGATCGGCCAGACGGTGCTCTTGATAACTTTGGTCTTCCTGCTGATTGGTCTGACATACAACCTAACGTCCATTCGAGTCCGACTCGGTCCTGAAGCCCGCCCGAGCAGCCTATTGCAGGTGGGAGCTGCGGCCCCTGAGTTGCGAGGACGTGAGGCGAGATCGCACCGGCCAGTCGTTCTCAATGATATTAGCCGTGGTGGACGTGTTTCCGTGGCGGCGTTCCTTTCTCCTACGTGCGGCGCCTGCATAAATGAAGTCCCCAGGCTGAACTCGCTTGCGGAGGAACATCCGGACGTTGCGTTCATCGCGGTGATCGAGGCCGGCGATGGCTTTGACTTCGAAGCCGATTTGGTCTCCGAGATTCATGTAGTGCAGGACACCGACCGGCTGCTACAGGCCGCGTTCGATGTGAAGATCTTCCCTCATCTGGCCGTGATCGATCGCGCCGGAAAGCTTGCCGCTCAGGGTGTCGCCGAGTTGCGAGACCTGGAGCCGATGCTTCGAACGCTAAGTGAGCACAATTCCACGGATGGTCTAGTAGCGATTGAGGACCAACCATGAGTTCGGCAGAGGTTGAAGCCCTTCGAACGTTCGCACAGGTGCTGCAGTCGGGCGGGATCATTTTCGGCTTCATGCTTGCCACGATCCTCACATACCTGGTAGGCGATGTGCTTCGGCGGCTGGGTTCTGAAGAAGGCGCGCTCATTCCCCAGGAGGGGCTCGCTCTTCGCAGTGTTGTCCCGGACATCGAGATGACCAATCTACGCTCAGGTGCGATGTTCCGCACATCTGAACTTGGCGGTGAGCGACTGATGATCGCGTTTCTCTCAGGGAGCTGCCGACCCTGTCAAACACTGGTGCCTCACCTGAACGAATTGGCGGCCAAGTCCGAGGACACGCGATTCAACGTTGTCGTCGACGAAGGCGCTGGGGAGAAGTATCTCGCAGATCTAGGTCCTCAGGTTGCGGTGGTAGAGGACGGGGCTGAGTGGCCGATAGGGAGTGCATTCGAAGTTCGCATGTCGCCACTTGTGTACGTGATCGACCGTGATGGGCGAGTGACTATCCGGGCCGTGCCGAATACGCGGCTGCAACTTGAAGATGCCCTAGACGGATCAGGACATCTTCAGAGAGCAGCATGGACACCAGCCGTAGAAGCAAGGTAGCTCCGATCGCTGAGCTAGCTCAGGGCGGTATACTGCACCAAGAGGAGTTGTGCGATGTCGACTCGAGCAACTGACCGGCTGTTAGATTTGCAGGAAGAACACTTCTCGCGGCGAGGCTTCTTGGCCAAGCTGGGCGGAGTTGCCGCTGGCCTTGGATTGGTAATGGCTGGGGCAGGGATGATGCCGCGACGCGTGATGGCTGCGCATGGGTGCTGCGCGAACAAGTGTCCCGCCGGTTGCCCCCCAACCATTGGCTGCCCGACGAACTGCACGGTCAATGGCGCGCCGACAGTTTGCTGCGACACTGGCCACATTGGCGCCACCGAGACTATTCATCTGTGCCAGCAATGTACGAACTGCCTAGTCGGCGGCGGACCGTGCTTCTGCGAATACGACACGGGCAACGCGTGCCCATAGAGGCCAATTTGCCCTCGCCTTGTGTAACCACGGGCGAGGGCACTTGGCTTACTGCGCCCGAGCACTTCTCTTCTCTTCTAGCTGTTGCCAACAGGGGTTTGGACTCATGCGCACAATCCACTTTCTGGGCATCGTGACGGCGTTTGCCGTAGCGATCGGCTCGATCGGGCTATTGGCTTCCCAGCCATCAGGCATAGTGGCAACCTTTATGGCGCATGCTCAAGCAGATGAGTCTGAGTGCGTAGCCACGATCACGCGCACACTCTCATCAGACGCAGTCCGGGCCTGCGATAGTTGCGGCGCCGAACTCGTGGTGCGACCGCATTGCCCCCCTGAGCCGCTCAACGTGGTTCTTGTTTTGGTGGGATATGCCAACTCTTTCTCCTCATTGCCGCGGGATAGCCAACGGTGGACGGAAGAAGCAATTGATGCGCTCGCCATGTCCGACAACCCTCACGTCCAAGTTGGAGTCGTCTACGTACGACGTACGGCGACAATCCGATCTGGGTTGACGAACAACGAGGGTGACGTCCGCCGTGCGAGCCGAGTTGTCCGTGTCAATGCTGGCGAAGAGCCTGGCGATTGGCCTTGCTACTCATGCGGATTCGAACAGGCAGTGAGCGTGCTCGGAAAGGCGGACCGAAAGCACAGCGTAATTGTCTTCATTGGCATCATGATAGATTGGCCACTCGTCGCAATTGACGATGACAAGTACTATCGCGATTTTGTCAAAGGGGCACGGAAGGCGAAGGGAGCCGCGGACACCCTCATCATCGGCTGTCCCAACCCCGTTCGCTGCACGGAAGTCGCCGGTTTTCCTTGGTATCGTGAAGCGAGTCCTGGCTACTACTTTGAAGTTCCAGGTCCCGGCCCATTTGCCAACGCTGTTGAGGGCTTAGTCCCTGGCCCTTCACCCGTCACGGTCGAATCGCTCGTTGTTGACGAGACCGTTCCCGTCACGCTCGATTACCTCATGGGA
>JBCLES010000095.1:0-7859 GCA_038913135.1 Anaerolineae bacterium
TCCGTATTGCGCGGGATGACGGTCTTGAGCACCTGCTCCTGGTATGTCTGGCGCAGGATCTTTAAGGAGGTTCGACTGGTTATCGTCGGGTCAGACATGGTGAAGAGGAAGCCCGCAAGGCGAAGCCCAGCGTGATAGTACTCTCGCACCTCCTCGATTGTCTTGCCAATCTGCACCGTACTGTCCAGCTCGAACGAACCGGGGGAGACGGGAACGAGAACCTTATCGGAGGCTGTGAAGGCGTTTATCGTGATCCAGGAAAGGATCGGTGGACAGTCGATGATGACGTGATCATACTCGTCCGCGATCGGCTGCAGCCCGCGGCTGAGTCGTGCCTCACGGTGATCCTTGGCGGTTGTGAGCTCGATGTCCGTGTCAGACAGGAGAATATGAGACGGTACCAGCTTTAGATGTGGGATACTTGTCTCATGGATGGGTAGGGGACGACGCTTGAGAATCGTCACGTAGATCGTTTCTTCGCGTGTTAGTTTCCCGTAATTGGGCAGGAGGACTTTGGAGGCGTTAGCTTGCCAGTCAAGGTCGATGAGAAGGATGTTTTTGCCTCGCCTGGCTAGGCCAGCGGCAAGTGTGATTGCGGTGGTAGTCTTGCCTACACCGCCCTTTTGTGTTGCGACAGAAAGTATCATGATGCTGTAAACAGCGTGAAAGCCACAAAGGGGTGTTTCACGCAATTGAGTAACTGTTCCAGTATACATATGCGTCGCGAGGTATTTCAAGTACTTTTTGAGACAACCTGTTGGTGCAGGCTGTCTCGCAGTGCTCATCTGCTAAGAAAGCCGCCCAGGCACGCATGCCGGACGGCTTTCATCTCACGAGCGTTAGATCTCGGAGGTTGGGCTACCAAGGTGAGTGGAGCGTCTCCTGAAATTCTTCTTCCAACTCGGCGAGCCACACCTCAAGCGCTTCTCGCCGAATTCGAACCGACCGTCCGATCTTGAGAAACGGAAGGTCGCCGTCTCGAATCAACTCGTAGATCTTCGTGCGACCCAACTGGGTCAATTCCTGAACGTCTTTGATGGTGAGAAGAACAGACTCTTTCACGCGAACACCTCCCGGCTTTTGATTTTGGATTACAGGCCCGCCGACCTGCGTACAGGGGGCGTTGTTGCCGGGGTCCCCGCCTGTCAAGACCGAGCACAGCTCGCCCGATGGGCCTGGCCTTGACAGGAAGGGGTGGCAAGTATCATCAGGCCCAGCAGGTTGGTTGCTGATGTAAACGACAGCTGGCCTAGGCGATGCCTAGGCCAGTCAACGTGTATTCGTCGTTGAGCACGGTAGGGGAACCCGAGTGAAGCCTTACGAGGCGTTCTTGGTCTGGCCCCCTTTCAGAATTTCCTGCATGAGATCGGCTGCATCGTTGAGTGCTTCGGGCATGACGTGGCTGTACGTGTTCATCGTAAGGCCTATCTGGGAATGCCCAAGCTGCTCCATGATAACGCGCATGTGCGTACCCTGAGCGAGCAAGAGCGAAGCGCACGTATGGCGCAGGTCGTGGAAGCGGACGCGTGGAAGTTCAGCCTCCTTCAGCATGCGCTGGAAAACGCGAGTTATGTTGGAGCCATCCAAGGGAGTCCCGGCGACCGATGTGAACACAAGTCCCATTTCGTTCCACGACTCGTTCGCCGCAGCCTGCATCGTGGTTTGCCAGTCGCGCTGCGTGCGCAACAGTTCCATCGCGATCGGTGGAAGCGTGAGTGTTCTCTGACTCTTTGTCGACTTGGGCTCAATGAGCAGCCACTCGCCATCAATCCGTTGGAGCGCCTGACATACGGTTATGCGCCGCTGCGAAAAATCAACGCTTTCCCACATGAGTCCGAGCAGCTCTCCGCGGCGAAGTCCTGAAGTCAGGGCAACAACAAAGAGAGCCTCCAGGCGGTGTCCACGGATTGCCTCAAGAAATGCTTGAGCTTGCTCTCGGCTTAGCGGTGTGAATTGGCGAGGCTGAACTCTGGGAGGGTCAGTCATAGCGGCGACATTACGTACGATCAGGCCCTGCCGAAAGGCCACTGTAAGTGCCCTTCTCAGTGTGGCGCGAATTCGCACAACCGTGCTTGGTGTGAGGCCTACCGCGAGTTTCGCGGCCATGAACCGCTCGATGTCTGCTGGGGACAGGCGAGCTAGCGGAATAGAGCCAAGAGCTGGAATGAGATGGACTCGGACGTGGCCGTCGTACGACCTTTGCGTGGATGGACGATTCCGACCCTTAACTGACAACTCCAGCCATTGCACGAGAAACTTTCCCAGCGTGGTTCGCTCGTCCAGTACCGGGACGCCTGCATCTCGGTTGCGTATCGCTGCCGCGAGCTTCTGAGCGGCTTCGGCACGTGTAGTGCCGTAAACGGATCGCCGGCGGCCATTGGACAGGGTATATCGTGCTACCCATCGTCCTCTGTACTGGCCGATGCTCCCTTCACCATTCCCGCGCTTCTGTGACATGACGTTCCCTCCGCCGAGAGCCGTCGTTGTTCACCGTGCGTTGCCTGGGTTGGCTTCACGGTTGGCTTCATCTCTGGCTAGGGAAGGGTAGCGGAATCTCGTTTGGCCAGCAAAATCAAGGTACCCCCGGCAGGATTCGAACCTGCGACCGTCGGATTAGAAGTCCGGTGCTCTGTCCACTGAGCTACGGGGGCGAACATCCCGACGTCCGGCCCAGCAGATCAAAGAGGTCCGGACGCCGGGTGAGCGGCCTGTTGCGTGGCATTCTAGGAGTCGGTCCGCGCCTGGTCAACGAATGACACCGCGACAGCGCGAGGTCGGTCCGCCCGCATGATAGAATCTCGATCCCAGCAAGCCCTTATTGCCGCAAGGACCGCCCCATATGTCCAACCACCACCCCGAACCCGGCGACTTAACACTCCTGGTCAGCCAGGACGGCAAGCACTTTCTGGCCAAGGTCGAGGCCGGCGGATCCCTTCACACCCATGCCGGGATCGTCCAGCACGATGACGTGCTCGCGGCCGGCTGGGGTGCGCGGGTGAACAGCCACTTGGACAAGCCGTTCACCGTGCTCAGACCCTCGATAGAAGAGGTTCTGCGGACGATCAAGCGCAACACGCAGATCATGTATCCCAAGGAGATCGGCTACATCCTGCTCAAGCTCTCGATCGTTCCTGGTGCACGTGTCATCGAAGCCGGCAGCGGGAGCGGCGGACTTACGATCGCGCTCGCGCGCTACGCAACGCCGGGCGGGCATGTTTATTCGTACGATGTCAGGCCTGAACACTTAGCCATGGCCCTTCAAAATGTCGAACTGCTTGGCCTCGACCAGTCCGTCACCTTCCACGAGCGGGACATTGAATCGGGCTTCATAGAGCGCGAAGTAGATGCCCTCTTCCTCGACGTGCGCGAACCTTGGCTCTATCTGGACTCCGTGCAGGAAGCCCTGATCGGCGGTGGATTCTTCGGCAGCCTAGTCCCAACAATGAACCAAGTCATGCGCCTGGCCGAAGCGCTTGACCGGCGGCCATTCGCCGAAGTCGAGATATGCGAAATCACGCTTCGCCAGTATCGAACGGTGCCTCAACGGATCCGCCCGCTCGACCGGCTGGCGGCTCACACCGGTTATCTAATCTTCGCCCGTTCACGCTTCAAAGGCGAGCCCGCCGAGTTCAACCGTGAGCGAGAGTCCCGAGCTGCGGGCCGAGACCGTGATCGCGATCGCTGATGTACCCCGAAGGCTCGGCAATAAACGTTGATTCACGAAGAGTGCGACTGTCCGATGGCTCGGCTGTACGATCGCCCGTAATCTCTACTGCAAGTCACATCACCGTCTCGACTCAGCCCGTTCCCACCGCTGACGCTCGCCTCCGCGCCCACCACCAAGTCGCACCCAGTCCAAGCATGAGCAGGAGCCACGTGCTCGCCTCCGGCACCTCGGGAGGCGGAACCGGCTCGCCCTCGCCTGGCGTCGAACCCGGGACCGGGGAGCGGGTAGCATCGATAGGCACAAGTCCGTCGTTTGAACTCGTTGGAGGCGGCGGCAAAGTAAACACTACCGGCAATGTGGGCGATGCGAGCGGGCCGGGAGTCGGCGATGGACCCGGTGTATTCGTCGGGCGCGGGGTGCGCGTCGGACCCGTCGGATTCCCGCTGCGATAAACCGAGAAGCCACCGCTCTCGCCCCCGACCCAGACGTAGCCGGTCGCCGGCTCGATCGTCATCGAACTGACAGCCTTGAACGCCAAGCCGCTTGTGCTCGGATTCACCGGCAGCCAATCTCCCCCGTCGTAGACGAATATACCGCCTTCGGCGTAGTCGACCGTCTTACTGTCAGCCGTGGTCGTGCTGAGCACACCGCGCGCCGGCCAGAATTCCTGCAGATGACCGCGGCTCGTGCCGGCCCAGAGCATGCCATCCGTGTCCTCGGTGATGGCCGAAACCCAGCCTTCGGATAGGAAGACTTCCGCCTCCCACTCCTCACTTCTTCGCGACCATCGATTGACGACCGCGTCGACGAGCGGCCAGCTCCCGACGACCGATTCCGTGTCATAAGTACCTGCCCAGACATCGCCGAGCGGATCCACGAAGATCGAGCGCGTATCGCCCGTTATCAGGCCGTCCAGCAGCGCAACGAAACCGTCGTCGTCGACGCCCCACGACGTCCATTCGGTGCCGGAAAGTCGACTTACCCCACCGCCCGTACGTCGCGATGCGTTCCGCGGATCGCTGAAATAGCTCACCGCCGCCCAAAGCTCGTCGCCATCGGTTGCAAGGTCAAGAATTGTATTGCCGCTCAAAGCGCCGTCCGTAAGCTCAAAGTCGTTATACTCCCACGATCCGCTTTCCGGATCCAGGATCGCAACGCCCATCCCGTTCTGGGAGTAGGCGCCGACACCACCCGTCCCCGATCCGGTGCCCATAGCCACCCGACCGTCGCCCAGGACCGTCAAGCTGCTGATCTGGCCGTTCTCGAACGTATCCGGAACCGGTCGATGTGTGGCGACCCATGTATCTGTGGCAAGATCGTATACGCTGACCCCACCGTCCACATGCGTTGTGCCGGCACGAACAACGCTCGTCGCGCTGATCCACAACTCGTCGCCCCGGATGGCGAAATCCGTGATCGTGTCGCCTGCGAGATCGCGCGATGTCCCGTCGAAGGTGAATCGCTCCCAAGAACTTCCTTCGCCGTCCCAACGCAAGAGCCCCGCGCCGCGGGTGCCTGCCCAAAGGCGACCGGAAGGATCGAAGACCATCGCCGTGATCTCGTTGGCATAGGGCGCTACACCAGAAGTCAGGAGTTCGGAGGCTACTTCACTGTCACCCGAAACATCGAAACGCACCGGCACGATGCCGTTGCCGCTGAAAATAGTGCCGTTGGTACTGCTGTCCGTCCCTAGGAAGGTCCATCCGTCGCCAATTGCCAACGCCGTCACGATGTTAGTCGGCAGGCCGTGAGTCAGCGTGACAAGCGACCAAGAGTCAGAGCCGCTCCATACTGCAACACCGGCGCCGCGTTCTGTCGCGCCGCTCGAGGCGCTGCAGGCTACCCAGACTTCACCGTCACGGGCGTCTACGGCCCAAAGCGTATCGCTGCAAGGCGGATCGTACTCCGGATCGCTCGACGCCGAGTCGGAGTACTCATACCACGTGTCGTCGGACCACCTGTAAGCGCCACGACCCCATGACGCCAACCACACATCGCCGGTCTCGGAATCGACCGCGACGGAAGTGATGCTCGAAGTACGCGGTGAAGCGACTTCGAACGTAATTGGATCCACCGCTTCGGTCGGACCACCTGAAATAATGTGCCGCCACTGGCCTTCGGACGGATCGTGCTCTGGATCGAAGATCGAAGCGACCGGTGTTTCCGAACTCTGTCGACCGTGGACCACCCACACGCGCTCCTCGATATCGACTGCGATATCCCAGATCTCCATCGCCCCTGGACCCTCACGTGCCTCTTCGGAGTCCAACGCCAAGGCGTCCGCCTCGATGTATTGCCAATCGCCAAAGGTGTCTCGCATGGCCAGACCATCGCCCGGCGTGCCCACCCAGACCTGGCCCTCCCTATCTACCGCGACGGCGTTGATGACATCGATGCCGGGCAGTGCGTCCTCGAGATCGACGACCTGCCAACTCGCTCCGCTCACCAGCGTCAGCCCGAGCGATGTTGCTATCCAAACCTCGTCGCTGCGCGGATCGAAGGCGATGTCGTGAACCGTATTGGAGGCAAGCCCCGGCTCATTTGGGAAGAGATATTGTCTGAAATCGCCGCGTGGAGTGCCGCCGGTTCGATCGATCGTCCATACGACTACTCCCCCGCCCTCGGTGCCGACCCACACCTCGTCCAAATCGGATGGGTTGGCTTCGACAGTCAGAATCTCGTCGCCGTTCGCGTAGGTCCGCCAGTCGTCAAGAAGATCGTATTGTGCGCTGATGGATCCCGGCGGTGTGCCAAGAATTCCGGCCAACGTCGTGAAGGCGCAGAGCGCACCAATTGAGTGAAGTGGGATGATCCGTGAGCCTCTGTGCAATTTCGTCACGCAAAACCTCCGAACGACCGGTCGACGTGTTCGCGACGTAGCGGGGTCGCGAGATTCAGTGCAACCTGGGAATTGTATCGTTCGGCGGCGCGCCAACCAATCCCCGTGGGCAGTCGGAGTGGAGGATCGACTCTTACCATTGACACTTGTGAGGCCAACCCAAGGACTAACGAGACACCGTAGGCAGATGAATGATCGCGCGGATGGTCGAAGGATCGCGGGTTGGCAGCGGCGCCGGCGTCGGGCTTATCCCTTCCGCGTCGCGTACCAGAATCCCGCCGCTCTCGCTGCCGACCCAAAGATCACCCGTTGTAGGATCGATAGCCAGGACGGTCAGCGCGCGCGCGCCGAGCCCGCTGTTCCCCTCATGTAGCGCATGCCAATCACCATCCACGAGCACCCTCAGCCCGCCGTCCGACCGATCGTAGCCCTCGGCGTCGTCACCGCGAACTCCGCGTGAAGGCCAAGCCTCCTGATTGTGTCCACGCGTTGTGCCCGCCCATGTCCGACCGGCGGTGTCCACAACTACACCGCTCACCCAGCCCTGGCCCTTGAACAGTTCGGCATGCCAGCGAGAGCCGTCGAAGCGCTGCACGACAGCGTCGACGAACGGCCACAGCCCGATGAGCGAGCCCTCGTCCGCATGCCAAGTGCCTGCCCAGATCGAGCCGTCGGGCGCGGCATGAACCGCGCGCACGTCGCCCCTGATGAAGTCCTCGGAATAGGCTGTGAAGCCCTCATCGCCCGCGCCCCAAGCGCTCCACGTTTCACCGTTCCAAGAGCTGACGCCGCCGCCGGCAGGCTGGAGCTCGCGCTCCGAGTCCCGAAAATAGCTTGTGGCGGCCCAGAGCTCGCCTACCGAAAAGCTGAGATCCATAACCGTGTTGCCCGCAAGGCCCCCCGATGTCCATGCGTAATCGAAGTACTCCCACGACTCCGCGGACGGAGCGTATATCGCAATCCCGCGTCCATCGTGGGGCTCGCGCCCCGGACCTCCCGCGGCCGCGCCGATTCCGACCGCGATGCGCCCGTCAGGAAGCACAGCCACGCTGCTGAGCTGGCCGTTCGGCCGGCCGTTAGGCTCGGGTCGAATCGTCACCAATGGTGCCGAAGGGTCCGTACGATCGATCGCGGTCAAGCCTCCATCCAGGTACATTCCATCCTCGAGCTGAGTTGCAGTCGAGGTGACCCACAAGAGGTTGTCCTGGACCGCGATATCGGTGACTGTGTCGCCCGCAAGGCCGTCCGAGATGCGGAGGGCCTGCCACTCTTCTGCACCTGACGGACTGCGCCAGGCCAACCCATCTCCGCGCGTCCCTACCCAGACCACGCCTCCGTCGTCGATCGCTATCG
>JBCLES010000096.1:0-7465 GCA_038913135.1 Anaerolineae bacterium
GGCTGAACTGCAGCAGGTGCGCCTGCCTCCGTTCCCCGTCAACGTCTAGCGAGACAGCGAAGAAATCTACCTGCGCCTCTTCCCCAGCCCAATGGGTAAGCGGGATAAAGACCTCAGCCTCCCGACGCCGTTTCTCGCGCAAGTACGTCCGTACCGTCGACGTGCCGACCTCGTACCCCTCCGACACCAATTGGGCGTGAATCCGCGATCCCGTGATCCGCTGCTTTGGAGTCGTCCGCTTCGACCAATCCTCGATGATCTTCTCGATCCGCGGACCAACTTCCTCCATCTTCGGTCGTCGTCGCGGCATCGCCCGCACCGCCGCCGGCACCCCTCCTCGAACGTACTTTCGCACCGTGTTCCGACTCAGACCCAGCGATTTGGACACATGCCGGATCGACTGTTTCTCAGATCTCACTAGATGCCTGATAATCGCTACTCGACCCATCTCGATCATTCCTTCCTCCGGTTCTTCGAGCGGTTCGTCTCGCCAGAAGATACCGGTTGGGGTGGCCGAGGTGGGTCAATTCCTAATCGTCGCCTGGGTCAGTTCCTGGGCGTTGGGTACACTTGGGGGATACATAGCCTTCGGGCAGCTTCATCGATCGTCGCGACAGCCTGGTCGAACGCGGTTTGAATACACTCGACACTCCGCAATGCCCCGGTCGCGAGGTCCACCGGATGATACTCCGTAGAGAGCTTGCGAATGGCGTCCTCGACCGCCTCCGCATCTTGAATGGCACGCGCGTTGTTGGATGCCGCTTCCAGGAGCGCATCTTCGGCGGAGCAAATGTGGCGCTCGAAGTCGGGGGGTCTGCCGACTGACCGTTCGCCCGCTGCGTGACTGGCATGTCGGTGGAGCCAGCACTCCAGACGAAAAGCCGCTCTCTACATTGCTTCCGCAGGCTCGAGAAGGCTTCGACGATTGGCCTGACCGAGCGCCTTCCAAAGGTCCATCTGGACGTGCAGTACATCCGGAGATTTCTGGACGCCGAGCAGCGATTGAATCAATCGACCGAGACCCGCCGCTTCGTCCGCGGCAATGCCCACGACCTTCACACGCAGCCCCTTCAGCGCCCGCTCGACCACGGTCTGCCACGTCTCGCCGTCGCGACTGTCCGCATACTCCTCGACCAGAATGTAGTTTGACCGAGTATCGATTCCGACCAGGCACATCTCGTTCAGCCAGGTCTCGTCGGCCGCGATGACGATCGGCCGCTCCCGCATCCCCGGACTCAACTTCGCATGCTGGTCCCGCTCGAACTCAACGATCTCGCGGCGAATCTCCACGGACACCTGCTGCTGGGAACCGTGAGAACTGCCCACGAACGCCGCGAGGCCAGACAGCTTCAAGAACTGGCACACACGATCTACTCCACACGGACCTAACTGGCAGAAGATCAGATGCAGAAGGGTCACAATCAGATGGATGAACGCCAAGCCGGAAGGGCTCTCAAAGAACTCCACCAACGCCGGATCGCCGTCCAGTCCGGCTTTGCGCTCACTCCAACTGCGCAAAGTCGAGCGTGCGACGCCATGCTCCTCGGCGAACTCCCGCTCCGAGACCCGCTGGTCGCGCGCGCTCTCCAACTCAGCCAGCAGTCCCGCCGCCTCAACTCGATCCCACCGCTTTCGACTCTCACTCGGAACCGCAACTGTGGTATCGTCCACCTGCATGGCCCTGTCTCCGGTGTTAGGCTCTCGAACCCTAAACACTACGAACAGGGCCATGCTTCGTCAAAGCTCACGACTCTCCGATTATTGTCAAGTGGACGAAGTTACGACGATACCCAGCGCGATCCCCGTCATCGATACTCTCGTCGATATCCAACGAGCCTCAGACACCCTACCATCCATCGCTCGTTCCGATCCTACCTCTGAATCACGGCAAACATGTAGCTCGGAGATATCCTCGGCGACGACTCTGTGTCGAGGTTCTTCGACAGTAAATTCGCCCCCTACTCATTAATCTCGTCAATAACGTCGTCGATAAACTCTTGAACCGACAGGCTTGAAGCCCATCCCACTGCATCATCACTGGCATAAAGGACAGATCCATTCAGATCGTCCGCTTGAATCATGCCGAAACTGACGCCTGTTGGCCAAATCGTGTCTGGTTCCCCCGGGACGTATAGGTCGCCAAAGAATACGTATGTCGACCCCACGTCAAGTGGGTAACCATTGGTGCCAGCCAGCGGGCCACCAAAGAGAAGAGTGACAGTTACCCCTTCCTCCAAAGAGACATCTGACTTCAGCAGGTCCATGATCTCAAAGGCGAACTCGCTGTGCTCTGTCACTTCTGGTCCGAACGCGTCACCGTCCGGAGCCACTTCGGTCAGCCAGGTATCCGATACTGTTTCTGTGACTGTTATCGTACCAAGTTTTCCATTGATAGTACCCACAGCAATGATTGGGTGTATTTCAACAATTTCCTCGATTGATTGAGGCTCTACCCACGGAATTATGTCCATTTCGAAGCCCTGCTGTGTACCCGACAAGTCCAGCAGAAACCAAACAGCCACTGGAATGGAGACGGTGAGGGCAAGTACTGACCAGAGACCGCTCGAGCGCATTGAGTTACTCCCTCTACTACGGAAATGGTGTCGGATACACTGAATTGATAGCTGCCGTGTCGTGCGACGATAGCATCATCCTCCATTGCCTTGGGTGTACGTCGAGAGTGGACGCTTCCGATGCCGTTCCCGGATCATGCACATAGAAACCCAGTGCGTGCATCAATTCGTGAGTTAGCACGTACTGTTGAAACCTTGGGCGAGTGCTCATGTTCATAAAACGCTGATCTATTTCATACATGTTCTTGAGCAATGTGATCTTGATGAGCGGAATTTTCATGTCACGATCGCAGTATAGAGTATCGTATGGCTCCTTGGAACCGGTCAAATTGTTGATTCTCCACGCCGCACAAGGTGTAAACGAATTCTTATATGGGATCGTATAGGCAACGGCGGGTATACTTCTCGTACTGTTGAGACGGCCATAGATTCTTGAAGACGCAGGATCCTGTAGGGCGATGCGATCAATCTTAACGTTTGTTGCATCGACATCGGCGATCGAGTTGTCGAGGGGTCCCGACCAGCCACCATAAGTCTGGAAACTGCGGACTCGAATATTCCCAGGATACTCAACTTCCCAAAAGTTGTCATAACCCGAACTGCTGCTGCATCCAGATAGAGTCGCCGCAGAACAGAATAACACTGCGAAAATGCTCGGTATGGTTTTGCGTCGCATGTGCGATCCCCCATCTGCAGTAGCGCCTTAGTCCGGGCATTGTCACAACGTCGTCCAGTTGCCCCAGTCCGACTCCAATTCGCAGTATCGACGCTCGCGCCTGTAACCGGCAGTATACCCCCCCCCCCACCTCTCTCTCGAGCATTAAGTCTTCTTAACAATACAGCTTTCGGGCGCTTTGTCCTTTGCGGACTTCAGAGGCGAAGCCCACGGAACGTTCTCGGACTGCAAGGCGAGTGGCGATCCAAGCTAGAAGGGCGCCAGCCTCGTCGTGAGATGACACCGCTAGACCAGAGGCCTCTCGGAGATCCAGACGTAGCTCCGCGTGCCGACACCTGAGTGTCGGCACGCGCCGGGCTTGTTCGTCACGACAACTATCTTACTGGGCCGCACACGCGAGATCGAGTGGCAGCAGTTCGGCAGGGTCCTGCCGTTCACGCAGGCCATCGGCGGCCGAGCGCTTCTCGGGACAATCACACGACGACCTCGTCGAGTGGCTCCTCGATCACCTCGATCCTCCCTCCAGGCCCCGCCAATCCGCACGGGCAGAGAAAGCCGCATGATTCCGCCTGGACGAGCTTATGCCTATACCCGAGATCGGGGCCTCCGACAAGCACCAGGGAGGTGTATCATATGAGCGAGGAAGCACCAGACAATGGACGACTCGAAAAGCGTCCACAAAACGGTCGTGTTGGGGACGCATTGACAGCGTGAGATCCCCAATTACCCGCAGTCCGTGAGAGCGGGTCAACACCACCCGCGAACGAGCCTTCCAGGCGGACCAGGCGTTACAATTGCAGTTGGTGCCGCCGGATGCCTCGACTGCCCCGTGATCACCGGTCGACTACGGACCTTGTTGACGCGAACCTGCGACCCGAACCGAGCGAGGATCAAGTATCGGCAAGAAACAGCAGGACATTGCGGCCATTTCGGCGCCGCAGCCTTGCATCATCGGTGCACACGGCTCGCGCGACATCAACGCCATCTCCGCCGGCGCGAGCAGTCGCGGAGCCGGGGCGAGTGCCGGACCGACAAGGAGCAGGCCGACGATCAGAAAGGAGGCGAGGGCACGGTGGCCGCCGCCCACGGGGGGCGCGGTCTCGGGGTCGAGGAGACACGAAAGTCGCGCCCCACTTGAATCGAGACCGCCGACAGCTGCGCTGCCATTCAAGGCCAGGCGGCCCGGATGAGACAGTGTTTTTCTAAGGGCGGTGACGAGGGGAAGATACCCAACGGCCGCAATCGCCGCACGATCCGCGTCGATCTCGCGCCTCACGCGGTATGCTCGGTGTAGCGTCGGCATGAGAGGGAGAGCGAATGCCGTCGCGGCGACGGTCTCGGCGATCAGGCTCTTCAGGGGGTCTCGTCTCTGTAGGTGATGGTGTTCGTGTGCTAACAACGCTCGGATCTCGTCGGTCTCAAGCGTAGCTATGAGCTGGCTGCTGACGCACACGCGTGGCCGCAGGAGCCCGTAACAGAAGGAGAACACACCCGGCGCGTCGCTGACTACCAGGAGGTCCCCGAGCCCGACCTCGGCTGCAACTGCGGCGAGCGCGGGCTCCGGTGCTCGGATTCGGCGCATCGCCGGCTGTAGGGCGGAGCGAGTGATCCACGTCATGCGAAGTGCGGCCAGAACGCCCGCTGCGCTGCCGGCACCAAGTACCGATAGAAGGGCCACTGCCGGCAACGCGCGCGGCTCACCGGTGTAGAGAGCCCCGACGGTCTGTCCACACCTGGTCAGGATGTATCCCGCGGGCACCCCAATGCCGCCGTCCAGGATACGCATGATCGTCATGACGAGTAGAACCAGGAAGGCCGTCCCAGCCGCTACGAGCGCCCAGAATGCGTTGCGGCCGCTCATGTGTCCTCTTCCTCTCCCCGGCGCTTGGCTAGTCGAGCCTCAAGACTCGCGAGCTTCTCGGCATCGCCAGCGCAGAGCTCGTCCACGAATTCGGCGACCGCCAGATCGCCGTGGCGCTCCAGGAGATCCCGGATCGATCTTCGGACGTGTTCACGCAGGAAGCCCCGCTGCCCGCGCTGAGCGGCACGGTAGAAATGAGCTTGCCCCCGATGCTCCCGCTCGAGAATCCCCTTATCCGCAAGCCGGGTCATGACGGTCAAGACAGTGTTGTACGCGAGAGGCCGGCTTGCGGCCAATTCCTCATACACGTCACGAACGCTGACTGTCCCACGTGACCATGCGACCCTCATGACGTCACGCTGAAGCTCGCCAAGTAGCCCATCCAACTCGTCTTCGGACATCGACGACTCCTAAGCAATCGTCCTACAGGGTAGTAGGTCATTTTAGCCGACCTGGAGAGTTGAACAATAGGCGGCCAGGCTTGATCCAGCCGCACAGAGAATGGCGAGGCTGATCACATGGCGGACGTAGGCCAAAGCACCGATGGGGCTCTGCCCTGGCGCTTCCCTACGGCACCCTTCGCCAGCTTTCGGCCCCGTCGTCCGACCGGAACAATCCGCTGCTGGAACTCACGGCGTAGAGACGGGCACGCTCCGCGGGATGTTGAGCCACGATAGTGAAGGCGTCCGACGGCAGCCCCTGACCCGCCGCCGCCCAGGTCTCGCCTGCGTCCTCGGAGCGGAACATTCCAGTCCGCGTGGCGGCAAAGATCCGCGTGGGGGTATCCGGGTCGATTTCGAGATCAAGAACGTCACCCATGGCGGACAAACCGCCCGCCGGATTCCATCCTCAGAATCAGTCCATGCTCAGATGCCGTCCCCAGACGCATACACCGTCGCAGGTGAGGCCGGATGGACGACGACTCCTGTGACGCCACCCCGCCGATCGAGCCTTCCACCCACCTGGAGCCCAAGCCACACGAGGGCCGGCGCGATCATGGCGATGGCGACAACAGCGCGCCGGGGCGCTAGCCACCGCACTCAGGACCCGCCACGAGCAATGCGTTGCCAGGCCGCGCCTCCGTTCTCTGTCAAGTAGATGTCGCCCTTGACGAGGGCAACGGCTATCTTGTCGGTTCCGCCGGGCGCGGAGGCTATGACGGCCATTGCATCATCACCGCCGATGGGCGGCGCGGTGGCCAGTGGTTCGACACGGATCCAATCCGAAGACCGCCACAGATTCCGAAATCCGAAGAGTAACGCTGCGTCGTCCGGCGCAAAGGCAACCGCGGTCACGGGCCCCACGCTCCCGACTGACGCGAACGACTGCCCGCTGTCACGCGAAAGGAACAACCCCGAGTCCGTACCGACCGCGACTACCGAAGGGTTGTCCGGATGAACCGCCAGGGTCGCGGGTTGGGGCGGCAGTCCCGTCGCCGCGGCGTTCGTCCAGGTCCGTCCCTCGTCAATGCTGTAATGAATCCCGGGACCGATTTGCGAATTCGCTGTCGGGTTATAAACGTAGATCACGTGGCTCCGGTATCCGGCACCCATTACATGAAAGTCGCTCTCCCCTTCGAAACCGAGTGTCCTCAGGTTGACGCCCCCGTCCGAACTGGCGACCAACCCAAGCGGGTTGATCCGGGATGCGTCGCCCGGATGGCCGCTGCTGTAGAAGCCGGAGTCTGTCGCGCTATAGCCCATGTAGTCGTTGATCTGCACCTCCGGCGTGGACCACCTACCATCGCTGTAGATGCGCAGCCCGTGGTGGGTCGCGACGCGAAGCGTAGATCCGTCGGGTGTGAAGCCGAGGCCATGCGTATGCGCGACAATCGGCTCGTCATCTCCTGGGGGCGGTACCTCTGCGGATTGGAGGGGAACCGTGGCTGCCGGCAATCGGGGACTGGCCGGGTCGAGCCCAGCGGAAGGCGGTGCCGGTTCCCCACGGCAGCCAACGCCGATGAGCGCCACACAGACAAGGGCCAAGGTGGCGCACTTCGCGCCGAATCGAGACACGGGCTCCGTCACAGCATCCTCCTGGGTCATGGGCCGCACGCGCATCGCGCGCGCGGTCGAGTGAGAGATGCGCGCGCACCTACGCCATTGTAGGAGGGGATGTGGACTGCGTCAAATTCGTAGTCGCTGCGTCTCGCCTCGCCTGGGCATCGAGCCCGACGGTTCCGGCGGCAGGCCGTCAGTTGCGCCCACCGTCGGACGATACGAGGCGCCAAGCCCTCATTGCGCTCGTCAGGATCTCGCTGTCTCGGAATGCGCGGGCGGTCTCAAGCGGTCATCGCATCACCGTCGAAGTAGCCCTCACTGCCGGCACGAAATCGGCCGAAAAAATCTCGGCCGC
>JBCLES010000097.1:0-7407 GCA_038913135.1 Anaerolineae bacterium
GTGGATCATGTAAGGCCGCTTGTGCTCGCCGTTGGCGTCCGTGTACGTCAGGTCGAACCGTTCCGGCGGGTTGAAGTCGAATTGGATGGTCGAAAGCTGCCACGCGCGCCCTAGCGCGTCGTGAACGTCGATGTCGATCTTCGGGCCGTAGAAAGCGCCGTCGCCCTCCTTGACTTCATACCCGATGCCGCGGCCCTCGACAGCCTGTATCAAGGCTCTGGTGGCCTGATCCCAATCCTCTAGGGCGCCGACATACTTCTCCTCGGGCCGGGTGGAGATGTTGACCTTAACGTCGCCGAAGCCGAAGGCGCCGAGTAGATCAAGGCTGAAATCCAAGACTTCCGCGATGGCATCGACCACATCCTCCGGAGCGACGAAGATGTGCGCATCATCCTGGGTGAAGCCGCGCACGCGCAGCATGCCGTGAAGGGTGCCGGATCGTTCGTACCGATAAACCGTACCCCACTCGGCCAGCTTGAACGGGAGCTCCCGATAACTGCGGCGCCGACTCTTGAAGATCTGAACGTGGAAAGGACAGTTCATCGGCTTCAGGTAGTATTCGTGCCCATCCATCTCGAACGGCGGATACATGCCGTCGGCATAGAAGTCGAGATGCCCGCTCGTCTCCCACAGCTCGGCGCGCCCGATATGCGGGGTATATGCGAAGCTGTAGCCGCCCTCTAGGTGCCGGTTCTTCGCGAACTCCTCGATCAGGTGGCGAATGAGCGCGCCGTTCGGATGCCACAACACGAGCCCGCCGCCTACCCAATCCGGCGACGTGCTGAACAGGTCGAGTTCGGTCCCAAGCCGCCTATGATCCCGTTTCTCCACCTCCTCGAGGTGGGCAAGGTATGCCTCCAGATCCTCCCTACGCTTCCACGCGGTGCCGTAGATGCGCTGGAGCATCGGATTCTTTTCGCTGCCGCGCCAATAAGCGCCAGAAGTGCTGGTCAGCTTGAAGGCGTTGGATTTCAGATAGCCGGTGTGTTGGACATGCGGTCCGCGGCAAAGATCCGTGAAGCTCTCTTGAGAATAGACGGTGATCGGTGCAGCCTTGCCGGTCGCCTCGCCGTATTCGTCGATACCTCCGGCCGCCAGGCCGTCGATCAGCTGCAGCTTGTACGGTTGATCCGCGAAGAGTTCGCGCGCCTCGTCCGCCGACACTTCGCGTACCGCGAAAGGATGTCGGCCTTCTATGATCGCCTTCATCCGCACTTCGATCGCTTCGAGATCCTCGGGCGCGAAGGTGCGCGGCTTACCGTCCTGCCCCGGACCTAAGTCGAAGTCGTAGTAGAAGCCGTTTTCGATCGGCGGCCCGATGCCGATCTTCGCCTTCGGAAAGCGCTCGAGGACGGCCTGCGCCATTACGTGCGCCATCGAGTGCCTGAGGCGATAGAGTTTGTCCTGCTCGGATAGGGTCTGGTTCGTCGTCCCGCCGCTCACGTTGGCCCCGTCGCCCACGCGAGCAGCGTCGTCGAAGGGCCCGTGCCCGACAGCCTTCTCTTCATTCGCCATGTTCTTCCTCCACGGCACTCGCCGCGACGTTCGAGGTCCGACGCGGATCGGATGGCCAGCACCTGAGCGGTCCTGGCGTCAGACTAGTACAAACAAAAAATCCTCACCCTTGACAGGGCGAGGGATCCTCGCGATTCCACCCGTCTTCACCGCGACGGCCCTCAAAGTGACAGTTGCTGAGTGACAGATGCTGAGTGACAGTTGTTTAGTTACAACTGCTGAGTCACATCTGTCGAACTTCAGGTGTCGAACTTCAGGTGTCGAACTTCAGGCCGATCGCGATCTCGGTGAGGCGTCTAACGGAGCCACCCGGGCGAGCCTACTCGGTGAACAGCGCATCCTTCCGCGATGCGCGACTCGACCTTTGGGTCGCCGGCTCAGAGGCGGTGTCCGGCGTGTCCGTGGCGGCGGAGGCTTTCAGCCCTAGACCTCTGCTCTCTGTCGCCCGTGATGCGCCGACGCGTTCCTCGTCGTAGCCGATGTTCGTATGTGCCGATCGATCACCGCGGCCGCTCGACCCTGTGATGTAATCGGATCGTCCGGCCGAATTGGCGGTGCTGATCGGTGTTGTTGTTGCTCCGGCGCCATGATGCGGGCACCGTACAGTGGGCGGTACAAGACTTGAACTTGTGACCTCCACGATGTCAACGTGGCGCTCTAGCCAGCTGAGCTAACCGCCCAAAACTGAAGTGCAGCATTATACGAGGCTGCTCGGCGCCCTTCAAGTATCCGCGGACCTTGGCACCAAGCGACGGAGTCGAACATCTCCGAGATGCAGTCGACCCCCGCGGGTTGGCTCATCCACCGAAAACGGATGCATAGTTGTGCCGCTGCCTTTGCTAGAGGAGAACGCATTGACGGAAATCTTGCAGGACGCGGTCGCGCGCACCCCGTTCGAACTTAGCCCGAAGCGGTCTCGCAAACTGACGGTGTTCACCGCGATGCACCATCGCATGGATGCGTGGGGTGTCGCGCTGATCGTCGCTTCACTGCCCTTGATCGTTCACGATCTGGTCGAACCCTCATCCCTTCTGCTCGTGCTTGCCATCACGGCGATGTACGCCTTCGCCTACGCCCTGAACGACTACTTCGACGCGCCGTACGATGCATACGACGCACGGAAGTCGCTCACCAATCCATTTGTGTACAGCTCTGTCTCGCGCCGGACGACGACGATCGCGATGTGCCTCGTCCTCGGATTCCTCGTCGCCGTATTCTCTGCCTTTAGCATCGCCGGCCTCGCTTCGCTCGCGTTATTTCTCGCCGTCGCATGGGGCTATTCGTCGCCGCCGCTCAGGCTGAAGAGCCGGCCGGGCATCGACTTGCTGACGCACGCTGTTTTCGTCCAAAGTTATCCGTATGCGGTAATGGTCCTTCTGATCGGAACTGGTTGGGTGCGGGCGGACTCCGCCCTTGTAGCAATCAACTTCCTAGGGTCCTTGACCGGCCAGCTTGCCCAACAGGTCAGAGACTTCGAGGTCGATTCACGGACTGACTCGAACCTCGCGACAGCGATCGGTCGCGGCCCGACCCGCTTCCTGCTCCGTGCTGCGACCGCAGCCACCATGCTCACGGTCGCGATCTCCCTGATCGTCGGGGCCGTACCGCTCCAACTTCTCCCGCTCGCTATCGTCGCCTTCCCGCGGTTCGCCCTCCGCTTCGTCCCAGATCGAGCCAAGGGCTCCCTGGTGTCAAGATCGGAGATTCCGGTCGCGATCGGCTTCGTCTACACAGTCGCTTTGCTGGCGCTATCCCGCGCCGGCTGATCAAGAGCGCTGCTGGAACGCGCAATCCGACCGTTCGAATCGCGAAGGAATCCGGGGCGCGGTCTGCCGCCGACAGGTCAGCAAATGTTCGACGAAAAGGCGACTTCTTCGCTAGTTGGTTGCATCATCTTCGCGACCAATCGTCATTCCGCTCGTGAACCAGGAGGAGAGCCTCAATGCTTCACAAGATTTCGATTCGTGGGATTGTTGCATTCGTGATGGTCGGCGCAGCGTTTGCGGTGGCAGCGTGTGACAGCGCCGGCGCGCCGGAGGACATGCCAAGCGTCGTCTTTTCAAACCTCAGCGACGGCGATGTCGTCGCCAGCCCGGTGAATGTCTGCCTCGAATCCACCAACATCGCGATTGAGCCCAAAGGCGAGATCGTCGAGGGATCAGGCCATCACCACATTCTGGTCGATCTCACCGAGGACGAGCGCACTCTTTACGCCGCCTCGGGCAACGCCATCCCGGCCGATGTCGAGCCGCGCTACGTGCACATGGGCGACGGTTCGGGCTGCAAGGACATCGAACTCACTCCGGGTGAGCACACCTTGACGGCCGTAGTGGCCAACGGCGGGCACATCACGTTGGATCCGCCAGTAGTCGCGGACGTATCGGTGGTTGTGGAGTAGGGGCAGGCCTATGTGCCTACCGTAGGGGCGGCCCCGCGACGTTGGATCCGCCGGTCAACGTGGACGTATCGGTGGTTGTGAGGTAGGGGCAGGCACATAGGCCTGCCCCTACGGCACCGGGAACCCCGACGCCATCTCGACGACCTCCGCGCGCACCCGCGCCACGACCGCCTGATCCTCGGGTGAGTCGAGCACGGTGTTGATCCAACCCGCCACGCGGCGCATGTCTACTTGGTCGAAGCCCCGAGTCGTGACGGCCGGCGTTCCCAAGCGGAGGCCGCTCGTGACAAACGGCTTCGCGGGATCGAAGGGGATCATGTTCTTGTTCGTAGTGATCGCCGCACTGTCAAGCACCGCTTCGGCCGCCTTGCCGGTGATCCCCTTCGGCCGAAGGTCGACTAGCAGCATGTGGTTGTCGGTCCCACCTGAGACGATCCGCAAGCCGTGGCTGGTCAGTGCGTCCGCAAGAGATTGTGCATTGTCTATGATCCGCTGCTGATAGGCAGCGAAGCCCGGCTGCAGCGCTTCGAGGAAAGCGACGGCCTTGCCGGCGATCACATGCTCAAGAGGGCCTCCCTGGAGATGCGGGAAGACCATTTTGTCGACTGTGCTAGCGTGCTCTTCCTTGCACAGAATGAGCCCGCCGCGCGGGCCGCGCAGAGTCTTATGGGTGGTCGATGTCACAATGTCGGCGACCGGGATGGGATCCGGGTGCAGCCTGGCCGCGACAAGGCCCGCGATGTGCGCCATGTCGATAAGCAGGCGCGCCCCTACCGCGCGGGCGATCTCGGCCATTCGATCGAAATCGATCAGACGCGAGTAAGCTGTCGCGCCGCCGAGGATCATCGACGGTCGGTACTCTTCGGCCATCTGCGCGAGAGCGTCGTAGTCGATCATCTCGGTTTCGCGATCGACGCCGTAAGCGACCACCGTGTAGTCGCTGCCGCTGAAGTTGACCGGGCTGCCGTGGGTGAGATGGCCGCCCTGATCGAGCCGCATGGCAAGGATCATGTCGCCGGGCTTGAGAAGCGCGCGATAGGCTGCCATGTTGGCGCCTGAGCCGGAGTGAGGTTGCACGTTGGCGTGATCGGCCCCGAACAATTCGACGGCGCGATCGCGCGCCAGGTTCTCCACGACGTCGATCCATTCACAGCCGCCGTAGTAACGTCGGCCGGGCAGGCCTTCGGCGTACTTGTTCGTCAGGACCGAGCCGGTGGCTTCCCGGACGGCGTGGCTTGTGTAGTTTTCTGAGGCGATGAGTTCGATCCCCTCGTGCTGGCGGACCTCCTCATTCGCGATCGCAGCCGCGATTTCTGGATCGACTTCGTCCAGTGGACGCGAAAGCGAGTCGCCCATGGCCGGAACTTGAGTCAGACGGTCCAAGGCGTGCTCCTAGGGCATCGGCATCCGCCGGCGACGTCGGCGTGCGCAAACTCCGGTGCGCTACAATGGCGGATCGATCGATCGGGCCGCACAAGGTGCGCGAACGGGGTGGCAGTATACCAAGCCATGGAAAGCCCGGACAAGCTGTGTGCGCTGAATTCAGCTCTCCTGACGCGGCTCGCGCACAAGGAGGGCATCGACCTGCCACCCGAAGCCGTCCGCGCGATGGAGCGCTGGGCGGCCGAGTTGGTCGTCCGGAACGCTCGGGACAACCTCTCCCGCCTCACGCGTCCCGATGAGATCGCCGTGCAACACTTGGTCGACTCCCTCATCTCGCTGCGGGCGCTGCCGGAGGCGGTCGGCGAGCGCAGAGTCGACTCCGTGGCCGAGCATGGCTCCGAAACTTCCTCGCGCGACGCTGAACATGCGGATCGGCCGGCCTTCTCACTCCTGGACATCGGCTCCGGTGCCGGCCTGCCAGGTGTCCCGCTTGCCATCGTCCGGCCTAATTGGCAGGTGACGCTTGTCGAGTCCGGCGGCAAGGTGGCCGACTTCCTCCGTCACGTCGCCGCCGTGCTGGACCTCGACAATGTAACCGTGGTTCAGGCCCGGGTAGAGGCGCTCGGGCGCGACCCGGCGCATCGGGGCCGGTACGATGCCGTCACCGTCCGTGCCGTCGCCCGGCTGAGCACTCTCGTCGAATATGCTCTGCCGCTCCTCGTGGAGGGAGGTCGACTTGTCGCGCTCAAAGGCGCCGACGCAAGGGCCGAGGTCGAGGCGGCGGCGCCGGCGCTCGAAGCGCTCGGAGGCCGTGTGGTCGACGTCATGCCTTACAACCTGCCCGGCCTTGAGCGCACACGCCACCTAGTCGTCGTCGACAAGGTCCGTACTACGCCGGATGACTTTCCGCGCCGTGTAGGCGTCGCCAGCCGCTCGCCGCTTGAGAGGCCGTCAGCATGACGGCGCTCCGTTTGGCCGCCCTTCGATGTCGTTCGGCCGCCTTCGCCCATCGCGCGGTCTGAGTCGATAAGATGATCCGCCGCGCTCTGAACGCCGCGCTCCGGCGCACCAGCACGGTGCTGATCGGCTTCGGTCTCGTCCTCGTTCTAATTGGGATCGGAGTCCAAGCCGCTCGCGCTCTGCGCGTTCAGCTTCTCGAGCAGCGCGCGACGGCGCCGAGCTTCGAGTCATCGGTGCGCGCCGAAGACCCGTCCGCTGCGGCCGAGGCGGATATCGAAACGGACTCCGACTCCGAGCCCTACCCCGGCATGATCACCGACTTCGATGGCGGCGCCGATTCCGCGTTCGACGCTGACCTGGGTCCGACCTTGAGTTCGGATCCGGCCATTTCGGAGACCATCGCGCCATCCTTCATCCCATGGCGCGTCGCGCCCCAAGTACGCTATCTACCGATCTCAGTCCTTCGTAGGCCACGCTACCGGTACGCGACGCCCACGACCACAGATGCCGGCGATACCAGTCCCGCTGAAGGCAGCCCGGACGCAGTCACGGGGCCGGCGACTTCAGCAACGTCCTCCGGGACCCTGTCGCCAAACACGAGTACCGGAACGGCAACGACTTCGCGGCCGGAGTCGTCCCCCTTGCCCGAGTCGACGGGGCCGGCCAACGCTGCCGCCAAGCCCGAGCGCATTATTATCCCTTCACTGAAGCTGGATCGACGTGTCGTGGAAATCGGATGGGACATAGCGCTTGTGGACAACGACACGCTAACGAGTGTTTGGCAAACCGCACGGCACGCCGCCGGCTTCCACCGCGGATCGGCCGCGGTCGGCGTTCCGGGCAATACCGTGATCTCCGGTCACAATAACATCGACGGCGCCGTGTTCGGCGAATTGCACTTGCTCGAACCCGGCGATAGGGTGATGCTCGAAGCCGACGGAGAGATTCGGACGTACGAGGTCGAGATGAACTTCATCGTCCAAGAAGAGGGCGTGCCGCTCGCCCAGCGCGAGGAAAACGCCCGCTGGATCGGAAAGACTCCCGACGAACGGTTGACGCTGGTAACCTGCTATCCGCCGTGGGGCAACAGCCATCGCACTATCGTCGTCGCCCGGCCGGTCGCGGACCAATCGGGAGCCGCCGGAATGGAC
>JBCLES010000098.1:0-7372 GCA_038913135.1 Anaerolineae bacterium
TGGACGACGAGGCGGGCTCTGGATGGGGCCAGGTCGAAGTCGTCGACTGAGCGCGGAACGAGTAACGGCTCGATGATGGCGATCAAATGGGGAGGACTCAACGGCACGGTTTTCTTCGCCGCCCTAGTTGTCCTGTACCTGATCAATTTCTTCGGTGGTATCAGAATCACCGGACAGGCAGGATTCATGGCCCAATTGTCGATGAGCGAGCTAGCCTCCGGCCTGATTGCCTTCATACCTTACATCGTGATCGCTTCGATCTTCGCCTTTGGCGTCGGCGCCGTCATCGGCGTCGGCTTTAGCCTTCTGGATCGTGGCGCGATCAGTATTGGAGGGCGGCTCGCACGGTGGAGCATGGCGGAGGTGGACGCTGTGTCGCCAGAATAGCAAAACGGTACTAAGCAAGGCGAGCGCGTGAGGGAGCGCCGTGGTCGAGTCCAGCTCGATATGCCAAACGTGAAGCTTGGCAAATGCATGCACATGCATGTAAGATCGCGTTTGGGAGGATTGCCGTGCGAACGACAATCGAAATGCAGGACGGCCATCGGGCGCGACTCCTTGAGATTGCAGCGCGCCGCGGTGAAAAGGGCTTCTCCAACCTAATCGCGGAAGCCATCGAACACTACCTCACCCACAACGAAGAGTCGACCGCCGCAAGGGAAGCCGCATTGGCACTCAAGGGCGTGCTCGATGAGGAGGAGACGAAGGCGCTTCGGGACGAAGCGGCCGCTTTGCGAGAGTCCTGGCGATGATCATCGCGGACACCGACGTGCTCATCGATTACCTGGCGGGCGTGGGTGACACAGCCGATCGTGTCGCACTGGAGCTGACCACGTCGCACTTGCGCACGACAGTCGTCTCTAGGTTCGAGCTGCTCGCTGGTGCCACGCGGGATCGACAGCGGATTGCAATCGAGGGACTGCTCGCCGCCATTCCAGCGCTTCCTCTGGATGACGGCGCGGCGGACTTCGCGGCGATGGTCCGTCGCACGCTCGCCGCCCGCGGCGAGCCTATAGGGATGGCCGACAGCTTGATTGCGGGAATCGTGCTCAAGCGCGACGGTATTCTCTTGACGAGAAACGTGAACCATTTCGGGCGCGTTGACGGCTTGCGTCTGGCGCGGTTGTAGCGTGAAGCAGGCCGGCCGGGAGCACGCGTTGGTCGGTATTAGCCATAGGACCGACACACCCCTGCCGCGCTGCATTCTCGATATGCCCTAACCGCCTTCTGCACGCTAACTATCGTGGCCTGGACTGCCCTGAAACTCTATGCGCACCGCATCTTCCGGCGCGCGTTGCCCATCCAGGCCGCCGAGGAATGCCGGCAATCGCTCTCCGCCACGCTTGTAGAAGCCGATGCGGATATCGCCACTGCCGAGGCCGATCGGACCGAGGTCGCGCACGTCGACAATCAACGCGCCTACCGGCCACGCCGAAGGCGGCAGGAGTCCGTCCCACGCATCGCCGTCGGCGGTGTGAATCAGTGCGCCTTGGGCATCGAAGAGATGGACGAAGGCCGTCACGTCCGGTGGGGGAGCATCATTTCGTCGCTCCACCAGCAGCCACAAGTGTGTATGCCAGGGGCGGAATGCCGCGACGCTCGAAAGCGAGGCGCCACCCATTGCTGCACCTCGAAGTTGGATCTCGCCGAGCGCAGCGGAACTTGGCGCGATCGCGGAAGCCCGCGCGAGAGCGTGCCCGGAAGTGCCCCCGGAAGTGCTCCCTGGGCCATTGTCGCTCCCAGCCAGAACCGGCCAATGGGCCGATCCGGCGCGGGCGCCCGCCCCGAAACCCGTAGCCAGGAACCCGTCAGCCGGCGCCCAATGCGCTTCGGCCGTCTCCAACTCCGAGGCCGACGGTGCCAGAAGCCGCCCAACGAATCGGGTATCGGGCCGCGTGTCGCTCCATGAGGTCGAGAAAACGGCCCGTCCGTCGAGCGCAAGAGCCGCGATCTCCTCAGCGCTCGCCGCCTCGCCGCGGTGGTCGACCCACCACGGAAGCGCCTCGCGCTGGTCAAAACCGTTGGCCGGCGCGAAGCGAGAGACTTCCGATCCGATGGGTGCGAGCCGGCCGAAGCGCGCCCGGGCGAAGTTGCCGACGTCGAGCGCAACCGGCAGGGCGATGACATCCCAATCGCCGAGCGGATAGGGCGGCCGGCGGTGGAGTATTCGATCGGGCAGGTTTATGAAGAGCGCGTCGTTTTGCGCGATCGCCGTCGTCGCTTGATCGACTACGGCCGCCGCCGCCGCATGCATGCGATTGAGTGCGAACGTATCCGCCGCGCAGAGCGTCAAGAGAGCCGCCGTCGTAATGGCTGTCGCCGCTCGAGCGGCCTGGCGCCACTGCGGTGAGGCTAGAAGATCGCGCTGGAACCGTCGCTCCGAACTGGGCGCGGAATCCGGTTCGGACCGCGACTGCGCGAGCGAGCGCGAAGGGTCGAGCAAACCACCGGCCAAGGCGCCCCAAAGCAGGGCGACCCCGACCGAGGCCGTATAGCCGAGCCTAGGTGCGTGGCGAAGGTAGCTCCACGAAAGCCCGAACCACGCTGAGAAGATCGAAAGGCCAATCCAGACTCCGGCCCACAGCGCGAGGCGGGGCCGGCCAAGGCGCGCGACCGCGATAGTGAGCGCGATCCACACGCTGATCGAGACCACGACGACTGCGGCGGCGGTCGTGAACTCGGCTGCATCGCGCGCGACCCGATCTATTGGCGGTAACAGCGCCAGCGCACGCATGACCGGCCACGCTATTGGCTGAAGGAGCATGCCGAGCGAGCGGATGTCGAAATCGGCGCCACCGACGTAGGAGCTCGAAAGGGGGAGAGTCGCGCGCCAGGCGACGAACAGGAGGGCGAGGGCGACATGGGGTGGGGGGCGCAGAGCGATTGTCGTAATGGGCTGTGAAAGCGAAGCCGCGATCCGACGCGGCACTGTACCGGCAGCCGGTCTTAACTCCGCAAACCAGATCGCGATCGACAGCGGCGCCGCGGATTCATGAAGGCCGAGCGCGACTACGTAAGCCGCGATCGATCCGAGCCGGAGAGCCGGATTATCGCCTAACCTCTCGGCTCTTGCGCTTCGTCGCTCGACATGGCGACTCCAGAGCGCAAGCGCGAGCAACGTGGAGAACAGGGCAGGCGGCTGGTGCGCTCCAGCCCATGCCACACTCTGTTGCGCGAAAGGCAGGGCGGCGAAGAGCGGAGCCGCCACCCCTGCTCCGGTTCGACTCGGGAGCCAGCGGCGGGCGAGCGCGTGCACCATGAGCGTCGAGCCCAAGTGCCACATAACCTGCGTCGCGTGTAGAGGCACGTCGAGCACCCGCCCATCGGACAGCACAAAGGCGCCGTGCCACAGGACGGTCAACGGCCGGAAGAAGCCATAACCGTCAAGCGCTTGAAAGGCGGATGCGCCTCGGGCGCCTGCGACGCGCGCGAACCACTCCGGATCATCCCAAATGAGGCCGTAGCGCAGGCTGGGTCCGTAGAGGAGGAGGACAAAGACGGCAAGGGCGATCCGTATCGATACGTCGCCGAAGAGTGCGTCGGCTCGGGGCCACGAGGGCGCGGTTATGTGGTCGCTCGAAACTCCGAATCTGTTTGACAAGCGCCTCTCCCGTACCTCTTACCAACAACCGCACAAACGTTTGATTCCGAACGGGGCTACTGACTACGCCGGCTCGGCTTTCTTCTTGCGGCTCCGCGATAACGACAGGCCACCGATCCCGCTGAAATCGCCCGTTGGAACGGGTGGGATTATTGTTCCGGATCGGCGAAGGCTGTGCGGCGACGGTATTGTGGCGACAACCTGGCGCTGTGCAAGGGCGTGTGATCGACGACGATAGAGGAGGAAGCGAATGGCTGGCAAGAACATCGTCATCTGTTCTGACGGTACGGGTAACACGGCTGTCAAGAATCGCGGATCCAACGTCTTCAAGCTTTTCGAGGCGATCGATCTGAACCGCGGTCGCGACCGACCGTTCAGCACCGAGGGTTCAGTAGACGATGGCGCCACAGCCCTTGTTCCGCACGTGACATTCTACGACGACGGCGTCGGGACGAGTTCCATCCGATTCCTCCGGGTGCTGGGCGGAGCGCTCGGCATGGGATTGAAGCGCAACGTGAAGGTCCTGTACGCAGATCTCTGCCGAATCTACGAGCCGGGCGATCGTATCTTCCTCTTCGGTTTCAGCCGAGGCGCATTCACCGTGCGCACGCTAGCAGGATTGATCGCGGATTGCGGCATCCTGAACCCGGACGAGCTCGCGATCAGAGAAAAAGTTGAACCTCGATCCGAAAGTCAGGCACCCGAAATTGATCGGCCGTGCCCCCGCTCAGATGGTCGAGTGCGGCCCTGGTGGGAGCGGTTCGTCGAGAGCCTGCCGTGGATCGACAGAAGAGATCCCGAACGCCAGTTGCGAGTCGCCGTGGGGGACGCGTACGAGACTCATCGACGAAACTACGCCTCGTTGCTCAGCCGCATGGTCGAGGCCTTCTTTGCCATGGCTGAGCCGCCGATCTGCCCAGAATGCGGACGCCGCCGGTTCTACTGCCGTTACTACTCGGCGCTGAAAACCGAGTCTGTTCAAGAAGGACAGGCTTCGGTGATCGCGAAGATCGAGGCCGGCGGAAAGGACAAGAGTTCCGCCAGGCAGTTCGGCGTTACTAGTCGTCTGCCTCGGCGCGGGATCATCACGTTCATCGGTGTCTGGGACACGGTCGACGCTGTCGGCGTACCCTTCGACTGGCTTGCGGCCTTCATCAATCGGGTGATCTACCGCTATACCTTTCCGGATCTGGACGCCCCGAAGGCTGTCACACGTGCCTGCCACGCTCTAGCCATCGATGACGAACGGCAGACATTCCACCCGCTTCTGTGGGATGAGTCGGGGACAAAGCATCGCGCCGGTGATGGGTTCCAGGTCCGCGACGATGTCCGTGACGAAGGTGGAGTCGAGGTCCGCGACGATGTCCGTGACGAAGGTGAGGATGAGTCGAAAGAGAAGCGCGAATCCAAGGTCGACGCAAGTCAGAAAGCGATAAGCGAGCATGGCCTGGAGGCCGCCGCCTACGCTTCGGTCGTTCCCGAGGACGATGCGCTGAACGACGGGGTGCTGCAGGTATGGTTCCCTGGCGTTCATTCGAACGTCGGCGGCGGCTACGTCAAGCAGGGCATGTCGCTTGTAGCCCTGGATTGGATGATGAAGCATGCTGAGGAATATGGGCTGGAATTCATCCCAGGGGTCAGGACGCAGTACAGAGCTCTGCGAAACGAATACGACATGCTATACGACTCGCGGGCAGGGCTTGCGGTCTATTATCGATTTTTGCCACGCGACATAGATTGGCTGTGCGAAGGTCCACCGGAGCGGGCGCCGTGGCGGATGCGCGACCCTCGCATCATATATCACTGGCTCTTTGGTCGCGTCAGGCCGCGCGTGTCGCCGATCCGAATTCACGTCAGTACCTTTTACCGGATCGCTCAGGGTACGGGCGCCTATTCGCCCGGCAACCTCCCGGTCGACTTCGAGATAGACGGACTGCCCACGCATTCGGTCGAGAGCGTGACCGAGGAGATCTGGTCGGCATACAAGAGACGACTCGAAGAATGGCCCGGGCGCTCGCTGATGCGCACCCGACGTAGGGCGATAGCGATCAGGCGTGGAGCGTACTATCTCTTCCTCACAGGGTCGATAATCACCCTTCTGTACAGCTTGCCCTTAGATGTAAGCCAGCACTTTCCGTCGACGAGGGCCGTGACGGGTATCTCCGAGATCTGGGCTTTCATCGCCGGTTGGATCGAAGGCATACCTTACGCCATCCGAGCGATCCCGACGGCTGATGTCGACGAGTCGCTGTTCAACATGTTCATCGCAGTGCTGAAGGCGTGGAGGCGCGAGCCGTTCGTATTCTTCGTGATGATCGTCGCCGTGATCGCAGCTTTGTCCGCGCGGGCGGCTCGGGCAAGCGCACTGCGGGAGTTTTGGGCGCCGCTTCGCAAGGAGATGTGGAAGAGCCTGTCGAAGGCGTAACGGATGGGCACGATCGCGTCCTAAGGGTCAAGGTGCCTGGATCTCCGTCTCACCAGGGAGGTCGGGCGGTATCAGATGTCGACGTTTCGACGCGCTCGACCGCTCTGAGCCGACTTAGACTCGCTTTCCGTCTCGAGCCATTCGATCATCTTGCCCGCGACGTCTATGCCGGTGAAGGTCTCGATCCCCTCCAATCCCGGCGATGAGTTCACCTCGATCACGAGCGGTCCGCGGTCCGATCGCAGCATGTCGACGCCGGCGACGCTAAGGCCGAGCAGGCGCGCCGCCTTGACGGCCGTCGCGCGCTCCTTCTGCGTGAGTTTGATCGCCTTGGCCGTCCCGCCACGGTGAAGGTTCGAGCGAAACTCGCCAGGGGCGGCTTGCCGGCGCATGGCGGCCACCGCCTTTCCGCCGATCACGAGCACACGGATGTCCTCGCCGCCGGCCTCCTTGATGAACTCCTGGACAAGGATGTTGGCGTCGAGCTGCCTGAAGGCCGCCATTACAGATTCAGCTGCTTTGCGCGTCTCGGCGAGCACCACGCCGACGCCCTGGGTCCCTTCGAGCAGCTTGATGATGAGCGGCGGCCCGCCGACTGAGCCGATGACGCCGTCGATGTCCTTCGACGAATGCGCGAAGCCCGTCACCGGCAACCCTATTCCGGCATGCGATAGGATCTGAAGAGCCCTCAACTTGTCCCGCGAACGCGAGATGGCCTGTGACCCGTTCGCCGTAGTCACGCCCATGACTTCGAATTGGCGCACGACCGCCGCGCCGTAGAACGTATACGTTGCGCCGATGCGCGGGATGATGGCGTCGGCGACAAGCGATTCGCCGGCGTAGATCACCGACGGCTTGCTCGAAGTGATGTTCATGTAGCAGCGGAGGTAGTCGATGACCCTGACCTCATGACCCCGTTCGATCGCTGCTTGTCGAAGGCGGCTCGTCGAAAAGAGGGATGGGCCACGCGATAGGATGATGATTTTCATAGCCGTGGCTCCTCCTTGGGTGATTCCGGATTCCGACCGCCATCCCGCGGTCGGTCCGTATAAGAGCGGCCAGCGTCCACGACGAATCGCTTGCGGATTGCCTGACGGCCCAGGAGCATCCTGAAGCTAAGTTGATCTCGGCGGGTCAGGGTGATCTCGATCGGCCACCGTTTCCCGTTCAGTTCGACTCGCGTACGTATGACAGGGCGCAGCTCCTCCTTGCCGCTCGACGAACGGACGTTGCGCATTTCGACAATCGGCGCTTCCGCCGAGATCGAAGGCAGGCGCTGCCTTTGGATCGGGTGGACATTGAAGCGGGCGATCTTTCGTCCGTCGACCGTGACGATGCGCAAGTGC
>JBCLES010000099.1:0-7190 GCA_038913135.1 Anaerolineae bacterium
CATGGCTCTCGGCATTCTCGGCGCATCCCTCGCCGCTTGCGATGCGGATGTCAGCGGCGGATCGAGCGTGCGACAAGGTATCGACAACCTATCCCGAGTGCTTGCGGCTTCGCCGTTGAACCTGCCGGCGATTCCCATCGAAGTAGGTTCCGACGGTAGGATCGCTCGCGTCGCCGGCTTCGAGACCGAGGTGGTCGATCGATATTGGGAGCGGGTGGCCGGCACGCCGCTGATCGGACGCGTGCGCTATTTCGCAAACGACGAGGGCGGCCGGAGTTACGTGGATTGGCTTGTCGACAGCAATATCCAGCACATAACGGTCGCGACGCGCGAGGAAGGGCTCTATCTGCTGGTCAACGGCGAGCCATTGCCGCATCTTGAGTGGGACGAAGAGAGCCTGAGTAACCTGGTCGAATTGGTTCACGATCTGTCGGAAAGAGGCGAATCGGGCGCTGAGGAAGCCTTCCGCGTTATGAACACGGACCAAGCTAACGCTGTCGCCGACCTGCTTCCGCTTATGCGCTCGCTGAACGTGAGGCTGGACTTTCATTTCCCGCTGAAAGCAAGGGTCAGAGGCGAGAGGGCGACAGCGGCGATCCCGCTGGCAGGTTCCAACGCCTTCGGCTCGCGGCTTTCGCGTGCCGAACGCGACGCCAAGCCGGAACAGATGGTGGATATCGATATCTCCTACCGGGCTCTCGAAAACGGCGGAGGCTGGGTGCCGACGCTATTCGGCTTCAGCACGGTCGACCTGAAGACCCTCCTGCGGCCGATGGACATCGACGTCCCGATGCTGCGATTGCGGGAAGATCTGCGCGCACGCGTCGAGGTGGCGGAGATAGAGAGCCTGTCCATGGAGATCGGGGCGCGAGGCGTGTTCTTCACCGCCGACGACAAGCCGTTACCGCGCATCCGCTGGAACGAAGCGTCGCTTGGGAATGTGTCCGCTGTCCTGGCTGACCTCTATCCGACCGGGACGGAGATCCCGAAGGGCGCCGAATGGGTGCCGATCTTGCGAACGACCGCGCCTATGTACAACGACTTCAGCTTGGCGCTCACGGTGCGCTTTCCCGGAGCGGAATGAGTGCCGGCGGGTCAGAATGCTATGGCGGCGGCGGATCGAGTGCCGTGATCGTCCCGACGGCAAGCTGCTGCCTTGTGATGATGCACGCCGCAGGTGCCGGCTCTGAAGCGCCGACGACATCCACATATTCGCCGACGAACAGATCGAAATTGATAGCCGGATCCTCTGGGTACATTGGCCGCAGCACCGCGATTGCCCGATTGCCGCGCGTCCCTTCCGGCAGCTCCAAAAGGACATGCGTGGCCGGATGACATGCTTCGCGCCCGCTCGGCGTAAGCGAGCCAACCCAGCCGAGTGAACGCGTCTCCAGCGGCGGCGGCAAGAGCGCATCGAATTCGACCGAGACGTAGGGTAAGTAGAGCGGGTGGAGCTCCGGCTCCGGATCCGTGATCGGCGTGCCGTCCAGCGGAATCGGGCTATTCGCCGTCGATTCTTCGAGCCCGAGCGAAAGATCGGCCATGGAATCGTTCTCAGCTCTGATGGGCCACGCTTGCGCGAGCGGTTCAGGTCCGAGAAAGGCTTGGCCAAGCCATGCCAGTCCGGCCGTCGCGATGAGGAACGTCATCACTCTATACATGCTGACCTCCGACGTCCCCCAAGAATAGCCGTCCCTCATCCACCGTGACGCATGGCTTAGGGAAAGGGTGCGGTCCTTCGGTGGTGGCGCGGGGCGTTCGCGCTTGAGCATATGGTATGATCGCCGCCATGCGAATCGCCATCGACGCCATGGGCGGTGACAATGCTCCGGCCGCCATCGTTGATGGCGCGGTGCGAGCCGCCCGCGAGACGGATGCCCGCATCATCCTTGTCGGGCGCGCCGATGCTGTCGAAGCGGAACTCGCCCGCCACTCGACAAGTGGACTGGCTATCGAGGTCGTCCATGCGCCTGAGATGATCGCGATGGACGAGCTTGCTCCCGCGCAGGCGGTCAGGAACAGCGAGGGCAACTCGCTTTCCGTCGGGACGCGCTTGCTCAGGACGGGTGAGGCGGACGGCTTTGTCACGGCCGGCAATACCGGCGCATCGATGACCGCCGCGGCCTTCGGTCTTGGCCGGATCCGAGGCGTCCGACGCCCGGCGCTAGTCGGGCCCTTCCCCACGACCGGAAACTACCCTTGCGCCCTGATCGATATCGGCGCGAACGTCGCGGTCCGCCCGGTCGACCTTCTGCTCTTCGGCGTGATGGGCGCGGCTTATGCACAGAGCATTCTTGATATCGAGTCGCCGAGGGTCGGGCTGGTCACGATCGGCGAAGAGCGCGGCAAAGGCACCGCGGTCGTCCAGGCGGCACTTCCCCTGCTGGAATCGAGTACGCTGAACTTCGTCGGCAACCTCGAGGGGCGCGATATCCCGCTCGGCGGCGCGGATGTCGCGGTGACCGACGGCTTCACGGGCAACGTGTTACTCAAGTTCGCCGAGGGCATAAGCGTCCTCGTGCGTGAGACACTTGAGCAGGAGGCGCGGCGCGACCCATTCAGTGCAATCGGCGGGATCTTGATGCGCCCTGCCTTCGGCCGCGCCCGCAAGCGCTGGGACTACCGTCGTTTCGGCGGCGCCATGCTCTTAGGGGTTCGGGGGACCGTCGTTATCGGACACGGGCGATCGGATGACGAAGCGATCGTCTCGGCGGTCCGGGTCGCGATGCGCGGCGTCGAGCGTCGACTGGTCGGTGCGATCACCGAAGGGGTGCGCCAGGCTCGCCGACATGCCGGCGACGATGCGTTGCGCGATGCGGATGCCGAAGCCGACGCCCTCGGGTCCGGATGAGCCGCAAACGCGGTTCGCGAGCCGCGCGCGAACAGGCTGCAGCCAGAGTGCTGGTCAACGTCAGGCACGCGTCGCGCCGCCGCAAGCTCGCGATCCAACTGACAGTCGTCGGTTTCGTGATCCTGACCGCGGGTCTGATCTTCGGCAGCCGCAGTCCCGAGCGACTCTTCCTGGGCTACGGCGCGCTCGTGTTGGGCTCGATCATCAGCTGGGCCGGGATCGCCTTTCTTGACCGCTGGGTCGCGCTGCCCCGCCAGGAAGATGCGCTGGCCAAGGCGCTTGGGGCGACGATCGAAGACGCGGAGCATGCGTTCGCGACGACCGAAGGCCGCGGCGCTCGCATCGGCGCGGCTCGCTTCACGCTCTATTCGTGGCTCTTGCCGGCTGACCACGTCGTCGCGGCGCCATGGGGGCTTGCTGTCCTCGACGTTAACGCCCACGACGGGCCAGTGGAGATCGATGGCGCACGCTGGAAGGATCGGAGACCGATTTTCAAGCGCTTGTTCTCGATCGGCCGGCGGCCGGTGCGCAATCCGCAGCGGTGGCTCGGCCATGAGATCCGTGCACTGCGCGAAGCGATCGCTGCCGCGGATCAATCGCTCGCCGACGTGCCGATCGAACCGGCGGCGGTCTTCGCAAGGGAGCGCACGGTGA
Organism: Anaerolineae bacterium; assembly: GCA_038913135.1. Taxonomy (GTDB): domain Bacteria; phylum Chloroflexota; class Anaerolineae; order Epilineales; family Epilineaceae; genus JBCLES01. Next base: position 3,506 of record JBCLES010000099.1, read on the forward strand.
TCAACGTGACCGATGCTGAGCCCGCGACAATGCGCGTGGACGAACTATCAGCATGGCTGCGTCTCCGCTCTTCGGCGCACCCAGCACTGGTTCCAGCTGAGCGGCGCAGGCTGCTCGAAGTGCTCGATGGACTTGCCGCTGCGCGAGTTGCTCCGAAGGTCGTGAGTACGGACGCCACTTCCGGATCTTCGTAGCGGTCACGAAAGGTCTACTGGACAACCGTTGCAATCTGCCGGTGGGCGCGCGGGGATAGGCCCCGCGAGAATCCCATAGGCGACAAGTTAAGGCTCGCTTGCAGGTAAACGTGCGGCCGACCGATCGCCCGGCGATTCATCGCCGGGCTACAATAACGACGCCGGCTGAAGCCGGCTACGGTCGCGATCCGGCCGCGCCGAGACGCTCGCGCACGGGCAGCGTTGGCGATCCATCCTCCGTCGCGAAGCTGGCCGACAAAGAGAGCTTTGATCCGGTAGCCGCGTAGGTCTCACCGTGGGCAAAGCTCATGCTCGCAGGTGCCTGCTTTGAGGATCAACCGCAGCGGGAACTATCCGAAGAACGCCCCATGCGGGTCCTGCTTCACGAGATCGACGAATTGCTGGAGGGACTCGACCTCGAGCGGCGGATCGTAGCGGTGCCAGCGCAGGTCGGCACGCATCCAACAGACCTTCCAAGTGCCGCGACCCTTCACATAGGTGACCCTGGCGACGCCAATCTCGGTCTTCTCGTCGGGGCGGCGCCATACTGGGCGGACCTCGCATTATCGAGACGGTCTGCCTTTCGATGCGGTAGATAAGGTCGACCTGATCGCGAACTTCGGGCGGCGGCCGGCGTTTGTCCATGAGCGCCTGCACGTGCGTTTTTGGAGCTTGATCTCGAATTCGCTAAACGCCATAAGAATTGCTCGCTCGGAGCTCTGTACCCTCGGCAGGACTCGAACCTGCGCCACGCGGTCTAGGAAGACGTGAGTCGGGTGTCCGTGGGGTGTGCTGGAGTGCTGTGGAGTGCGGAAGTATGGGGTCGCGGTGTTCAGGGCGTCCGTGGCGGGTTGCTGATTGCTGTGCCGGTTACTTATCGGGTTGCTGATTGCTGATGGCGGTCTTCACTATGGCCAATGCGAGGTACGTTCGCTCCTCGCAGCGGAATCGCCCCGCTGGCAGCGCTGGCCCCAAGCGCACCGCACACTGACGACATCACACTTGCCCCCGTATCTCCCCCTGTACCTTTCTCGATAGGAATGCGGGATAGTTGCAGAGTCGTGCATCCGAGGGCCGCTTAGCCGGGAGCACCGAACTGCCCCCTGCACTTCGAGTGCCTGGGGGGACTTGTGCCCCGGCTGAGACGGCCGCCGTGGACGTCCAGTGGGGAGTTGCGCTTCGAGCGCCTGTACAGGGGAGACAAGGCACGGCGGCTGGTCCGACGCAGAAGGAGCGTTCACCATGGAGTCAGAGTTCAAGACGTTTGTAGGCATCGATTGGGCCACGACGGCGCATGAGGTCTGCGTGTGCTCGGACGACGGCACGGTGCTCGAGCGACGCTCGGTGGTCCACTCGGGAGACGGGTTGCATGGGCTCGGGGACTGGTTGGCATCGGTCGGCCAGGGTCAACCCGATACCGTAGCGGTGGCGATCGAAGTGCCGCGCGGAGCGGTGGTCGAGTCGCTCATGGAGCGCGGCTTCGCCGTGTTCAGCCTGAATCCGAAGCAGTTGGACCGGTTCCGCGACCGATTCAGCCCGGCGGGAGCGAAGGATGATCGGCGCGACGCGCGGGTGTTGGCCGATGCCGTGCGCACTGATCGTCACTGCTTCCGCAGACTCGCGGCAGAACCCGCTCTGATCGTGCAGCTGCGCGAAGCCGTGCGGGCGACCGAGGAGCTCAAGGCTGAGAAGCGTCGACTCGCGAACCGCCTCCGCGAGCTGCTTCATCGCTACTACCCTCAGGCGCTCGACCTTGCGCCGTCCGCGGATGAACCGTGGCTCTGGGAACTTCTGCTGAAAGCGCCAACGCCTATCCGTGGCAGCCGCCTCCGGGAGTCCACGCTCAATGCGATCCTCCGACGCCATCGGATTCGACGCATCACGGCGTCCGACCTCAAGGTCGCATTGGCGGCCACTTCGCTGACCGTAGCGCCCGGAGTGGTCGAAGCCGCCAGTGAGCATGTGGCCTTGCTCGTGCTGCGGCTGAAACTGCTTCATGCTCAGTGCTCCTCAATGCGCAAGCGGACCGAGAGCATCCTCGAGCAGATGGCCGGGCCGACCGAATCGGATCCGCACGGTCGCGAGCATCGTGACATCGACATCCTTCGCTCCGGGCCAAAAGTCGGTCAGGTCACCGTCGCCACGATCACCCAACGACAAAAAGAAACCCGCACCATCTTGCGCCACGAATGAATCGGCGCCTCCGGTCTGCTACGGATCGCTAGGCGGCATCGAATTCGATCTTCTGAATTCCCGAGAGATCGGTCACCTGTTTCGCCTGAAACAGATCGAAGTTGTGCTGCATCGCCAACCAGCTCTCAGCTGAGCGGCCGAGCGCCTTTGACAAGCGCAGCGCCATCTCCGGGCTTACTCCGCTTCGCTGGCCTACGATTCGCGCGAGCGTTGACGGGGACACCCCCAATGCGTGAGCCAACGATCGGATGCTCACATCGAACGGCTCGATGTAGGTGGCCCGGATGAACTCGCCTGGATGAGGTGGATTGTGCATGGCCATCAGTGATAGTCCTCGTAGTCAAGGACGTGGACACTGCCGTCCTTGAATTCGAACGTGAGCCGCCAGTTCCCATCGACCCAGATCGACCACCGACCCTTCAGCCTCCCCTTGAGAGGGTGGAGACGGTAGCCAGGGATGTCCATGTCTTGGATGTCCAGCGCGGTATCCAACGCTGCCAGCCGGAGTCGAAGTCTTCCGGCGTGCTTGGCTTGAATCCCCGCCGTTGAGCCGGTCTCAAAGAATCGACGCAATCCCTTGGGTCGGATCGACTTGATCATTCGCAGATGATAGCGCGTTGCGCATCGCGCAACAATCGGGCCGCGTGCGATCTCGGCCGGCCCGATTCGTTCGATAAGCGGAACGGCCGATGCCGGCGCTGTCTTCAGAGCCTATCTTGGACTCCTGAGCGCCGATCGCGCCATCCCGCACGTGCTGAGTTGCTTCACGTTGGGACAACGAGATGATTCTCACGAAAAGACGATGGACCTTTTTCGTCGCCGCGTCTGGCGGGTCCGCCGTTGTGCTTGGGGCCCTCAGTGTGGCGGGCCTTGACTCTTTTCACGCCACAGCCCGAGTACAGACAGGCTCCCAGATTCAGGGGCGCGTTACATCGCAAGGTCGTGACGTTCATGGTGGGATCGAGATTTCTCTCGACGCTACACCGGCCGCGATCACCGAAACAGATGGTCGATTCACTATCGACGGTGTTCCGTCCGGACGACACTTCATCGAAGCACGTACCGCTGGTTACTTGTGCTGGCAGGCTCAGGTGACGGTGTCGGATGGGGCGCCGGTTGTCGTGCCCGACGTTCAATTGTTCGGTGGAGACCCGATCATCGACGATAGGGTCAACCTTTTCGATCTCGTCCTGGTGACCGGCAACTATGGCCGATCGTGCCCATTCCCGCCGGAATCGCCCGCGGCTACGGCCCCCATGATTCCGACATTGATCGTGCCGACCCCGGCGCCGCCGGAT
>JBCLES010000100.1:0-6913 GCA_038913135.1 Anaerolineae bacterium
CGTCGGAGTGTGGGTCGGCGTCGGCGTGTACGTCGAAGTCGGCACTCTCGTCGGTTCCGGGGTGTCGGTCGGCGTGTCGAGCGGGGTCGGCGTGACGGTCACGCACGGTCCCGTGGTCGTGATTACCGCCTCGGGCATCGGCAAGGTCCTGCTCCGGCCCTCGAAGTCGGTGACTTCCATCTCGCCGCGGATCGCGGCCGCGCCGGGCACCATTGGCGCCACCTGATACGTCACCGTATGTGTCATGTTCGCTTCTATCCGCGACCACGTCCACGCGAGCTCGACGAGACCGTCGTCTGTGGTCTTCAGCGCCGGCGCCGGCACGCCGCTCGCCTCGAGGTAGCGCAGCCCGGTCGGGATGATCTGCCGCAAGTCGGCCGTCCGCAGCTCGGCGTCCACGGAATAGTCGTCGATCTGGTCGCGCACCATCCGCATGAGCTCGTTGCGCGCGGGCGGCTCCGTGTACAAGTGCCGGGACTTCGCAATATCGATCGTGAACGTGCAATACCGCTCAGTCAACTCCGGGCAGCCTACGAGAAGAGGGATGTTTTCGCGATGAATCATCCCCGCCGCCCTCAATAGGCTGCGACCCTCCGCGAGGAACACATCCTTCGTGGTGGCGAAGTAGATGATCATCTCGCACGGGACGAGCCCCCGCCGCTCCGCGTCGTCGCGCTCGGTTCGAAGCATCTCGAGCGCGAGGCGCGCTGCTTCCTCGAACTTGCCGGTGGGATCATGGCCGAACGTTGGTTCGTTGAGTTTTCCTCGGGCCCGCGACACCATCTCGGTCATCGGGAGCACGGCGCGGGCACCGAAGCTGTTGTAATGCACGACGCCGACCTTGATCGGAATGGTCCGCAGCCGCTCGAGCTCCTGCAGCGACGCGACCGCTGAAGCGTTCATCCACTCCGCTTGGTTCGCCGTGTCGATCTGGACGTATACGACGTTCAGTCCGCCGAGGCACACCGGGCACGACGGCTCGACGACGACCTGGACGTCGACGGTGTCACAGAGCCGTATCTCATCGGTGGAAAGGGTGCGCGTTATCAAGCCGCCGCACTCGCTCAACCGTCCGGTTTGGGCCGGAACGGCCTTCGCGGGCCGCGCCTCCGCCCGGCGCGCTTCAGCGGCGAGCGAGACCGCCGCCGCGACCAGGAAGGTCACGAGCAGCAGGAGCCCACCCGCCCGGTTCAAACGGAGGTCGCGGCCGCCATTGTCCGTTCGCATGTGATGTCCTCCCCGATTCCCTGGCCCCTTGGCACCATGCCACGGCCTCAGCGCGAGTCCGCGGTGAGTGTAGGCCGTTTCAGGGGGGGCGAGTCGATTCGGTCCCGGCGGTCGCTGAAAGGTCTGCGATGCGTTAGGGTATCAGCGCCTCAGTTCCGCCCATGGCAGGTATATCGACTCCGCCGGCACGCCGAGCGCCGACAGGCCGGCCGGTCGACTGAGCGCCGCGCCGTCGGGGCCGTACAAACCGCTGTTGTCGCGATCCAGGCGAAGGTCTGGCGCGCGCTCGCCGAGCGTCGAGAAGACCGCCTCAGCGAGTGTGCCGCTTCCGTCCACGGTCGCGCCGGCTGGGCTGAAGGCGCCGAAGCTCACACTACCGTCGCCGCTATCCTCCGGCCCGAGCAACTCACTTCCCTCCGGCAGGAAGTCGCCCGGCCGAAGCTCGACGAATGTCACCGTCTCGGGGTCGTAGATGAGGGTCGCGTCGAAGGCGGCGAGGCCGGTCGCGTTGCGCGCCGTTATCGTGATGACGAGTTCGTCGACTTCGCCTTGCGCGAAGGCGACCTCCGGACCGGCGCCCGCGCTCGCCGCCATCATTCCGGCTGCCAGCGCGAGCCCGCATGTGATCAGGGCGACCCGCTTTCGGCGGGGCAGCGCCGGCGCGCTCGCCGATCGCACGACGTCGTCGCGACCTCGAATCGCCGTCGCGTGCCGTGCCGATTCGGACATCTGTGTTCCCGCAACGTATGGCCGGATCATCGGAGCACCTCGGCGCCTGGATGCGAGTGGCTGTGCCCATGACTGAGGTCCACGCCTTCCAGCCTTTCTTCGAGCCAGGCGGGGCGCGGCAGGCCTTCGAGCGAAAGCGTGCTCGGCCGCACCGACCAGCGAATGCCCTTGGGGCTGCCGATGATCGCCTGCCCGATGTGACCGGGGTTGTCGCCTAACGCGTCGAGCCGCCGTGCGACCGACTCCACGCCGGGGCGCGGCGAATCGCCGAGGGCGGCCAGGCCGAAGACTGGGTCGTGGGAGTAGCTGATCAGGACGTGGGCGATGGTGTCCGCCATCTCGTCGAGGACGTCAAAGGCGACGTTTTCGATTGTATCGCACGCTCGGTGGTAGCAGGCGTCTAGGGCGACGCCTTCCTCACCGCCGAAGAGCGCGAACTGCTCGGCCGTCTTCGGCGTCTCGGCGCCGGTGAAGAGCCCACCGGCCGGGATGCCCGCCGACAGGAAGCCGGCGTGGTCGGAGCGAGAGCCGATCACCGTCGGGACGTGGGCGAGCTCGCGGCCGTCAAGATAGCGGCGGTGAGTTGCTTCGATCTCGCCTGAGCCCGCAGGGAACACGGCACCGTCGCCGTCGTAGACGCCGCGGATCCAATTCGGGGAACCGACCATGTCGTAATTGAAATACGCGACGATCCGGTCGAGCTCTCCCTGCTTCTGCTGCGCGACCCAGGCGCGGGAGCCAACGAGGCCGATCTCCTCCGCGGCCCACCAGCCAACACGGATCCGATTTTCAGGCCGCAACTCCATTTCGTCGATCGTCAACGCGATTTGTAAGAGTGTCGACGTTCCAGTTCCGTTGTCGTTGATTCCGGGTCCGGCGGGCACGGAGTCGAGGTGAGCGCCCGACATCATCACGCGCGACGGATCGCCGTACGGCCACTCGGCGATAACGTTCCGCTGAACGACTTCGATGATGCCGCGATTTACTTGCAGCCTCAACGTAACGTCTTCGCCACCCGTCAGCAGGCCGGCGATCTCTTCGCCGATCGCAAAGCTGGTCGAAATGAAGGGGATTGACTTCGTTTCACCGACCGACGAAGAGAAGACGGCTGTACGACCGTCCTGGCCCTCGTTGAAGATCAGGACGCCGACGGCGCCGGCCGCGATCGCGTTGGTCGCCTTCACGCCGAATTGACAAGTTCCGCGCTGGATAACGGCGATCCGCCCTGGTTCGAATCCCGCGAAATCCTCCGTCTCGCAGCCGCTTGTAGACGTATCGGCCTCGGGGCCGGGCGGCAGCACTAGATCGACCGCTTGGGCTAGCGCGGTCACGTCGCCGTTGGCGCTGCCGGCTAAGCTGCGCACATCCGATTCGGGCAATGGAATCGCGCCCGCATCCGTGATCCTTTCTACTCGCGCGGGCGACAAGTCCTCAGACTGTTCCCGGATAAACTCCGGTGTGGTCACTATGAACTCCGTGCCGCTCAACATTTCGACGATGTAATCGACGGACGCGTCGTAGCCGGCCGTGTTGAACGCTCGATTATCGCCGTTGGCGTCCGCTATCGCCTGGAGCGCTTCCAGGTGTACTCGGATCTTTTCCGAGTCGATCTTCGACTCGATATCGCCGGTATCGTGAGTGTTCGTCGGCCCGCATGTCCGGCGATGGCCGGCGACCGATTGAACGTCGGAAGCACCGATCCGGCCGTCGTGATCCATGTCGATCATCGGATCGTAGCCCTCGGCACCGGCGCGCGAGCCGAAGGCATCACGCACTGTGTTCACGTCGATGTCGTCGACCAGCCCGTCACCGTTGAGGTCGAAGCGGCAGCCGGTAAAGGCATCGGCCGCATAGCGCCCGCCTGTCCAGGAAGTCAGATCGAGCGAGCGCGAGATGAAAGGCCCATCTGAGCGTCCGGTTATCTTGAGCCGAGTGGCGTCTCTGGCGGTATCGCTCGCCCCACGCGGAACGCGGACCGGAACGTCGACGACTTGGGTCGTCAGCCCGTCGAGGGTCATCGACTTGGGTACGTCGACCTCCCATGTCCCGCCTTCGACTTCGAAAGTGACCATCATCGGGATCTCGTCGCTATTCGTGATCGTCACTCTGTGGACGACGAGGGCTCCGGCGCCGTGCGCGGCCTCCGGCGCGGCGGCCGACAGACCGATATCGCCGGGCCCCTGAGCGCTCGAACGTCGTAGGCCGGGTAGTAGCGCCGTGGCGGCGATGAGCGCTATGGCCAGAACGGCGAGCGTGCGGCGTGTTGTCAGCGGCATGGATTTCCTCCGGACTCAGGGCGACATGTCGTCGCGCGCAATTCGCGGCCATGGCAGGGACGCGACGACGAGAGTTCTTTTGCGGCCATGGCAGGGACGCGACGACGAGAGTTCTTTTGCGGCCACTGCCGGGACGCGACGACGTGAGTGTACATGAAGTCTCAGGACGCCGCGCCGACCCCAGGTGTGACGCGGCCCCCGACGGAGACGTCGGGGGCCGCACTGCATTCAGGGGCGTCAGGCAGGCATCGCGCCGATGTTCGGTGCGCGATCAGCCAGTCGGCGCTACGGACATGGGATTTCCTTCACGATCGCCTCGTAGATCAGCCTGAGGTCCGACGTGTCCGGCGCCGCGCGATAGTTCTCGGGCACTGTGGCCACAAGGCGGAGCAGGTCGGCGTCGATGTCGGAACCGAGCCCGACGGTGAAAACGATGAGTCCGAGAGAGCGCGCGCGATTCGCGGCGATCAGGACCGAAGCCGAGCCGCCCGGGCCGGAATGTCGCCCGTCCGTCACGAGGATGATCGACGCCTTGCTCTCCGTCCGCCGTCGCTCGCTCGAAAGCTCGTCGACGGCGGCGTTCAGGCCCTTGTCGATGTGCGTACCGGTCTCAGTGGTGCCGGTGAGGGCGTCGAGCGCCGACTCGATCGTCGCGCGATCACCGCTGAGCAAGCTCAAGGTGGTCGACTCGGAGTTGAAGCCGATCACGGTTGCCTGATCACCGTCGAGCGTGTCGGGCAGCTTGAGGAGTCCGACCAGGACCTTGGCGGCATCGATGGCCGCCGCGAGCTTGGTCTCCGTCGTGCCCGGCGCGATCTCGGTCATGCTGCCCGAGGTGTCGATCACCAATGCGATGTCGACCTTCTGCAGCTCAGGCTTGCACCCTTCGGGGGGCTTTGGCTTTTCCTTATACGCGATCGGGAAATAGCGCGGCAAAGGCTGCGGCGTCGGCGTGGCGGTCGGTGTCGAAGTCGCCGTGTTCGTCGGCGTCGATGTGTTGGTTGGCGTAGAAGTCGGAGCGATGACGTCGATGACCACAGGCGGGAATACTCCGCTGCCAGGGAGGCCCTGAGTGTCGCGCCACCTTGCGATCGCGTCGTAGCTGACGAAGTGACTCCCCGGTTCCAGCGGTTCGACTTCGTAGTTGAGCGTGATAACAGGCGAGATCGTGATTCGCGGGGTCGTAGTTAGCGCCTCGCCTGCTCGAAGGGCATCCCAACGGATGGTCTGGCCGTCGATTTCCGACGGCGGCGGGACCACGGATCCCGGGACGAGTCGCATGTTCTCACGGAGTTCGTCCGAGATAACAAGCCGCTGCATTTCGTCCTTGTTCGATGTCGCGAGGTCGGACTTATAGACATCGATGAAATCTGAGAAGCGACGCGACGAGAAGGCGAATCGTGCATCGCTCGCCAGCTGCGCAAGTCGGGATTCCCATGCGCTTCTACCGAAGCTGATCGTGGCTACCTGGATTTCGCGCGATTCGCGGACGCGCCGCAGATCGCCCAGACAGAACGCGCCGTCGGAGAGGATCACAATCAATTGCTTTCGCCCGGTCTTGTCACCGAGCGACTTGGTCGTTGCGTCCAGCTCCGCTACAGCTCGCTGGAACCCAAGATCGATGCGCGTTGCCTCCTGGCCCCGAAGTCTCGAGGAATAGGTGCCGACGCGATGCGCTTGCTCGAACTCGGAAAGCCGCACAATCGTCCGTGCCCGCTCGTTGAACGCCACCATCCCCAAGCGAAGACTTCCGGAGTCGATGTCGGCCTGAATCTGTTCGTCATCGATGAATTCGGTAAGCCAGGCCTGCACCTCACGTATAAGGTCCTCTTCCCCGGCCGGCTCTTCTTCCACGCCTCCCTTGCCGTCAGGCGTCGGCGTAACCCGCCCTGTCGGAGTGGGCCTTGGCTGATCCGGCTCAACATCGGAGGATACTGCCGGAACGACGCGCCCGCTCATCCCGAAGAGCGCTGAACGCAGCGCCAGGGGGACGGGACCAGGGCCGGGTCCGGCCGAGTCGGTGCCTTTGCAGCCGGCAGGATCACCACTGCCCGGACCGGGAGAGGGGTCGCCTGGTCCCGGCGGCGGGCCGGGATCCTGATACGAATCCTGATCCTGAGTTTCTAACGCCAACTCGGATAGGAGGTCACTTTCGAAGCCCGCGATTCCGAGCGGACGAGCCGGCGGTGTGCGTCCCGGATCAGGAGTCGCGGTGCGACCTGGTCCGCCTGGATCCGGCGGGCCTACCTCGCCAGCCGCACGCGTCATGGAATTTGATTCGTCGACCAGGAACATGATATCGAGCGGCGTTTGCGCTCCGGGACATGTGTGAGTCATGACCAGGGTCACTTTCGCCGTCGCGCCCAAGAGCAGGCTATTCGGTGTGACCGTCTTGTACAGGCTAGCCTCACAAGCGCTCTTCGCGGGTTCTTCGACTTCTTGAAGGGCGGGCGCCGCGCCGGCGAGTGCGCCGAACGCGAGGACGGATAGCAGGATGGGAAAAAGTCCGGCGGCCAGCAGAGTTTAACGGCGCATGAAGTACTCCCTTGTCTTGAATCTGGTCGGACGTCCCATTTAGTGTTGCTCGGACATCCAATAATTCCTTCCAGCGTTTCAGCGATAAGTTAACGCGCGAAGAATGAAATCTGGACTTTCGCGGCCCATGGCTATAGTCGGGATCG
>JBCLES010000101.1:0-6906 GCA_038913135.1 Anaerolineae bacterium
TCGAGGCGCTCCTTCTCGAAATGAACCTGATCAAGCGGCATCGTCCACGCTTCAACGTCCTGATGCGAGACGACAAGTGTTACCCGTACATCGCGGTTACTTGGGGTGAGGACTTCCCGAAAGTGTATGCCACCCGGAAAGTGCGCCAGGACGGCTCGCGCTACTTCGGGCCATATACATCGGCCGCGGCGATGCACGAAAGCCTTCACACGCTGCGCAAGATTTTCCCTTACTTGGACTGCGAACGGACGATCACCGGCTCCGATGCTCGCGCCTGTCTTTATCACGACCTCGGGCAATGTCTGGCGCCCTGCATCGGCGCGGTGGATCGGGCGGAGTACCGAGCGATGATCGATCGCCTCTGCCGCTTCCTCGAAGGTGATTCGGGCACCGTAATGCGCGATCTCGAGACCGAGATGCGCGCGCACGCCGAGCGCCAAGAGTACGAGCTGGCGGCGCGCGCTCGCGACCGGCTGGACGCGCTCGCCAAGGTCATCGAACACCAGCGCGTAATCGCGCCCGGCTTGGCGGACCAGGACGTGATCGCCGTCGCGCGGGAGGACGGCGCGGCCGTCGCGCAGGTCTTCTTCGTCCGCAACGGCAAGATGATGGGCCGGGAAACCTTCCATCTGGACGGTGCGTCCGAGACCCCGGACGAAGTCGTCATCGCCGAATTCATCAAACAGTTCTATGGCGATACGGCGCGCGTGCCCGGCGAGATCGTCGTGCCTGAGCACGTCGCGGAAAGCGCGATCATCGAGCGCTGGCTGGCCGAGAAGCGGGGAACCCGAGTGAAGCTCGCTGTACCGCAGCGCGGATACAAGAAGGCGCTGATCGACGTCGCTGTCGAGAACGCTCGCGAAACCTTGCGCGCACTGCGAGCGGCGCACGCGGTTGAGAGCGATGATGGTCGAGCCCTTGAGGCCATCGAGGGGTTGCAGGCCGCGCTCGGCCTTCCGCGTCCCGCGCGGCGGATAGAGTGTTACGACGTATCCAACCTTCAGGGCACTCACACGGTCGGCGCGATGATCGTTTTCGAGGCTGCCGTTCCGCGGCGCGCGGAATATCGCCACTTCCGCTTGCGGGGCATAGAGGGTCCTGACGATTACGAAGCGATGCGCCAGATGCTCGACCGCCGGATGCGCCGCCTAAGGCGCCACCGCGACGGCGAGGTGCCTGACGGCGCGGCTCCCGGTGCGTTCGAACGCGAGCCTGACTTGGTGCTCGTCGACGGCGGCAAGGGCCAGTTGAGCGTCGCCAAGGAAGTTCTTGCTTCCCTGGCTCTTGACGACATCCCTTTGGCCGCGCTAGCCAAGCGCGACGAATTGATTTTCAGGCCGGGCGTCGCCGATCCGTTCCGCTTGCCGCGCGACAGTCAGGCGCTCTTTCTCGTTCAGCGCGCGCGTGACGAAGCCCATCGCTTCGCCATCACTTACAACCGGAAGCTCCGCCACCAGAGTGGACTCAGTTCAAGCCTCGATTCCATTCCCGGAATAGGGCCGAAGCGCAGGCGCGCGCTCCTCGTTCACTTCGGATCGCTCGACCACATCCGAGCCGCCAGTGTCGACCAGATAGCGGAGGTCAAGGGCATGAGCCGTCGCGCTGCTGAACAGGTCAAGGCATATCTATGAGCGGCCGCCAACGGCCGGACGGGGGCGCCGGAAATCGACCGGGCGGTGGGCGCAACGCACCGTCGCCGTCCGATGAGGCGCGCCGATTTCAGGAAGAGGCTGAGCAGCTCGCTCTCGATGCCGCGGTTGCCGACCTCGCGGCCACCCGCGTCTTCGGCCTGATGTCGCTGCCTTCGCTTCGCCGACTCGCGACGCGGTTCGGCGAAATCGATCTTGGTCCCGGCCAGGTGCTCACCCGCCAGGGCGAAGTCGATGGCTCGGTGTGGATCGTTACCGACGGCACGCTCGCGATCGAACACCGGCAACCCGGCGGCCGAACCGAGCGTCTTGGGGCCGTCGGTTATGGCAGCGTGATCGGCCTTCGCGGAGTTTTCATCGACGAAGCGCGATCGAACTCCCTGGTCGCTATCGACCCGACGCGCCTGCGCCATATCGATCGCGACGCGCTGTGGGCTGCGCTCGCGGCGGACACCGACGCGCTCGACAAGATCATCCTGCCCGACACTGCGCGCTTTCGCCTGGCTTCCGGCCCGTCGGACCGCTCTTTTCCGGGCGAGCGCACCGTTGGCGAATGGCGACGACACTGGTTCGCGCTTCTGAAGCGCATGTTCCTGCCTATAGGGATCTTCGCGGTTTCGATCGTGGTCGCGGCATCGCTTTCCGCGCTCGCGGCGTCGCCGGCGGCCGTCGCGGCCCTCGCGCTCCTTGGGCTCACTCTTCCAGCTCTCGTGACGGTGTGGGCAGTCTATGATTACTTGCACGATCGCTTGATAGTCACCAACCACCGGATCATCCACATCGAACAGACACCGCTCATCGAATCCCATCGTGCGGAGGCATTTCTGTCGCGGATTCAAGATGTGCGTGTGACGTCGCCCGATATGATCGCGCGCCTGCTTGGATTTGGGACGATCATCATCCAGACCGCTGGCAGCGCCAGGGGAATCCGTTTCGAGCAGGTGCCCGATCCGGAATCGGTGCGCGACGCGATCTTCGCCCAAGTCGAGGGCGCACGTTCGCGCGAGAAGGGCGAACGTCGATCGCGGATCGAACAGCGAGTGCGCGAGGCGCTCGGTATGGCCCGGCCGGCTCCCGGTCTAGCTCCGGGCGAGGGCACGAGTGCCGCGGACGAAGCTGAGAGCGGCGCTGCGGACGGATCGGCGCCTGAGAATTCGCGACTGCGCCCACTGTCCATGCTCGGTGCGATCATCCAATACTTCTGGCCGTTGCTGCGAGTGGAGCGGGGCGGAACCGTGACGTGGCGCAAGCATTGGTGGGTGCTCATTCGCTCCACTTGGTTTTGGATCTTGCCCTTTCTCGCTCTCGGCGGCGTGCTGGTCGTGGCGGGGCTGGCCGCGGTAGCCGGCATCGTTCCGCCTTTGCCTTCAGACGCTGGCCCCGGACTCGGTGGAGTCCCAGCGTCGTACACCGAGCTTCTTGCATGGGCCTCCGGACTGCCCATCGGCCCGCTGTTCTGGATCTGGGGCATCCTCGCCTTCATCCTGCTTTTCCAATATGAGGACTGGCGGAACGACTACTACGTCCTGACCGACGCGCACCTGATCGACGTCGAGGCGCGGCCCCTCGGTCTGTTCGCGGAACGAAGGCAGGCAAGCATTTCGCAGATCCAGGACATCAGCTACCGGGTGCCGAGCATTTTGGCGACATTCCTCAACTTCGGTGATGTCGTGATCGAAACTGCGGCCGAATCCGGCAACTTCACGTTCGACTCCGTTTACCATCCTGCCCTGGTTCAGCAGGAGATCTTCGAGCGGATCAGCCGCCATCGGGATCGAGAGCAGCAGGCTGAGGAGAAGCGCCAGTCCGACGAAATGTCGCGCTGGCTCGCAGCCTATCATCGCGTCACCGGCGGCGAATCGGGCGCCCTCGATTCAGGTAACGAATAGATTAACTAGACCCTTGCGCACTCCAAAGCTTTGTGGTAACCTCCTCTTAATCTAATTCTAACCTCGGGCCGTTCGCCGCAATGTTCGCCGGCTGGGCGGCCCACGGTACGCGGAGCAAGGCCACACTACAAGTACGCCCTGAGCTTCATCGGCTGCGGCCGATTGTCTGCTCGGCTGCGGACTCCATGGCCTACTTCGCCAACCGCCCGTCCGCCCGCAATCGGGTGGTCGAAAGTGAGGGATGGAGCATGGGCAGAAGACTGGGCATTGGCGGTTTTCAGGTGCTTGTCGAGCGTACCGTATCTGGGCGCTTCAGGCTGCGTCTTCAATTTCTGCGGTTGGACCAAGCACACGAGGCCGGACCCGACGCCCCCCATCCCCCAAACTCAGTTCGGGCCGGTCATCGCGAATCGGAGGAATCTACAATGTCGCATCGCTCCCCCCTGTCTGCAGTTTTGAGCTTTGGCCGCCGGCGCTCGCGAGCCGGCTTCGTCTTGTCCGCAGTGGCGGCAGCGGCCCTCGGTGGAGCCGGTTTGATAACCGGTTACGTCGAGGCAAGCCCAGCCGCGGCGCCACTCGCGCAGCTAGCGGCGGACCTGAACACGCTTCGCGTGCACGGTCTACATAACGTCTGCTACGACTGTAACGACGGCCAGGGCAACCGGCCGGCGACGGCGGGCTCAAATTCGATAGTTGACCCATTCACGGGCAATGTGCCTGAGGATCCGCCATATTCGGATCCTAAGGGGCCGTTCAGCCCGCTGTCGGATGAAGCTCCGGAGCACGACTACGTCACCTGGAATCCGGCATGGATTTCGGAGCGGCTGAACGATGCGGGGTTGATCGCGCAGTGGCCCGGGCTGGACGGCCCGGACGAGATCAGCCGATCGACCAACATCCGCGTCGGCGGCATCAACGGCTCCGAGAAGGTGTGGCTGAGGCATTGGTACGAGCCGACCCGCCTCGACAAGGACTTGAACGCGGACGATTGCCTGACGGACAACAACCTCGACGGTGACCCGGATGCGGTCGTCAACCCCGGCGACTTGGGACGCGGCGTCGACGAATGGTATCCGGCGATCATGACAGAGATGACCTATATCCTCCTGGATAACGGTCTACCACAAATGAACCCGAGGCCGAATAGGCTCGACGATTCGGCGCCGCGCCCGGCTTGCGGCCCCGCCGGCCGGACCCGCATGGTCTTCCCCGTCGGCACCGAAGAGGATGCGCTCGACCCTGCAGGTCCGCTTTCGGGCCGTGGCTTGACCAGCCTCGACGCTGACTTCGACGGCGACTTCGACATGGTGAACGTCTCGAGCGAGGAAGAGCTTGCCGATGACCTCGGAGTGAATATCGACTTCGATGGCGACGGTGCGATCGAGACGATCAATCCGAACGGAATCCCGCTCGACTGCGACGAGATGATCGTGCTCCACACGGACGCGGTCTCGATCGGCGCAGGTGAGTCGCTCCAATTCCTCGATCACTTCGTGCGCGTGCGCTCGGTCTCCAACAGATCTGCCGTGCTCGAAGTTTGGTACAACGGCGATCTGATTCCGCGACCGATCCAGATCCGCTCAGTCGGCATCGGCGCTGTCGCACTAGCGGGCGATGTCGGTCCGCTCCAGGTGATCGCCCCGGGTGGCGGCAACGTCGGCGTGCCGATCGGCCCGTGGTTCGTGGCGGTTCATACCGCAGATGTCGGAGACGGAACGGTCACCTTGACGGTCGGCCGCGCGCTCGGCGCTCCCTGCGCATCGATGGAATCAGCTCCGAACGTGACTAACAGATCACCGGGCGGCCCTTGGTTCCTCAAGCGCTTCTACGTCGACGGCCACGAATACAACATCGTCGCGTTGATGACTTGCGACCCAGACTCCCTCCAATACATTTCGGTTCGACAGCCCCTGCCCAAGGTCGATGTGACGATTGAGCAGCACTCGGTGCGGCTCGAAGGTTATGATCGGCTCGAGGCGCTCGCGCTGCCGCCGCCGTTCAACCATGAGCACACGATCCTCGAAGACATCGTCGACTTCGACGAGTTCTACGGCGAAGGCTTCGAATTCGACGGCCTCGACCCAACGGACGGCTACCGCCGTCTGGACGTCTTCGGCAACGTCCTTTACATGGGCGGACCCATCGGCCCAATCGCGCCTGTCCTGAATCAGGACGATCCCCTGACCTATACCGGCCGTAATCCTGAAATTCCGGTCGGGCCGTACACCGACTATTTGAGCATGCACTGGTTCTACACCGAGGAAGACGTCAATCCGTCTTACGTGGGTGAGTTGAAGGAAAAGTACGGGGCGTTCAATCCAGAGGAATCGGCAGGCAGCCCGCCGGTCGAGGGTGGCTTCTACTTCAACGAACAGATCTTTACCCGCCCTTGGAACTACACCGAATTCTCGATGCCGAATCAGATCGATCCGGCTGCCGATCCGGCGACTGGCGTTCAGCCTTTTGATCCCGACAACTACTACCTGACAAGCGGCTGGATCAATCCATATGCACGTTGGCGGCGGTGGACCATGCCGGACGACGGCGTTTCGGACCGTGTTCCCCCGTTCCCGCCCGAGGACTTGACCGAGTTCTACGACGGCTACTTCGATCCTGCGCTCTTGCCGCTTGGCATCGTTGAGCCGACGGATACCTATGGCCGTGAGCGCCGGGCCAGCTTCATCTTCGACCCGGACGACGAAGGCAAGATCTTCGCCGACGAGGAGGGCGCCCGCGTCTTTGGCGGATTCCCGATCGACGAGGCGTTCGAGAACGGGCGAATCTGCCGAAGCGCGCTGGATCGGCCGCCGGTACGATTGGGTGCAGGTGACACGGACGCGGCGACCGATACTGTCGGTCTCTTCCCGGTCGAAGTCCTGCCTTACACCGATCCGTTCGCGCCGTTCAACCCGCAGCACCCACATGCGCCCAGAACGGACTCACTGACATTCAACCCGGCGTACATGGACGAGTTCCGCAACTTCGACGAGGACCTGCGCTTTCTCTACCGACAGATTTCGAACGGGGCGCAGAACGCTCGCCAGAAGGTCTATCACCGTCTGTACTACCAGCCGGATTACATAACCAAGATCCGCGAGGTCGACGATTGCGAAAGCGATCTCACGTTCCCGGCCATCGTTCAGGAATTCACCTACCTGTTCATGGACACGACGGACAATCCGACTTCGGTTCCGGCCGGTCAGAGCCGCATCGCGTTCCCGATGGCTACACGGGCCGACGAATTGCCCGTCCCGAACCCCGGCGGCACTCTGCCGGCCGGCGGCCACTTCGGTTTCGGCCTGACCAGCTTCGATGCGAACTTCGACGGCTTCGACGACGCTCCGACGATCCACTCGGAGGCGACGCTC
>JBCLES010000102.1:0-6703 GCA_038913135.1 Anaerolineae bacterium
GGGCGTCAGGGCGATGTTCATGACACGGACCACGATCCACACAAGGTAGTACGCCGCGAAATCGCCGCCGTCGAAGCCGGCCACCGAACCGCCGCGCGCCTCCGCGACCGTCCGCCACACGACCAGGTAGACGATCGGCTCCACCGCGAGCCCGAGGATCCACATCAGAAAACCGAAGCGATATTGGAACTCGCCGCGCAGCGAAAGAGACATAGTCGCTCGATAAGCCGCAGCCAGCGCGCTCACTCGACCGACTCAGATCTGAACACACGCTCGATCACATCCTCAACGTCCGTCTCTTCAATCGCCAGGTCGGTAACCGGCAGTTCCGCCAGCAAGCGAGTAGCAACACGCGCGACCTCCGCTTTGGGAACATCGAGCGTCAGCAACCCATCCCGGCGCGAAGTGAGCGGTGTGATGCGCTCGATCGCCTGGTCGGGGACCTGGGAGCCCTCCTCCAACGTCACGGTTAGGCGCTTGTGCGGCGCCATGTGCTCGACCAGGGCCGATAGCGCACCGTCGTATAGCAGCCGGCCGTGGTGGATGACAATCACACGGCGGCACAGAGCCTGGATGTCCGCCATGTAGTGACTGGTCAGAAGGACTGTCGCTCCGTAGCGGGCGTTGTATTCGGCTATAGAGGCGCGGATCCGTCGCTGCATTGTCACGTCGAGTCCGATCGTCGGCTCGTCGAGGAAAAGGACGTCCGGCGTATGCAAAAGCGCACCCGCGATCTCGACCTTCATCCTTTCGCCCAGCGAAAGATTCCGCACCGGCTTTCTGACCAGATCGCCTAAGTCAAGCATTTCGATCAGACTGTCGCGCGCCTCAACGAAGCGCTCGTGCGGGATGGAGTAAAGAGCCTTGAAGAGCTCGAAGCTGTCTACCGCCGGCAGATCCCAGTTGAGCTGGTTCCGATTGCCCATAACAAGCGCCATCCGGCGCAGATAAGCCTTGTCGCGCTTGTGCGGCGTTGACCCGAGAACTTCGACCGAGCCACTCGAAGGGTGGACCAGACCGGCGAGCATCTTGATCGCGGTCGTCTTGCCGGCCCCATTCGGACCAAGGAAGCCGACGATCTCGCCCGGCGAGATGTCGAAGCTCACCCCGTCGACGGCTCGCACCTCTCGGAAGCGGCGGTCGAAGAGACTCCTGAACGCGGCCCCGAGCCCGGATTCGCGTTCCGGAACGCGGTAGATCTTGGCCAAATCGCGGGCGTGGATGGCCGGCTCTGTTGCTTGCGCAGAGTCTGCGATCACTCGAACCCCTCGCGCACGTAGAATCGTCGAGTTTAGACCGACGGGAACTGTATCCAGATTCTGCCCTGAGAAGAAGTCGATGCGAGGATGCGGTATAGTCTTACCTCCCGCCAAGACTGTCATCGCGCCGGCACACGGTCCGCGCATAAGTAAGGAGAGAGACTTGCGCAGCCACGTCCTGTCCATCGCGGCGGCCATGCTCTACTCTTCCACCTTCGGTGAACTAGCTCATAGTGCCGCACCCGCAACCACGTTCACCGTGAATTCGACAGGCGACGAGGTTGATTCGGTCGAGGGCGACGGCGCGTGCCGCACGGCGGCCGGCGCGTGCACGCTCAGGGCGGCCATCCAGGAAGCTAACGGCCGCGCGGGCGCCGACTCAGTCCACTTCGCGATCGGCTCAGGCGCCAGGATCATTTCGCCGGCATCGCCCCTGCCCGTGATCTTCGAGGAAGTCGTGATCGACGGCACCACTCAACCCGGCTATGTGGGCACGCCGCTGATCGAACTTGACGGCAGCGCGATCAAGGTCGAGGACGTCCGCGAGGGGCCTGGCATCGACGGCCTTGTGCTTGTCAACGGCAAGACAACGATCCGTGCGCTGGCGATAAGCTCGTTCGGTGGCGCCGCCATGGTCCTGACCGAGGGGGATGGGAACCGGGTGGAGGGCTGCTGGATCGGAACCGGCACCAGCGGCATCGAGGACAAGGGCAACGGCGGCGACGGAATCGTCCTCTTGCGCTCATCGGACAACATCATCGGCGGGGTGGAAGCACGCCAGCGCAACCTGATCGCCGGCAACGATGGACGCGGAATCCTGATCAGCGACGCTGCCTCAAGCGGCAATGTCGTCCTAGGCAACATCATAGGCATCGCGGCCGACAGTCGCGCCAGCCCTAACGGCAGCCAGGGCATCTTGATCCTCGGCGCCCCCGACAACGTGATCGGCGGATCGGCCGACGCCGAGGGCAACGTCATCGCGGGCAACGAGGGCAATGGGATCGAGATTTCGGGCAGCAGCGCGTCGGGCAATCGGGTAGAGGGCAACTTAGTCGGCGCTCGCGGCAGTGACGATCCAGCAAATCGAGGCACGGGTATTGTGCTTGACGGCGCTCCTAACAACGTGATCGGCGGCACGCATGAGGCACGCAATTGGATCGCGGGCAACGGCGGCGACGGGATCGCGATCCTCAGCGGCGACGCGCGTGGAAACAGGGTTGCGGGCAACCTGATCGGAATCGCAAGCGACAGCGGCACAAAGCGTGGCAATGACGGCGACGGCATCCTGATCGCGGGCGCGCCCGAGAATACGATAGGCGGCCCCATCTCGGCCGTGTTCCCACTTGAGGATCCGACGCCGACGCCGGAGTCAACGGGCGAGCCGCCACCCCCGACCACCGGCCCAACCCCGACAGGTTTTCCCCCACCGTCCACCCCGATCGCGCCACCACTGCTTCCACCGCCGTTGTCGGCATCGCATGGTTCGGCGATATCGCGTCCTTCCCTGCCCGACAGTTGGAATCGGACGATAGCGCTTCCCCCGCCGCCGACCGGTGATCGACCGAGCGTGCACGAATCGAGATCTCGCGGATCGAGCGCCCTTCGCGCTACCGCAGCCACAACGGTCACCCACACAGGCAACGTGATCGGCCACTCGGCGGGCGATGGGATCGAGATCTCCGGGACCGGGGCGCGCGCCAATGTGATCGTGGGCAATCTCATCGGAATCGATTCGTCCGGTCGTCCGGCAGGTAATCGGGCGAATGGCATCTTCGTCACCGACGCGCCGGAAAATGTCGTCGGCGGCGACTCCGCTATGGATGAGGGCAACGCCATCGGGGCGAGCGCGCGAAATGGGATCGCAATCGTTGGGATCGGTTCCACAGGCAATCGCATCGAAGGCAATTCGATCGGCACGCTTCCCGTGCGCGGCGGCCCGAGAGACCATACCTACGACACCACCGGCGGAATGTCGAACTCCGGCGAGGGCGTACTTGTGCTTGGGGCTCCGGCGAATTCGATTGGCGCAGCGCCCGATCCGGACTTTGTCGGCATCCCTCACACTCCCGGCATGGCGCCGCCCTCGACGCGCGGTAACGTGATCGCCGGCAACTCCGGCGACGGCGTACGGATCGCTGCGGACGGCGCCGACGGCAACATCGTCGCGTGGAATGCTATCGGCATCCTGGGCGGCCCCGTAGGAGACATTCCCATCGGCAACGGCGGCGACGGCGTGGCGATTGTCGGCGGGGCGCGACGCAACGTGGTCACAGGGAGCACGGTTATCGCCAGCTCCGGCCATGGCGTTTCGATCACCGGCGCAGGCACGGAACTAAACGTCGTTTCCGGCAATCGACTGGGCGCGGACGATGTGGCCGGCAACGGCGTCGAAGGCGCTACCGCCACCGGCGACGGCGCATTGGTGCGGGCCGGAGCGTCGCGCAACGAAATATCCGACAACGACATCGACGCGAATCTGCGCCACGGCATCCATGTGCACGGGACGGGTACGGAAGGAAACGTGGTCGTGCGCAATCGGATCAGAGCGCCCGGCGGGGCGGGCATCCGGTTGGCGGCCGGAGCGAGCGCTAATCGGGTGGGTGGGGCGGCCGCGGAGGAAGAGATTGGCGCCAGCGCGAGCCGGGTAGGTGATACGGCCGACGACGTCGAGGTCGGCGAGGGGTGGTCGAACAGGATGCACGGACAAGCCTCGGGCAGCATCGTGATCGCTCAAGCCGACGAGGTCAGCGCTTGGTCAAACCGAGTGGAGGCGCACGCGTCGGGCGGTATCGTGATCGCGCACGCAGACGACAATCGGATCTTGTGGAACCTAGTGATCGGCCCCGAAGGCGGCGATGACCGTGCGGCGGCGCCGTCCGAACCCGCCGCGGGCATTCTGGTCGAGGGCGCCCGCAACTTGATCGGACCTGGAAATATCGTAGGTGGCCAACGCGGCGACGGCGTGGCGCTGGTCGGAGTATCGACGGTGGGCAATCGACTCTTCGGGAATTGGATCGGCGTCGGCCCCGGTTCGGAAGCAGAGGGCAACGCGGGCTCAGGGGTGCGGATCTCCGCGTCGGCTTCGGACAACGAACTCGGGTCGACCGCCGAGATCACGGGCGCCGTCGAGGTCATGGCGCCGGGTCGCCGCTCTCCGCAAGGCAACGTGATCGCGCATAACGGCGGCGACGGGGTCCGGATCGACTCGGGCAACCGGAACACGGTGGCGGCGAACCACATTTTCGACAATGCCGGCTTGGCCATCGACCTCGGCGGCGACGGCCGTGGTGCGGGCGATCCGGGCGCCAGCGACGCGCCGAATCGGGCGCAGCCGGCACCGGAGTGGGTCTCTGCAAGCGCTCGGGCCGACTCGGTCCGCGGAGCGGCGAACGGGCGGCCGGGACGCGCCTTGCGCCTGGAGCTGTTCGCGAGTCAGCGATGTCGCCCCGAAGGCGAAGGCGACGCGGAAGTGCCTCTCGCGCGCGTCGATGTAACCGTAGGCGCCGACGGGCTTGGTCCGTTCGACCTCGACCTCATGCCGCTCTTCGAACCTAATCCAGGCGTCCTGATCGGCCGAGCGCTCAGCGCCACGACGACGGACCTCGATGGCAACACCTCGGAGCTTTCGCGCTGCGTCGCCCTCTTGGTGCCGCAGGTGTTTCTCCCCGTTGCGGCTCGCTAGCTCGAAGGTGGAGAGCCGGTCGAGGTACGGCATCGAGCGACTTCCGCACCGGAGTCGAGGATTGGCGAGTTGCATGCCCGGCACGCGACTGAGCGTGGGGCGGCGTCGCAGCTCAGGTCGCTCATCGGATCGCGGATCCAAATGAGCACACGCGAGGCTGTTTCAAGGACCAGACCGGACCCGAGTACGGACTCCGAGCCGAGCACGGACTCGCCCCCGATCGACGACGCCACTCGCCGCCGCATCCTCGCCGTACTCTTCGCCGGCGTCTTGATGGGCGCGCTCGACATCGCGATCGTGGGGCCGGCGCTGCCTGCGATCAAGGCCGAGTTCGAGCTCGGCACAACGGACCTGGGCTGGGTGTTCGGTGCCTATATCTTGGCCAACCTACTCGGCGCCCCGGTGATGGCGAAGCTTTCCGATCGCAGGGGCCGACGATCGATCTACCTCCTCGACGTCGCGCTCTTCGCCTGCGGATCGCTCGTCGTCGCCGTGGCGCCGACGTTCACGTTGCTGCTGGCCGGGCGCGCGATCCAAGGGCTTGGGGCAGGCGGGATCTTCCCGGTTGCGAGCGCAGTGATCGGCGACACATTTCCGGTCGAACGCCGCGGCGGGGCGCTTGGCCTGATCGGGGCGGTCTTCGGGCTCGCATTCCTCCTGGGACCCGCCATCGGCGGAGTCATCCTGGGAGCGGCCGGTTGGCGCTGGCTGTTCATCGTCAACCTGCCGGTGGCAGCCGCCGTCGCCGTCGCGGCATGGCGGCTCCTACCCTCTGCCCGACCCGCGGTGAAGCGGCCGTTCGATGTCGCCGGCACCGTGGTACTCATGGCATGGCTGGTCGCGCTCAGCAGGTTGATCTCCGGGGCGGGTGAAGCGGGCGGCGCGCTCGGCGGGGACGGCATCGTCGGGGGCGGTATCGTCGGAGGAGGTACGAGCGCGATGAGCGTGCCGAGCTCGACTAGCGTGACTAGCATGGCGAGAATGGCGATCGCAGCGATCGAGTGGATCGAGGCGAACACAGCGATCGCGGTACTCGCGGCACTCGTCATCGCTCTCCCGTCGCTCTTCTTGTGGCTCGAGCGGCGCGCACCGGATCCGGTCCTGAACGTTTCGCTCTTCGCTAATTCCCAGATCCGCATCGTAGCGCTGCTCGCGCTCGTCGTCGGGATCGCGGAAGCCGCGGTCGTCTTCGTGCCCGAGCTGCTGGTAGAAGCGTTCGGCGTCACGGAGTCGCGAGCGAGCTACATGCTGCTGCCGATCGTCCTCGCGATGGCCGTCGGTGCGCCGCTCGCGGGCCGGTCTTTGGACAAAATCGGTTCCCGGACGGTCGTCCTAGTCGGCGCTGCGCTCTTGACGGTCGGGTTCGTGTCGGTCTCGGCGATTGGCGGTAGCGTGGCGCGCTTCTACGCTGCCGGGGTGATCGTCGGCCTCGGCCTGTCGATGCTGCTAGGCGCACCGCTGCGCTACATCGTCCTGCGCGAGGCGGCATCGTCGGAGAGAGCGGCGGCGCAAGGCGCACTGTCGCTGACCACGAACATCGGGCTGCTGATCGGCGCGACTCTGGTCGGTGCGCTAGCCGCGATGCGCGGAGGCGGGCTGGACGGATACGCCTTCGCGTTCCAAATCATCGGCGGTCTTGGGCTGGCTGCGTTCATCGCGTCTTTCAGGTTGAAGGGGCGGGCGGCGGAGGTTCGCGGGAGCACAGTAACCGAATCAAACGGTTCGGGTTGACCGGCATTCGGACTACTTATGATGGATCCGA
>JBCLES010000103.1:0-6602 GCA_038913135.1 Anaerolineae bacterium
GCGGCTGATGGCCAATCCGCCGGCGGTAGCAGAGCCAATTTGGCGGCCTAGGGCACCTACTTATGGGCCAGTGCGCATTACGACGAATCCGAGCACCTATTCCGAGTCGGGCTCGAGGTCCGTGATCGTTCGGCACAGATCGTAAACCCCCGATGGCGACACATGCTCGAGGTGGATGTCCGTGAGCCAGGCGAGCGTGATCATGTGGCACGTCCGACCGTAATCGTCCCCGATATCACCGCGGCTCCACCACCTCCAGCCCCTCCTTTGCCGCCGCCACATTCAACGCTCCATCCGCTGAAACAAACGTCGGAAGCGCCATCGACGCCAAACCGAGTGTGTCCGAAAGCACCAACGCCGTCGCCAAGTGCAACGCGTCGTACGCCCGCAGGGCGCGCCGAGGCGCAAGGTCGGAAGCGCGTAGGATTACGTCCCGACGCACCGCTAGAAGGAAGAATCGCTCATAGCAGTCGCGCTCGAACCGCTTGCGCACGATTGATCTATCCGACGTCGAAATACCGCCGTCGCGTTCACGCCGCGCGAGCGCAGCGGAGACCTCGACCACTCCGATCTCGGAGATCGCAACGACGTGTCGGCTATGGACTTCGGGATCTCGCGCTCCGATCAGCAAGTCCACCCACTCACTCCCGACCTCCGGGACGTAGAGCTTCACCAACGCGCTTGTGTCGAAGTAATACGTCGACATCACCGCGGGCCGCGCTCGTCCATGACGGTCTCCGAGAGCGGGGCGCTGCCGTCGAGTCGCTCGCGGATCTCACGATGGTCCATCTCGTCGATCGATCGATCGTCGCCGCCGGAGATCGGCTGGAGCGGCGTCCACAAGCCGCTTCCCGCAAGCACGCGCTCGACGGCGCCGCGCTCGCTCTCGATCGGTGGTTGCGCAAGAGCGTTCCAGAGCAGATCGTTGATCTCGCGATTGAGCGAACGCTGGGAGTCCTGCGCTCGTCGTCTCAATCGATCATGCAACGTATCGGGCATTCGGACGGTGAGCTTGACCTGATCCGACATCGGCCGCCTCCAATGCCACCATGGTGGCAGCCTTACTTTAGCCGATGCCGATGTACTGATCAATTCCGTGAGAGAGAGCCTCCCTCCGACGCTCCAAGCCCGCCAGCTTCACCGTGGCGGCAGCGTGGAGGTCGCGGTCGATGCTTGCGGTTCACGGGCTACAATGAGCGCCTCAATGCGACAGACGGCGCGTCGGCTCTTCTCGACGACATTCGAGCGATCCGATGGTCGGGGGGACGCGGTGCGCGGTTGAACGCCAGGCACCAAGTCGCGAAACCGAGTCGCCTTTGTCGCCCAATTGACCCCTTGTGGAAGCGAGCCCGTCTGCTCGTAGAACGCGATGTCGGCGGCCGTGCTTGTCACCAATCCGATCACGGCGCCGTCGCGATCGAGGACCGGACCACCCGAGCTCCCCGGCTGGATCGGAGCGGACATCTGGAAGAGATCAGGATCGCCCCCTGGGCCGTTGAGCGACGCGATCGTGCCCTCGCTGTATTTGGCGTCGCTCCCGAGGATGTCGGTTGCCGGGAATCCCAAGGTCATCACCGGATCACCGAGTCGCGGCCGAGCCTTTGAGATTCGCAGGAACGCGGGTGTCCGCGCATCCATGTGTACCAGGGCGACGTCGTCGTCCGGCAGCGCCTCCGTCAGCTCGGCGAGCTTGATGCGCCCGTCGCCGAGCGTCACCGTGATGGCGCTCGCGCCTTCGATCACGTGGTTCGCGGTCAGCGCATCGCCCTGTTCGCTCACCACGAAGCACGAACCGCCGCGCTCGAACGAATAGCCGGCGATGTCGTGGAGCTCGAGCACGGCAAGACAATTCTCCGTGATGCACGAGTGCATGCTGAGCTCGACCGTGAAGTCGCCCGCGAACGGCGCCACGAACAGCACGGCCGGCTCGGCGTCCGGTTCGAAGTCCTCCGCCATGATCGTCCCGTCCGGCCCGAGCACCGTCAGATCGAGGTCGATGCACTCCTCATCGCAGGTGGCCAGAGCGAGCCGGCCCTCACCTTCCTCGAGGGCGAGGGTGTGGCTCACGGTTGTTCCCGCCGCGATCAGGGGGGCGATTGGTTCGCCCACCAGCTTCATCTCCACGCCGGCGTCCGTCATCGTGAGCGTTGCCCATTCGCGAAGTGAATCCATCTTCCTGTCGGCCTGAGCGCGTGCCCGAGCGACACCGCTTCCGAAGGCAGAGGGCGTCACCATCCAACTCCCGGCGATCATCGCTACGGCCGCGACGACAAGCAAGGCGCTCACCTGGAGCGTTCCGACACGGCGGCGCTCGACGACCTGGAATCCGGAGGCGGCATCCCAAGAGGTGATCTTGCGATTCTTGAGCGCTTGATAGGACATGAGGTAAGCGATGAGGTTGGCGAACGGAACGTTGACCGCCATCCCCTTGATCACCACGGAAACGCTCCGGCGTAGCGTGTAATCCAGGAGTGGCCGTGAGCCGTCCGGCGTCGCGAGTCCGATGCCCATCAACCACTTGCCCGGAGTATTGCCCAAGTACGCCAAGAGCGCGGCCTCGGGGATGATCCACAAGAGCACCGGAATGACACCAAGGGCGGTCAGCCACCAGATGGACGTCGAGTTGACGTTGAACGCCAGGACGAGGGCCACCAGTGAAGGAACGACGTAGTCCAATTGTCGAGCGAAGTAGCGTTTCCATGGACCGGCGATCGTATGTCCTAAGAACACACCGTCTTCACCATCATCTGGCCGTGAGCTCGCATCACCATCGTCCGCAAGCGTCGGTGCTACGTCGTCCTGCGGATCCGCTTCGGTCACGTGGGGATCGGCCTCGCTGCGCTCGATCGATGCCTCCGCGCCGGCATCGTCGGCGCTCAACCCCTCAGTGAGCCCTTCATCGCGCTCGGGGCCGTTCTCGCCACCGTTCATCTGGCTCTCCCCTTGCTTGAGGTTATTGTCGGGCGAGGCCTAAAGTGACCCGCAGACCGCCGATCCGCTCGGATCCTACCACCGATATGTTATTCGTTGCACACATAGGTCGCATGCACCGTCTTGCCACGTCGGATGGGATGGTACTCGCATGGAGAACCGCCCAGCCCTAAGGTGTAGCCTTCGATCGACGTCGTAGTGCTCGTCCTACTGGCCATCGTCTGGCGCGACACCCGCGACGCGGCGTGGCTTCTGGCGATTACCTTGATCTTTGGTCTGAGCCTCGGGAACCATCTGACAATCGCGTTGATGGTGCCGGGCCTGATCTACTTCGTGCGGCGAACCGCCCCTCGAGCTTCACCGCATCGACTTCAACGGCCGCGACGACTATTGGTATGCGCCGGCGACAGCTCGGCCATCCGCGCCCGCATCAGATCGGGATCACCCGTGTAGTCGATCGAGCTCCCATCGTGGAAGTAGATCCGATAGTACGGGTCGAGCGGGATCAGGTCGAGGAAGTCGCCGAGCCGCTTTCCGGCCAACTCGAAGACGGCCTCGATAATCGAGGGCGCAGTGATCAGGCTCGGCCCCATGTCGAAGGTGTAGCCGCCGTCGATCAGCTGATACGCGCGGCCACCGACCTTGGCACGCTTCTCGACGATCGTCGTCGCGTAGCCCATCACCCGGAGCCGGACGGCCGCGGACAAGCCCCCGAAGCCACTGCCGATGACGACGGCCGTTCGCGCCGTCGTTTCGCCTTCGGACCGTGGTACGCTTTGAGGCGGGTTCCGCGATTGGATCACGATCGACCGCACGTGAAGGCGCGGCACGAGCGCGAGACGGCCGCTGATCGAGCGGCCGGACGGCGAGCGCGACCGTCAGAATCGCGAGAGCAAAGTTGAACGCGTCAAGCAGGCACTGGACCCCCTGCACGACGATGGCCAATCGCACTACCAAGGCCGCCTGCAAGCTCGTGGCGCATCGCAGCCTCGGGCGTTACATCACCTCCGACAAACGGGGGCGGCTCCGACTCGATCGCGCCATGATCAAATCGGAGGAACGCCTCGACGGCAAGTACCTGGCCACCCGCTAACTTACCGGGTTACTTATCGGGGCAACACATCGAGGCCAGTCCCCGCCGAACGCCGCATACTTATAGGTACCCCCGGCAGGACTCGAACCTGCGACTCGCGGTTTAGGAAACCGCTGCTCTATCCCCTGAGCTACGAGG
The DNA here is from genome assembly GCA_038913135.1 of Anaerolineae bacterium. Taxonomy (GTDB): domain Bacteria; phylum Chloroflexota; class Anaerolineae; order Epilineales; family Epilineaceae; genus JBCLES01. The sequence continues at coordinate 4,163 of JBCLES010000103.1, forward strand.
GCGTACGGCCGGGAAGTATACATCCCGGGAGGCCGCGACCTGCGCCGGTCGCACGACCGCGACCCGGGACAGAAACCTCGCCGCGCTCAGAGACGCCGGATCGGCTCATCGCCTGTTCCGATGAGGCCGCCGAGCCTGGGGCAAGCGACGATTCGAAGTCGTCCGTCCGCATATCCAACCTTGGGCCGCCCCCTCATCACACCATCCGATGCTCCCGCGTGTCCAAATTCGGGGCGCACCTGCGTACTTCATCGAGAAGCAGGCAGTTAAGGGGCCGTCAAGTAATAATCCTCGGAATTCGGGCATCTCTGCATCCCAACTCCCCGCCACCATCCGCACCATGCCCACCGGAACCGTCCTTTATCCGACGCCACCCGACTCAAGCCTCGCCTCAATCTCCACCGCTCTAGCCCCAAGATTCCTTACTAGCGCCCGGCCCCGCTAAAGGTATCATGGCAGTCTAGGCGCACGGGAGCATACGGTGGCTAAGCGAGTGAATGCGAAAGGCTCTCGGGCTCCGAGCGGCGTGAATCGACAAGATCGAGTCTCCCTGCCCCATGCCGCTCGCCCCGGGCAATCGAGGATACGACGCCATGCCCAACCTCGCCAGAACTTCAAACGTCTCTGTCGCGATCGTGGTCGCGGCTGTGCTTGCCGTCACCACGACAATCGGGAACTTGCCGGCCGGCGGAACCCCTCGCGCAATGCACCAAATCGGCCTCGTCGCAAGCTCCGGGGCCCCACACGCAGTGCTCCAAGAAGACCTCGCCATCTCTCTCGGCCCGCCGACCACCCTGCGCGACATTCCCGGCGGCTCGGACCAGCCGGCACGCATCGTCCCTGACACCGTTGTCACCGCCGGCGGCCGACCATCGCCCTCCGGACTAGTCACCAACTTTGTCCGCGACACTTCGACGGGGATCACTCACCTCCGAGCAGGCTTCGCCCCATTGAGCGGCGGCGGATTCGATCCTGATCATGACATTGCCGAAACCACGCGGGTCGAAGACCTCGGCATCGGCCGTCCGGACGCCATCGTCGATCCGTCGACCGGCAACGGGCTCTTCGCCTACATTCTGAACATCCGCGGCCGCCACGACATCCTGTTCGGCCAGCTTGTCGAGCCATTCTCCGGTAGTACTGCCTTCACGCCCCGATGGTTGAACCGGACCGACATCAGGACGCCCCAGCAGATAGCCTTCGCCAGACCGGCGGACATCGGGGCGCCGCGGCAGATAGTCGGCTTCACGGCCTTCAGGACGGATGCGAGCGCGGGCTCGATCGTCTATGTAGCCGGCATCAATCCCGCCGATCTATCGGCCGAGATCGTGAATGTCACTCCTATCGGGTTCAGGAATTGCGCTGATATCCGCGTCTTTTTCAGCGCGATTGGTCCCGTGGCGACCGCTCGCTGCAGGCACACCGAGTCGACACTCTGGCGCGCCGTGATCGCCCAGCTTCCGGGCGTGCAGCCGTGGACAGGGGAGGCGCGCCTCACCGCTGCAACCATAATCGGCCCCGACGACGAGGCCGAAGACCTGCGGGTGCTCAACACCGCGATGGATCCCGAAGGCGGCGAAATCACCCTCGCTTGGGCCGCATCGGCCGAACCATCCCGGCCCGAGCTGGAGTGGGTCGCTCGGCGCTTCGACCTGGCGGCCTGGTCGACCGTGGGCGAAGTCGAGGCCTTCGGCGGTGTCGGCGTCGAAGCCGGAGTCCGGTACCTTGATCTGTCCGCGCATGGCTGGGCCGAGATGCGAGCGATTCTCGACGTCGCTGTCGACGGGGAACCGGCGCGCGGCCGCGTGACGCTCGCCGGCCGCCGCACCCCGGATGGGGAACTCCTACGCGCTTCCGCCTGGCTCGAACCGAACGCCGTCCCCGACGGCATACTCACCTTCGGAACGTGGTCACCGCCGGTATCGGCCGAGGGCGCCGACGCGCCTACGACGCCCGTCGGACTCATCGTGTACCGCCTGGACGGCCGGCTTACGGCCCGGCGGCTCGACATCACTTCGGGCGATCCGATAGCCACCCCAACCATGGCCGATCCGACCGCATTTCCGACCAACACCACGGACCCAGCCGCAACGGACACGCCGACCGATTTCCCTACCGATTTCCCTACCGATTTCCCCACCAACACCCCTGACTCCACGCCCACCGCCGGCACTCCGGAGCTAACGCCTCCGACGCCAAGCGAGACCCCGACCATCGGCGTCGATCCAAGCGCCATTCCGTCCGTCGGCACGCCGTTGCCCACGACGCCCGCCGCCCCGCCCAATTTCCCGGTCTGGCTGCCGCACCTTTCGCGCTAGCCGAGCCGAAATCCCACTCGGCCCCTTACCTCCCGTCAATCCGTCGGTTTCAGTCAGGATTCGGATTGATCTGAGGCCCCGCGCAAGGGAAGCGCTGTTGGGTCAGGCACACGTTTACATCC
>JBCLES010000104.1:0-6547 GCA_038913135.1 Anaerolineae bacterium
GCGCGCTGAGCCGATCGCGGCAAACTCGATGGCCGAAGTACAACGCACGGCTGTCTTCGAACTTTTCGGGCGCGATACCTGAGCTATCTGCGTGAGGGCCGGTGGGGTCCTCAACGGAATGAAGGCAGCGTACGAATTCGAGGACAAGTCGGTCGTCTTCATTGAGCAGCATCTGGATCACGAGCTCGTCGCGGGACGATCGGATCGCTGGTGGAATATCCATTCGGCAAAGGGCGGTGGTACGTCAGCCGGCACGCCGATGGCGATGATCGACGCTGGGCGCGAGATTCAGACCGGGGATATGGACTTCACGGATGTCTACGGCCGGATGATCGACGAATCGCTCGCCCGGCCCGCGCTGGTCGACGTCAAAGCATGGTGGCAAAAGGCCGGCGAAAACTCGGCGCGGGTCCAGATCGACATCAAGAACCTGACCGAGGCGACGATCGACCCGTGGGAGAGTCCGGTCTACATCGTGCTCCTCTTCTACGATGATCGCACCGATGTAGCACTCGAAGGTACTGTGCGCGGCGGCCAGAGCATCTTCCCCGAAGACATAATCGAACCGGGCGAGACTCTCAGCATGGACGTCGAAGTGCCGGAGCTTGGTCGCGTGAACTGGGACGATCCGTCAACCAAGTTGGTCGCGATGGTCGAACACGAGGTCGGCGGGGCGTGGGATGTGATGAACGCGGCCGTCGGCACGCAAGGCGAGCGAGTTATCGATCCGGGCACGACCTCGCAGCCGCCGGTCGTCGATGTGACCTCGCCGGCTGAGGGATCGGCGTACATTCTGGGCGATACAGTCACCTTTCAAGCCGAAGCCTCCGATCCGGACGGCACGGTGGCAGAGGTTGCATGGTACGTCGGCATTTCGCGAGTTGCGGTGACGACCGCAGCACCGTGGCGCTTCGAATGGGAGGCGGTCGGAACCGGGATGAAGTCCGTGATGGCGCAGGCCAAGGACGACACCGGACAGAGGACCCGTTCGGAACCGGTGGACATACGGGTCCGGCTTGTCGCCCCGCCGACACCGACTCCACGCGCCGCCGATCCGGGACCGTGGGACCCGATAACGTGGATCTTCATGCCGATCGCGCGTTTCGATTGGTAGGCCGTAGCAAATAAGCTGCATATCCGGAGTCGAGCGATTCCGAGGAGCTTTTCATGCGTTCTAGAGGAGCGTGGGTGGGGCTACCGCCTTGTTGCTGGCGGGAGGCGCTGTGGCCGCGTCGCACACGATGGCGGCGCCTGCTGCTCAGGAGACACCGGAGCGAGAGTTCATCTTCTTCATGGCAGACAAACCTGGCTGAGCTTTCTGTCAGAGTGCCAGTTCGGTACTCAATGGAATGCGTCGCCGCTACACGGATGCCCATTTGTTCTCGTATCGAACGGACGGCCCTGATCCGACAGGGCTGGCCAATCGCTTTTGGGGCGTCTACAGCGCCGAGGGTGGCGGGGGTACGGTCGGGACGCCGTTCGGATGCTTCCGCGGTTGTGGCGAAATTTTCCACGGTGGGAAGTCGGAGGATGAATACAATCGGCTCTTCGCTTCAGAGTTCAACGAGAGTCGACGTGAAGAGCCTCTCGTCGCGATTGACGCATACTGGGAGCCGGGCGAAGGGCATACGGTCGAAGTCCAGGTCGATGTGACCAACGTTTCGGATGTCGAATTCGACCCCTTCACGGCGCAGCAACCCGGCCTGTATTTCGTCTTCCACGACGAGCGCAAGGAGCTTTACCTAGAAGGGACAGCGCGCTACGGGCGGCGCTTTCCCTTGAGCGACGTGCTGCCGCCAGGCGAATCGATGAGCATGGGCGTGACTCTCGACGCCGTGACCGGCTTCAATATGTCTGAGCGAACTCTCAAGTTGGTCGTGTGGCTCGATTACAAGACCGAAGACGATCACTGGAGCGTAGCCAACACAGCGACCGCCGTAAAGGGCACTCGTCCCGCACCGCCCGGATCGGCACCGGTTGTTTCGATCGTCAAGCCTTCCGAGGGTGAGGAATTCGTCATCGGTGACGATATCGTCATCGAGGCGGAAGCCTCTGACCCGGACGACGACCTGATACAGGTCGATTTCTTCATCGGAACCGCCAAAATCGGCGAAGCGACTTCGCCGCCGTGGGTGGCAACGTGGGAGGCCGCGGGCACCGGCATGAAGTCCATAGAGGCGCATGCCCGGGATGCGACGGGCTGGACGGCGAAGTCCGCTCCGGTTTCGATCCGCGTCCGACTGACGCGACCGCCGACGGAAACGCCGGACCCAAGCATGCCGACGGCGGGCGGATCGGTCGGTACGGGCGGTGGTGGTTCCGTCGGATCGCCGGGTGGATCCGTTGGCTCTGACGGCGGTGGCGACGTTGGCTCCGCCGGTGGCGGCGGGTCGGTCGGCGCAGGCGGGGACGTCGGAACGGGCGCTTCCGTCGGGGCGCGCGTGGGGCGCGGAGGAATAGTTGGGGTCGGGGCCATAGTCGGCATCTCCACGATGCAATCCTCAGGGCACGGCGTCGGAGTCGGGATGGGGCCAGATGCGCTGGAACCGCCGGATTGGCTGCCAACGTTGGCCGCGACTTGACCAGATGGCAGAGCCGCGGACTCGAGGACTTCGACTGTAATCGTTCGGTCCTGCTGCTTGCCGGATGCGTCGATCCAGCGCAGCGTGTAGTTGCGCGTGATCTCGGGACATACTCTCTGCCAGCCCTTTCCGGGAACGCTCCGCCCATCGAATGCGACGTCGACACCGACTGGTACGTCCCAGCGCAACATGGCGCAGTCGCCGACGGACAGCTTGAGATCGTCCGCAGTGAAGGAGATTGTGGCGGCGATTGGCGCGAAGGCTGGGGTCGGCGTAATCGGGGCCAGGGCGAGGGCGAGGTCGTCGACGGCTGGAAGGCCCGCGACCGGTGCAATGCATTCGAGTTCGTCGGCGCGTAGCCAGCCGACCGATCCGGTGTCTGAGGCTATCACTTTGACCCATAGCCCGTCCGCTGTTCGCTCCTTGGCGTCGATCAACAATCCTGCGCTCAGCGGCATTCCAGCACCTGACGCCACGCGATCGCGCTGACCTGCTAGGGTCGGGGCATCACGCAATACGGTTGCGTCGGTAGCCAACCGGCATCGGAAGGCCGCGTCGATGATCGGGGTGTCGGCGTAGCCGGAGAGCACCTGGCCGTACCATGTCTCGACCGAGACGACGTCGACCGGGAGGACGAGCGGTGCGATGTCGCCATTGCCTCCGATCACCACCGCTTCCGCCGCTCCCAGCACCGCGAGAGCGCGCGGCGCGGCGACAGCCGCCGAATCGACGCTTGCGACCGCAGCGTCGCCGACAATGGCGACCTCGCCCTGGACGACGATCACCCAGACGACATTGGCCGTGGAAGGGGCGGAGCCGAGTGGCGATGCAGGATCGGGCGATTGCGAATGGGCGTCGGGTGACTGAGAATTGGCGGCGGGAGACTCAGAATGGACGGTGGGTGACGCGCTATCGCCTTCGGCGGCGCCGTCCGAATGGCTGTCGGGCGCGATAGCGCCGGAAAGGCGCACTCCAACTATCAGATCCGCGGGCCCGCCGACGGTGAGCAGGGTTCCGGCTTCCGTATTGATGCTGAGAGCGGCCGGGTTCTCGAGCGAGGGCAGGCTGTAGCGGGCGGTGCCGCCAGTCTGCGTGACCATCGCATGGCGAAGGCCGTCCTGGGTGCTTCCGACGGTCAGGTTGGCGCCGCCGAGTGCTTCGGCGCGGACGCCTTCAGGCCAGCGCAGCACCGCCGTTCCCGAGCTTCCGACCTCGACAGACTCGCCGATCGCTAACGCGGCGCTCTTGTCCAGCTCTATTGCCCGCGTCGATCCGGCATCCGGGCCACTCAGAGCTACGCCGTCGCGTACAACGGTCACTTCGGGCATGCCGAGCGCCTCGCCGGCCGGAATTTGGGGCACGCTAAGCTCTTCCGCAATCCCGACCGCCGAGCGAATATCGGCATCTACTTCGACCGCGACCGGAACGAGCACTTGGTCGGCGGCCACGTCGATCTCTTCGGGCGTGGCGGCGCTGGAGCAGGCGCTCGCAGCGGCGGCCGCCAATGCGACTGAGATCAACGCGGCGGCGCGTCGAGCGGAAGGTAATGTGCGCAAGAGACGGACCATGTTAGGTTCTCACCATGACTCGCACCCACTTGATCGAGAGAGCCGAAAAGTGCCTTGAAGGGGTGCGACTAGGAATGCTCGTAAGAGTTTATCACTGTGAGAAGTTGTGACAAACACGCGCCCCGAACGTGGTTTTATCTCTGTGATGCCAAACCGGCCTTGGCAAGCAGACGTCGGAGTCCTCACGTAGTTCCTCTCAAGCAGCTTGATCTGGGGCGGGTTTCCCAGATATCGTGGTGATCAGCCGATTCCGGTAGGTCTGCTGCAGGTGGATCAGCGCCGCTACAATCCGCGCCGGATCGTGACCCAGTTCTGCCGAAAGACGATGGCGCACTTCGCGAATTTCGTCGATCACAGGATCAGGTTGTGGCTGAGACATCGTCGCCCTCCATGAGCTCAAGCGGAGTCACCAATGCCGGCACGAACAGGCCAAGCAGTGAATTGACGCGGCGAATGTGACCGAACTTGTTGGCGTTGGCCAAGTGCCGACAATTCCAGGTGACCAGGAAGTCGCACTTGTGATAGGAAGCGAGAGCCAAATGCAGGGCGTCGCCGGCCGGATCGGCTTCCGGCGTGAGGCGTGTGTCGGAGTAGAAGCTCGGGATCGTCGTCTCGACGTATACTCGAGTGATGTACATAGCGGCCAGTATAGCATCCAACGATTCGCCTACTGACGGTGATCTAGTTTGGTGCGGCGGTCGCTACCGTGTCTGCCAGCCCGTGAACGCTTACGGTCAGACTTTGGGTCTCAACAGGCTCGTCTGCAGCGCCGTGGGTACGACGTCGCGCCGGGCTTCCAAGGTGGGTGCCGTCCGTAGGGCTGCGGCCGAGCTGAAGGGGGCTACAGCTGCGACGATCGGCACAGTGCAGGTCTATCGAATTCTGCCAGCCGGCCGACAGAGTTCACGCCGTCATCTGACAGACTTCACGCCGTCGTCAGCATCGTTGCCTTCCTGAGATCACTTGCGACGACTACGGATGTCGGCCACCCTGACCAGAGTATCGGTTACGGGAGCCCAGGCGTCGGGCCATGCACGCCCGCCTCCGGGGTGTGCGATGGATAGCGTGTCGCGGTATCGCTCGCACTGGCGACCTCGGCCTTGATGTCCGCGATGAACTCATCGCGATCGACCCAGTCCATGAACTTCAAGCGGGTGCGATTTCCTGGGGATCTCCACGCTATCCACTCGGGCGATTTCGATGATCGTTCCGTGGCGCCCGGCAGACCCAGGAACATGCCACTTCATCTCTCGGCTCCCCGGGACACTCCAAGTGCTTGCCGAAGCGATTCGCGCGCAAAGGAACATCGAGATAACCTCCACTGGTCCCTCGACCTCGCCTTACGCGAAAGCGAGAGCCGCATCCGAACGGGCCACACTCAAGAGAACTTGGCCATACTGAGTGGCGACCTAGAGTATCCTCGGCGCGATGGCTATGGTCGCCTTCGCGGGCGTGCGGGGCTCGCGGAGAGGTGCGCGGTTTCAAGCAACCAACGAGGAAGCGAACCATGAACGAAGACGGACTGATCGTTGCGCAGCTACGCACCGTTAGTCGCCGGCTATGGCATTCGGCCGGCTTCGTCGAGATCCTTCCGTTCGCCGTGTCCCTCGGTTGGATTATCGTGGGCGACTCAAGCCGTGCGCCGGTTGAAGGCTGGTGGCCGGAGGGGAGGGCTCACTTAGCCGGTTGGGCGGCGCTAGTGCTCCTGCTTCTGGGGCTCGCGACCGCGGTTGGATCCTGGGCGCTCGAGGCGGTAGACGGCGAGTCGCAGCGCGAGGCCACCAGCCGGAGAGTACCTTGCCGCGCTGCTCATCGCCGCAATCGCCGTGCTGTTCGTGGCCTACTGGTGGGCCGTCAGACTTCTGGTCGCGGGTGCCGCCGGGGATTTGGGCTCGATGGCCTGGGGGATATTGTTGCTCCCGTTCGGGCCGAACGGGCTGGTGACCATGACCGCGGTCATCGTGCTCAGTTGGGTCTACAGCCCACCTGGCGCTGCGCGCGCCCGGTCTGGCGGGCGCGCGACCTAGCGGCCTATCGGCGTAGCAATGACCCGCCCACGCCCCGATCGCCCCAATCGCCCTCGTCGCCCTCTCTGAACGGGCCGTGGGTGGACTACTTTTCATTGAACGACGTGGCGCACTATTGGGTGATCGATAACAGTCAATCAGCGACTCCACCAGATTGCCAGAGCCTAGGAGCATCCGGAAAGTAAGGAAGCCTCATGGCCTGGGAACTAAATTGGCGACACGGCGTCTGAAGTCGGGTACGCTCTCGCGACGACGACATCCTGGAAAGCGGATCACAGGTGCAAACGCCGTGTCTGTCAGGAAGGATCGGAGGGACCGCGTCCTCATTCCCTCCCGTTGCCAAAGCTACCGTCTGCTCCAGTACGCATCC
>JBCLES010000105.1:0-6472 GCA_038913135.1 Anaerolineae bacterium
GAGGGCGGCCGTGGGGATCAGGAAGACGCTTGACAGCTTGGCGGTGTCGGTGAGCGCGACGAGGCCGGCGGCGAAGGACGTGGTGACGGGGTACGATGCAGGGCTGGGCAGGAGGGGTTGGACGCGGTAAGTGATCGTGATCGAGTCGGTGATGGGCGCGGCGAAGTCCCAGCGCAGGCGGCCAGACGGAACGTCGACAAACGACGGCGGGGGCGACGCGCTGCCGTCGATATAGGTCAGGTTCACAGGTACGCGCTCATCGACCTGAAGCGAGTCGATCTCGGATCTGGGGCCGGCAAGGCCTCTCACTGCAATGGCGAAGGAGCCGGGGCTCGTGCCCTCGAAGAAGTATCCGGGGCTCGCCTCGCGCCACCAGTCAGACCACTTGCACGACAAGACCCAAGGACAGGCTACTATAAACGTGTCGGCTTCGGATCTTGCGGATCGTGCGCCTTGTAGCCAATCGCGATGCAAGGGGTGATCCGGATCGTGGCCCGCAGCGCCGATAAAAACGATAACCTTCTTCTCGCCTGGGGTACTGTCGCGCAAGACTTTCTTTGCCAGAGCGAAGCCACATTGATAACAGATACCATCATAGGGTGGACTCGTAGAAAAGGCATCAAAAAACGACACTCTAATCGCACTTCGAACCGCATCCTCATCACTCGTCAATTTCTGTAGAATGGAACCGTTCCGATAAAGATATACTACACCCACCTTGGTATTCGGACTTTCCGACATTCTCAAAGAGTCTACGGCCGCCTTGGAAAATGAACGATGTAGCGCAGGGCCTGGTCCAACGGCATAGCCGAATAGGACGAGCACGACATTCAGCGGATCACCTGGACAATGAGACCGGACGTTGAGCTGGACTCGCGACTGCTCGCAAGTCTCGATTGTGTCCGAAGCCACAGTCCGTGATATGGAGGTCGTACATGTGGACGCGGCTGCGTCGGCATAGACGTGATCCGAGGACACAGGGCGCGTTGATACCTGTCCAAGGACTATGATCGGTGTTGTGAGCACCGCCGTTGCAAGTGCGAACGCGCGGATCCAGGGCTGGCGCATTAGTTGTCTCCCCAATTCTGTACTAGGAATCATGCTGATTAGGTCTAACTTTGGGCGAGCGGAAACGGGGCGCCTGCGGCGGAAGGCGTGCCGCAGGCGCCCCCTCGCCGTTCTTAACAGGGCACTCCAGTGTCGCTCTCACATTCACAGGTCCCCAAGATGCCACACAAACAGATCTGACACGAATGCACGGTATTGGTTGCGCCAATAGCTGTGTTGTCGCAGCAGACGTACGTGCCGCCAGGCGTGCAAAAGGTGGCGTTGCATGCTGCGCCAGCACAGGCCGGCGTGCCACCGGTGCCACACAGCGGCCCGTTGCAGCATTGCGCCGCGAATACGCGCCGGGGCATGGCAGCTGCCCCCGCCATCGCCAGCCCAAGCCCAAGGCTCACCTTGCCCAACGTTGCAAGGAACCCGCGCCGCGAATGGTGCTTCTCCATCCACCCCATCAACCCGTCATTGAGCCGTTCCATCGAGATCCTCCTTTCGGCTGGAGTCCGTCCAGCGCTTCAAGGCCCCGAAACGGGACTATATCACCATCATCCATTGCCACCCTCTCCCCCTCTTGCAGGTGTCCAGCGCCGTCAAGCGCATCCTCCAAGTCCAGGCGCCCATTGGCCACCGTCCGGATCGCCACGAAACCGTCGCGATCGATCACATACACTAGGGGAACGCGCCGAGCCTCAAACACTGCTACCAGCTGGTCTCGAGAGTCCTCGAATACCGGTGCTCCCTTTTCTGGACCAAGCACCCGAGACGCGTCGCCGGCAAGGAACATCGTGGCTGCCGTCAGGAACAGCATGAGCAAAATCACCAGCCACTGCAGCGCCATAGACCAGAAGATGGTGGCACTCATGACCGAGTTCGTCCGTTCGCGTCCGACCCAGGCGACCGGCCACCTACAGAATTCGAGGCCAGCGAGCCGATCACCTCGGCCATCCCTCGCGCGTCCTGCACACCTTGAGCCGCGATCCGGCCGTCGCGATCGATCGCGGTGACGTGCGGGAACACTGAGACCTCGAAGTCACGTTGCCAGCTGCCGTCCGCATCCGGCACCGCATGAATCGTTGCCGTCAGATTGGCCTTGAAGTCATAACCTCGACCGGCCGCGATCACGCAGAAGAAGTCCACGGAGTCATGCTCCTCGGCCAGCGTGTTCAGTAATGGCACCAGCCTCTTGCACGAAGCACAGCTCGGCGACACAAACACCAGCACCGCCGGTCGTCCATCACGGATGAAGTCCTCGAGCACGACCCGATCATGGGAGCGTGCTTCCTGGGTTCGCAACCCGGGCGCGGTCATGCCGACCTGCAGGCGACGGTTCGTGCCGGGCAGACGGCGACGGAGGTTGACGATCGTATACGCCTGCCCCACCTGCAGAACCACCAGGATACCCAAGATTATCCACTTCAGCACCTCGGCCCAAGTCATCGAAGTGGTCATGCATCACCGTCCAGTTCGCGCGCGAGACGGCGAATCACCGATGGCGCCCCGAGTCACCATGGCAGACCGATGGGTCAGCCGTCGTGAGCGCAGCACGGCCCACGTTTCACGACCAACGATCTCGATCGGTGCAAGGAGAGCCATCAGGACGCACAGTGAAACGACCGCGGACAACGGCCAGATAATGTTAAGTGCGGCTGTTTCGCCTTCAGGCCAAGGCGACGCGCCTTCCCCGTGCACTGCCACGACGACGGCGGCGACACCAAGCAGTAGGATGCGCGCCAGCGTGGCCAAGCCGATGACCTCGCGCGATCTGGCGCCGCCGCAAAAACACGGGATGTGGCGGCCCCGCCGGAGATTGACTGCAACGGCGCCGGCAAATGCCGTGAGCAGGAGCAAGCTCGCAGCCGCGGCCTGCGCGGGCAACACGCCAGTCAAGAGTGCTACGGCGACTACAAGCTCGACTACCGGCAGAACGCTTGCAAGGGGTCTGACAAGGTGGGCGGGAAGGACATCGTAGTCCAAGGCTCCGAGAACAAACGCTGACAGATCGCGAAGCTTGCCGAACGCCGAAGCGAGAAACGCTAGGCCAAGCACTATACGCGCGACCCAGGCGACGACGCTCCACGGCGGCAATTCAGCCATGTCGACGATCCGAGCGCGGGCGTTGAAGCATCGCTCGCCTTCGCCACATCACTTTACCGTACCCGCGATATCTGCGAGCGTCACACGACCCAGACGACAACGCCCCCGCTCGGATCATGTCCGAAGCAGGGGCAGAGGGGTGGACAGAGCGCATCACAGACGGTCCCTGACTGCGAACTGGCGGTCTAGTCGATCGCGCGCGGATTGTGCTCGCTGTATCCATCACTAAACTCGCCGGAAGCGGACTCCTCGATGCTGGCGTGGAGAGACTCAGACTGTTGCCAGTATAATCCAGCGTCCAAGCGCCCGTCAATAGGGCAGCCCGATACGGGTCAAAGCAGCTGCTACCGCCCGACGTTCGGCACATGGATCGACCGTCTCCCTACCGCCGCCCCCAGAACAGCTCCCCCGGACACGGGATCATCACCGCGATCTCCCGATAGATCCCCGCCAGTGCTCCCGCATCCGGCGACGCAAAGTAATACGCCGGCCTGCTCGCCATCGCTTCGAGCGCATCGGCATCGAGATCCTCTCCGAGCCCCACGGTGAACACGATGACGTCCGCCGCCTTGGCCAACCGCGCCGCCTCGACGGCCGCCTCCGGACCGACCGGGTCCGCCCGGCCGTCCGTCAGGACGATCATAACTGCCTGATTCGTCGGCCGTCGATGTTCTCCAAGCAGCTCACCGCCCGCCGCGGCGATGCCGAGGTCGATGCGCGTTCCGTGCGCGGGGGCGATGGCGGCGAGGGCGTTGGACAGGGCCAGACGATCGGACGTCAGCCCTTGCAGCACCGACGGTTCTCGGTTGAACGCCACGACGGCGGCCTGGTCACCGGCGTCCAGGTGAACGGCGTCGAGGAAGGCGAGCGCACCGGCACGCGCGGCGTCGAGCTTGGTCCGCCCGTCGCCGGCGGGCTCGAGCATGCTCAGCGAGGCGTCGAGGACGAGGGCGACGTCGATACGGACGCGCTCTGGCCGGCAGTCTTCGCGGAGCGACACTGGAAGGTAGAGAGCTGCAGGGAGGGCGGTGGGCGTTGGGGATGGAGGGAGGGACGTGGCCGTCGCGGGGACGGTGGGCAGCACATCGGTGGGCGTGGCGGAAGGCGTCTCGCACGGGCCGGTGATCGTGAGGGCGGCAGTGGGGATCAGGAAGACGCTTGACAGCTTGGCAGTGTCGGTGAGCGCGACGAGGCCGGAAGCGAAGGACGTGGTGACGGGGTACGATGCAGGGCTGGGCAGGAGGGGTTGGACGCGGTAGGTGATCGTGATCGAGTCGGTGATGGGCGCGGCGAAGTCCCAGCGCAGGCGGCCGGACGGCGCGTCGACAAACGACGGCGGGGGCGACGCGCTGCCGTCGATATAGGCCAGGTTGTCAGGCACGCGTTCATCGACCTGAAGCGCGGCGAGCTTGGATCGGGCGGCTCGGGCGGCATGGCCTTCAATTGCCATGGCGAAGGAGCCGGGGCTCGTGCCCTCGAAGTAATTGCCGGGGCTCGCCTCGCGCCACCAGTCGGACCACTTGCACGACAAGACCCAAGGACAGCCTACGATAAACGTATCGGCTTCAGATCTTGCGGTTCGTGCCCCCTGTAACCAATCGCGATACAGTGCGGAATCCGAGACGTGGAACGCATGGCCGATAAAAATGATAACTTTCTTCTCGCCTGGGGTACTGTCGCGCAAGACTTGCTTTGCCTTAGCGAAGCCACATTGATAGCAAAGACCAGCAAATGGTGGGCTCGTAGAACCGCCATCAACGAACGACACTCTAATCGCATCTCGAACCGCCTCTTCATCACTCGTCAATTCCAGTAGAATGGTACCGCTCTCACGAAGATATACCACACCCACCTTGGTATTCGGATTATCAGACATTCTCAAAGAATCTACGGCCGCCTTGGCAAATGATCGATGTAGCGCAGGGCCTGGTCCAACGGCATAGCCGAATAGGACGAGCACGACATTTAGCGGATCACCTGGGCAATGAGACCGGACGTTGAGCTGGACTTGCGACTGCTCGCAAGTCTCAATCGTGTCTGAAGTCACAGTCCGTGATATGGAGGTCGTACATGTGGACGCGGCTGCGTCGGCATAGACGTGATCCGAGGACACAGGGCGCGTTGATACCTGTCCAAGGACTATGATCGGTGTTGTGAGCGCCGCCGTGGCCAGTGCGAACGCGCGGATCCAGGGTTGGCACATTGGTTTTCTCCCCAATTCTGTACTAGGAATCATGCTGAGTAGGTCTAACTTTGGGCCGGCGGAAACGAGGCGCCTGCGGCACGCCCTCCGCCATAGGCGCCCCCTCGCCGTTCTTAGCAGGGCACTCCAGTGTCGCTCTCACACTCACAGCTCATACCGGCGCAGAGACAAATCTGACACGAATGCACGGTATTGGTTCCGCCAATAGCTGTGTTGTCGCAGCAGACGTACGTGCCGCTAGGCGGGCACGCGGCGTTACATGCTGCGCCAGCACAGGCCGGCGTGCCTCCGGTGCCACACAGCGGCCCGTTACAGCACTGCGCCGCGAACACGCGCCGGGGCATGGCAGCTGCCCCCGCCATCGCCAGCCCAAGCCCCAGGCTCACCTTGCCCAATGTCGCAAGGAACCCGCGCCGCGACTGGTGCTTCTCCATCCACCCCATCAACCCTTCATTGAGCCGTTCCATCGAGATCCTCCTTTCGGCTGGAGTCCGTCCAACACATCAAGGCCCCGAAACGGGACTATATCACCGTCATCCATTGCCACCCACTCCCCCTCTTGCAGGTGTCCCGCTCCGTCAAGCGCATCCTCCAAGTCAAGGCACCCATTGGCCACCGTCCGGATCGCCACGAACCCGTCGCGATCAATCACATCATACGACAACGCCCCCGCTCGGATCATGTCCGAAGCAGGGGCAGAGGGGTGGACGTGGCACGCCGTGGACAACCCCTGACTGCGAGCTGGCAGTCTGATCGCTCGCGCGGGGGCGGGATTCCTCAGGGTATTCATCACCAAGCTCGCCGGAAGCGGACTCCTCAATGCTGGCGTGGAGAGACTCAGACTGGTGCGAGTATAACCAGCGTCCAAGCACCCGTCAACAGGGCGATCCGATGAGAGTCAAAGTACCTGCAACCGCCCGGCGTTCGGCACATCGTCGCTTCCGATGACCTGGAACCGAGTCCTCATCGACCGGACCGTGCACATCCGTCGTTGATCGACCGTCTCCCTACCGCCGCCCCCAGAACAGCTCCCCCGGACACGGGATCATCACCGCGATCTCCCGATAGATCCCCGCCAGTGCTCCCGCATCCGGCGACGCAAAGTAATACGCC
>JBCLES010000106.1:0-6470 GCA_038913135.1 Anaerolineae bacterium
GTGGCGGGACCGGTGTCGAGGCCTGAAAGCGGAAGCGGTCGATGTCGCGCGTGGCTTCGTGTCGCGGATGTGTCGCAGAAGCGTCTCTGGCTGGGCGCAAACCCCTATCCGGCCAAGTCTCACGAGATACCTTTCAAGCTAGCCCCTGCGCCGATAGACGCGTCCGAAAAACTCGGATTCGTCACCCGCCGTCCCTTTCGCGTTCGACAGGCGACGCTGGGGGCATTGGCTCGGAGGCCACATGTCGCTTCCCTTGATTCGACGACTCTCACCCAGTAGGCTAAGGACTAAAACGAGCATTGGATGCGCCGTCTTGCTCTGCGCGATAGGCGCGGTGGTATCGCCTGGACTGGCCGGCGCCCAAAGCGACAATCCAGCACCTGATTGGGACCCGCCATTCTGCGGCGAACAACCTTTGATCACCAGCGTCTACGACAACGATCTACCCACTTACACTTCCAACGGCAACGTCATCCTCTACAGCGGTCTTGACGTGAGACCCTGCGGACTGCTGTACGATGGGCATAGCGGATTCGATTTCGCGCGTTCCCCCGGACGGCAAGCGTGTTCGGGCGGAAGTCGTCCAGGCTTCGAAGACAACCTGGTTGTCGCGGCTGCCGACGGTTTCGTCCGCCGCTCTAGATGGCACCGCGATAACCACGAGACCGGATTCGGGCTCTTCCTGGACATCCAGCACGATGCGCGGGGAATTGGCGATTTGTCGCATCTCTACGGGCACCTCGCGGCCGTCTTCGTGGAGGAGGGCCAGCGCGTGTCCAAAGGGCAACCCATCGGGGCCGTAGGAACGACGGGCAACAGCACGGGGCCCCACCTTCACTTTCAGTCCACAAAGGGTAGACAGGGCGATATCTCCGATGTGACGTTCGATCCTTTCGGATGGAACGCGAGGTACGGCCCTGGGTATCTCTATCCCGGTTATGAGCAGCCCCATCGAGGGAACGGTTGGCCGATGCGGGCAATCATCCCCGGTGAGTTCGGTCCTGGCTGTCCTGCGGACTGCGGAACCGTAATTATTGACGATTCCGCACCGAGCGTTATCTATGGCTGTAGAGCCGGCGTTGGTCTAGGAGCATGCCCACATTGGAATCGACACGGCGCCGGCTTCGGCCGGGGGCACCACTGGACGTTCCCCAACGGCGGGACGCGGGACTATTGGGTTCGGTACACCTGTCCGACCTGCGCACCGGGAACCTATCTCGTCGAAGCGCATGTGCCCATGGGAAGTGGGATAGCGGATACACACATCGCACGTTACGAAGTCGCTGATCGCGTTACGATCGTCGATCAGCACGAGGAAGGTAATATCTGGCATCCGATCGGTGTCTTCGACTTCGTGGGCACACCCGTGGTCGAGCTCAGCGACAGGACCGATCGCTACGACTTCACCGAGAGCGCGCCGCGCCGGATCGGAGCCGATGCGCTCCGCTTCCGTCGAGTTTGTGGCGGCGGCGGTGTTCGTGGACCTATTCCTGGGGGTGGAGAAGATCCATGACCTTACGTCGGCCACGTCTTGCACTTCGACCATCCCGTTCGATAGAGCAACTCCATGTCAGCCTGCGCAAAGCGCGACGATTCGTGATCCACCCAAAGAGGAGAGCTCCGATGAATGTCCGGCGCGTACCAGCTTCGCTGATCACCGCAATCGTGATCGGCTCTGTCGCTCTCGCCTGCATGGTCCCGACAAACGGTACGAACCAGGAGTCGATAAGCAGCAGCGACACGGCGGTCGCCCAAGGCTACCCCCCGCCGGGAGGAACATATGCACCTCCGACTCCGACAGCGACGCCTTCGACTGATCCCATGGGGTACTTCCCGCCGCCTGTCGGCAGAACCGACAGAATTGAAAGCCTCGCAGGATCGATGTACTCCGATCTTCTCGTGCCACTCCAGGAAGAGTTCGATGCTCGTAGCTCCGACTTACTTGTCGAAAGGGTAACCGAACGCTTCGGAGTGACGCTGTACGACGTCGCGCATCTAGACAGCGAAGGCGGTACTTCGCTCGACTCGGCGAACGCGAATGCGGTGCTAGACGACTTCTTCGAGGCCGAATCGAGCCCGCTGATTCAGGGTTACTTCGAATCCGGAGACGCGGGGGCGAGATGCCTGGTCGTCGTCGCTTCGCGGTTCATGGGGACAGTCGAACATCCGGGAGCCGCAGATCCTGAGCCGTACGGTCCTCGACCGCCGTCTCATATTTCCGCGGACAGCACCGGATTCGGGTTGTGTGAAGACTCAGACCGCGAATGGCTGTGGCAAGATTGGGCGTATGGTGGTTACCACCAGATTGTTGAACGAATTGACGACGCGCGTGGAGCGTCAGGCTGGCGATATGTCGTGATTCGCCCGTGACCGTGGTGCCGTCATGATCAGAGTGGAAAACGGTCTGAGGTGAATGTCGAAGGGAGAGCTACGATAGGACAGAAGTGAACTGGGGGCGTCGCGTCACGTGCGACGCCCTTTCCATGCTCGCGCGTGGCTTGGCTATGTGCGCCTTCTCGTGCCCGATCCACGACGCGCGCGGTCGCAGGTGTGATCTCAGCCGCCATCGCCCGCCTGGGATCGCTCCTTCAGCGCCGCCCGATAGCGCTGCAAACTCTCCTGCATCGCCGTGACCATCGCCGGCATGGCATCACGCGAGACGGCGATGCGGACCTGTGGGTGGATCCGAAGGGAATCGGGCAGCGTGTCGGAGGTTGGCGGTGGCGCGACGACCCCGAAAGTCAGGAAGAATTCAGGACCCATGTGTGAGATCATGATCTGATTGGCGTAGATTATCGGTGCGCCGTCGGAAGGGTCCCACTCAATCGGGATTCTGACTTGGAAGCTAGGGGCCTGTGTTGAGCTCCCCTCAGCGGTTGGCTCTTCGTTTGCCGTCATAACGCTGCTCCTCGGAGTTACCGTGTCGATGACTTCGGCCAGCATAGCGGTCTTCTGAAGCGCGTGGCGGATCGACGATGATACTCCGACGAAATGCTCGAATTCGCCGACCGGTTAGCGACGGCCCGCCACGGGTGGAGGCCAGGAACGCTATGGTATACTAAGCCACTTCGAGAGGAACAATTGTGCTATGGTGATCGAGCGATCGCGAGAAGTTGATCCGGAGCGTCGGATCGATGATGCACACGAACCGAGCCTGCGCCCGCGATTGCTCAGGGAGTACATCGGCCAGGATCGGGTGCTTGCGAATCTGCAGATTCTGATCGAGGCCGCCACGGCGAGAGAAGAGGCGTTGGATCACGTACTCTTCTACGGTCCACCGGGACTTGGCAAGACGACGCTCGCCAATATCCTGGCCAATGAGATGGGCGTCAAGATCAAGACGACCGCTGGTCCTGCTGTCGAGCGTGCAGGCGATCTAGCGGCGATTCTGACCAATCTCAGCCGGCACGACATCCTTTTCATCGATGAGATCCATCGATTGCGCAGGGAAGTGGAGGAGGTTCTTTACTCCGCGATGGAAGACTATGCGCTCGACATCGTCGTGGGAAAGGGACCGTCGGCGCGCAGCATTCGACTTAACCTACCGCCATTCACCGTCGTCGGAGCGACCACACGTCCTGCGCAACTCTCCGCGCCTCTGCGTGACCGATTTGGCGCGGTTTACCGACTCGATTTCTACGACGAGCCCGCGCTTCGCGAGATCGTGAACCGTGGCGCCGGGGTGCTCGGGATCGAGATCGAGACCGCAGGTGCTGAACGAATCGCGTCGCGCGCGCGTGGCACGCCTCGCGTCGCGCTGCGAATACTTCGTCGCGTCCGCGATTACGCGGAAGTCAGGGCAGCGGGACGAATCGATTCCGACGTCGCCTTCGAAGCGCTTGCAATGCTCAACATCGACGAACTTGGACTTGATGACTTGGACCGGCGGGTGCTCGATGCGATTGTGAACAAGTTCAGCGGAGGGCCAGTGGGTCTCGACACCATCGCGGCGTCGCTCGGCGAAGAATCCGGCACTATCGAGGATGTCGTCGAGCCGTTCCTCCTACAGCTCGGATTCCTAGATCGAACACCAAGGGGTCGGACGGCGACCGACCGGGCTTACCGCCACCTCGGTGTTGAGCCTCCCGCGCGCACAGAAAGCCCGCAGAGCTCCCTGTTTTGAGCCTCCCGCTCGTACTGAGGGCCCGCAAAGCACTTTGGGTTGATCCCGCAGTGGAGTCGGATCACAGTCTATTGGTCCGTGGGCTTGCCCCCGATGTGAGTCACCAGCATTCGGCCTAGGATCGCGGAGAAATATTGCTGCCCCAGCTTAATCGATTAACCGCGTAGTTGCCGGACACTCAGTCGATTCGGAGACATAGTGGACACGATAACCACACAGCTCTTATCGCTTCTCCCGTTTATCGGTCTCGGCCTCCTCCTGACATTCGCATACGTTGCAGACGGTCGACATAACGGTGAGGGCGCTCCGCCGGATGACTTGGACACGCCCGACAATGCGATCGATCCGTTGCCGATCGATCCGTTGCCGATCGTGGCGGAACAGCTCGAGAGTGCCGGGATACATGAAAGCGGGCCTGCGACGTCTGGGAGCCGGACGAACGAGGATCCTCAAGGGCAAGGGGAGCCGGTTCTGGGTTGGATAGTGATCGCGCTCCTCGCGATGGCGGATCTTGCGGCCGGCGTGATCGGGAGCCTTACCGCAGTATCCGGCGCGATGCTCCTTATGGCACCGGAGCTGGTTGGAGATATCTCCCCACCTCCAGGTCTATCGGAAGAGTCAATGCCCGAAGGTTCAATCGAGGCGATCGCGGATTCGTTCGTCACAGTGCTCATGCCGCTAGGAATGATCACTGCGCTGCTCGGTTTCACAGGATTGCTGCTTCTCATCCCGTCGGTCAGACGGATGCTCGTTCGAATCGTCCCAATCGATCCACGCCGGCTCACACACACCGTGGCACTGCATTACGCTCTCATGCTCGTTCTTTTTTCCGCGGCGGTGGCGTACGCGATCCCGATCATCGCTACGAATCCCGAGGGAAGGGAGTTGATCGAGCAAGCGACCGAGCGTGCGGGGTTGCTCGGGATCTGGGTCCAGAATTTGGGTTTTGCGCTGCTTGGCCTGCTCGGCGTCGGCCTGTTCGTCGCACGCGGCCCCGGCGCGACTCTGCGTCGACTTGGCGTCACGCCGTGGATCAATGTCCGTTGGTGGGCCGGCGCAACGATCATCGCGCTAGCTGCGGCGTGGGGTGTAGACGCGATGTGGAGCATCGTCTCGCCCGAAAGCCTGAACGAGGTCAACAAGCTAAGCGAATTGCTCTTCGATCCGATCATCGCTTACGGCGTCGCCGGCGCATTGACGATCGGGCTGGCGGCCGGAATTGGCGAGGAAATCATATTCCGCGGGGCGATGCAGCCCCGATTCGGGTTGGGGCTGACCGCTCTGCTCTTTACCGCGATTCACACCCAATACACGGTTTCTCTAGCGCTTGTGCAGATACTCGTCGTCGCGCTCCTGCTCGGCTACGCCCGGAAGTACTCGAACACAACGACGACCATCGCCATCCACGCGACCTACAACTTCGCTCTGGCCATGACAGCGGTTTTGAGCGCATAGTCGTCTGAGGAAGAGTCACGAAAGGCCGTCGATGTCACCCGTTTTGGGCAATGGCGCATCTCGGAAAGCGGAGTACTAACTCTTAGCCACTACTCCATCGGCTGGAGGCTGGCCGCAATTGCGAGCAGGACGTCGCGCTCAGTGTTGCTGGTCGTGACCAAGAAGGCGGTGTCGCCGCTCTCCCACCCGATGGAGATCCGGCCACCTTTATCAAGAAGCGTCGCGTTGTTCCCGGCCACGTCCACGGTCTCGCCTTCCCCTTCGACCGTTGGTGATCCAGCGGGCGACTGACGGATGACGAAGTTGCTCTGTGAATCGATGGTGTAGATGAAGAACACCTGGGGCAGCCCTGCGGAGTCCTGACCCTCGATCGGCTCCGTGATGCGAACGACGTCGCGATACGTCTCGTCCGGCAATTCCGAAGGTTCGTGGAGAGTAAAGGAGACCGCCGCCTTGGCTTCGGCCGCTGTTACGTTTCGCGGGGCACCGGTTTGTTGAATCTCCGCAGGCGGAACCATCGTCGGTGGCGGCTCGGCGCTACCGCTCGAAATCATGCCTTCCGGCGGGCTGCTTACGTCGCCTTCCCCCGATTGATCCGTGCCCTCATCCCCACCGTCGCCGTCCGTAGTTTCTTCTGAAGACGCGTCACCATTGCCGGAAGGCGATTCCGCTCCGTCAGATCCATCGTCGCCCGCGGAACATGCACTCAACGACAGCGCAAGAAGCGCGAAGAGTGTCAGCAGTGGGGCACCGATCAATCGGCGCTTCTGATCAAGGATTGAGTTCATAGTGATGTCCTCCGCAGTGCGGATGTCAGCTCAACGAGCGCTTATAGGCCAGCGCGGCATTATAGGCCCAGTCCGACACTTGAGCACTAACTCCGCCAAATCGG
>JBCLES010000107.1:0-6424 GCA_038913135.1 Anaerolineae bacterium
CGCATGTATGAGGCTTCCGTTCGGCGCACGTCGATCGTCCTTCTGCTCTCCTCCGCTGCGATGCTTGCGTTCGCCGGCTGCACGCAGCCCGCTCCAGGTCCGGGTCGCGATATCGATCCGGACGCCGAAGTTGGCGGCGGAGCCTCGCTGTCAGGCCCGACCGAGGATGCCGGCGCTCCGGCCAGAATCGACACATCGGTGCTCGGCGGTGTAGAGGAAGACGGCACCGACTCAGTGGACGGAAGCGCAGTACCGACGGTAGATGCGAGTGATCCGATTGCCGCCGCGACGGAGCTCGCGCTCTCGCCGGTAGAGGTTCCAGCCGACATCGCAGCGATGCAGAGTCTGATGGCCCGAAGTGGCGAGGCCGCCAAACTCGGGTCGCCGGACATCCAAGGGCTTGCCGTCTTCCTGTCTGATGCATCGCGCATAGACCAGCAGACGATCCTCGAGATCGGCCCGCTAAGAGGGGAGCTCGATGCGGATCCCGGACTCATCGAGGACCCGGAATGGCTCTCGAGGGCTCTTCGAGCGGTTGAGGCGGCCGGGCGAGTCGGACGGACGATCGAAGCGGGCCTCGACGGGCCGGAGTGGCCCGAAGACATGCGCCTGCTTGTCGAGCAGACGCTCCGCGGGCAGATCGTCGTTCCGCTCATCGCCGGTTCGGCCGAGTTCAAGGCCGCGGTACAGACCACCAATCCCGAGGTGGCGGCTCAGGCACTAGAGACCCTCGATATTGGAGTCGGTGGGCTCGTATCGGCCCTCAAGCAGATGCCCGTGCTCATGCTGGCGGCAGAGCGCGCGACGCAGACGGCGGAGGCTGTCACGCCCTAGTACTCCATCCAGCCACGTCTTGCGGTGGCTGGACGGAGTACTAATAGTATCCTAGATGCCTGCGCCACGTTATGTATGCCTGAAGCTCCTCAGGGAGGCCCATTTCGTCGTGGCATTTCAACGCAGGTCCCAGAGCGGCCTTCCTCGCGTGAGCGCAGGGCACCGATTGCGTGCCGCCTTCTCGTTCGATGACTTTGTCGCCGGCTTCGCCTCATCCCACTACCGGCATTTGGTCGCATGTGTCGCCGCACTGACTTTCGGCACAGTGGCAGGTATGAATCGGGAAGACGCGCGGATCGCGGCGGCTGCGCCTTTGGTGCAAGGCGGCGCGACGGCTTGCGTGGGCTTCACGCGAGTTCCCGGAGCGCCGGACGACGCCGGCACCGGTCCGAAGGCGGAGGACGTCGCGCTCGGGGATTTGGATGGGGACGGCGATTTGGACGCGATCGTCGCCCATATGGCCGATTGCGCGGATTGCACGGTCGGAAATCGAGTCTGGCGCAACGACGGCGGCACTTTCGTCGATACCGGGCTGCGGCTTGGCGGATCGAGCAGCCGCGCCGTCAGGCTTGGCGACCTCGACGGCGACGGAGATCTGGATGCTTTCGTCGCCAATGGTCGGCGCGATCCGCTCCTGCCCGGACGCGTCCGTGACGGTCGGCCGGATTCGGCGGGCGCGGCTAACACCGCATGGTTCAATGAGAGCGTGGCCGGGGAAATCCGATTTGTCGACAGCGGCCAGCGGCTGGGCAATCGCGATAGCCGCGGCGTGAGCCTCGGCGATCTCGATGGGGACGGCGATCTCGATGCTTATGTGGCCAACGCCGGCCCCTCCGATCCGATCACCCCGCTGCTGGTCCGCGAAGTGGCGGATCGGCATGAAGACTTCATCCTGGAGCGCAGCGGTCCGGACACAGTCTGGCTGAACGACGGGACTGGCCGTTTCACCGACAGTCTCTTGCGGATCGGGCAAAGGCGCGGCAACGATGTCGAACTTGGCGACTTGGACGGGGACGGCGATCTTGACGCCTTTGTGTCGAATACCGGAATGACGAAGGTGTGGCGGAACCGCACCGGCGAGCCGGGCTTGAGCGCCGAACTGGCGGCGTGGCCCGTGGTGTTCGAAGATTCGGGCGACGGCTTAGGCCGCATCTCGATCGACGCGGACGGCAATCCGATCGGGGACGGCCCACACAGCCCCGACGCGGTCCTCGGAGACTTCGACGGTGATGGCGACTCTGACGCCTTTGTGGCCAACGCGGGCGGCCGGGCGCTCGACGAGACCTTCAACTCCGTCTGGCTGAACGACGGCGTGCGCGGCGACGACATCATTTGGTCGGACGCGCGGACGCACTTCGTCGATGCCGCGGGCAACGACGTGCCGCCGGAGCGGATGAAGCGCTACAGCTTCGCAGTCGACACGGGCGACTTGGACGGCGACGGCGATTTGGACGTCTTCGTCGGCAATTCGGGGATCTGCGGCGCCGGCAACGAGGTGTGGATCAACGATGGGGTGAGCCCAGACGGCGGCATCATCTTCCGCGACGGCGGCGATGCGCTCGGTCTCGCGAACTCATGGGGCGTCGCGCTCGGCGATCTCAACGGCGACGGCCATCTCGACGCCTTTGTGGCCAACTACGGCGGACCGCCGGACATCGCGTGCCGCTACAGCGAAGGTGAGCCAGCGGAAGTATGGTTGGGCGGTGGCGATGGCACTTTTGCGAACTCCGGGCAATCTCTCGGCGGTCCACCGCGCACTGATTTCCGGAGTTATGGCGTCGCGCTAGGTGACATCGACGGCGACGGCGATCAGGACGCTGTCTTCGCCAACCTCGCCCGCGAGTGGGTGGAAGGCTTGGGCGGCGGCGCTCCGAATCAAGTTTGGCTGAACGACGGGCGCGGCGGCATGTCGCCCGGCGCACTCCTAGGGACTGAGAACAGCACGGACGTCGCGCTCGGCGATCTCGACAGCGACGGTGACCTTGACCTCTTTGTGACGAACACGGGTCATCGTGGCTCCGGGCAGGACGGCGCGCCCAGCACGGTGTGGCTGAACGACGGGCGCGGCAACTTCGCCGACAGCGGCCAACGCCTCGGATCGCCGGCCAAGCGCAGCAACGCCGTGGCGCTCGGCGACCTCGACGGTGACGGCGACCTCGATGCCTACATCGCCAACACGGAGCTCGACCATGTCTGGGTGAACGATGGGCGCAGCCGATTCTCCGACAGCATGCTCAGGCTCGGCGCTCCGCACTCCGGCGGCCTCGCGCCCCATACCACGGACGTGGCGTTCGGCGATCTCGACGGCGACGGCGACCTGGATGCTTTCGTGACCAACGCGGGCTCCGCGCCGGGCGAGCGGGCTAACACCGTGTGGCGCAACGACTCGCCGGGACCCGGTACAATCCTCTTCACCGACACGGAACAGCGGCTGGGCGACGAATACAGCTTCGGCGTTGCACTTGGTGACGTCGACCGAGACGGCGATCTCGACGCCTTCGTCGCCAACGCAGGACTGCGCGGTGCGCCGAACATGATCTGGCTGAACAACGGCAACGGCATGTTCAGCGACAGCGGCCAGCGTCTCGGTTTCGCGAACAGCATGGGCGTCGCGCTCGGTCCTCTGACAGATGGGGCGTGCGATCTCGACGCTGTAGTCGTCAACATGCGCTGGGTGCCGCCATCCGACGACGGCTCCTCCGATTGCCCAGCGCCCGCCCGCTACGACGCGGTGTGGGTGAACGATGGCACGGGCGTTTACACGGAGTCCGGCATCCGCCTCGGCGACGCCGACGGAAAGACTGTCGCGTTAGCCGACCTTGACGGCGATGGTGCGCTTGACATCGCGGTGGCGAACACGGGGCTTTGCGCGGCCCCCAACACTTTCTGGATCAACGCATGCGAGGCGTGTCAGGACCCGACGCCGACGCCGACGGCGACCGACACGGCGACGGCCAAGAATACGCCGACATCGACCGACACCTCGACTGCGACGTACACGGCGACCGCTACGGATGCCGCAACCCCCGTGACGCCGCCCACTCCGGTGACGCCCGCGACGCCAGTGACACCGCCGACGCCGGTGACACCCGCGACACCGATAACTCCGCCGACGCCGGTGACGCCGAACACACCGACCGCGACGTACACGCCGACCGCTACGGATGTCGCTATCCCCATAACGCCGCCGACCCCGGTGACGCCCGCGACACCGATGACTCCGCCGACGCCGGTGACACCGGTGACACCGAATACGCCGACCGCGACTAACACCCCGACTGCGACGGACATCGCGACGACCACAACGCCCGTGACACCGTCGACACCCGTGACACCGCCGACGCCAGTGACACCACCGACACCGGTCACTCCAGACACTCCGACGGCGACCGACACCGCGACCGCTACCGACACCCCGACGGCTACCGATACCGATACGCCGACGGCGACGGACACATCGACCCCGCTCACCCCGCCCACGCCCACCGATACCGCGACTTCGACCCCCGACACTCCGGTAATCGGGCACTGCATCTGCCGCGTGATCTACCAGCCGTGGAAGGTCACTCGTGCCGAGCGTGCGGAGATCCTCGCGAACGTCGCCGCCGATCCCAACATCTATTTCGGCTGGAACGAATTGCTCGATCCGGGCAAGCCGGGCTCACCGCCCTATCCGACGCCCGGCTACGACCGGCCGCCGAACTCGCGACGCGTCTGCCTCGACCTGTGGAATCGAAACATCCGCTACCACCCGCTCTTCAACAGGCCGGTCTGGCGAGTCGGCTGCGTGATCGGGCCGGCTTATACGCCGCCATTGCCGTAGCTGTCGCTCGATCGCTTTCGCTCGAGAACCTTGGCTTCCCTATCGCTCTGGCTGTCCCAGCCATCACTCGCGCGGCAGCATCCACTCCGGGTGGTTCTTCAAGATCCATGGGAAGAACGCCTGGTGCGCGATCAGCCCTCGCAAGCGCTCAGTCGTTGTTCCCATCGTCACGATGAGCGTCAACTCGTCGCCGGGCGACGGCGGGGGCACGGCCGAACTGTTTGGCACGACGACAAGTGGGAAGGTACCCGACCCTCCGCTGGTAAGGACAGTCGTCGTATATGCCTTCGTTCCGTCCGTGAACATGATCGGCCCTTCGAGCACCGCGGTGAGTTCCTCGCTCGGACCCATGTTGCCATAAGCGATGTCGATGGGCTTTTCGCCGTAAGCCGGTACCAAGAAGGGCTGACCGGTATGCGCGATGTCGATCCAGGCGACCGAAGGCGTCGGCGTGATCGTCGGCGTCGGTGTGCGGGGGAGCGGAGTGCTCGTCGGAGGGACGGGTGTGGACGTGGGGGGTGGCGCGATCGTCGCCGGAGCGTCGGTGGGGCGGGGCGGCTCGACGCTGGTGTCGAATCGGCGGATGATCCACCCGCCTGTTGCCGAGGCCCACATGTGGCCGCGGTCGGTGGCGGAGACTGAAGTCACGCCTCTCCCCTCCCAGCGATCCGGGTCGCCTTCCCGAGTCCATGTCCGGCCGCCATCCTGGGTGAGCGCGATCACGCCCTCGTCGCCGACCGCCCACGCGAATTCCCGGTCGACCACAGCCACGCCGTCGAGAGACTTCCCGAGTGCCGCCTGATGATCCCATCTACCGCCGCCATTCTCCGAGATGAAGATGTTCTGGCCGACAGCCCAGCCCACGTCGATGTCGAGAAATTCGATCCCTGCGAATGAGCTCTCCGTATCGGTTCTCTGCCTATACCAATCTCGCCCGCCGTTTTGAGTGCGGATGATCCGCCCATTGCTGCCGACAGCCCAGCCATGGTTTTGGTCGAAGAAGTGGACGTCGAAGAGCCCACTATTGGCGCCTGTGTCCTCCCGATGCCATTCATTGCCGCCGTCGGTCGTGCGATAAATTTCGCCGCTGCGCGAGGTGGCCCATGCGTGGTTCTCGTCGACCGCGTGTATGCCGGTCAGCGTTGCACTGGCTCCCGAGTGCTGGCGCCCCCATCCGCGGCCACCGTCGTCAGTGCGCATGATCAGCCCCCCCCGCGCCGACGAACCAACCTGTACGCTCGTTGATGAAGTAGATATCTTCCGGCTGAGTGTCCACGGGGCAACTGAGGTCCTCCCAGGAGTCGCCGCCGTTCTCAGTGCGCATGATGACGCAATCTTCAACACGTAGACCTGCACCGAACCAACCGCGTCGCTGGTCGATGAAGTGAATCGCGCGCACGCTCTGCCCTTGCGGGCGACTGTACGACCAAACCACCTCGTCGGTGCCCGTGATCTCATCTGGCACCGCGCTGACGGTCGAAACGAGGCCGAAAATGCCGATGGCCGCCACGGTCGCGATCGCCATTGGCCCCGCGATCGGAGTGATGCGGGCCATCGCGCGAGCGCAGCGTGTTAGCTGCATATTCATCGTATTACTCCTGGGTCTGAATGACCCTCACGGTGGTCGGAGAACAGGGCAATGGTGGCGGATGCGATCCGATTGTCAAGGTGTTATGCAGGATCGGCCACCGCAGCGAATCGATCAGTCATATGTAGGGCGTGATGGATTTCCACGACGACAGACCGTCCGACGGTGCGGACGAATAG
>JBCLES010000108.1:0-6397 GCA_038913135.1 Anaerolineae bacterium
ACTGTGAGCGATCCTGGCTACTTCATCGACACCAATATCTTTTTGAGACATCTGCTCAATGACCATTCCGAGCAATCACCCAAGTGCCTCGCCCTATTTGAGTCAATCGAGAAGGGGGAAACCCGCGGATGGACTTCATCGACGCCATCAACGCTGCCTTTATCCTCCAGAGCCATGGGCCAACCAGCCTCTACAGCTTCGACGAGCACTTCGACCGAGTGCCCGAACTCACGCGCATCGAGCCAGGTACGACACAGGCCAAGCGGGCGGCCTGACCCACCCGCAGTCCTGAGACAGGCATAGGTCGCAGTGCCCCTTGACGTCTCCAGAACGAGCGATACACTTCGCATGCGCAACCTTGGGCCCCTCACCACCAATGGAGCCGCCAGTGGCCTTTCAGAAGCTCTCAGCGGTCAGGCGGTCGAGCTGAAGACGACCCCTATCCGCCGCGGCCGCCAATCCCCATACGTCCTCTTTGTTGGAGGGCTGCGCGTTGGAGAGGGTGGGCGAGTAGGAGACGTCCCCACCCAACGCTTACGTGAGGAAGAGTCAGAGAGGCCCACCGGCGCTAGTATGCGTAATGGCGGCTCCATAGTCAAGACGATGTATACTCAGACGCCAGAAGCACGGAGCGCAGAGGATGATCAGTCGGTCGCAAGACACAACAGCCAAGGACACTGAATGAACATGCTGAGTAGCCCAATGACCTGGGACAATAGCGCGCCGTGGAATTTCGATGTAGAAGGCAACGAAACACTAGCCTTTATCAATATTGATACTCCCATAATTCGTGTTGAGGCCGGGCCGGGCACGGGCAAGACGTTTGGACTCATTCGGAGAGTTCAGCGCATTGTACACCCAGATGGACTCAATGTGGATGGTTCCGAAGTTCTGGTTGTAGCATTCAACCGTGTTATTGCTCGTGAGCTCAAAGGGTCAATACTTAAACGACTCGAAGGCCTGTCCTCGAAGTCAGAGCCCGTGATCAGGACGATCCACTCTCTCTGCCTCCGCGTACTTGGGGATGACATTCGATTAATCATGGATCACGAACGGACGTTGATGTTGTTCGATGTTCGAGTGATATATCCAGAACTGATCAAAGAGTACAAAGATCTCCACGAATTGGCCCAGGCGCTACGCGACCACGAAGCAGGACATCGACTACATCCGAAGTTGTGGCACGCAGCGCAAGAGTGGATGGCGCGCCACGATTGCCGGAGTATCAATGAAATGCCATCGTTAGTAACGGACCATCTGCGTGGCGGAGATTTTCAAGATGTGCGGTTTTCTCACGTGGTGATCGATGAATTCCAGGATCTTACATATACTGAGAGAGAACTACTCTTTAGAATGCTCCGCGAGACCGGATCACTTGTCGTATTGGGGGACACCCGACAGTCCATCTATGCCTTTCGCGGCAATATTAGAGACGGATTCGCGAAGTTAGAACAGCACCCACTTGTCATTAACCGGACAATTGTTGACTTTCCAAACTACCACAATCGTCGATGCCCGCGCGCAATTGTGGAAGCCGCCAATAACCTGATGTCACTATCTAGCTCTCGTCCCATGTCGGCAGCGAGTGACGCAGCCGCTTCACTTCACATTGTGACTTGGAGTACACCTACAGCAGAAGCAAGAGGAATGGCTAGGACGTTGCGGGACAGCGTTCGTAGACACCCCGATCAACGCCACCTAGTACTCGTAACGCGACGAGCGCTTGGCTTCATGCTGCAAGATGAGCTTACAACGCTGGATCCAGCAATTGCCGTCCATGTAGTCTTCTCGGAGAGTATCCTTGAACGTTGGCCTGCGCGAGAGGCATTCCTACTTTTTTGTCTCCTGGCAGATCCAGACCCTGCCACTTGGAGGAGCTGGTTTGGCTATCAAGTCCCCCCAGCTAGAAGCGCGAAGCCGACCTTTCGTCCATCGAATCGTAATGCGTCGGGTTACGTCCTCCTACTGGACGCGGAGGATGACCGTATCACTGAAGAGTCAGTACGGCGCCTTGTGATGGAGCCTCGATCGAAGTCGCGTGGCCAAGGTGGAACAAACATCTGGGATCGTGCGCACCGATATATAACGCTCAAGAACGCACTCGGAGGCGACGTCGAATCAGCGACAAGTGTTATTGAGACCGTGTTTGATAGTCAATGGTGGAAGGATACGCAGACTCTGACGCGTGAAGACAAGCTCGACCTTAGGATTTTGAAAAACGCCGCATTGGGACTCCTCGCGGAGATAGCCGACTCCGACGATCGCATGAATGAATCGGAAACAGACCTCCGAAAGGTCGCTCGCAACCTGCGACAACAGATCGCCACACGCGAGCCGTTTGTAATTGCGGACAAGATCGATGTTCCAATATATACACTTTACGGAAGTAAAGGACTTACTGCAGATCACGTCTTTGTTCTAGGTGTCTGCGATGAAGCCATTCCGGGCGAGTATGATGATAGCTACCCAGGAACGGAGGCTGAATTTATTGCAGAGCAGCGGAGACTCATGTATGTCACGATCACGCGGTCTAGACGTTCACTGGTAATCTCGCGGCCGTTGAAAGTCAAGGTGGGTGAAGCCAGAAGGCTCGGTCTAGCGAGACGACGGACTAGTGGGAATTGGATGGAACTTAAAATGAGTCAATACATGCGCAGTATATTGTCGTGGCTTCCTGATGCCGTCGATGGTGAGTCGTGGCAGGGAATCGAGTAGCTCCATTTAGTCCACCCACCTTCCGTGCAGCTGTTGGAGTCACGATTGCTTTCGTGCGCAGTGGACAAGAGGAGGTCGTGTTCCAGGTCATTTCGCGCGGGACGACTACCCGCGGCGAGTAAGTGTAGCGAGGACATGAGCCACCTTTCCTCAGAGACCAACCCGAGGAGCCGAGACAGCCTTGACTGTAGAGGCGATTGAGGGGCGGTAGTCAGATAGAACCACCAAACCGCAACGGCCGTTTGACTACGAAATGAGAATGCAGATGCGAGTCTCAGCGAACTGTAAGTTCGGCAAGTCGGGGTAAGGCGAGGGCGTTGATCTGTCACAGGAGTACGCGGCGGCGCAGGTATTGCGTGGGGGAGAGCATCGAATGCGAGCCCAGACTAACGTCCGTGCGTCTGATATAATCTAGATTATGACGACTCCAAAGCGACCACCCACTGAGTGGGCCAGCATCACGCCTCCAGCTGCATCCATCGCTGTTCCCGACATCATCCACGAACTGGTAGAACGCTTCGGTCGCAATCGGAGCCAATATCGGACGTCCACATATAACGAGACTCAGGTGCGCCGCGAATTCATCGACCCGTTCTTCGAGGCGCTCGGATGGGACGTCAGCAACCGGCAAGGATACGCTGAGGCGTATAAGGACGTCGTCCACGAGGATGCCATCCAGATCGCCGGCAAGCACAAGGCGCCTGACTACTCCTTCCGAATCGGCGGCGCACGCAAGTTCTTTGTAGAGGCCAAGAAGCCAGCCATTGACCTGGCGCGTGACCCCCAGCCCGCACTACAAGTGCGCCGCTACGCGTGGTCAGCTAAACTCCCGCTCTCTATTCTTACTGACTTTGAAGAGCTGGCGGTCTACGACTGCCGCGTTCAGCCGGTACCTGGAGATCGAGCCCCAACGGCCCGCACGATGCTGGTGCCGTACACTGAGTATCCTGAGCGCTGGTCGGAACTTTATGGTCGCTTCTCTCGGGATGCTGTGCTCAAAGGATCTTTCGACGCCTACAGTGACTCGGCTGCCCGCAAGCGCGGAACTACAGAGGTCGACGCTGTCTTTCTGAAAGACCTCCAAGGCTGGCGCGAATTGCTGGCTCGCAATATTGCCCTGCGCAACCGGGGCATCTCGACCCGCGAGCTCAACTTCGCCGTGCAGCAGATCCTTGACCGTCTCGTGTTCCTCCGTATATGCGAGGATCGGCAGATCGAGGACTATGGCTGTCTAAAGAAGGCGACAGCCGGCAAGAATACGTACAGCGAACTTATCCGGATTTTCCGTCTCGCGGAGGATCGGTACAACTCCGGGCTCTTCCACTTCAAGCACGAGAACGGGAGGACATCTCAGGTCGACGCCGTGACTCCCGGTCTAACAATCGACGACAAGGTGCTCAAGGAAATTGTCAAGCACCTTTACTACCCTGACAGTCCGTACGAATTCTCGGTCGTCTCATCTGACATCCTCGGCCAAGTCTACGAGCAGTTCCTTGGTCAGATCATACGGCTGACACCGGCAGGACGGGCCGAAGTAGAGGACAAGCCGGCAGTCCGCAAGGCCGGCGGGGTGTTCTACACCCCAACCTTCATCGTTGATCACATAGTCAGGCGAACCGTCGGTCGGCTTCTGGAGGGCAAGACACCGAAGCAAGTGTCACTCCTGCGGTTCCTTGACTCGGCTTGCGGTTCCGGCTCATTTCTCATTGCAGTGTTCCAGTTCTTATTGGACTGGCACCTCGCCCATTACACAGCCGACGGCCCTGAAAAGCATGCCCGCGGACGGCCCCCGCGTGTGTATCAGTCCAAGGGCGGCGCGTGGCGCCTCACGGGAGACGAGAAGAAGCGCATTCTTCTCAACAACATTTACGGCGTTGACATTGACTCGCAGGCAGTTGAAGTAACCAAGCTCTCGCTTGTTCTGAAGGTGCTTGAAGGGGAGACGGATGAATCGCTCAACAGCCAGCTGGCGCTGTTCCAGGAGCGAGTCCTTCCTGATCTGGGAAACAACATCAAATGCGGCAACTCACTCATCTCCCCACAGGACTTCTACGCCGGTCATCAACCGCGACTTCTTGAGGAAGACGAGTTATACCGGGTGAATCCATTCGATTGGAAGGCAGAGTTCCCACAGGTGTTTTCTGGCCCCGACGCCGGTTTTGACGTCGTCCTTGGTAATCCGCCATATATTCGTATCCAAACGATGATAGAGTGGGCGCCACTGGAGGTCGACTTCTACAAGCGCCGGTACACCGCGGCGAGCAAGGGGAACTATGATATTTACGTGGTATTCGTCGAGCGAGGGCTTGAGTTACTCAATTCAAATGGACTACTCGGCTACATTTTGCCTCATAAGTTCTTCAATGCGCAATACGGCGAGCCATTGCGGCGGATCGTCTCCGAGGGACGCCATCTCTCCGAAGTCGTACACTTCGGCCACCAGCAGGTATTTTCCCAGGCCGCAACCTACACTGCACTCTTATTTCTAGCCAAGGCCGGTGAGGAGCAGTTCAGATACACCGATGTGAATGATCTCGTCCAGTGGCGCCTCATGAAAGAGGAACGAGAATCGTACGCGCCAGCAGCGAGAGCAACTGCGGCACCATGGACCTTCCTCACAGGTGAAGGTGATGCGCTACTTGAGCGCCTACGCAGAATACCGCAGACGCTTGCAAGTGTAACCGATCGTATATTCCAAGGACTCAAGACCGGCGCCGACGCGGTTTTCATAGTGACGGAGATCAAGCGTGACGGAGCACGCGTGTGCGTGGCTTCCAAGGAGACGAAGCAGGAGCATTGGATTGAAGCAGACCTACTGCACCCGCTTATTAAGGGCGGTGATAGCAAGGCCTTCGACATGCTTTATCCGAAGCGACGCATTCTGTTTCCATATGACAACACCGTTGGGCGAGGTTTGCTTATTGAAAGTAGCCATCTTCAAGAACGATATCCGTTGGCATGGGCGTATCTGGTACTAAATAGGAAGCGGCTAGAGGATAGAGAACACGGCAAGATGAAAGGACCGGAGTGGTACGCCTATAGCCGTAACCAGGCACTTGATGCGATTATCCGACCAAAGCTGTTCACCCCCGACATCGGCCTGCACGCCTCCGTTTCTCGCGACCCCACCGGTAGTATCTTCTTCACTGGCGGTGTAGCTGGAGGATATGGCATCATCGTCTCATCGGGATACTCAGAGTCACTGATTCTTGCGCTCCTTAACAGTCGCCTACTTGACTGGTTCGTCCGAGTGACCAGCACCCAGTTGCGAGGAGGTTACTTCAGCTGGGAAGCACGATTTATACGGCAGCTTCCCATCATTACCGACTCGGGAAAGGGTGATGTTCAGGCGATCGCACAGATGGCTGTCGACATTGAGACACTGAAGACGGCATTACGTGTTGCGCGAACGGGTATCGAAAGGGCCATGCTAATTCGTCAGATCACCGCTGCTGAAAACGCGCTAAATCGACTAATCTATGACCTATATGAACTGACACGTGATGAAGTTGCCGTGGTTGAGAGCGACGCGACCAATGCCACGGTAGCTGCCAAGGAGGAACCATTATGACCGTCAATTCACATCTCACCAGCTTGGCTAGTGCATTGGTGCTATCTTCGACAGAGAAGTCAAGCATCGCTACCTCAATTGCAACATTGAAATCGCGTCTTGACTCATACT
>JBCLES010000109.1:0-6167 GCA_038913135.1 Anaerolineae bacterium
CAGGAGCCGGTAGAGATGGGTGATCGGCAGGTCGTTGGCAATGAGCACCATGACCCCCGACAGAAACAACGTCTGGAACATCGGCGCGTCAACGAGCTCGGGCCATACCCGAAGCATCGCTTCGAGGGCGTTCAACGCCGTCGTATGCGGATCAAAGCTGGTCTTGAGGACATTGAATGGGACGCAGTCACCATTGCCCCAGTCTAGGTAGACGAGGCGGTCGAAGGCGCCGCTTTGCCGGAAGAACCCAGACGCGACAAGGCTCGTGAGGCAGTCGAAGGACAGGTCATGGTGGGGCTCCACGAGTCCGACCCCGTGGCCAGCCGCTACGTGTTGGAGGAAAACCGACTGCAAGAGCTTCGACTTGCCCGAGCCTGTTCGGCCCCAGACTGTGGCGTGGACGTTCTGATCTTTGGTGTTCAGTCGGAATCGGGGGAAGGGGAGCGGAGGCGCAATGCTCCCGAGGGCGATCGAATTGGTGGCAAATAGACCCATCCGACCATTTTAGAAAATCGACGAGATCCCTGTCAACGACAATTGTCGGAAGGGTGAGGACCAGAGCCTTAGAGCACCCAATACTAAACGGTGCTCGGGCTTACAAGAGGCCGTTTGTTCCGCGAAGTGGCGTCGCCGCGGCCCACCGGTAGGTGGCTGCCGCCCCCTCGCTTGTCAAGGGTCGAGATAAACTCGCCCTGCCTGCGGCTGGCGCTCGCCCTTGACACCCTCACCCCCGCTGCGTCTACGACACCAGTACTGGTGGCAGGCGAGCTGCCCCCACATATTACAAGTTGCAATCCCCTGGGACTCGGCGGCTCGACCTTACAAGGAGGTCGACCTATGACAACATCATCAGGCAACGGCAACAAGGACAACGGGCGGGCGCGTATTCGCGTCCCGCTCGGACAAGTGGTCGCGACTCCAGGAGCGCTTGAGGCGCTTGAGCGAGCTGGCGAGGAGCCGGTGCGCTATCTGGCCCGGCATGTTCGCGGCGATTGGGGCGAGGTAGGCGAGGAGGATTGGCGAGAAAACGATTTCTCCATCGCCAACGGCTTTCGGATCCTGTCGACGTACACGACCGGCGCCGGCGACAAGCTGTGGATCATCACCGAGGCTGACCGCTCCGTGACGACCCTTCTGCTTCCCTCGGAGTACTAACAAAAGCGGCGGGGTGGCTCCACCGGAGGGCCGCCCCGCAAGGGAACCCCTCTTCTTGCCCCATTTTAGAGCCCCCACAACACGCCCCCGCACAGGCGGTGGCGATCCTGGCACATCTGGATAAGTGCACCAAGGGAAGGCGCGGGCTCGCGCCTGGGAACGCGAGCGCTGCGAAAGGCCATACGCCGTGGCCAGATCGGGTTCGGGGGCGGGGATGCCGACGAGCGTTAGAAGTTGATCGTCGAGGAGGAGGAGGAGGAGGAGGAGGAGGAGGAACAGATCCGCGTCCGCGCCGCCAAGACAGACTTCACCGACAGTTGCTTGCGGTGAGGCCGTCAAGCGGGGCGAACGGTTCATCATCGTGGAGCCGCGGCCGCAGTTCTACAGCCGTACATGGCTGACGAGTGCACTCGCGGCCCTGGACGCGGAACAGGCAAAGGCGGAGGCATGACTCGCCCACCAACGGAGCGCTTGAGGGCGCTCCGTTGGGCGGTTGTGGGGCCCCACCCACCCCAAGAAGAGGGGCAAGAAGCGGGAGATCGCACGATGCCGAGGTGTGGGGTATGGGAACACCAAAGGAGACCCCGCCAACGCGCGATGCTCAGTAAACCACAGCCTCCGCCCTTCGCGGAAGAGTCGTCGCTTGGAATCAGGACCGTAAGCATTCAGGCGCCATCGCGCGGCCGGGCGTGGGCGGAACCGAATTGCGCCCGCGCCGCAAAGAGAGTAATCTCACGAGCCATGTTCAAGATGCGTGGTGCCGGATCCGGCGTGAAGGTACTGGAGGCGGAGATCCGCCGACTGTGCCTGCCGTGATCGATTCGCCGTGGAGCACTCTGACCGAGTTGGGAGCTGCGACTCCATCGGAGCGGGTTCGGGATCTCGTCTCGCGCCCGAAGATCAACTCGCAGAACTGGAGGGGATAGATGCGTAAGGTCTCATCACGATACAGGATCGGATTAGGAGTCGTCATTGCTGGATTAACTCTGGCACTAGGAGGCATGATTCTGCCAAGAGATCTTACTGACAGTCTGCGTGCCCAGGGCGAACCATTCGAAATGCACGCGATCTACGACCCGCCAAGAGATTTAACTACTGTAGTTTCAGACGCAATTGGCTATGGTGTTACGATATCTGGATACGCGGTGGCATGGAGTATTAGCGGCGCCACGGCATCCACCACGCCGACCGTTTGGATATCGATTGATCCCCCTTATGATGGGACGAATGGAAACCTCATGGATATTCGTGAGGAGTATTGGCTGACGAGGTTTGATGTGCTGGATAACAAACAGACCACCTACTCGCAATTACCTACTACCTCAACCCTGCGGGCTGATTGGACAGAGCAGCTTGCGGCCGAGGCCACAGAATTGTCAGTATACGAGGGCTGCGTCGAATCACATACCTGTCCAGACCTTCCCGTCAGCGAGCTGGGCGTCATCGGCACCGTCGAACAACTACGGACTTTGCCAGATTCTTCGTACGTATCTCGAGTCGAGTTTTCCAATGGGCGCTTTCTCCCGAGCGGTCTGTACGAGATTGAAAACGAATTTGACCTTCCGACGTCGGCCCGAGAGACCAAACGATTATTCGCCGGTTTTTCAGAGCTGCTGAAGCCGAACGCCTTATACGCGTCTAGAATTCCTGTAAACTCAGGCCGAGCGGTCGCCCGAATCGAATCTGCCCGTCACGGCAGTATCGCACTCGATTCCAAGGGGACAAGCTGGTCTCCAATCGAAATCGCATTGTCTGCGACCCGGGCCACAACCTACATTTCCGAGGGGCCAACAAATCCGCTTTCGGATACGATGAGGGGATTTAGTTTAGCGTTTAACTGGCCCTTCTACGCAACGAAGGTATACAAGTATGCCGGAACCATGGACCCTCCGACTCGGTTCGGGTTTGAGATAAAGACACTGTTCAGCAAGGAGGACGATATATACGACGATGGCACCTGGATGGACTCGGTCGATAGATCTCCCCCAGTGTGTAAGGCGTCCTCGCCGACACTGATTATCTGCTGGTTCGACACCAGGTACAAAGTAATGTCTTACCGGAGGTCATTCTGTGATCTCCCTGACTGCTATGTAGACACTACATGGCGGGATGGTTCGACATGGGCAAGTCACAGTTTCGGCACCGCCAGTGAAAAGTTGATACAGACCGGCAAAGTCTATCACATAAGTGCCTTTCAGAACCCAGGCGAAATCAATGGAACGGGCGGAGGCGACTTTGACAGGGGCTGTTTGTACACAGCCCTTAAGTGTGATCAGCTCATACCTGATTGGGCGGGGAGGCCTTGGGCAAAGAACTGGAACAACCATGTTACCGAACCAATTGAGGAGGCTCAGTGCTCGGACGGCGGGGGCAAGATCCATCCAATACCGCCAAACATTGGATTTGTTGACGGCCTGATTGAAAGCTTTTATGGTTATTGGCTTGACGAGGTGTTTCATCAACACTGCCCTGGCCTTTTCACCACCCCATAGTGCTGTACTGGTTCAGCGTGACTTGGAATTTCGGCGGCTCGGATTTGTATACTGACCCGCGGCGTTTGGCCGTGGCCTGAGCGTGTAGCGCGCTGGGCATTCTAATCTTCGATGGATCACTCCTATGGTTCAGGCCGCGGTCTCGCGGAGCTGTTGCTGAGCGTTGACTCGCGCGGCTCGGGCGGCAACAAGCTTGGCCTTTCGCTCGTGGGCGATGACAGCCGCGCTGCCGTCGAGCATCGCCCGGGGCGGTGTTTGACAAGAGCGGCGACAGCGGCCCGCCTTGTCGGCCACCCAAAAGAGCGCCATAATCCGCCCTGGGGATGGCAGTTGGTTGTCTGAAGTTCTGAAGGATGATTAAGCTGGTCCCCTGGCAAAGAGGGTCCATCCGATAGCCGGAGGGGGAATTGCCGATCCAGGCCCGCGGGTCGGTAGACCTAGAGGAGGCCGTATAATGGGGATTTTCTATTTTGCAGGAGGTCTCCTGGTCGCCGTCACCTCCTCCGTCGTTGGCGTGGCACGTCGAGATCGCAGATACTTATACGTAGCCGCCCTCATCGTCGTCGTGTTTCTTTCTGGCCTCCCCGGGCAAAAATTTATAATACTATCCGATCCTAAACAGATACAGTTCTTTTCCCAGGTTGGGCCGTGGGGCCTCCGCAGCGTTGGTCTAATCATAGGCATCAGCATCTTTGCGACCGCGCTGGCTGGAAGACTTCGCTGGTCTGCGTTTATTGTGATAGCGCTGACGGCGGCATGGATCGCCCACACGTTTTCGGAGATCCTATATATATACGAGGGCGCAGGGCCGCCCAGCTAGTAGCAGGCCTAGTTCGGGCGAATGTGAGCGAACCAAGGCTAGGCCGGTCAACCGTAAGCGTTCACGGGGTCGTTACAAGAGCGATCACGAGCGAGCAAAAGCGAGCAACCGGACGTTCGGAGTGAGGCAGGAGGACATCACCGAAGCCCTAGACCATCTCCGAGCGAGCGTCGTATGCGATCTCGCAGCCGTGCTCAGACGCGAAGGCTTCGAGATCCGGGTGGGGTGGGCTGCTTTCGTGGGCGATGTGGGTGGCAAACGCGCGGCCAGTCACGGTAATGGCCTTCCAGTAGTAACGGAGAAATAAACATCGCTAAGCTCGGGCGCCCTGAGCGCCGGGCGGCCGGGAACGGCGGTGGCGGCAGCGGATTGGTCGGGGGCGACGCGGATGATCGTGGCGCGCGACGAATTGCATGCCGGGGACTTCGCCTTCCTGCTGATGGTCGATCCGCGCAGCACGGCGATCGTGAGAGGGGAGGTGGTCGAACGGGTCGATGCTGACACGTGGGCGC
Organism: Anaerolineae bacterium; assembly: GCA_038913135.1. GTDB lineage: Bacteria > Chloroflexota > Anaerolineae > Epilineales > Epilineaceae > JBCLES01. Next base: position 4,980 of record JBCLES010000109.1, read on the forward strand.
TGGCGCTAGCCGACGGTGCCCAGGCAACGGACTACCGGATCGAGGGTGTGTGGAAGACGCGGCGACCCTCTTCTTGCCCTCGGTGGAAGGTAGTGCTGCGGTAGGCGGCGAACAACACACCCAACAGGGCAATGACGAGGATGGTCGCTACGACAAGAGCAGAGCGCTGGTCATCAAATGCGAACATGCCGGCACCAAGGGTCAGCGCCTTGCCCTCGCGCATGAGGCGGACGAGATAGGCGCCGAAGCTCACGGCACAAGAAAGGAACTCTCTCCTCCGGCGATCAGTAGCCGCGCTCGCGAAACCACGCCTGTAGTTGAGCGAGCTTGTCGGTTGAAGATAGGGCTGAGTTTGAAATACTCAGGAGCTGAGCTTTCTCGTCAGGGCTTAGCTGGGGCAGAACGCGGCCTGCCTGCCCGAGCGAAACAAATGGCTTGGACGCTGCTGCGATGACTAACTGGGCTTCTGCGTCCGTCTCGACCCCTTCAAAGAGCGTGTCTAGGTTGTCTAGAAGACCCTGAATATCGGCAAGGCTGTCGGCCAAAGATTTCTTCATCCCGCTTCCCTCCCATGACTTGGCTAGCTGACGAGTGACCATTGTTGTGGGTAAGAGTCTCCTGCTACGCCGATGGGCCGTCGACGACCAGAGAGACGTAGTCTGACTCGTACAACTTCTGGTGGTCGCGGATGGCGAGGCGCTGGAGGCAGTACAACTGCCAATACTCCTGCCAGGCGGCGGAGTTGGGTTCGAGGTACTCCACGTTCAGGCCGAGGCGCGGGTCGTGAGCGTCTTCCCAGGAAATCATTTGAGAGTGCGAGCGCCAACGCTTGGTATCAATGTGCTCGCTCGCCGCTTGAGACCAGTTTCCAGTGTCGCGGAACATCCCCCGCTTTAGCAGATCCTCGGCGAGCCTATGTGCGCGGGCCAGCACTGCTTGGAACAGCTTGACCGTTGCCGGGTCGAGCTTGCCAATCATGATCTGCGCAGCCACGTTGCTAGGCTCCAGAAGGAGCCTAGCGGTGTGCTCGTCGTAGGCGTCGAGGTAACTTTTGACGGAGTGTTGGATGCGGTTACCGTTCCTATCGGACAGAACAAGCTGAGGATCGATGGGGCCAAGCTCTGAGGAGTCGCTCATAACAACGGAGTCGGCACCGAGCACCATTGGCGTTCCAGCGCTCTTAGCGAA
>JBCLES010000110.1:0-6131 GCA_038913135.1 Anaerolineae bacterium
CGGGAAAGCGCTCTACGAACAACGCAGCGCTCGAAAGAATCATCATTTCGTCGGCGTGTTTGAGCACGCCCGCGACCGGCGCACCGTAAGTCTCTTCCACGACCGACTTCACGTCATCGGTGTCGAAAGCGGAAGGGACCTTGTTCAAGATAAGGTTGAGCCTTGGCACGTTGAGTTTGCGCGCTACCTCCACCGTCACACCCGTGCCCTGATAATCCTGCTGATCCGGCCGCAAGACGATGAAAAGTGCGTCACTGATTGTGATCGAAAGTAGTGTCTCGTCATTGAGGCCGGGGTGCGTGTCGATGAAGAGCCAATCCAAGTCCAGGTGCTCGATGAGGTCCCTGAACCCGTCGATCAACAATCCGACCTCGTAGCCCTCACGTAGAATTCGGGTGATCTCGCCGCTGTTCGGATTGGCCGGGAGGAGGAATAGCTGACCGGATGCTCCCGATAGTTCGATGGGATACACAGTGTCGCCTATCTCGCAGGCGCCCTGGAGATAGTCGTTCAACGCCCTGCCGATCGCGCCTTCGTCCATCCCGAAGATCACGTGAATGCCCGGAGAGTTGATGTCCGTGTCCACGATGGCCACACGCTTTCCGCGGCGAGCCATGAGCGTTGCTAAGTTGGCCGTGATGTTCGACTTACCGGTTCCTCCCCGGAAAGAGTGAATCGATGCAATCTGTGCCATGCAAACTCTCCTGAAGCTAGGTGGCTTTGAAGATTGGATCAGGTCTTTCCTTCGAGCGACTTCCAAAGGTCAAACGTGCTGCCCCTTAGCTCGCGATCGGCTAGGGCCTCGGTCACTTTGTCGTCCAGCCTGACCCACAGGTCTTCGGCCTCGGGCGGCATGATGCTCCGAACGTACGACATGCAATAGATTCCGATGAACCGTCGCAGTTCATCCACTTCAGCTCCGAGCGCTTCAACCTCTTCTCCCAGCTTGAGTTTGAGCCGCGGATCGCTTGTCAAACCCCGAGACTGCTGCTTGAGGCCGAGCCGCGCCTGGATGCGCAGGAAGCGCTCGACCGCGTCGCGCTTCTCAACACCAAAAACCTGTTCGACGGGTGCCAGCAGCGCCTTTACGTCCGAAAGCTGCTGCACTATCTCGGATTCGCCTTTGGAAACGCCGACGTCGAGCCCCAAGGATTCTCGAAGCCACGCCCGCTCATCGGCCAAGCCCATTCGGATCCACAGGGCGGTCAACACCACGCCGCCAAGTCCGATTCCGAAGGCGCCCGCAAGGATTCCCGGTGTGAGCTCTCCCGAATTCACGAGCCGGTTGAACGCGGAGTGCATCAACATCGCAAATGCCCAGCCGCCGAAGAGCGCGACGGCGCGCGCACCGCCCCGCTCGAACCGAAAGCGGCCGATCGAAACGCCGACGAGCGCGGTCGCGCTTCCGTGCATGAGCGAAGTCGAGAAAGCGCGATTTATGCTCGGACCCAGCGCCTGTCCCGGAGGCGCTGCCTGCAGATAGCTCAGATTCTCCACGATCGCGAAAGCAGTGCCGGAGGCAAAGCCGAAAATAGCGCCATCGACGAAGTAAGTGAATTCGGGCCGACGCTCGAAATAGACCACGCCCGCCGACTTCAAGATCTCTTCGATCACAGGCGCGACGCTGGTCCGAAGAGCGAAGCCTGCGACAGCCGCCGATAGCCCGGCGGCGACCAGAAGACCACCCGCCAAGCTGTTGAGAACGTAGGCGGCAGGGAACGCCGCGAGCCCGGCGACAACGCAGTACAGCACCGTCGCGATGCTCCCGGAGGCATATAAATCCAATCGGCGCACCACGATCAAGAAGACGAGCGGCACACCGATCGAAACCAGCATGGGTGCGATGATGCTCATGGCCCCCCCACTGCGCGACCGCAAGGCACCCGGCGCGCGCGGATGATACTCACAAAACGAGCGGAAGGGCACCCGTAGGTGCCCTCCCGTCACGTTCTTTCCTCCTGCTGTTCCGTCGGCCTGTGGGCCGAGGAGTTCATCACACTTACCGGCTGGCTTCCGCGAATTTATCGAGAAGCTCGGAGATCTCCTCCACCGGACGTGTCTTACCGCCGAGCAAGTCGCCCAGGATCGCCATGCAATCCGCGTCGCAGCCTTCGAGAACGATGTCGCCGTTGGCGACTGCTACGAAGCCGGCTTCGATATCCGCGACGGCTGCCGTCCCGTCCGGAGCCGCTCCCGCGGCCGTTGCGATGTCCGCCCACGTTGCATCAGTTGTGCCGGTGCCTTCGAGGTTGGTCACGATGTTCGCGACGAGTTCGATCTTCTCGCGGGACGGAAGCTCAACGCCTTCCTTGGGCTCGGCCGCGCCTTCCGCGCCCCGCTCCTCGATGAGGGCGATGGCTTCGATCAGCTGGTCGCCCGTCGGGAAGCCAACAGTGTTCTGCTCGTTCCTGACCTGCGCCGCCGTTCGTTCCTTGGTCACGAAGACCTGGTACTCCGGTGTGCATGCAGCTGCGTCGGCTTCGCAGAGTGCCTCTATATCTTCGAAGAGCTGCTCGGCTTCCGGCATGCAGGCTCCGCAATCCTTCTCGATTTGCGCCAAGTCTATGCGCTCATCTGCCTTCTGCGCAAGATAGCCGGCAAGGTCCTCGGGCTCGCCGGCGCCAGGACCACCCGGTGACGTGCTGCCGCCCGGTTTGGTCGATCCGGAACCGCTGCCGGGCTCTACGACGCCAGGCGCAGGCTCCTCTCCGCCTGGCTCTTCGGGGCGCTCAGGGTCGTCGCCCGGAACTTCCGTTTTCTCCGGCTGTGGGACATCTCCGGCCGTGCCGGACAGATCGCCGTTTGAGCAGGCCGCAAGGCCGATCATCGAGACTGCGAGAGCGAAGACGGTCAGAAGCTTGAAGATACGCATTGTGGCTCCTCCCAGAGCAGGTGTTGGTGACGAAGCGATTTCGAAGGTCTCATGTCGATTGCTGCGCGTTCCATCCATTGGGCCGAAGATGTTGCTGTCCGCACGAACTTCCGTATTCACATAGCTCCCTCCCTCCGCCCGAATGGCTGGTGGATTGCTCCGGGACTTCGACTACATACTCTCTTCGAAGTTGCCCCTCGCGATCGACAGTCCTAAATACTCACGGGCGTCCGAAATGTTCCCGAGCCGCCCGATACTCCCGAAAATCAGCGTCGCGAAGCCATCCAGGCGGCGATGACGACGAGCGTCGAGACTGCCGCGAGTCCGATCCAAAGACCGAATCCAGGCGCGTTCACTATCGCGCCTGACAGGGCGCTGCCTTCGCCGAACCCGCTTCGGTCTCCGAAAGCTATCCAGATGGCCCCGAACGCGGCGGCAAGCGCTCCGATTCCTGCCAATGCGCTGCGGCTCGAAAAGGGGAAAGAATCGAACAGGTTGGGACGAATGGCGGTGTTGGGGACGGAGGTCCTCCCTGAACCAGCAAGGCGATCAACGGCTCGCTCTTCCACGGAGCTTGCGGCCGATGGATCGTCGAAAGGCAAGCCGAACATCCATTCCCACGGTGTGTGAGCAAAAGCCGATCGGGCATGGGCCTCCGTAAGTGCCCGCTCGTGGACCTCCGGCAACGGAATCAGGATTTTACCGCGCGTGGGCAGCGCGACTTGCTCCAGCGTCACGAATTCGATGCGCGTGCCGTCCGGAACTTCGATGCCTTGGGTCGACAGAAATGCGATCGGATCGTCGCGCAGCGATGCGCGTATCGCCGGATGGGTCCACGCGCGAAACACGAGCAGTGCCAGACGCCGATAAACCTCAGGGCTGCCTTCAGGCAAACGTGACATTACGGCCTGCACGATCTCGGCATCGCGCCGCTCGGCCTCACGATCAGCGTGACCCCACTTCACGATCCTCGCGAAGAAACCCTCGATACCGCGCCTTTCTTTCGCCTCGAGAAGGCGTTCGATCCTGTCGCCATCGAAGCGTTGGTTGGCGTTGGGCATTGCGTTGGCTCCGCAACGAGAAATTCGGGCCGTCCTTCAGTGGTCGCAGCGAGCGAACGAGATGCTTAATCGCCTTTCGACACGCGGGGAATACGGGCGGGCGGCAAGAATGTTCCCGTACATAACGGTTTTGGCCCCCCTGCCGGCCGGTTCGCGCGCGAACGCGATAGCGGAGCTGCCTGCTACCGCCGCCCCTACCGTCTCCGCCCCCAATGACAATCCGCCGGTCCGGGCAAGGTAACGGCCAGCTCCCGGTAAATCGCCTCGAGCGCCGAGCCGTCCGCCGCACGGAACGCGAATGCCGGCCGGCTCGCGATATCGACGAGCGCGGTTTCGTCCAACTCCGCGCCGAGCCCGATCGTGAAGACTACTACGCCGCGGGCCTTGAGCCCCGCCGCTTCGACCACCGCCTCGCCGGCCGGCCGCGGGTTCGAACGCCCGTCCGTCATGAGGACGACGATCGGCTGGTTCTCGGCTCGACGATCAGCGCCGTCGAGCACGACTCCCGCCGCCTCCAGCCCGCAGACCAGGCACGTCTGGCTCGCGGTAGCGATCGAGCGCAGCGCCGTCACGAGCGCCGAGGGATCTTCCGTGAGCCCGACCACGATTCGGGCGGCGTGGTTGAACTCGACGATCGCCGCTTGATCACCTTCATCGAGCTTCAGCCGCTCGATGAACGCCGCGGCGCCCGAGCGAGCCGCTTCGAGCTTGGTGCGCCCGTCGCCCGCCGGTTCGTTCATGCTGCTCGAAGTGTCGATCACCAGCACCACGTCGGCGCGCTGGTCGTACGCGCAAGGAATCTCGCTGAGCGCCACGGGCAGGAACAGTGCTAGCGGGATGGGCGTCGGGAGCGGCGTCGGGGTCCACGTCGGCGTCGAGGTGGGTCGCGGCGAGCTGGTCGCCTCGGGGGTGTCGGACGGCAAGGGGGTTGCGGTTATACATAACTCCGTGATTGTAACTAAGGGCGAGGCGAGCACCTGCACCCCAGAGAGACCGATCGAGTCGGCGAAGCTTACACGGGCGCCGGCGCTGATCGGACCGGACGTAAGTCTGAGGGGCCGTACGGAGTACGTCAGCGTATGCGGGACGCTCGAAGTGATCGGCATCGTCCACGTCAGAACACCGGTGGCCGGGTCATGCTCGCCGGCCGGCGACATCGAATCCGGAACGAGCGCGAAGTCCGGGCCGACGGTATCCGTTAATCAAGAGCTGCTCGACGAAGAGATCGCTTGCCGAACGGGCGATGGACTCGGCCATGCCGCCATACGAGCCGAGCCCATCGCCTGCGTAAACGTACAGCGACGGTCGGCTGGCCATCTTCGGCAGGTCCACTTCGGAGCACTGGTTCGCACCGGCCGCCCACCGGCACGCGGGGTCCAGCGTGTCGTGGCAAGAAATCCCTACTTCGATCCCATCCGAGCGGGCCCGCCGAGCCGCCGCAAGTGAGCGCCCCGTTTCAGGCGCGAGGCCATTCGCCCACGGCAGTGAGTCGGCGAGCAGGACTATCGCCTCGACACCGCCCTCGCCGGTGCGCCCACGTTCGAGCATCGCCATACCCTCTTCGATCATCAGATGCTCGGCCAGCGTGTTCATCCCTGTCGGTAAGATGCGGACCATATTGATGCCCCGACTGACGTCGTCGAGGTCATCGGTCAGTTCGACCGCGGCTGAGGAACGGGGATTCCTCCCGATCACCAGCCCCATCTTCACGGGAACGTCGAGCCGCTCGAAGGAGTCGACGACCCGCTTCGCCGAGGCAAGGAATCGCGTTTGGAAGCACCAGGTGGCCAGTGATTCATCGACGCCGAGAACGATGTGCATCGGTCGTGCCGGGCAGGTCGCGGAGACGGCGAGGGTCACATCGATCGTGTCGCACACGCGTGCGTGGGTGGGTGCGACACCATACGTTCCGGTGACTCCGCATGTGCTCGGATCCTCGGCGACCATCATCGGAGCCGCGCTTCTCGGCGAATGAGCCTCCGAAAGGCCTGCGATCACACCGAATGCTGCCGCAAGAAAGATCGCTGTCAGGCTGATCGCGTTTAGGCTACGCCGACTCGATGACATGCGAATGACCCTCCAGGTTCTCGCCGCAGTCGGCCGGATCGCGCTCAGGCGCAGCGGAACTCAAGTCGTACACCGGGACGTCTCTTGTTGCAAACCGTTCGACCGCTCAATTTGACTCCCTGATCCGCAAG
>JBCLES010000111.1:0-6031 GCA_038913135.1 Anaerolineae bacterium
GGAAGTAGGCACCCACGACGAAGCTATCATCGATTGGACGCGGCAGCATGCGTTGGACAATTCGATTTCGAACGATGCTTTTGAATTCCAGATGCTCTTCGGCATCCGGCGAGATCTACAGCGTTCCCTTGTCGCCAACGGTTATCGGATGCGCACGTACGTGCCGTATGGTACGCAGTGGTACCCGTATTTCATGCGTCGGCTTGCTGAGCGGCCGGAGAACGTGAGCTTCATCGTCCGGAGTGTGCTCAACGAAGTACGTGGCTAGTGCGGTCTTCGGCGAGGGCGGTCCTAAGCGGCGCGCCGGCATCGCCACCACCCTCACCCGTGCCTTCGACGGCGCTCGCGCACGCTGACGAGGAAGGTACGCGGTCGCAACCGAAAGCGGCCTGCCTTAGTCTACGTCATAGGCCGTGTGAGGCGGTGAGGATCGCCGGCAGCATCAGAGACGGCAGGTGCAGACCTGCTCGACGGTAGAGAGGAGAACGTCGTGCCGCAGAGTCGCTTCAGTAGTCGAAAGCGTGCCACGCTTCTTGGAGTTCTAGCGCTGACCGGCGCATTTGCCGGACTGATGTCGTTGAGCTTGGCGTTTCCGGAGTTGGGTGTCCTGCCCGAGAGTGCGTCGAATGGGTGGCGCGGCCTGGGCGCATCGGCGCCGATCACGACACCGACCGGCGTCGCTTCGCCCCCGATCACATCGACGGGCACCGTCACGATCACGCCGGAGATAAGCACGACGTCGACGGTGACGGCTACGCAAGGCGTGACCGAGACCGTCACTCCGACTGCGACCGAAGCCCTCACGCCGACGATCACCCTGTCGCCCACCCCGACCGCTACTTCGACGCCGATCGCCGCCTACACCCCGTACCTGGCACGTGAACACAGCTTGGCCGGCGGCGCCCGGCGGGTTTGGGGCGCTCAATTCGCTTCCGACGATGTCCCGGAGATCCTCGGCGCCGTGCGCGCCGGCGAGCTGGATCGCTTGCGGAAAGCCGGAGTAAACATGATCCGCACCCATGTCTATTGGGACGCCATAGCGCCGACCGCCCGCGGAATCGAGGCGTACGATTGGGCGGCGACCGATGAACGTCTTCGCGCTTACTCCACCGAAGGCGGCGGATTCGACCTCGTTCTGAGCGTCGTATCGTATCCAAGTTGGGCCATGACATATCGCTGCGGCGGCGGTTTCCAGCCAGGAGGCGAGACCGCCTTGCGTGACTTCATGCAAGCGGCTGTCACGCGCTATGGGCGTGCACCTTATAGAGCGGTCGCATGGGAGATAGGTAACGAGGTCGACGGTGAGACTACGGTCGAAGCGAGCGATTGGGAACGGACTGTAGAGTGGGGTCACGGCGAGCCGACCGTGCCGCATGGCGGGTGCTGGGGCGATCGCCCGGAAGAGTACGTCCGCTTTTTGCGCATTGCAGCGGATGCCGTGCGCGCCGCTGACCGAGAGGCGCTCGTGACCCTCGGCAACCTTGCTCTGGTCGAACATGACGATTTCCATGCGGACTTCATGGAGCGCTTCCTGGCCGCCGGCGGCGGCAGCTTGATCGACTACTTCGGCTATCACTGGTTCCCGGATCTCCGCGAACTCGTGCCGGATGGCGGCTTCCCAAGCGGTGAGGAGAAGGCCGACTTGGCCGCCGACACCCTGGCCCGCTACGGCGCGAGGATGCCAATTTGGCTCACTGAGACTTATAGATTGACTCGAATGGGCGATTCCGGGTCCGAGGTCGCCCAGATCCGATTCGTGACACGCGAACTGCCGCGACTGATAGCGCACTCCGACATCCGGCACATCTTCTGGTATGGCTGGCTTGATTTCGCAGGCGTTCCGGCCGGCACTTTCCAGCGCGGGATCGTCCGCGCCGATCACACCCCGAAGTCTGCACTCCGGGCACTTCCGACCATCATCCGAGCGACGGACGGCTCCCCGACCGACCTGTCGGACGGCCGCGTCGAAGGTTATCGCTTCACGGGGCGCGACGGCAGCTGGATCGTCGCTTGGTCGCGTGACGGGTCCAGCGTGCCCTTCACGATCGAGGCAGGGCCGGGACTCGCGGCCGTCGGCTGGCTGATCGACGAAGCGGCTCTCACGGCCGGAACGCCGTTGCCGGAAGTGCGCGTGCCGTCGAGCGGAGGAGCGGTGACGCTCAGGGTGGGCCGTGACACGCTTGTACTTCGCCTTCAGCCATCTGGTGATCCGGCGCCGGAGCGCGTGGGCGATTGATGGCCGGGAGCGCCCGTGGTAGAATCCCGCGCGTCCCTGGCGTGAACGGCGCCTGGAACACCGTCATCCCTGCGAGGCCACCGAGCGCATGACCTCCGACCTCTTTGTTCTCGAGCCGGTCCTCTTTGTAGTCGCTGCCGGGCTCGTGGTCCTTGTGGTCGACTGGTTCGTCCCGCGCGCGCCGGCGAGCGTGCCGGCCGGGATCGTCGCCGTGGGCTTGGTGGGTTCGGCCGTCTTCGCGCTCCGGCAATGGGCGTATCTAGCGCCGGGACAGGCCATTTCCGCGTTCACGCGGGACCTTCCAGATGCCGCGGCGGGTTTGGCCGTTGATCACGTCGCGCTCCTCCGCCTCGATGCGTTCGCTGTTTTCGTCGCTTTGATGATCGCCGCCTTCGCGCTGCTCTGCGTCCTCTTCGCGGTCGAATACGTCGAGCGGCGCGGTATGGCGCGCGCGGAGTACTTTTCGCTGATCGCCTTCGCGGCGGCCGCGATGATGCTGATCGGTTACGCCGCCGACCTGATCATGGTCTTCCTGCTGATCGAGACGTTCTCTATCGCACTCTATTCGCTCTGCGCGTTCATCGGCGGCTCGCGCTTCGGCCACGAAGCGGCGCTGAAGTACTTCGTTTTGGGCGCCTTTGCGGCGGCCTTCCTTCTCTACGGCATCACGCTGGTTTACGGCGCGACCGGCGTCACGGATCTGTTCGCCATCGACGCGGCGGTCGCGGGTTTGGAGTCGACGCCCGTTTCCTTGCGCGTCGGCCTTGCGATGATCCTGGTCGGCCTCGGCTTCAAGATCGCGATTATTCCGTTCCACCAATGGACGCCGGACGTCTATGAGGGCGCGTCGCTGTCCGTCACCGCCTTCATGGCGGCCGGAACCAAGGCGGCCGCGTTCGCGGCGCTGCTGCGCGTGTTGTGGGCAGGCTTTGGGCACCAGACGGAGCTATGGCTACCGGCGCTGGCGATCGCGGCCGCGATCACCATGATCGGCGGAAATCTCATCGCATTGGTGCAAGGCGACCTCAAACGCATGCTCGGGTACAGCGCCGTCGCGCAGGCCGGCTACATTTTGGTCGCGGCGATAAGCGGCACGGGCGACGGCGCGGCGGCCGTACTCTTTTACCTAGTCATTTACGGACTCGCGACCATTGGCGCTTTCGGCGTTCTGATCGCTATCGGCGAAGTGGCGGGTGCTCAAGCCGCCGATCGCTCCGTGGACGCGTCGCGGCTCGAGGACCTGCGCGGCCTCGGCCGGCGCCACCCGTGGCTTGCGGGCGCCATGGCGCTCTTCCTGATTTCGCTCACCGGCCTGCCGCCCACTGCGGGCTTCTTGGGCAAGTGGTATATCTTCCGCGCCGCAACCGGCGCAGGCATGACGTGGCTGGCGATCATCATGGTGCTCGCTAGCGCCATGTCGGCTTTCTACTATCTTCGTCCGATCGCCCTGATGTACATGGTCGAGCCTGAAGTAGACACCGAGATCACGGTTTCGACAGGCGCGAGCATCTCGATCGCGGTTGCCGCAACCGTTATCGCGCTTGGGTTGGTCGTGGCGTCGCCGCTGCTCGACGGGGCGGCACGGGCTGGAACGGCCGTGGCGCCGGAAGTGGTCACGCTTTCAGCCGGGCAAGGACTCAGATAGCGATGCCGGAAAGCGAAGGCGTGAAGCCTTTCAACCTGGATGTCTGCCTGCAAGCGGGCGGGCCGCTTCGACCTACATATTGCAATGTGCCGGGCTGGGCGCAGGCTTTCCTCTACATTGCGTCGGCTATCGCGATCGGGCTTCTTGCCTACGGGATCTACCGTCATTACCGTCTGTGGCACGCCGGCCAGCCGAATGCCCCGGCGCGCAACACGGGGCACGGGCGGGAGCGGTTCATGACGCTCTTTGTCGACGGCTTCGGGCAACGACTGACTATGAAACGCGCTCTGCCCGCGCTCTTCCATAGCGGGATCTTCTACGGCTTCGGCCTGCTGTTCATCGGCACGGTGCTTGCGACCGTCGACTACGACGTCGCCTACCTCCTGTTCGACGCTCGCTTCGTCAAAGGCAATTTTTACCTGTGGTACGAGGCGATACTCGATGCCGCCGGACTAGCCCTGATGCTCGGCCTCATGATCGCGGGGATCAGGCGCTACGTCGTGCGTCCGCACCACGTCATCGGACACTGGGATCTCGTCATCTGGAGCCTCGTCTTGATCAGCGCGAGCGGCTTCCTGGTCGAAGGCTTGCGGCTCACATTTGCGCCAGTGGAGCATGGCGGCTGGTCATGGGTCGGGTACGTCATGTCGCTCGTTTTCGCCGACACTTGGATCGAGTCCATTTCAGTTCCGCTTCATCTCTGGTCGTGGCTCGGCCACGCTGTTCTTTCTCTTGCGTTCATCGCGCTGATCCCGTACACGAACGCGGTGCACATGTTCGCGACGCCTGCCAACATCGTGATGAAGCCGATGGGCGTCGAGGCGGAGATCGGGGCAGGGGCGGCGCTCCAGCCGATCGATATTGAGACGGCGGAATTCTACGGGACGGGCAGGCTCGAAGAGTTCACATGGAAGCAGCGACTTGGCTTCGATTCGTGCACACGCTGCGGAAGGTGCGAAGTCGTTTGCCCGGCTTACATGAGTGGCTCGCCACTGAATCCGAAAGCGATAATCGTATCGCTGTCGAACGAATTGCGGCTGGACATCGAGAAGCCGCTTTCGATCGGTGGCAACGGCGAGATCATCGTGGGTGCCGGCCTACTCGTCGAACCGGACGCTCTATTTGCATGCACGACGTGCATGGCTTGCGTCGAAGTCTGCCCGGCGCTGATCGAGATCGTCGACGATATCGTCGACATGCGGCGTTATCTGACGCTGAACGAGGGCGCTTTGCCCGGTACATCGGGCGACACTATCCGGAACATGAGCACGACCGGCAATCCGTGGGGTTATCCGCACGAGCAGCGAACGGCTTGGTCCGATGGTCTGGGAATCGAGATCGCGGCGCCGGGGGAGCACTACGAGGTCCTTTACTGGGTGGGCTGCTCGGGCAGTTATGACCAACGCAACCAGAAGATTTCACGTGCCTTCGCCCGCCTGATGCAGGAAGCCGGCGTGCGGTTCGCGATAATGGCCGACGAGCGCTGTAATTGCGAAAGCGGGCGTCGTCTCGGAGACGAGTACACGTATCAAGAGGCGACGAAGCGGAACATCACGACGATTGACCAATTCACTTTCGACCGTGTCGCTTGTCACTGCCCGCATTGCTTCAACACGCTAAAGAACGAGTACTCGCAGTTCGGCGGTGACTACGACGTCGTCCATCACACGCAGCTGATCCAGGAGTTGCTCGAGTCGGGCCGACTCAAGGTTCCCGCGTCGGCGCGCGACCGCGTGATCTTCCACGATTCGTGCTACTTGGGTCGCTACAACGGCGAATTCGAGGCGCCGCGCGACACGCTCCGCGCGGCGGGTGCGAACGTGTTGGAGCCGGCGCGCAATCGCGAGAAAGGACTATGTTGCGGCGCCGGCGGCGGGCAGATGTGGTTCGAGGGCAAGTCCGAGAAGAACGTCGGCTTGATCCGGCTCGAGGAGCTGCTAGAGTCGAAGCCGGACGTGGTCGGAGTGGCGTGTCCGTTCTGCCTGACGATGCTCGATAGCGCTAGGAGCTCGATCGGCCGCGACGACATTCGGGTGATGGACGTGTCCGAGGTGCTGGCGGCTTCGCTGGGGGCGCGGGTAGCGGGGGCGGCTGGGGACGCGGAGGCGACGAGCGAGGTCGCGTCTCCGGGCGGCGACGGGTAGTTCGGC
>JBCLES010000112.1:0-5872 GCA_038913135.1 Anaerolineae bacterium
GCGCGTCATAATCGGTCCGACTCAAGAGGCCGAACACATATGGCTCTTCCCATCTGAAGTCTTCCTTGCCGGTCACTTCGCAAGGCAATGTCAAGCGCCCGCGAAGGTGGTCGTGCCAGCGACCCAACGCCGAATAGAAGAGCCACCCAGGGCGCGTTCGGAGAGGGCGAGTCAAGCCGTCGATCGGCCAGCCAGTGATTAGTTTGCGCGACCTTGTTCGTTTGCCGTTATCGAGCAAAGGCATTGAAAGCGATGAGGGCGGATGAAGGTTAATGCGGAGCGCCTATTCGCATCACGCCGATAGCAAATGCTCGTTCGACTCAAGCCTGAATGAAGCGATTGGGCACCTCAATCCAAACGGGTTGACTCTGCCGACGGTCCGCTCTGCTCAATGATCTTCCGTAGGCGCGAGTACTCAGATTCATCGATCTCACCGGCCGCCAGGCGCCGATTGAGTTCGCCGATACCCTACTGAAAGCCGTGCTCGGCCAAAGCTGCCCGCGAAACGTAAGTAAAAGCATCCTTCGCCTTCCCGAAGAATACGCCGTACACCCACTTGATGAGGAAGAATGTCATCACGATCCCGGCGATGAAAAGCAGGCCATAGAGGCACAACAACCCGGTGAACACTCCCGAATCCACGATGATCGCTCCTTATATGCGCACGCGGCAGTTCGCTGCGGTCGAGCATATCATCGGACAGCCGAAGAGCAAGCGGGCAATGCCGGCGGTCGTCGGTGCGCTCCAGGTCCGGCTGCTCTCCGTACAGCTATCGTGCACTGCGGGCGGCGCGCGTTGCGTCGGTCGCAATCAGATCGCTCAGTTCGAGCACGCCCGACAGTGACTTGACAAACATCAGAATGTCGATACGCTCGGCGAGTCGTCCGAAACATTCATCGTGCCTGGCGATCTCGAATACCTTCGTCGGTATACCAATGAGAGGAGAATCGCTGATGAGCTTTCCGTTGACCGTACTCCTACAAGATGGGTCCGATGCAGTAGCTGGCGGCATCCTCGCCTTGTTTAGCGGAATGTGGATGTTGTTCTGGCTCGCTGTCGTTGGGCTCACTATCATAGGCTGGTGGAAGATGTTCGAGAAGGCCGGCCAACCAGGGTGGGTCTCGATCGTTCCCATCTATAACATTTTCGTGCTCGGCAAGATCGTCGGCTGGACCCGGGGCAAGGTTGTGATGCTCTTTATACCGTTCCTGAACATCATCTTCGGGATCATCCTTTGCCTTGACATCGCGCGCGTTTTCAACAAGGGCAACGGATTCGCCGTGGGAATGCTGCTGCTGCCGGCGATCTTCTTCCCGATGCTGGGTTTTGATAGCTCACGATACATGGGTCCTGATGCGGCCGCGGTCGCCGCGTAGGAACTCGTAAGATTTGTTTTCGGATGAGGGGACGATCGGTCGCACGGAATCGACGCCCTCGAACGCGGCTTGATCGCTGTGGTCGAGAGCGAAGAGACGTCGACGGTGGTCAAGAGCAGCGGGAGAATCGCGCCTTGCGTATGGGCCAGCGTCGGGTCCCTTGTGAACATAATTTATGAGGGTAAACGGTGGCACGGCCGCACGCTTCGCGTTTGCCGCGCTCCTCGCCGCGTCCGCGGCTTGCTCGGAGGCGGATCTCCAGCGCCTTCGGCAGGAGGGCGAATCTATCGCCGCTACGGCCGGCGCCGAAGCTAAGCGTGCGGCGGGAACGCAATCCGCGATCCTTATCGAAACGGCGGAGGCGATAGCGGCCGAGCAGGGTCCAAAGTTCAAGCAGACGGCGGAAGCTGCTGTCGCAACGGCGATCGCGGGTGTGGTGCGCCCCGACCACCGCGGCGACGTCGTCGTCGGGGCCTATTACTATCCGTGGTGGCAGCCGGGGAACGATCACTCGCGGAGCGGCTACTCCCGTCAGCCACTTTTGGGCGACTACGATTCCGCCGACCCGTCGGTGGTCGGTCAGCACATCGAGTGGGCGGCCGATAAAGGCGTCGACTACTTCGCGATGAGTTGGTGGGGGCCGGGCAGTTTCGAGGATCGCGTGCTGAGGGACGTCTGGCCGCGGGCACGGGCCAACGATCGCCTGCGGATAGCGATCGTCTACGAGACGATTGGGCGGCTGGCGGGCGGCCAACTGCCGGCCGACGGGATCGATCTCAACGACGCACGCGTCCGCGCGACGCTCCTCGAGGACATCGATTACCTCCAGCGGACGTATTGGTCCCGCGGCGATGCAATGACCGTCGACGGCCGACCGCTCCTCGCCTTCTACCTAAGCCGCCAGCTTCGCGGCGACGTGTCTGGTACCATGCAGGAGATCAGGGATCGCACACGTTCGGCCGGCGCCGAGGCCTGGATCATCGGCGACGAGGTGTTCTGGCAGCGTTATCACCCGATCTCGCCCGATCGATTGGCGGCCTTCGACGCCGTAACCGCGTACAACATGCACGCCTCCGCGGATGAGGTCGAGGGCGACTTCACAGGCCGGGTAGCGGCCGAGTACGAGGCGTGGCGTATCGCGGCGAACAGGGCGGGAACGGTGTTCATCCCCGGCGTCATCCCCGGCTATGACGACCGGATCGTCCGCAGCGGCAACCTTCCGATCCCGCGGAGCCCGGAGCTCTTCGCCTCCCAACTCGCGATGGCGCTGCCCTTGGTCGACCCGAGCGCCCAGATGCTCCTCATCACTTCGTGGAACGAATGGCACGAAGACACGGGCATAGAACCCGCAGAGCCGCTGGGCATCACGTATCTCGACGTGCTCCGCGAGTCCGTGCGCGTCCGCTGAAAGCCGAACTTTGGCAAAGGGAGTCCATGATGAGACTCGGAAGATCGTTAAGGCGCACCACTCGCCCTTCCCGGTTGATCGCGGTGGCGCTGGCCGCGTGCTTTGCCGCTTGGCCGAGTGTCGGCTTGAGCCAGAACGATTGGAAGATCGGAGAAGTCGTGGGATTGCGCGAAGGTACATGCATCCGCGTCGGTCCGGGCCTCAGCTTCCGGGCGCATACACGTGTGCCTGAGGACGACTGGGCCGTCCGGGTGATCGACGGTCCTCGTCAAGCTAACGGGAAGGAGTGGTATGACACGAGCCGCCGTGACGCCGGTGATTCGAGCGGCGGCACCGGGTGGGTCGATCGTTCCCAGACTGACATGTGCCCAGTCGATGGGGAACCCGATCCACCGCCCGGCCGGTCAGATCCACCGCCGGACCCGGGCGAAGTGGGCGATCTTCTCGACCGGCTTCGCGATTGGTGGCGGACTCAGGGAAGCCTCGTCAAATGGCTCGTCGCCCTCGCGATACTGGCCGTGCTGGTGGGAAGCTGGCGCACGCTTTCGGCGGCTGCCTTCAGGATCGTTGGCTTCCTGATCTTCGGATTCATCATCTATTGGATCGCCGATGCGACCCGAGAGGTTTGGGAGTCGACATGGACGAGTTGGGTCGGGCGGGACGGTCCGGACCTGGCGTTGCTGCTCGCTCTGCTTCCCGTCGTTTCGTGGGTTGTTGGGCGGGTGCGGCGGAGGTGAGGTGAGTTCATATACGTGACGTGTCATACAATTGCACTGTTACTGATGTGATGAAGAACGGTCTGAAGAAGATCAGCAAGGTCGAAGCAAGCCGTGGGGTGATTCTGCGAGGAAGTAAGGTCAATGGGAGTATACGTGGATTGCCGTAAGTGCCATGGCTCCGGCAACATAGAAGGTGAATGCAATCCTTGCGGTGCATCGGGACGTAGAGCCGATGGCAAGCCGTGCCATCACTGCAATGGTCGAGGGAAGAAAGACTTTCGGTGTATTGTCTGCGGTGGCTCGGGCAAGGTTCTTAAGCTCTAGCGCATAGGAAGTGCCCTCTATGGCAAAGTGCCGGAAGGCGTACCCGCAGGAGTAGTAGGACAATCTGGTCGAGATGGCGCACGAAGGTCGTTCGTCGGTTGCCTTGGAGCTTATGTACGCGTGCGCCACTCAATTGACGCATACTGCCGAGCGGGATAGCATGCGTTGCCGACCTGCAGAAAGCTCCATCGGTGGGAGCGCCTTGCGTCCGCCGAGAGTACGGATGGGCTCCATCCATCGGAGGTCCGCTTGAGTAATGTCCGGCTGGCGGTTTCTATCGTTCTTATCGTACTGTACTTCGTGGTCGTCCGCTTCATCGTTACGGCAACGCCGACGGGCACCCAGTTCGTGGAGCCAGACTGGTGGGCGCAGATCGCGTCCTTCACACGATCTCTAGTTTGGCCGCTGTCGACGACCGCTTTTTTGGTCCGCGCTGCTTCTTGCGGGAGTTGTCCTTTACTTTTCAGTTTTCGAATTCCTGGGTACGGCTGCTGATAGTCTGGTTCAATGGGTGCATCGGACTGCGAGCGCCATGGCGATGGTTGCCGCCGCTGCTTTCTTCCCCTCAAGTGGGTCGGTGACCGGCAAGATCATGGTCAGCGCGGGACTTTTCGTGATTTGGGGAATGGCCGTGTGGGTGGCGTCGTCTCAGGACAACTTGCGCTATCGCGTCTCATGGGAACGGAGCCGCGTGGAGCGACTCACCGTGAGTGTGTGGACGGTAGGCCTTTTGGCTCTCCCCGCGATTGCTCATGGCGGGGGATTGGCGGCGGGTTACGTTGCCATTTTCGCGCTCCTGGTGGTGCTGTACCTTATCCGGCGCGATCAGCCCACGATTCCGACCACTACAAGGAGCCTACCAAATGGAGGGAATCCTCCCGCTGGCGCGGTCACGACTCCAAGCGCTCCCTCATCGTCGGCTAATCCTACGGAGGGCAAAAATGCCGACAGCCGTTACCACCACCGAAGAGCTCATGGAGCGCGTGGCACTGCTCGTGGACCAACGGAAGCGAACGGAAGTCGTGCAAGCCGAACTCAACGTTCGAGGCGTGCTCCTTTCGCCCCAGGAGATCCGTGAGACCGAGGAGCTCGATTCAGAGATTACCACCCTGCTGTCGAATATCGAATTACGTAATACACTCGACAAGGATTCTCCAGCGGATGCCGTTACCCCAACGAACACTGCGTGGGTTGGCCGAATACCAGGCGATATGCGACCAGACTGCGCTTCAAATAGGCGAGATGGTCCCGATCTGGCGACAGCGGAAGCGAAAGCACGTGCCGCGCCACCCGCGCGCTCCCGTCTTCGAATCTCCAGAACGGATCGAGGTCATTCGAGCCCGCCTTCGTGAATCAAACAGAGGTCCGGCGAGATTTGCCGGCGGAAGTCGGGTTCCATGCACGCTGCATCGACGAACTGGACCCGAAAAGGCAGGTCGGAGTCCGCGACGTCCAGCTCGAGCTGCGCAAGCGCCGCATCGTCGACCGGATGGCCGGCGTCGATGAGCAGGTCGAGGTCGGACCATGGTCGAGCATCACCGCGGGCACGGGAGCCGTAGGCCAGGACGCGCGCGCGAGGTATGCGTTGGCTCACGATCGATCTAACAATTCTGAGGTGGCGTGGCTCCAGATCGAGGCTCATCGGAGGCGCACTTCCATGGCTTCGAGCAGCCGGCGCTCGTGGGCGGCGCCACGATGTCGGTCGAGCAGCTCGAGTGCCAACTCGAGCGCGGCCGCGGCGCGCTGGAGGGCGGAGAGGTCTAGGCGAGACTCGGTCATGGCCGAATACTGCGGCCCTGGCGAATGGGCGTCAAGACACGGCGAGGTCCAGCCGCCCTCGAATCGGATCTTTCAGCGGTCGATCAGGCGACATTCGAAGCCGACGTCGCCACGATCCTGTCGACCGCGCATCGGCGAGGTGCGCGCTCCGCTCTTGTCAGCGCCGCGGCCAAGGAAGCATCCGACGATTTTCGGTCCGAATGGGATGTGTATCTATCCAAGTGGCCCGATCAACGCCAGGCGGCGATCGGGGCGTGCCGGGAAGC
>JBCLES010000113.1:0-5816 GCA_038913135.1 Anaerolineae bacterium
GCCAAGATCTCCTGAGCTACGATATCCTGCCAGGTCGCTCGGACGGCGTCGCTTGCTTCTGCGACTTCCAATCGCTCGGACACCGGGCCAGGATCCTGTTTCAGTTCGGGAAAGGTCAGGCGGAGGAGCGCGATGTCACGCCAATCTGTGCCGGCTTTTGGCTGGCCATGTCGCTGCTGAAAGGCGATCACTTTGTACGCGACCAGTTCAGCCGGCTCCATGACCATGATTTCGGCGATGCGTCGGTTTAGCGGTCATACTAAGGCCGACCGGATGTCCACTAGGTGACGGTTGCCTGCCCGGCGCACTTGATACAATCGGAAGCCGCGACCTACCCCGATCTCGCGTACTCGAAGGGCAATACTGAAGCGACCAGCCAGATGATCGCACAGCTCCGAGGCCAGCTCTGCGGCGCGCACAGACACCAGATCCACACCATGAGCCATGCGGGGCTCGTTCACGAAGGCATTGACCGCCTGGGCACCGAACAGAACGGCGTCGTCTCGGCCGCGCAGGAAGTCCAGCACCGCTTGGTGCAGGGTTGCCAGAGGTAATGGCTCGGCCACCATGTATTCCTGGAAAGTGAGTGATCCGGAAAGCACGGCTTACAACCTCAGTCCCGGGAATTCGCGGTCGCAAGGGATGTCGCCGCGACGGAAGGAGCATAGCGCACGCCGATCGCCGACTTCAAGTCGAGCGCGGCAGCCTGACCGGGTGTGACCGTGGACAATCGAATTGATGTTGCGAGCTGACTGGCGCTGACCCTCGGTCCAAATCCGCTTCGTCGGCATCAGTTCCCTGAGCCCCGCCACCGTCTTACCTTACCTTACCTTACCTCCCAGCTCATGGCAGACTGCGCGCACGGCATGGCCGCCCTTGGGGCTCGGAGGGGCGTTCGCGCGCGGTCCGCCGAGGTGCGCTGGGACTGTCGGCCGTTTGTCACGGCTCGCTCGAGACGCCAGCAGCGCAGGACGACCCGCTCGAAGTACGAAGTCACTTCATCGTTGCAGAAGTGTGCGCTCGCCGAGCGGCGCCAGCTCGGCACGTCGCAGGCGAGCCAGTCATGGTAGGTCAACAGATGGGGACGCTGCCCCTCGATCGTATCGGCGAGATCGGTGGCATCCTGCAGGCCGATCTGATTCAAGCCGTCGACGATCAGGTCGAGATACCAGTCGGTGGTCTCACGTTCGAGGAGCGTGTCGGTCCAAGCGTCCACGAGCTCGAGCGCCGGGACGAGCAGCGAAACGGCATCGCGCATGGCCTGATCTTGATCGAGCTCGAGCGCCGCCCACTCGTGAGGCGCCTCCCAGCCATCGATGCGGCGGATGAGCCACCACCAATTCGGCTGCCTAGTGGCCAAGGTCTCGGCCACTTTGAGGACTTTCATGCTCCAACTTCCCACGGCACGCACCGCGTTGCCGGCGTAATGCAGCAGATGCCGATTGCCCTCCTGAACGGTGAGTCCCCACGGCGCGTCGATCAGCATTCGTGCGCCCTCCACAGACGACGCGAAGTGCGTCGCCGCGTCTTCGACTACACCCTCGATGCGGTAGTCCGTCACCTGGGCACCGTCGGCCAGCGCCAGGGCCAGGGCCCACGTGTCCGCAACGACCCGTTCGACCACCTCCCCGCTATTGATCGCCGTGCTGCGCCGATCGACCATAAGCAGGAAGGCGAAGTCCCCGGCATCCGATTAGTCGCGCGCCACGATCATCCGCGACGCCCCCGACCAATCCGCGGCCGCCACGGCTGCTCCGGCCCGCGTGCCGGTCTCAAAGATCAGGCCGCTCAGCTAGCCCACCGACCGACACTCCGCGAGCAGGCTCGACAGACACACTCGTGGTCGCCTCACCGTCATCGTCCCACCGATCAGCAGCGTCAGCGCCGCGCCGGCCACTGTTTGCGGCTCATCGCCGCCTTCACCGGCTCCGCGACGACGCACCCCGCGCACTCAAGCTGGCGCTCGATCCCAGCGCCGATGTCGTAGATCGTTTGCCGGCTCGTTCGGAACGCGTCGGCCAGCCACCTGATCATCCCGTGCGGCCGTTCGTCACCCAGCGCAACTGCGCTCGCGATCAGCAGCCGCGCCGGCCTCGTGATATCGGGCCGCCGGGCTCCCGGCTCCCGAGGGGCCCGTCGGCTCTGGCTCCGGTACGTGGCCTCGTAAGGTTCGGGCCACGCAGTGGCACTTCCGCTCGTCTTCCTGTACGCTTCCTGCCATGGGGGGTGACCTCCTTGTGGCTGTGTACGAATCTCCTGCCACCGTCTCCGGATCGGCCACCACGTCACGGGAAAGGCCGATTCGATGCGACTGCGCCGCTCGTCAACCTGTCCAGGCGTGGGCTCGAACAGTCCCCAGCAACACAGGGTCGTGGCCGATCCGGTGTCCATCGACGAACGAAGGCATGGCCGCGCGCTCTGCGGCCAGCCCGAGGCCACGCTCGAGCGGCTGGCGGGGGTCTGGCGGAGCTGCGCGCCAGAGACGGTGTGTCGCCACAACCGGCCTTCCTTGAGGGCCGCCGGCCCGTCGGCGCGCCGCGGTCAGTGGCGCCGGACTGGGACGACACGGCCGCAGCGCCCGAGGGCATTGGCTGGCTATAGGACCCTCAGCAGGGCCGTCAAGGCAGATCTCTGAAACCAGTTGTAACATGCTTGGTGCTCTGTGCTAGGGTCGACCTGTCGCAGTCGAGGGTCCTGGACACATGCCCCGCCAGGGGACGCCGTGGCCGGTCCGGTGACGGTGCCCTGTCCACGCGCAGCACGAAAGCCACGACCAACAAAGGCGTCTCACGTGGCTCTCCCTCGGAGGAGCCTCGCGAGCTCGATGAGATCGGAGACGCGGAAGTGAGAGCGGCCAGCGGAGACGACGACGGCCGGATCCTCGGCCGCCGCACTGGTCCATTTGGCCGGCAGTCTCCGCGTAGGCGACCTGATCCTCGGACCAGAATGGCCGGTAGACGATCAGCGCGTACTCACGCCCGAACAGGGGGTGGAACGGGTGCGTCACCCGGAAACGTCGATTGTCAACCTCCGCATCGGGTGCATTCGACAGCGGCGTCCAACGCCCTCGCTGAAAGCTACTTCGCCTCCCTGGAATGCGAACTGCTCGACCGGACCACCTTGATGACGCCGCTCGAAGCCCGTGCCGCCGTGTTCGACTACATCGAGGGTTTCTATAATCCCCACCGACGCCACTCCGCGCTCGGGCTTGTGTCGCCTGTCAACTTCGAGTACGCTACGATGCAGACTGTGGTTGCTTGAGCCACCACTACCCGGCTGTGCGCGAAAGCGAGGTCCTCCTGAAGAAGACAAAGCATGAAACTGACACTATCCATCATTTCGGCGACCATTGTCGGAGCGGGCTTTCTGATCAACGGAATCACTACCGCTCAGACGCCATGTCTCCCTAAAATTGACCACGCCGAAGTCATCCAGGT
Organism: Anaerolineae bacterium; assembly: GCA_038913135.1. GTDB lineage: Bacteria > Chloroflexota > Anaerolineae > Epilineales > Epilineaceae > JBCLES01. The sequence continues at coordinate 3,438 of JBCLES010000113.1, forward strand.
AGTCCAGCAGGGTTTAGGTGTCAACCCAGAAGTCGAGCCAAGACTGGTCGGCGCCCCTAGCCCCCCAGGTACCAAGCTAGTTTCTGGACGAGCTCTTGGAATTCGTCTGTATGTCGAACCCACGTCCTGCGACGAGCTGAGTAATGTTGACGCAGAGTTTCTCGTCGAGAACAGCGAGGGAACCATCGCAACGTCAAGATCAATCAACGGGCCAATTACTGTACAGTCTGCCCCATGGGAACGCGGCGTCGAGGATTCGACCCTCAACATCACAGCATTTGTTCCCCTGCCGGTCTCCAGTCAAGATATCTATCTTTCAGCACATGTCTTCGACGCCTCAGGGGTCGTTCCAGCCTGGCCAACGCCGAGCCAGCAGCTGTGGGAATCCGAACCAGAGTTCGCGGAAATCAAAGAACCTAGTATTTTGGGCGTACCGGTGCAGGTCGGTGACGTAGTACTAGCGACAGAGGAGCATGAAGGTGCCAGGAAAGCGGACCGAAGATTACGGCTTGCATTGTGGCCATTCTCTAAGGCAGCAGGATATGGAGGTTACGTATTCCAATCAGAGGCTAGAGTTATCTTTGAACCTGAAGGGGTAATGACAGCAGACGAAGTTGATGATATGCTCTTTCCAGAGTTGATCAATCATCTTTGCCGAAACACAGAGTTCTCCGCTCACTCTGTCTTCGGGTGGGTTCCAAGCGAAACCTTGGACGATGCAGACTTCCAAGGACGTGCATCAGCATCGTTGCGCGCAGCTATGGCAAACTCCAATCCCTTTAACGCCGAAATTGGGTTTGCGCACGAAAATGGTCATCTATACGTTGGAGCTAACCACAGCGGCAATGACATTGACGATGTGGGATGGGATCCACTCCATCGATTCCCACTGCCAGCGCATGGGGATATTCCTTCGCAGTACCACGGCAAGCGATTTGTCAAACCGTTTCACGAAGTGCCGTCGATTATGGCTGCAGATCCTGGCACAATTACACATTGGAATTCTCGTTCCGGATACTATCAGAAAGTTGCGAATCGAGGAACGGCCTTTGACAGCGCACTTCCAGTCGCATGCGGCGGCGTTGATTTCGTGTTACCCTATCCCGTACAGATTCCCGCGCCGATTAGTACCCCACCTCCACCGATTAGTACCCCAATTCCCTTGTATCTGATCACGGGCTCAATTCCATTGCCGACATCCGAGCCATCGTCTCTCAATGGAACTTACGCGTTTTCACGGCTTGCCGAACTAGATCCTGGTACTACCGGAGATCTGCTTCTCAGAGCTAAGAACGCTGCTGGTCAAACCACGTACGCTACGAGGTTTGCGTCGTCACCGGTGACCAACACAGTCTTTGCAGTTGCTGTGCCAGGAAATGCTCAAACTCACTCGTTAGAGTTGCTCAGGAACGGAGTTCTTGAGGACACGATCATCCGAACGGCCAATACTCCAACCGTAACCGTGACATCTCCTATCAGTAACACAGCCATCACATCAACTCTCACCATTAACTGGATGGCGTCAGACCCTGAAGGCGACGAGCTCCGCACATACATAGGCCTTAGCAAAGATGGTGGATTGTTCTGGTCGTCCATTGCAAGTAATATTAGCACGACACTTACGAATACCTTTACAATTACATCAACAGGCTTCCCTTCGGGTACGTTGATGCTCGAGCTCTTGGTTTCGGATGGCATGAACACGTCCGAGACTGTGATTGGCTGGCTCACAGTCGATGACAATCAACTGCCTGTCTTGAGTATTGACTCTCCCGTGCCCGGAACTACAGTGCAGACTGACGCGAATCTCGTCTTGATGGGAGATGCGTTAGATCGCGAGGACGGGTTCCTTCCAAATTCGGCGTTCACATGGAAAGTCGGTGGGTCCTCTTTGGCAGTTGGCAAATACGTGAACGTCAACTCAGACACAGTTGGAGGTACTTGTTCAGCCCTCATGACGGCGCAGCCGGCAAGATGGAGGGTGCGTTCTGATCGGAGAAGTAAGCCTCGACAGCCTCGGTGAGGTAGCCGAACACGTCGCGATCCTGGAGATCGAGCGTCGCGCAGACGGTCAGTATCCGCTCCATGAAGCGCGTGCCGTCCATGGACTGGGTGCCGTAGCTGAGCTTGCGCCAGATCACGGCGTAGCGCAGCAGCCGCTCGCACAGGTTGTTGGTCACCGGAATCGCCGGGTCGTCGAGGAAGGTCCACAGATGGGGCTCGAGCTTGAGAATCTCGCGGGCCTTCGCCCTGGCCGTTGGGCCCGGCGCGTTCTTCGAGGCCCACGTCAGTCGGCGTTTCGTGTGCTCTCGAACCGGCTGCAGTCGGCGGACCATTTCGTCGTGGCTGATAAGGCCGGCCTGGCGGTCGGCGTAGGCG
>JBCLES010000114.1:0-5726 GCA_038913135.1 Anaerolineae bacterium
ATGTTAGAACCAAACAAGCTAGCCGAGTTCCGGACCAAATTGTACACGACGCTGGCCTTCCGACGCGACGCGCTGATGGACCTGATCGACGCGCTGTGCAGCAGTACCCAGTCGCGCAGCGTCGTCGAGTTGAGCGTGGAGCCGGCGTTCCGCCGGAGCTACAGCAGCGGGCACGACGCCATCGACGCGCTCTTCACGCCCTCGGCGCCCCATCTGGAGATGGTCCGAGCGCGGGGCGATTGAACGGCGGTTGCGGCGCGTTGTGGCGCCGATCATCGAGCCGCCGGCCGCCACGGGTAACGGGCGCTGGTGGCATCTGACGCTCGACGCGTTGCCGCTGAGCCGGCCGGACGCGCGCCCATGCACCCGCCCCTCAAGCCGCCTGATGCCCTCTCAGCCGATCCTCATCCAACCCGCTACACCGCGGCGATGGCCGCGCGGCGCCGGTAGTCCACGCCGACGAAACCGGCTGGCGGGAGAACAAGAACCGCGCCTGGCTGTGGGTGGCGACGACCCAGACCGTCGCCGTGTTCCAAGTCCACGCCCGCCGAACAGCGGCCGCCGCCAAGGCGCTGCTCGGGGAAACTTTCGCCGGCGTCCTGTGCGTCGACCGGTATGGCGCCTACACCTGGGTGACGGAGCGCGGGCTGTGCTGGTCCCACTTGCTACGCGACTTCCAGGCGATGGCCGAGCGTCACGGCAGCGGGTGGTACGGCCAACGTCTCGTGCGCGCCAGCCAGCGTGTCCTCGCTCACTGGAAGGCTTGGGATCAGGGCGACATCGACCGGGAGACGATGGGCGCGCACATCGCCGTCGAAAGGCGAGGAATCGTGAAATGCCTCGAGCGCGCCGCGGCGGCGGCACACGCCGCGCCCAAGACGCGCCGGGTGGCCCGGGATCTCCTCGGCCTGCAGGAGGCAATGTGGCGCTTCACCACGGAACCCGACCTTGCGCCGACCAACAACCTCGCCGAGCGGATGCTCTCGGTGATGGCCAGCCTCAAGGCTCAGGATCGCGCTCCCTTCCGCTTCGTGGTCGACATTATCGACGCCCACAACACCGGCCGTCCCGCCCCGTCCCTGCTGCCCGTCCACCCCTCGCAGGGGTGAACGCTTACCGCGCGAAGATCCCATTCTTCGGATGTTATGAAGTAGAGATTGTGATGCGGATAGAGATGCCCGGCTTCGTAGACGACATGGGCTTCGCCCTTGATGTCAGGGATCAGCAAATTCGGTTTAGCAGCCAGCGCTGGATAGATTCGATCGATGGTGCGATACCAATTGGCCGGTGACTTTTGCGCGACATGCCGATTGACGATCTGGTCTTTACGCGCTTCGAGATAGTTCCGCAAGCGCGGATAGAGGGCAAGATCGACAAGTCCTCCTTCATCGGAGAAGGGATTCACGACCCCGAGGCCTCGCCACTCGACTTCGCCTGTTAGAATGTCTCGTGTCATCACTAGCGGCAGCTTGCGGTCAGCCTCTACATCGAGGCCGTCTAATGGCCCTATGAAGGCCTGGTCCGCACCCGTCGCGACGCCGATTCCAATCTTGCAGCCTGCCTCTTCAATCGTTGGAAAGTCGCGCTCCAATCGCCGCACGAGCGCGAGCTGATCTGAACTATCAAGTATCCAGGGTTGCGAACCATTCGCTACAGCTGGCACCTCCTTTACCGGCCCAACTTGATCGACTGGCTGGGGATCAAGCAGCATGTCTGCGAGTTTCGCCAAACCGATCGTGCTTAATTCTGGACGATTCGCTATACGGGTCAGTCCCTGCGTTTCACGAGTGATGATCGTGATTGCCGGATACGCGATCACATCGGAATGGAAAGCCGGAGTATCCACCATATCGACATAGATTTTCAGGTGAAATCGACTCGCCACCATCTCGCGCAACGGCCCGCCGTATCGATTCTTCATCCAGCGATCCGCACAGATGAACCCAAGCGCGCCCCCAGCGGACAAGAGGTCGAGGGATCGCTCGATAAAAGGGATATAGATATCCGCACGGTCGAAGACGGTTCGGTAAAGGGCGCGATACTCTGCGATCAAGGGGGCTGGAATCATTTCCTGACGGACATACGGAGGGTTACCGACAACAAAATCGAAGCCGTCAGACGGAAGCTCTGTGAGAAGATAGTCGCCACGCAACAGCCAATCGTTCGCAAGCCGCACTGCCGTGGTCTTTGCGATGCCTTCATCGTGCAATAGCCCAACTACTTTATCGTAAGTGCCTTGAAAAGAGTCGCGGTGGAGTTCGACAGCGCGAATGCACCTGCCAAGTGAATCCGGCGGCCGTTCAGGCGATTGTTCGCGCCAAGCGGTGAGTAGTCGCGCGATGGCTACAAGTAGAAAGTCACCATCTCCGAAGGATGGTTCAAGGAGTGCCAGTCGGTACAGAGGCTTGTCTGTCGAATAGCCGACGAGGTCGAGAATGAAATCGACGACCTCACGGCGGGTAAAGATTGCGCCGCGTTCCTCGATGCCGGCTCTGGACAGCACTTCAAGTGCATCCTCGACCGCACTCATTCCGGGAAGTGATTCTTGTCGAAGCAGCGATGACATGAGCGACTCCAATCCGCTACACCCCACCTGAGTCCCGCACGGCCTCCACCTTCAGCCGAACCGTTTCCAACACGCCATCGAGCGCACGCGCGAACGACTCTACGCCTTCCCGCGAAAGCGTCTCGCCGATTTCCACCAAATCGATGTCAAGGGCGCACAGGCGGCTCACTACCTCATCGGCCTCGTCTAGCCCAACATCGATGGTCCGCGCGGCCGTACCGTGATCGCGAAAGGCCTCGAGCGTGTTCAGCGGCAACGTGTTGACGCTGTCGGGGCCGATCAGGGCGTCGACGTACAAGACGTCCGAATACGCGGGGTCCTTGGTGCTCGTGCTCGCCCAAAGCACGCGCTGCGGTCTTGCTCCGCGACGTGCTAGGCGATCGAAGCGCGAGTTCGAGAAGACATGCTGTGAGCGCCGCCACGCTCTCTTAGCGTTGGCCACCGCAGCTTGGCCGCGGAGTTCAGCCAAGACTGCGCCGCGCCGTTCGTCGCCGCCACCGTCACCGCCCCTATCGACGCCTTCCGGTCCTCCGCCGAGAAGCGTCTCAAGCGCTGCATCGACCTTGGAGTCAACGCGGCTGACGAAAAAGCTAGCCACCGAGGCGATCCGATCCACGGGTTCGCCATACGCCAGGCGCTCTTCTAGCGCCATGAGGAAGCTCTCCGCGACCGCGTCATAGTGGCTCATCGAGAACATGAGCGTTACGTTGATGTTGATGCCGTCGCGTAGGCAGCGCGTGATCGCCGGGATGCCGTCCTTGGTCGCGGGGATCTTGATCATGACGTTGGGACGGTCGACCGCCCGCCACAATCTATGCGCCTCCGCGATTGTGCCCTCCGTATCGTATGCCAGTCGCGGCGACACTTCGTGGCTCACATAGCCGTCGAGCCCGTCCGTCGCTGTGTACAGAGGCATGAAGATGTCACAGGTAGCCCGGATGTCATCTAGCGTCAGGCGATCATAGATCTCTTCGACGCTAAGCCCTTCCGCAACAAGTTCGGCGATCTGGGCGTCATATGCGCTGCTGTCTGCCACGGCCGCCTGAAAGATCGAAGGATTCGAGGTGACGCCGCGAACATCGTCTTCGGTGATGAAGCGGGCCATCCGATCGCCTTCCACCCATTCGCGGCGGAGGTGATCCAGCCAGGCGCTCTGTCCTAACGGCGCAAGGCCTTGGAGGGGATTCGCAACGGACATGCTGTTCTCCATCGACTTGAGAGGCTTGGTAGTGCCCACGACGGGATTGGAGACGGACGGGCACCATTATACCGATAGGAAGAAACACCCCCGCGACGGGTGGGCATCGCGGGGGTGCGGTGAATGTTCATGTATAGAGAGTCCAACCTCGAACTGACGGCTTGGCTCAGACCTGCGTCAGACCGCCTTGCGCAACGGCTCCCTGCCAACCCTGCGGATGACCGCGATCACGCGACCTCGGATCTCGACGTTACTGGGGTCGTGGAAGAAGGGCTGCATGGTCGGGTTAGCCGGCTGTAGCCGTACCGAACGACCTTCGTCTTCGAGGAAGAAGCGCTTGAGCGTTGTTTCCTCCTGATCGACGATCCAGGCCGCGACCATGTCGCCGTTGGCCGCGGTTTGCGTGTTCTCCATGACGACGATATCGCCGTCGTTGATCAGGGCGTCGATCATCGAATCACCCTTGACGCGGAGAGCGAAGACCTCTTCCTTCGTCCCAACCAGGTCGGCCGCGACCTCGATGTAATCTTCGGGATCCGGATCAGTCGGCACCGTGATCGGTTGGCCGGCGGCGATGATGCCGACGAGCGGAAGGCGGAACATGGTCGAGGAAACCTCGGCGGCAGCGTTGGCAACGGCCTTAGCCACCGCGGCGACCTCGCGAGCCGACGCGACTCCCCATCCGGACTCGATCGCCAGATCGGAAAGCTTGAGCCCGCGGGAGACGCGATCATCTCGCTCGATGAAGCCTGCGTCCTTCAGCTTGTTCAAGTGATAGTTCACCACGCTCGTCGATGTGATACCGACCGCATTTCCGATTTCGCGGATGGTGGGCGGATACCCTTGAACGTCGAGCTTCTTGCCGATGAACGCCAGGATCTTGCGCTGTCGCTTGTTCTCAGGTGAGTCCTTACGGGCCATGGTTTCGCTCCTCCTCCGCTGCGTCTGGAAGTGGGCCGGGACGTGCGCCGGAGCGCGCACACCCGAACACCTGTGCGGAATGTACCATGGAACGTGTGTTCGATGCAAATATGTTCGGAACATGGGTTTCGGTCTAGGGACGAGAACCGTAACCCGCGTGGATTATGCCACGTCTCTCGATCCGTCGTTTTAGTCGCTCACGCCGCCCCCGGCAACAGCTCAAACGCCACCCGATGCCGCGGCCGGACGATCCCGAAGTGGCGATGGTCCAGCGTCAGGATCGTACCGATGTTTAGGCGCTCGGCGACGGCGACGATGACGGCATCGACGAAGTCGAGACCGCTGTCGCCGTACTTGGCCATGATCTCAGCCGTTCGGCGATAGTCCGCCGAGTTGGGCTCAAGGAGGGCGAATGACGTACTGGCTTGGCCGGCATGGTCGACGAAGGCCGTAGCCGCATCGCGACCGATTCGATCGGAAAGCACAAAGCAGATCTCGGCCAGCGTCGATGATGGCAGCCAGGGCGTCGTGCGCAACGTGCGGGCCGCCCGCGCGACGAGCGCATGATCGGGATCCCTCGGGTTGACAAGGCTGACGATGAAGCTCGTATCAGCGATGCTCGTTGTCACGCCGGATCCTCTCGTGCTTCGCGAGTACAATCTCCCCGAAGATCTCTTCAGCTTCCCTCCCGAGCGGCTCGGCGGGGCCATCGAAGATCCCGATCAACGCCTCCATCGGCGACCCCTCGGTCTCGCCCGACTCCGCCACGTACGTCCCGACCGCCTCCCGGATGAGCAGTGACGTCGTCGTCCCTTGGCGTCGTGCCAGCTCCTGCAGGCGCGCGTAAATCTCCTCGTCGAACATGACCGTGGTGCGCTTCATCGCGTCCTCCTTATCGACCGTATGGATATGCTGCCATATATGGCGATGGCTGGCAAACTGGCGCGTCGCTTCCCAAGCGCCGCCCGCATACTCCTCGAGGGCCCGCTCGAAGGCCTCCCGAGTCGTCGCGATGCTCCGCTCCTCGATCACCTCGCCGGC
>JBCLES010000115.1:0-5652 GCA_038913135.1 Anaerolineae bacterium
ATCGATTCGCGGCCGAGCGATCGATTGGCCCCCCGGTCCGCCGCCCCTAGAATTCCGCAGACGCCGCGCCTCTCGGCCTGGGTCTGGGTCCACATCTAGAACTGGCCCGGACCGGTCCGGCCGGGAATCGACACTGCAAGTCGCCAATGGGCGGCATTCGGGCAGCACTCGGGCGGCATTCCGGCAGCAGTCGAGCAGCATTCGGACGTTACATTGCGGCGCAGGAGGGGCAAATGGAGAAGCATGCTCGACATCGCATGAGGTGGGTCGACGAAGCTGCAAGGGTCTCGATCGTCGCGGCCGTCCTACTGCTCTTCTTCGCAGGCTGTTCGACTGACTCGACCGAAAGGTCAGGCGACTCGGCGACCCGTACCGACTCGGAGAATGCGGATGAGATCTCATCCGACGATGACGGTCTCGGATTCGGAACGCCTGCGCTCTTCGCGACAGCATCGACGTCGGATTCCGAGGTGACGCAATCGGCGGTCGGCCTGGCGTCGCCCGATGAGTCGCGGAGCGGTAGTGGCATCAGTCCGACCGCTCCGCCGCCTCCGCGTGTGAACCCCGGCCCGGCACTGACTCCAACGCCTTTTACACCAGCCGATGGCTTGAACATCGACTTGGTGCTCGCAGGTTCGGGCTTTGTGGAGCCTGTCGATATGGCCAATCCCACCGACTCAATCGAGACGATCGACAACCTTTGGATCGTCGAGCAGGTCGGCACAGTGCGCCGGCTCACCGACGGAAGGCCCGGCGAGCCGCCGGTACTCGACATTCGCGACCGCGTCGAGGACGGAGCGAATGAGCAAGGACTTCTGGGAATTGCTCTCCATCCCGGCTACTTCTTAAACGGACGCGTCTTCGTCAATTACACTGCAGAAGACGACGCGACTGTGGTTTCCGAGTTCTTCGTCCCACATGACCAGGACCGGCACGGTCCGCGGATCGACCCTTCGACCGAGCAGATCATCCTTCGCATCCCTCAACCGGCACGCAATCACAACGGCGGCCAGATAGCGTTCGGTCCGGATGGTTACCTATACATCGGCATGGGCGACGGCGGCGGAGCAAACGACACCCATGGCAACGCCCAGAATCCGGAATCTCTTCTGGGCAAGATGCTGCGGATCGACATCGACAAAAACACCGACGTTGGCGGCGAGCCGTACCGTATTCCGCCGGATAATCCCTTTGTCGATTCGACATCCTTCAGGCCTGAGATCTGGGCCTGGGGTCTGCGGAATCCGTGGCGCTTCTCTTTTGCTTCCGGCGGCGATCAGATGGATGGCTTGTACATCGGGGACGTCGGTCAAGGGTCTTGGGAAGAAATCAATTGGGTACCCCGCGAAGGCGGTGGCGCCAACTTCGGCTGGCCGATCCTGGAAGGTACGCATTGCTTTATTTCGCCGGGCGATCGGTGCGACAACGACGGCGCAACGCTGAGTCCAATCGTCGAGTATCCGCAGGGCGGCGGCAACGGTTGCTCGGTGACCGGCGGCGTAGTCGTGCGGGACTCTGGATCCCCGATCTACGGGGCATACATCTTCGCGGATTATTGTTCAGGTCGAATGTGGATCGCCGGACGTAATGGCGACGGTGGTTGGTCGTCCCAGGTGGTAGCGGACACGGGGCTCAACATCAGCGCGTTCGGCACAGACGGTTTTGGTTATGTTTACCTCCTAGCGCATTCGAGCGGCGAAGTCCATCGGATTGTCGCAACGGTCGATGAATGAATGCGACGGTGGCTTTCCGCGATTAACCTAGCCGTCGACCTGACTAGCGCACACCCTACCTGGACGGCTCCGCGCGCGTCTCCCCAAATCGATCCAGCGCGATCCTCCCCAAGAGCGCCAATCCCTGGTCATCCGAAGGGGGGTGATAGAGCGCGGCACGCACGTCGCGGAAGTGGCGTTCCAGGGGCAAGTCACGCCTCATCGCGGAACCGCCGACCGCGCGCATAGCTTCCTCTACTATCGCCACCGCGCTATTCGAGACGAAAAGCTTGGCCGCGACAATGTCGCTGCCCAGGTCGCCTCTAGTGTCCGGCCGCTCATCCCATTCACCGGCGACAGCGTAAAGCATCGCACGCGCTGCCCTGAGATCGAGCTCCGCCTGGCCTAGGCGGCGTTGAACCGCCTCGAGCGTCGACAATGGCCTGCCGAGCGCAGTCGGCACCCTATCGAGGGCGAAGTGGATTGCCGCTTCCTGGCCCGCCGCGGCGACGCCGAGATAGACGCCCGCGACGACCAGCGTGAACCAGGCATTCGCCGTCGCTCGATGTGGATCTGGGGCGGCCGCCGACTCGCGAAACAGCAGCGCGGAATCGGGGACCGAGACGTCGTCGAGGACAATATCGTGGCTGCCTGTCGCCCGCATGCCCATCGGATCCCAGTTTTCGACGATGTTCCAACCGGCGTCGCGCGGGACCAGAAAGCGCCCGATGGTCTCGGCCTCGCCCTCCAGCGCCGCTGGGATGATGACCCACTCTAGGACAGGCGAAAGGCTGGCGAAAGTCTTGCGGCCATCGATCCGCCAGCCGCTGCCCTCTGGTACTGCCGTCGTCTTGGGAAGACCGCCCCGACTGGGGCTGCCCAAGTCAGGCTCCGTGGCGCACGAATTGATGAGAGCGCCTTCCGTGACCACGCGCCGGCAGACGTCTTCGAACATTGCCGCCGGCCAGCGGCGCGAAGCGGACTCGGTTCCGAGTGTTTGGGAGTGCATTGCGATCGCGAGCGATGTGCTCCCATCGCCTCGGGCCAGAGTCTCGTGGGCCTGAATGGTCTCGAGTAAGCCGGCGCCCTGCCCGCCAAATTCGCGCGGAACCGTTAGGCTGGGCCAACCGGCAGCGCGCAGTTCTTCGATATTTGCGTGAGGAAAGCTTGCTTCCAGATCGTGTTTGGCCGCCCGAGTTCTGAAGCGTTCGACCAAGCTTTCGGCGACGGAAACAGCGCTGTCTCTTGCCAGGTTCAGTCCATCGACGGGCGAATCATCGTCGCTAGCGACGTCCGCGGATATCGAAGTGCGGGTGTCAGTCATCGCACATGCTTTCCCACTGGTATCCTGCCACGTTGTTTCAGTCGGGTTCGGCAACCCGAGCTTTCGGTCAGCGCGAAGTATATCCAAGTATCCGGATGACCTTGCGTGAAGCGCGACCGAGGTTCTCGCGGTGAAGTCGAGTTCGCCGAGCCCTTCGCACTTGCCGCCCGAGCGCTCGGTCTGTACCCTTCCGACGCTTTCGACCGCCCACCTCCATGGAGTAACCCCGTGCGTCGAGCGGTCAGAGTTTGGATCCTGAGAGAATCTCACGGCAGTGATTCGCGCGAGCGGCGGCCCCATCACGCGCGTCACGTCCGACAAGCTGTGTTCTGGTTGAGCATGCTTTTCGCTACGAATGTCGCCAGTGCATGCGGAACACCACAGCCCGCCGGCCAGGCCGAGTACATCCGCTACTGCGCAGCCTGTCATGGCGTCGACGGTCGAAGTGTGGAAGGCATGCTCGGCACGCCCAACCTTGCCAATCCAGTTCTGTTAGCGCTGGCTTCCGACGAATTCCTTTTCGAAAGCGTTCGGATGGGCCGGCCCGGCGAAAATGGGCGTTCGAAGCCTGGAACCAAGATGAGCGTTTACGGAGCCGACCTGGGCGGGCCGCTTGAGGCGGAAGAGATTCGCCGGATCGTTGCGGTTATCAGGGGTTGGCAAACCGACACTCCGATCGTAATCGACGACTCGTATCGGGCTGTTGCCGATGTCGAGTCGGGCGGCGAGCGCTATGCGAGTGAATGCTCCGCCTGCCACGGAGCCGACGGGTGGAGCGAGCTTGCGCCGCGGCTGGCGGGCCAGACCTTCCAATCAATCGCGAGCGACGACTTCATCCGCCAGAGCATCCTGCTCGGCCGGCCGGGAACCCGAATGCCGGCCTTCGATTATTCTCCCGAGGAAGTCGACGAGGTTGTTGCTTTCGTGAGAACGCTTGGCGCAAAGTCTGAAGAGTGACGCTAGAATCTGGTTCGGGCTGGAAGCCGGTGGGCTGCGCCTAGAGATGCTGACGAGGGGGCCGATAAGCGGATGAACCATACGGAGATAAAATCAGGGGATCGAGTTGGCGGCGTCGCGCGACTTGACGCTTGGCTTTCGAAGTACGGCATGACGATCGCGATGGTCGTCGCTTGGGTTGCGACGCTCGGCAGCCTCTACTTCAGCGATGTCATGGGCTTCAAGCCATGTCGGCTCTGCTGGTTCCAGCGGATTTTCATGTATCCGCTGGCCGTGATCATCCCGGTCGGGATTCTTCGTGGCGACCGTGGGATAGCCGCATCGGTTCTCCCGCTCGCCGCCATCGGCAGCTCCTTTTCGATCTATCACGTGCTCCTGCAGAAGACGACCTGGTTCCGAGACACTTGTTCAGCACTGGGCGAGGTGCCCTGCTCGAGCGACTACATTTACTGGTTCGGCTTCATCACGATTCCCGTGCTGGCGCTGACGGCGTTCGCCCTGATCCTGCTCACCGCATCGGCTGGCGGGATTGGGTCGAAAGGGAATGAGTCGCTCGGGGACTCGACTGACGCCTCGACGAGATCGTGGCAGCGAGTTATCGGCTTGGCGTTGGCCGTTCTCATCGCGTTCACGGTGATGCACTTGCTTAGAACGTAGTACTCCGCCACCGCTCTCCGACCTGAGACAGCAGTTCGAACACACGGGATGTTGATCCAGCCTGTAGGCGCTCGTTCCGCAGGGCAGTCTTGAAACGCGCCAACCGTTGACCTTATCCCCCAGTGCGATAAACTCATGCCCGGACAGGGGGACAGGCGCTCGGCGAAAGCAGACCGCCCCTCCCGGCAATCGATCGTCGAAAGCGAACGCAATTCCGTGGAGGTGATTCGTATGCGCTTAGCATCGCGCGCCTTGGGCGCGACTCTTGTGTCTGTGACCATGTTGGGCATCTCGGTGTTGATCGACGCGACGGGCGCTGAAGGACTCGTGCAGCACCTTGAAGCCGGGGCAGCGCTCGCTCAAGTACCGACGTCGCTGCCTCCGCCGGCGCCGACGCCGCGGCCGACCGAAATCTCGGATGCAAAGGCATGCCCACGCCTCGAGCGCCGGGTTCCGCCCAGCGCCATCGATGCCGCCCTCGCGAACCCGAACAAGGTGGGAGGCTACAACCGCCTGCGTGACGAGAACAAGCCGGCAAGCCCGATGAATCCGCGTCAGGTGAATCTGTCGCTGCTCAATCCGTCCGTGCCGTACCACCCGCTCTTCAACCCACTACACTTCAGGGCGGGTTGCCCGTAGTCTGGTACTCGACCGAACGGCCCGACCTCCGATCATAGAAGAAGCGGCAAGGGCGGATTTAGCCTTTGCTCCCGTTGCTCCCATTGCTACTGCCGACTATCGTCCATTTGTCCGGAGCGTCGAAGAGATCCTCGAGCTTGCCCCGCCCCTTCGACTCGATAGCCGCCGTTGTCTGAGCGATCACCGATTCGGCGTATGTAGGCCGATCGACCGCACGGAAAACACCCATCGGCACAGGGAATTCGGGCGGATTCAAGCGGCTGAGCATGTATGAAAGGTGCTCGTTGTGCTCGTCGTGGACTATTAGCTCGGCAACATCGACTTCCGAAAGTGAGACTACCTGCGGCGTGAGGCCGTTCATGC
>JBCLES010000116.1:0-5393 GCA_038913135.1 Anaerolineae bacterium
AGAGCATCTCAAACACCATATCAGCCGCGCCTCCCCTTCAAAGACAAGCGGTGGCTCAGCGGTACGTCGGTCTGCGTGTCGAATGGGACACGCGCTTACGATTTGCAGAGCCACGGGATGACGGTTTAGTGTGGCTAATTTTGCAAGCGGAACCACCGGAGACCTACTTCAATGTCGATTGCATGGTGAAGCTGGACGACTTCAAGATTCTCGGTGTTCTTCCCGAAGGAGCTCAGATCAGGATCGGCGGCACCATTGCAGAGGCGACGGGCTACGGAGTGGTGTTGGAAGACGTTTACCTGCACTTTCTCGGCGCTCCGACGTCGTGAGTCCTGGGCCGCGCTGATGCCCAACTATTCGCTGCAGCGGACGCTTGCCCGCATGCGGGCGAGCGCCGCTGAGCTCTGGCATTAGCCGGAAGAGGGGACACGCTTGGCCAAGAGACAACGCACAATTGGCTCGCTGAAGTCCGAGCTCATCAGCAAGTCGCGTGAAGCTGCGCTGACAGCCATCCGCGCGTTCAACGACCCTCAAGTCGCTTTTAAGTCCGAGACATTCATCGTGTTGATGATCATTGCATGGACCTATCTTCTCCATGCGTACTACAGGTCCAAGGGCGTCGAATACCGGTACTTTCGGCAGGGGAACCAGCGTCGCCGGTTCCACCTCACGAAACACGGCTCGTTCAAGTATTGGGAACTGGAGCACTGTCTGGACGAGAGCCGCTCGCCCATCGACAAAGATGCGGCTAACAACCTTCGCTTCCTTATCGGCCTTCGCCATGAAATTGAGCACGAAATGACCCGATCACTTGATTCATGGCTCAGCGGCCGGTATCAGGCATGCGCACTAAACTACAACTATTACCTCAAGAAGCTTTTCGGGAAGCACCAGGGTCTCGACCACATGTTGAGCTTCAGTATTCAGTTCGTCGAGCTCTCCGAGGAGCAGATCGGTGCCGCCCGGCCTGAGGCGAGCATTCCCCAACGGCTGCGAGCGTACATCGCCGAATTCGATGCGGCGCTTACGCACGATGAGTACAACAGCGAGCGTTTTTCGTATCGCATGCTTTTCAAGCGCAAGCTTGTGAACCGGCCAGGCCAAGCAGACAGGGTTGTTGAGTTCATTGACCCGAATTCTGAGCTCGCGAAGACGATTGACCGGGAGTACTGGGTCAAGAAAGATGTTGAGCGCACAAAGTACCGCGCGAAAGACGTTGTGGAAGCCGCGAACGCAGCGGGCTTCAAGAACTTCAACGTCTACGGAAGTCACCTGGCTTTGTGGCGCGCCGAAGATGCCAAGAATCCCGCAAAGGGCTTTGGTGTCGACGTGCAGGGAACGTGGTACTGGTACCAATCATGGGTGGATCGAGTTATCGAACTATGCGGAGCGGCAGGCGACCAGTACCGATAGATCTCCGGCTAACAAGGCGATGCCCCCCGCGGCGCTTCGCACCCCAGGTGATCGTCAGGCGCTAGGCGGCCAAGCACCTGAGGCCCCTCCAATCCGGAATTCAGACCGAGCGCGATGCGAGACCAACATGACTGGCCAGATTGACACCACACTCGACTTTCGCTCAGACACTCCACCGGGCAAGGACCCAGACGCTCATAGTCCAACGCTCCGGACTTATCACAAGCTCCTTTGGAGCAAGCCGCTGCCCTGTGGTACCCCTTTCGACCTGGTCGACACCACGCCACAGTCTTACCTACATCACCGATCGGCCGTGGGCGAGTTCTGGCTGGCGAGTGATGCGGTCGTTCCGTCGTTTAGGCGAGAGCCCAGGATTGCACACATCATCGACCAGATTCCGCCAGACCAGCTCGATTCGTTCTTCACCCTTGGCTACACAATTGGCGGAATGATGGTGTTTCCAGGACATCGAGTGGACCGCAAGATGACGATCAACGGTGCTCGCGGGTTTCACCCACGTATCAAGGATCGCTTTGACCTTACCGTTGAATGCATTCGGCGACACTACCTGAACGAAAGTAGCCCACTGAGCGATGTTCTGAACCGGTACGCCGACTTCTTCAGCCTGTTTGGCGACTTCCGAGGCTCTATCCACTTCTTTCTTCTGCAAGACTTGGTGAGCGATGACAGCTCTGAGGTTCAGTTCTTCCTGCCATTCGACGATTTCAATGCATCTCCCCTTCCTTTGAGCAAAGAGGCTTACCTCTCATACAAACAGTGCGCCGTGGAGTTCATTAAGGCACGGAATGGGCGAGTCAGGTCCTCTTGCT
Organism: Anaerolineae bacterium; assembly: GCA_038913135.1. Classification (GTDB taxonomy): domain Bacteria; phylum Chloroflexota; class Anaerolineae; order Epilineales; family Epilineaceae; genus JBCLES01. Next base: position 2,244 of record JBCLES010000116.1, read on the forward strand.
GTCAACCGTCGCCCGACAATACCCGGACGCCATCGGTTCGGTCGCGCGCGGTCTAGCCTGTCCGAGATATCGGAGCCGGGCTGCGGCTCGATTCCGCGGACAGCGCCGAGGACGGGTTGATTGGTTAAGGCACACAGGTGTTTTAGAATGTGCACCGGCAGTAGCCAGCCCGCGACGGAGAGCTGAAGCCATGGGATCTGACACGATAACCTTGGGCCTTGACGGTGAGGTACAGCTGGCCGACTTCGCTGGCGCGCTCCAGCGGTTGAGCGGCCTTGTCGACGCCCTGTCCCAAGAGGTAGCCGGCGACGAATCGATTTCGTGGTTGGCGATCAGCTTGGAGGCCGGAAGCGCTGTCGCGACTTTTCGCGGGGAGGCCGCGGACGTGAGTCGAGTCGAGCGCGTTGTCTCCGCCTATTTGAACGTCGGTCGTGCAATGGAGACGGGGAGCCCCTTCCCCTACTCGGATCGAGTTCGGGAACAGGCTAACGGCATCACCAGCTATCTCAACGGCAAGATCACCGCCATCCAATTCGCGAATGATACGGACACCGCGGTGGTGATGAGCCGATCCGAAATCGGAGAGCCGGCGCCAAAGCCGGATCGATCTCTGGGAGTGTTGACGGGGAGGATTGAGACGCTTAGTCGACGTCAAGGGTTGAAGTTCACTCTGTACGACGACCTCTTCGACCGAGCCGTAACTTGCTATCTCAGTCCCGGGCAGGAGGAATTGGTCCGGCATTCCTGGGGAAAGCACGTCCGAGTGTCCGGTACCGTAGTCCGCGATTATGGCTCGGGTCGACCGCTTCACATGAGGGACGTGGTTTCGGTGGACGTGCTGCCACCGAAGGAGCGACACAGCTATAGGCGAGCCCGCGGTGTCCTTACCTATAGCCGTGGGGACAAGCCGGAAGAGGTTGTGAGGCGGGCACGAGATGCTTAGGCCGCTCACGCGCATCTACTGGGACAGTTGCGTGTTCATCTCGTACTTGCAGAACGATCCTGATAGAGCCGATACGATCGCCCAGATACTTGACGAGGTTGACGCCGCCGACGATCGGATCATCACGACTTCGCAGTTGTCGCTCGTTGAAGAAGCGTACGTTGAAACCGAGAAGGAAGCAGGGGAGTTGGACGAGGAAGTCCTGGCTAATATCGAAGCACTTTGGTCGTCAACGGTTCTGGAAGTCGTTGAACTAAATCCACTCGTCGCCCGCATAGCGCGCGATCTCCTCCGGCAATCCGTAGTGCTCGGTCGAAGACTCCGTCCTGCCGATGCGATACATATTGCGACAGCGAAGTGGGTCGAGGCGCAGGAACTTCAGACCTACGATTTGAAGCTCGCGTCGTTCAGCGACAAGTTCGGGATGGTCATTCGCGAACCTCATCTTCCGCAGCCGCGGCTCCCCGGGACATGAGCCGAGGCTCTTCCGGGTGACAGCCGGCTCTAAAGGCGGATTGACGACGCGGAATGCGGAGAGTATGCCGCGGAGTGCCGGACCGAACGGCACTTTACACCCCAATCCGAACGCTGAAAGTGGTCGCAAGTCACCACTACGGCGGGAACGCAGACGTAGGCGAGATCACGTATTGACTGTACCCATTGTTTGAACCACCACTTCCCCGTTGTCCGCGAAAGCGGGGTCACTCCAGGAGGAGCCATCCCCGACGGCGGCGCACATGTAGCGAAGCGGGGAGCGGCGGGGCAGCTATCGGGTCGTTCGGGGCGAAGAGTGCGACGGCGGCGAATACGCCAACGTGCCGCGACGCGCCCGACGACTTCTCGGCGATCGAGCGACGGTGGTCGTTCAATACGCGCAGTGTCGACGACAATAGTGTTTGCCCACGTCTCAATCGCGGTTCGCGGGTCCGCGACGCCGGCACCAGGTTGGCCGGACATCGGAGTGCAGAGATATGGGCCAGATAGGGCGATCGAAGGGTCCGAACGGAGCCGAGTGGTACGCCGAGGAGGAGGTTTTTTGTGCGGCATGGCGGGGCACACGAAGTGCGGTTGACGGGCTGAGGACGTGAGTACGATCCTTGATGAGGTCCGAACGCTTGTGGCGCGCGGTGAAGTAAGTGTCTCCCTCCACGGATACGAGGAGTTGGCCGCCGACGGGCTACGCGTCCAGGAGATCGTTAATGGGCTGACGGCAGGCATCGTCGTGGAGGAGTATCCTCACGATCCGAAGGGGCCTTGCGTCCTCGTTCTCGAGCGTGATAGCGGGGACCGGCCGATCCACGTAGTATGGGGCATCCCGGCAGGCCAGAGATCTCCCGCGGTCGTGGTTACTGCCTACCGACCGAATCCGGCAAAGTGGGATGACACCTGGCAAAGGAGACTGACATGAATACAAGGTCGGTGACAAAACTGGTACGTGAAGGCGAGCTTGCGGCCGAGGTGACCGTCACCCTCGTAGAAGCGGAGAGCAGCTGGACACCGTATCTGTCCCTGGAGGACGCGTACAGGCTAGACGATGTGCGCGAGGCGCTGCGGGAGGGAGATCTCTCGAAGGCCTCCCGTCTCGCTGACCGCGTCTATCGCCTCACTCAGGTGGAAGTTGGATCTGGATGAGCGTGGGCCGCGCTAACAACAGAATGCAGCGGACGGCGCTGCGAGCTGCAGCTGCCGCTGAGCGTTTCGCGGCCTTCAGACCAGCGGTGCGGAAGCAGACCCGGCATATGGTGGACCGAGCCCGAAAGACCGTGCGCGATAAAGCGCGGATCGCCTTGCGCTCTGGAGAATCCTGGGCCAAAGGAATACTTTCCTGGGGCAAACAACGAGGGGCAAGGAGAGGGTCGTTTCAAGCCCATTACGTCGTTTCGGAAATCATGCTAAGGGAACGAGGCCTTCATGCTAAGCAATTGATGCGTTCATGCTAAGCAATTTAGGCAGTTGAGCTAAGCAATCTCAGCGTAGGATCGTGATCAGCATGTTTGTGGCGATACGACGTTTGCCATTCCTGCAGACGTCGCAGCACTGCTCGCGACCCTGAACTCGTACTTGGCAAACTTCTACTTCAGAACCGTTTGCGCCGCATTGGAAGTCGCGGGCGTGTCCTACCTCCGCTTCATGACCCAGTATGTCAGTGGGTTCCCGATGCCCCGGACGTCGATCCTGCAGGCGTGGAAAGAGCAGCTTCCGCCTTG
>JBCLES010000117.1:0-5349 GCA_038913135.1 Anaerolineae bacterium
TGCCCGACGAGGCAGCCCATCAAGCCGATTACCATCCCGGGCCTTTCAGCCTTGATGGAACCCAGTGAACCGAGGCGTCCGTAGATCTTGTCTTCGGCTTGCTGCCTGACGACACAAGTGTTGAGCACAACGACGTCCGCGTCTTCGGCCCGCTCGCAATACGAATATCCAAGCCGTTCGAGCTCGCTACCCATGCGTTGACTGTCGGCGGAGTTCATCTGACAGCCGATCGTCCAAATGTGATAGTTCATCGTCAAGCCCCGTAAAGGTCAACCGGGCCGGCGAGACGGCTGGCCCGGCTGCCGCGATTATAGCATGCGGCATATCGTCGACTTGGACGCGCTCATTGAGCGACCCGACAGGTTCATACGCGCGCTATCGGGCTCTCCATTCGCCTCAATCGGAAGGTGCACCGGAATTCGAACGCCGTTCTTGCGTGTGCGAGACAACGGCTGGCGGTCACATCTGGCCGATTACATCTTCGAAGTCCCAATAGCCTTCGAGTCGGGTTATCAGGCCTTCGGCATTGAACTGAAACACGTTGATCCCTTCGAATGCGATGTCCTTTTCGGTTGCGCTCCTCCCGGTGGCGGACCACAGGACGGCGACACGGTTACCGCGCTCGAAAACGGAGTCGCCGGTCATCTCGATTGACGACCAAGCCCGTCGCAGTCCCTTGTGGAACTTTGCGATACCCTCGTGACCTTGATGGACGTGCCCGCCGACGGGATCCTCGAAGTGGGCGTCCTCCGAAAAGAGTGCGGTGAAGTCTTCTAACGTGGCTCCGCTGATTGCCCTGAAATACGCCTTCGCTTGCTCCTGCGCGTCCATGACCTCTCCTGTTCTTTAGTCGCTGTCTCGAAAGCGATGCCATAAGTGCGGGCCGTCGGCCCCGCATCGTCTTTGGTCGCCGGTGCCGATCGATGGAGCAGTTTACTGCCGGCGGCGTGAGCCGCGCCAGGCACACTGCCAAGCCCCCCGGCCAAGACTATCGCCAAACCGCCCCCCTCAAACCGCCCGCCAAACCGCCCGCAGCATGAGACGCTCTGACGCGTCTCACCAAACGCTTGCCGAAGGGGAGTGTGTAATCCTGGCGTCCTTGACGAAAATTCGCCAATAGCCGGGGCGGGACGGCCGATCGAGGATTATCAGCTCCAGCTCGATCGCTTGCTCCGAGTTCGGAGAAGCGTCAAGCCCAAATGCGATCGGTTCGATATGACTCTCGATAGGTCCGGCGTCGGGCGCGTCTACGCTTTCGACCGCGATGAACACCCGGTCCCAGCGCCCGGCAGGTAGTGATCCGCCGGCTACCGGTACGGATTCATCGCCGGCGTGCAGGACGACTCCCGATCGCGCTTCTTCGATCAACGGGACCGACGTCCAGCCAGTTGCTCGTACCGCCCCGCGATTCGCTCCGCCCCATACCGGGACGACCCGGATGGTCTTGGGGGCGTCTGCGGAAGGAGATTCGGCGAGCATGATGCGAAGCTCGAGCAATCCTTTTGCATCAGAAGGTGCCGTCGGTGGCTCGGGCGGTGGCGTTGCCGACGCATCAGCCGTGACAAAAGCTAGGTGCTCTAAGCTTTGCGATTCCGCGCAGGCGCCTGCGCAGGCGCAAAACAGCGCGGCCACTCCGATGCAATGGAGCGCCGAGCCGAGTGAGCGACGTTGTTGCCGAGCGCGCCCTCTGGTTTGCAAGTAGTCGATCGCTCAGCCCTGTCAGCCGGGATTCTGTGATGAAGATTGGTCCAACTCGCGCTGCATTTCGTCGCGCCAGGGCGCCATGCCCTCTTCGATCACCTTGACATAGGTGTAGCCGTTATCGACCAAGGCCTCGTAGAGCTGCCTCGCTTCCGAATTCGGACACTCGCAATAGGTTACCACCCACTGGTCGCGCGGGATGAGATCGAGGCCGGATTCGACATCGAAGTACGGGACGTTGATCGCCCCGGGCAAGTGTCCGAATTCGAAGTCGAGGCTGGTCCTAGAGTCGACGAGAGTCATCTCCATGCCCGCGTCATAGGCGGCGGCGACATCTGCGATGGAAACGAACATCTCACCATTGTCGGCGAAAGCTTCCGCTACGACCTCGGGGACTTCGGGCGGGGCTGCCGGCGCAGGCGTGCAAGCGTAGAAGCCAAAGCCGGCCACGGCAGCTACGGTACCGATGAAAATTTTGCTCATTGTGATGTCATCCTTGCGGTGGTTACGGGGCGGTGTTCATGCCCGGATCAGGACCACGTCGTCGAGCTCGAATTCTGGGCCAAACCTATCTGCCGATGCCTACCTGCCGATGCCTATCCCGCGTATCGGCGGCGTGTACTCGTAGTCAACGACCACGTTGTTGGCGCCCGGAGCCGCAGCCCTGAAGGCGACCGAGTATAGCGTCCTGTCTTCGTCCATGTAGAGCGGTCCCCAGTATGAGGGCGGATTTTCGAGTGCGAAGGCCAGCGAAGTCAGGAGTGCGCGCTGGACGTCCTCGCCGTTGATCACAACTTCGGTCGGGTCCGCACCGAAGTCGGCGTCAAAGGACTCACCGAGCGGTAAATCCAGGGGCCAGCCTGAAATCGATGAGTCCGCTGGGATACTTCCACGGGCACGCGTGCCAAAGCCGACAACCGACTCGGGCGTGTAGGGCTGTCTGATGGGACTGTACCAACCCATAAGCTGTTTGAAGGCAGCCTGGTTCTCGGGTGACACCCCCGAGTGATCGACGACTCGCTTCCATTGTTCGATAATGTCGACAACGCCGCGCAGGCGCTTCTTGGCCTCGATATCGTCGCCGGTCGGGTTCTCCAATTCGCACTCGGAGATGATAAGCCGGCCTTCCTCCGCTGCCGTTTGAATGGCGATAACACCGTAGGCGTCACAGTTGGCCGGTGCGCCGTCAGGCAGCGTAGCGAAGCTCAGTTCGTCTTCGGCGATTCCACTGTTTAGTTCGAGTACTCCGATGTCCTCGACCAGCAGTTTCAAGAAAGCGAGTACATCCGCTTGGCTTAGATTTGTCTGGTGCCAGCCGATGTGCGATTGGCCGTACGGCGATGAGAAGACGGTGAATCCGTTGGCCTGAACCGACAGGTGGGGCACCATCTGCGCAAGTATCTGCGGCTCCCAAGGAGTGTTTTCGATTCGCGCGATCTGAATCACCGGGACATTGCCGTCCGCTGGAAGCTCGACGACGCGGGGTGTTGCTTCGGCCGATTCCTCGGACCCTTCATCGTCCTGCTCTTCAGCTTGCCCATCATCTTCGTCTGCCGACTGCTCGGCGTCCGTTTCGGCTTCGGGCTCGACCGTATCTTCTTCGATCGGAGCCGCCGTCGCGGGCGGAGCGAGGGTCGGCTGTCTGAGCCGCTCCTCCTCAGCCTCTTCGTCCCCTCCGCCACAAGCTACGAGTGCTGCGCCGAGAAGCGCGAGGAACATGGTTTGGGCGATTGGGAGACGAACAGCTAGAGCGGTTCGGAAAACCTTCATCAATGGCTCCTTCGACTGGGGATCTATCGGCAGCAGTCTGCCACATAGCAGCGTGTGCGACCAGCATGGAGTATGCCGGAGAGTTACCGCTCTTCACGCGGGTTCCGGACTTGCTTCGAGAACCCGACCCAACCAGCGGCCGGTGTGCGAATCAGGATTGGCGGCAACTTCTTCCGGGGTACCTGTCGCGATCACGTAGCCGCCGCGCGCACCGCCTTCTGGCCCCAAGTCCACGATCCAATCCGCGCACTTGATCACATCGAGATTGTGTTCGATGATCAAGACAGTGTTGCCGGCATCGACGAGTTCCTGCAAGACTTGAAGTAGCTTCTCGACGTCCGCGAAGTGAAGGCCCGTGGTAGGCTCATCCAAGATGTAGAGAGTGTCGCCCGTAGCCACGCGCGAAAGTTCGCGCGCCAGCTTGATCCGCTGCGCTTCGCCTCCGCTGAGAGTCGGGGCAGGTTGCCCGAGGCGTAGATATCCGAGTCCGACCGCATCCAACGTGGCCAGACGGCGACGGATCGATGGAAAGGCGGAAAAGAGCTCGACGGCGTCGCTTATCGTCAGGTCGAGGACTTCTGAAATCGTAAGCCCGCGATAGCGTATCTGAAGCGTTTCGCGATTGTAGCGAGCGCCCTCGCATACCTCGCACGGAACGTAAACGTCCGGCAGGAATTGCATCTCGATCCGAAGGATCCCGTCTCCGGCGCATGATTCACATCGCCCGCCCTTGACATTGAACGAGAATCTTCCGGCTTTGTAGCCTCGAAGCCGAGCTTCGGGCATCGTCGCGAACAGGTCGCGAATGTGCGTGAAGACGTTCGTGTAGGTGGCCGGATTCGAACGCGGCGTTCTTCCGATCGCACTCTGGTCGATATCGATCACCTTATCGAGGTGCTCCATCCCCTCGATCGAATCGTGCGCGCCGGAGCGCTCCCTAGAACCATTGAGGCGTTGGGCTAGGCGGCGGTAGAGCACCTCGAGCACCAGCGAGCTCTTGCCGGATCCGGAGACGCCGGTCACCGCGATGAATCGTCCGATCGGAAAGGCGACGTCGATATTCTTCAGGTTGTTCTCGCGAGCACCGTTGACAAGAAGCACTCCCCTTTCCGCCGAGCGCCGCGCCTTCGGAATGGGGACGGAGCGCCGTCCCGATAGAAATGCACCGGTGATCGACTCCGCGCTCGCCTCAATGGCCGCGGCATCGCCCTCGGCGACCACTCGCCCACCGTGCTCGCCCGCCCCGGGCCCGAGGTCGATGATCCAATCCGCCGAACGCATGGTCTCCTCGTCGTGTTCGACCACCAGAACGCTGTTACCAACGTCGCGCAAGTCATGCAGCGTCTTCAACAAGCGTGCGTTGTCGCGCGGATGCAGCCCGATCGACGGCTCGTCGAGGACGTATAGGACTCCCATGAGACGACTTCCGATCTGCGTCGCGAGCCGAATTCGCTGGGATTCACCGCCGGAAAGGGTCGTCGCTCTGCGCTCGAGCGACAGGTAGTCGAGGCCGACATCGACGAGGAAGTGGGCGCGCTCCGCGACCTCGGAGAAAATGTCGCTGGCGATCAAGAGATCCCGAGCCTTGAGAGGACCATCCTGCCCTTCGACCCGTACTGAATTGGTCCAAGCTTCCAGTTCTGAGATGGTGAGTCGGCAGACTTCGATAATGGATTGGCCCGCGACGGTGACGCCGGCAACCTCCGGCCGCAACCGCCCACCATGGCATGCGGTGCATGGGCGGGTAGACATGAAGCGCTCAAGGTCGGTGCGGACAGCTTCCGACTCTGTGTTCTCGTAACGGCGGGTGAGGTTCGGCACGGCGCCTTCGAAGCGGGTTCGGTAGTTGCGCTGACGCCCTCGCCGGTTTCGATAGGT
>JBCLES010000118.1:0-5092 GCA_038913135.1 Anaerolineae bacterium
GCTGATCGAAAAGCAACCAGCGGCCGGCGAAGCTCACCGTCGGTGGCAAGCCGATAATCCCTGCAGCACCCAATAAGCGAGTCGCGCGCGCCAGCCCATGGTGACCGAGCCCCTCTGCGCCATACGAATTGGCCGTGACCAAGACAACGTGCACCAACATGACGATGCCGATCGCCTGGCCGACGGGATCGGCTAGGCCGGCGGCGACGATCACCAGTCCGGAGAGCGCCGCAATCCTCCAATCGAGGCACGATACTCGGTCCGGAGCGGTGAAAGCCAGCACCGCGCCAGCGGCGACTGCCGCTAGACCTGGGCCCATCGTCGCAAGGCTGATGCCTGATCCAAGACCACTCATTTCGGCGAGCATCAGCGCAAGCGTGAGCCCGGCGACGGTAGGACCCCCGCGAGTCGTCAACGACCGCCACGAAGCGGTACCAACACTGCTGGGAACCGCCCACCACATCGGCCAAACTCCCGCCCGTACCATGCAGGCAGCCGTAAGCATGAACCGGCGCAACTCGGATGGAACGGGCGAATCCGAACCGATGCGGACGACATCGGACGGCAATCCGGACAGACCGGCGAGCAGGAGGAGCAGGCCGAACTGGCCCGCCAGCAATGACGTCCGACCACCCTTCGTCGTGAAAGCCAAAGTGACGTCGAGCGCGACCCATCCCGCCACCAGCCCGAGAGGCGAGCGTGTCCCCGCGATCAGAACAGCAGAGGCCGCGGCTACCGCAAGGGGGACGGCGAGCGCCGATGAATCTTCTTCGAGCGCGCCACGGATCGCCGCGATCAACGCCAGCGAAGTCAGCAGGACTAGCGAGATGATGGTCAGGCCGTCGAGCTGCAGCGACGGAGAGCCCGCGAAAACAGATTCCGCCGTTAGTGCCCAAGGAGAAAGCACTTGTGCGCCCAATCGAGCGCTCGGATCGGAGAGGACGAGCCACCCACCCGCTATCGCCGAAGCGAAGGCCGCGACAGCCATTCCAGGCGCGGCGATCCGGCCCAACCGCTTATCGGCGGCAGGCGCCCTCCATGCAAACACGGCGCCGAGCGCCAGAAGCGCGGCCGGCGCGATCGTCAGCAGACCGGCCATGGATCGCGATTGTAGCACGGCGGAACTGTCGCGATCCCTTCGGATCAACCCCGGCCGGCGCTAACCATTACGCAGCGCCGGCAAGACCATGCGCAAGAAATCGCCGAAGCCTGCCTTCCCGTCGCCATTTAGATCTGCCGAACCCCGGCCCCGACCGCGGGCATTGAACCAAGCTAAGACATCCGAAGCGTTGACAGCGGCGTCGCCATTCAGATCGCCTGCGCGCAGCGGCGTAAGCCCGCCGCCGCTGAAGTCGATCTCGACTACACCTTGCTCTATTGGGGCGGCGATGACACGTGCGGGAGCGAATCCCGGTGCGCGGAGCACGACGTCGTAATGTCCACCCACGCTGTAGGGCATGGCGATCGGAGTGCTAGTTCCCGATTCGTCGGTGTGCCCGAACAGGCCGATGGGCGGCTCGCCCAGCCGTTCAAGCGCGACGATAAACGCCGTGTCGTGCTGCCGCCTGCCCTGAAGGAGCAGACGAACTATCAGCTTCGGGGCGAAAGAACCGGCGCCGATCTCGCTGTCGACAACCGCGGCGCCGGCCGATGCTGCCGCGATGGGGACCTGGGCGGCCGTCGTTTCTGTCGATGCGAAGGCGACGATGTCCGATGTCGGCATCGCTCCTGTTAGGCCTGGAGTGGCGGCGACCGCGTCCGGTGCCGGCATCGCCCCAGTGAACTCGACGGCGGCGGCAACCGCACTGGAGCCGCTACGATCCAGCGCTGCCCAGGCTGCCGCGTGTGCGGCCCGCCCTGCCTCGCCGTTGTCGGAGACGACCGAGGTGATCCGGCCGTTGCGGCGCTTGAGTGCAACCCGCTCGCCGGCATTCTCATGACTCATTTCGCCGTCATACTCAGACGGGCCGGAGGTGAATTTCCAGCCAGAGAGTACAAGCGGTACCGGCCCATCAGCGGCGGGCAGCCATTCCCCGTCGTAGCGACGCGCGAAGTGCACATGGCTGCCGGTGGAGAAGCCGCCTTCGCAAGACGGATGTCCGATAAGTTCGCCGGCGTTCAAGCGCGTGCCGACCGGCACGCGCTCTCCGGTTGACATGTGCTGATACAGGACGACCCAGCCGGTTTGGACCAGCCCGTCGCCGTCCAAGTCGACGAGCACTTGTCCTTCACGCGAAGACATCACTACTCCCGGCGCCGAAGCGATCACCCACTCGGGCGCAGCCGAGCAGCCTACGGGCGATGGTGGCGCGAAGTCGATCGCTCCCCACGCCGTTCCGACTCCCCAGCTGCCGTGAGGTCCACCTGTGAGATGCCAGGCTTCTCCCTCCGGCCAGGGCAGAAGCAGCGGCGGCTGCTCCAGCCCGTCCGGTATCGGCGGCGAAGACGGCTCGGCGGAAAGGTCTCCGAACAACCGGCCATAAGTGTCCGCGAACGACGCCATCAGCTGCTCTTCCGAACCTTCGGGCCACAAGGAGCCTAGCGCATGCGCCACGCCCGCTTGCGCCGCGTTAGGCTGACCGCTCGAACGCGTAGTGCGCACGCTTTGGGCGCTGAGCAGCCGTCCTCCACGGTGACGTTCCGCGTAATAGGCATCGTTGAGCCACGCCGCTATTCGCCCCGCGGCGGTGTGTAGGCTTTCGCCGCGCATCGCGGCCGCGGTGTCTCCGAGAGGTGACGCGAGGGAGCTATTTCCCGTCAAAGTGCTCGAGGCTAGCTCTAGGATCGTGAGAATCAAGGCTGGGCTCACGGAGTGGTCCATAGCCACACTGTCTATGACTTCCGCGCTGCTCGAGTTGGCGCCGTTCATCGACTCGAAGTGACCGGCCAACGCTCCGCCGTGGAGGGCGATCACGGCGGCGGTGTCGAAGCCGGCTATGTGAGGACCTAGCACGAGTTCGGCGTCTTCGATGGCCAGCTCGGCTGTACGCGGTCTGCCAGGCCGATTACCGCGGGCGTCCACACCGGTACTCGAGGACCGCACACCGGACGAGCTGGCGATGTCGAACGGCAGGGAGACCAAGCCGATGTCGAAGTCGCCTCCTCTCAGAGCTTCTGGTCCGGGGCCGCGGCCGGCGTCTGATTCCGATCCGGTTGTCGGTCCCGATGTCGGATTCACCGACCAGGCGGGGGCGGACGGATTACTTTCGGCGCCTGAATTCGAAGCCGGTTCCGCCGGCGACGACCCTGAAGCAAGCGCGCGGATTGCGATCACGGCGAATGCTATCGACGCCGCCCACATCGCCAGCCGCTTGAGGTCGTTCATGGTGTGGATTATAGAACAATTGTTCTATTGGTCAACCACTTTCTCGAGTTGGCTGTGTATCATGGCCCACATTGACCGCTCTTGCAGGCGAGCGCATGATCGCAGACGGACGACTGGTCGCGATAGTCGAATCGCAGACGGACGAATAGTCGCGATAGTCGAATCGTAGACGGACGAATAGTCGCGATAGCCGGATCGCAACAGGACACACAATCACGGAGTTCAGATCGCGGGAGCTATGGCAAATGGATTCAGGAACGAATCGGATGAAGGTCGTCGTCGCAATTGTGGTCGGAGCGACTTGCTTGTTGCCCGCTTCGAGCGGCGCCATGCGCGGCGTTGCGGCACCCGCCATGCGGCCGGGCGTCGAGGCTGAGGGCGCGGTGGCGGGTTGGCACATTGCGCTCGGCGGCTTCTCCGGACTGCGCGATGCCGCGTCGGCAAGGGTGACCCGGTGGGACAGCGACGGAACGGAGTCGATCGTCGGCGTGACGTGGGCCATCGATCCGCACCGGATTGGCGGCGGAGCGACCGCTGCGCGCAACTTGACCGCGATGATCCGCATCGAAAATGGCCTCGCGCGTGTCAGTGGCGTGGTCGACGGTGTACTTCTGCAGGCGCTGGCGATTGCGGATGGAGCGGGAGACGTCGGCTTCGCGGTCGGTTACGATGGGGCCATGGCCCGACTGGCGGGCGAAAGGTGGGTGCGGATCACCTCGCCCATCGGAGCATCGCTCGGTTCGATCGACCTGTACTCTCCGGCCTCGGGCTGGGCCGTTGGAAGCCGTTCGACGATCCTTCGCTGGGACGGCGGCCGATGGGCGATAGAGGCGGTTCCGGCCGAACTCGATTCGGCAGCGGTCATAGCGGATGTTGCGGCTGTTTCGGCCGAGAACGCGTGGGCGGTGACGACGGATGGACTTATGTTGAAGCGCGACACCGCGGGCTGGCATGTCGAAATGGACGCGCCGCGGCTGACCGGATTCTCCAGCATCGCATTCGACGGCCCGGATCTGGGGTTGGCGGCCGGCGACGGCGTGCTCGAGTATCGCGGAGGCGTGTGGCGGGAGCTATCGGTCGACGACGGCTCATATAGCGACGTCGCGTGGTCGGGCCGAATAGGTTACTTGGTCCGCGACGGCGAGGTGTTGCGCCTCCTGGACGGCCGTTTGGATCCGGTGGTTGGCGAAGGGTTCACGACACCGCTCGAAGACCGTCGGATCGATCGTCTCTTCACGTTGGCGCCGGACCGAAACGAACTCATCGGCATCGCCCGTCAGGGCGTGATGGTGCGAGTGAACGAACTCAGGGCGTTCCCAATGTGGCCGCCCGTCACGAACGCATCCAGCCTTGCGGTGACTTCGGACGAGTACGGATGGATAGGCGGCACCGTCTCTCCGGCAGGGCTTGTCGGTGCCGCTGACGACGGAGCTTGGCGGCGCACGAGCATCGAAGAACCAGGCGTGACGATCACCGACATCGATGCGCCGGTCGAAGGTGTCGCATGGGCGGCTGGCTATCTCCGGAGCGAAGTGGGCGGCGTGTCTTCGTTCGTCGACAAGGCATGGCGTTGGGACAGTGATGCCTGGGCCGAAGCTCACCCACCATCGGGTGTCAGCTTCGACGGAATCTCCGCGCTCAGCCACGACGAAGCCGTCTCGGCTCGCGGGGACGCGATCATGCGATGGGACGGATCTGGGTGGGTTCCCGTCGAGGGCGCTCCGGAAGGCGCGCAATTCGGCGACGCGCAGATGGTCGCGGGCGGGG
>JBCLES010000119.1:0-5041 GCA_038913135.1 Anaerolineae bacterium
TGAGGACCCGGGGTGGGGGCGATCTACACCGCCGTCGCGAAACCGGTGGACGCGATCGTCGATCACATGATGGATTCGATCTCCGCGGGCGTACCGCACCGTGAACATCGGCGGCGTGTCGAAGACATCGTAGAGCTCGAGGTAGTGCGAGCCCCGGTATCGGCGATTGATCAGCATCACCTCGAGCGATTCGGGCGCCGCTATCAGGATGTGGGTGTGAGCGGGCGACTTGATGACACAGCGCGGATGAAGGCGCTCGAAGGCGCTCACGCGGGGAGCGTTCAGCGGGCGCCTCGCCTCCCTACCGCGCCAGGCACGGGATGAGATCCCCGATCGCTGCATAGATCTCGGCGAGGTCGTCGGCGCTTGGGGCATCGTAATAGTGCTCGGGCCGGCTCGCCATGCGGCCCAGCGCGTCGCGATCCAGGTCCTCCGGGGCGCCGAAGCCGATCGTGAAGAGCGTGATGCCGGCCGACTTGGCCAGCGACGCCTCCGCCTCCGCCATCTCGACCGGCACCGGATTGCTCCTGCCATCCGAGAGCACGATCATCACCGGGCGATTCGCGGCGCGCCGCCGTTCGCTCAGTAGCTCGTCGCGCGCCGCCCGAATGCCGAGATCGATCCGCGTAAACTCGGCCGTCTCTAGACCACTCAAGGCCCGCACCAGCGCCGGCACATCGGAGGTCAGCTCGCCCACGACCGAGGCGGAAGCGTTGAACGACACGATAGCGGCTTGGTCACCCGGCGACAGCTGTTCGAGGAACCGGGTGGCTGCCGCGACGGCCGCATCGATCTTGCGCCGCCCCGGAGCGACCAGGTCCAACATCGAGCTCGACGTATCGAGCACCAATACGATGTCGGCGGTGACGGTCCTGAGGCAATGTCCAGAGGTGGCGATGGGGAGGTAGATGCGCCGCGGCGCGGCCGTCGGCGATGGGGTGACCTCGGTCGGGCTGGGGGTCGGGGATGTTGCCGTGGGCGATGCGGTGAGGGTCGGTGTGGCCGTGGGATCGGTCGTGGGGCTGGGCGTGGAGGTCGCGGTGGGCGTGACCAGGCCGTTGGCGGTCAGGATGTCAAGGGGGCTGTTGCCATACGGTGAGCTGCACGGTTCGAGATGGTGCAGGAGGCTGGCCGACGCCCCGCCGTCGCTGATAGTGAACACTGAGAAATCGTATAGGCCATCGTCCCTTGGATTCGCAAACTCGGCGGCGATCAACTCCCGGCCGCTCGTGCTCCAGGCGATCGTGCCGCGCGGGATCATAGACCACGGGGGTCGGGCCGGAACGCGCCCAACTTCCGTGAACGTGTCAGGCGGCTCCCACCGATAGATGCCCACGAAGCCCTGGTGCCCGATCGCGAGGAGTCCCTTGTTGATCCACCCTCGATTGAAGGCCGTTCCGTTGGACTCCTGCCCGATGTCGACGGTCCACGCGCGCCGCTCCTCCAGATCCGCGATGTTGAGCCGGTTGTCCAACAAGCCCCTTCCCGTCACGAGGTACCGCCCATCATCGCTGAGAGACCCGGAGATCCAACCCGTGGTCTGATAAGGCGCCGACGGAATAGACTCGCTGAGCCGCTCCAGCCTGATCTGCGGCGCCACCTCCTCGAGCCGATCCGGATCGAAGGTCGAGATGATCCAATCGGCGCTCTCGGTGATCACGTGCATGAGGTCTGAATCCGGCGCCTTCAGAATCTGAGCCGGCAGACCGGGCAGCTCCATCCGGCCATGGCGCCGGCCGAGCCGCCAGGCTTCATAGCGTTCCGGCGGCACCTCGACGTAACCGCTACCTCGAATCTCGCTCAGCCTATAGGCCTCGATCCCGAAGGGTGCCACCGGCATCCCGAGACCGATCCCAGGCGGCTTTCGAGCTGTCGATACGAGCACTGTATCCCCGTCCGGAAGCACCGCGACGGCACCCGCTGGCGCGAAGCTCGTACCGCCAACCCATGGCATCAACTCCCACGGCCCGTCAAAGGTGGGACGCACGACGTACAGGTGCCCCCATTCAGGTCCCCACGACCCGGACGGCCCAGCCACCACCACGGAGAAGTCTTGAGCCGCAGCAAGGCGGTTAGGTGAAACCGAAGTCAGCCCCTTGAACAGCGCCTCCCCGCTGCGGATATCGAAGGCGGAGATCGCATCACAGCCCGGCGCATACGGCTCGGATCTCATCACGGCCGTATCATCTGTGACAAACACCCAATCGTGCCAGGCTGCATCGTCGGGCGTGGCCAGCGCACCCAGGGTAACGCCGTCAGGGAACTGCGCGCCACCGGCCGCGACGAGGATGGCCAGACATGCAGGCCAGAGGCGGCGGCGCACACCGGCCGAGATCATGACTTCGACGCGGCTGTTCTAAACGGCGCAGCAGCGCGCCGGGCGAGCATTACCGTCTGCGCGTCGAAGGCGCGGCCGCGCGCTCCCTTCGACATCGGCCATAGCGACAGAGGTCTCACTGCGCTCACGGCGCATACTCCGCGCCCACCACAAAGTGGAGCAGGAAGTCCTCGGTCTCGCCAATCTCGAATCCACCCACGGCGCCCCGTCCGTCGGTGCCGGCCGCCGGGCTTTCCGAGAGCGTGATGCGGAGCCACATGTCATCTTCAGGGCTCGCCGACCAAAAACTCGGCGTCGTCACGACATGGACGCCCGGGCCAAAATTCGTCGTCTGGTCTTGTACGACCCACTCCGACACGGTCTGTGGCTGGCCACCGGAATCGACGCATGCAATGCTGTCGGCCCAGTCGCCATCACGGTTGAAGTCGATCCAGGCATTCGTATATCGAGACATGGCCGAGCCAACGACGTTCAGGCGGTACTGGAACTGCGTCTGCTGGCACTGCGGGAGGCTGATGGGGAAGAGGATCCCGTCGTCGCCGCCATCCCGATCCTTTGCGTCCATCGGCGGATCGATGTTCGTGATGCCGTCGGCGTCGGGCAGCAGGTCGGCATCCTGCTCGGCGGTGATGATATCGCCAAGGAAGCTGTCGGAGCCGGGCACCCAGTGGATCGGACCCTCGGGGCTGCCAGTCACTGTCGAGTACACCGTTGGGTAGTTCGCCGCAACTCCGGGATAGGCGGTCATGGGCCGTCCAGAGTGGTTCGTACGATCCGGGGCATCGCCGAGATCGCCGAGGATATCCGATGACGGAATGCACTGCGGGGTGGACGCAAGGTCTGTCGTGCCACCTGGAATCGGGAACGTCAACGTCAAGCTCGTGAATCCTCCGGGAACTCCTCCATGCGGCCCAACCGCATAGAGGTTGGCACCGATGTCGCTTCCACACAACTGGCCGAATCCGTCATACGCCAGTCCCGTCATATTGGTGTTTGGAGCATACGGCGAGTGCGGGAACGGCATGGATCCATTCCGGCTGACCCGGACATCTTCGAAAAAGCCCACTCCACAACAATCGACACTTCCGCGCATGGGGAACGCAACGCTCGTCGCATGATTCCACACCAGATCGCCTTCGGGATTTCCGTAGAAATCTCCCGGACCACTGCCGACGAGGGCGCCTGGGTTGAACAGGCTTCCCGGAACCGGCGCGTCGGCCCCTGCCCGCAGGTTGGAGATGGCGGGCTTAGGGCCTTCGGTCAAGGCCGTGGCGCCTACCACCAAGGCGCCGGTCACCATCGGCGGACCCATCGGCAGAGGGTAGAGGTACAACACGCCGGCCGCATCGCCCAGGTACAGCGAACTCGGCGCGCGTGCGGCCGCGGTCTGAAGATCGGCGATTGGAAATGGACCGTAGACGGTCACGGCGCCGGTGCAGACGCTGACCGAGAACACGGACGATGTCGCCGCCCCCGGCACGACTCCCCAGATGAGGCATGCGTTCGGCGGATCTCCGCCGCAATCATCGATGCCGCTTTGTGCGTGGACTATCGGGGGGGGGGAGGGGAATTGGGGAGGAAGATGGACTGGCTCAGAAGCGCAGCTGCGCTCATCGCGGCGAGAATCACGAACGGTCTAGATCGGTTCCGGCGCATCGGTGTTCCTCCTGGCTTGCGTCCCCCTGGTTCGGTTCGCACGCCGGTGCGGCGCGCGGTGGCGCTTTGATGGCACGAAGGTCGCCGCGTGTTTCCTGCCTTGCATTTAGGAGTGTAAACCCCTCGTTTACCTCGTGTCAAGCCTTCTACGCGTGTCCGACGGAACTTACTCTCTTGCAGACGCGGATGAAGGCGCTCGAAGGCGCTAACGCGGGGAGCGTTCAGCGGGCGCCTCGCCTCCCTACCGCGCCAGGCACGGGATGAGATCCCCGATCGCCGCATAGATCTCGGCGAGGTCGTCGGCGCTTGGGGCATCGTAAGTAGTGTTCGGGCCGGCTCGCCATCCGGCGCAGCGCGTCGCGATCCAGATCCTCCGGGGCGCCGAAGCCGACGGTGAAGAGCGTGATGCCGGCCGACTTGGCGATCATCGCCTCCGTCTCGGCCTCCTCGACCGGGACCGGATTGCTCCTGCCATCCGAGAGCACGATCATCACCGGGCGATTCGCGGCGCGCCGCCGTTCGCTCAGTAGCTCGTCGCGCGCCGTCTGAATGCCGAGATCGATCCGCGTAAACTCGGCCGTCTCTAGACCACTCAAGGCCCGCACCAGCGCCGGCACATCGGAGGTCAGCTCGCCCACGACCGAGGCGGAAGCGTTGAACGACACGATAGCGGCTTGGTCACCCGGCGACAGCTGTTCGAGGAACCGGGTGGCTGCCGCGACGGCCGCATCGATCTTGCGCCGCCCCGGAGCGACCAGGTCCAACATCGAGCTCGACGTATCGAGCACCAATACGATGTCGGCGGTGACGGTCCTGAAGCAATGTCTCTGATAGGGGGCGACCTCTGGTAGGGCGCCGGACGAAACTAGGGTTGCGACCTCTGGCAGGGTGGCGACCGCAATCGCGAAATTACGATCGCTGTATCGGGCATGGGATATTGCCTGGCGGGAGATCGATTGGGACTTTCCGCGCGTGATGCGGCAGACTCTGCAAATTCTGCAGACTTTGCACGATCTAGTGACTTTATGGGCCGATTGGCTCAAGAGT
>JBCLES010000120.1:0-4618 GCA_038913135.1 Anaerolineae bacterium
TCGCAAGCGAACGCATGGCGATGGCTATCAATACAAGCCCGATGGACGCGCCGACTAGCGCGGCCGATCGACCATCGACGCCACCGACTTGCGAAACGACGCCCGCTGCCACAAGCGCTGCCGCGCCTGCCGGCAAGGCGAAGCGCGCCGTGGGCGAAGGGATGGCCGCGACAATCCCGCGCGCGGTCATAGTTTCCGCCAGTCCCATCGCACGCTCGAGGCCACCGACCAGCATCGGCATGGCGAGCGGCAGCCAGCCGCGAATGCCGGGGCGGCTCAGACCGCGCACGATCGCGGCTTCACGCACTTCGGCCGCACGCGATCGCGTCGCAGGCACCCACGTCAGCGCCACTCCGGCGAGCAGCGCAATGGTCCCGAACGCCCTCGGGATGAGGCGTATGAGCTGCCTGGCAGGCAGCGCTGTTTGGAAAGTGAAGAAGGCAAGGATGAGTAGCGAGAGCCGCATACCGTTCATCGCCCCGTAGGCAAGTGCTTCCGCCGTCAACACTCCTCCGATGAGCGGCCATGCGTTCGGCAGCCGCGCGATAGCCGTGTCACCGAAGTGGGCGAAGAGGAAGTTGTAAGCCGACGACATGAACACTATGACGATGACGAACCGCCAGACTGGGATCTCCGGACCTCCATGGCGACGGCAACGAAGGCTCGCGGACCGAACCACCTCGATCGCCAGCAGTCCGCCCACGAGGGCGATAGGGTTCGTTGCAACAGTGGCGAGCACCATCGCGGAGAAGAGCCATGCGGCCCAGGCTCGCGGGTGGAGAGGATCGGACGGAGGCGCGGACAATTGGTCCGCGCTTGATGGAAGGTCCTCGACAAGATCGTATTCGACGCGCGGCGGCGACTGCTCTACCGATAGTGGAGGTTCGAAGGACCGAATCGCGCCACCCTCGACCACCGGCGCGAACCATGCCCCGACCCGCCGGAGCGCGACGATCGCCGGGCGCCCGATCATCATGATCAGCGCAGCGTTGCCTGCTGCCCTGAAGGCGTCCCACACCAGGGACGAAACCCCGTAGTAGGCGCCGAAGCGCAAAGCGCGGGCGGCGAGCCCGCCATCGACCCCGTCCGGGCGTCCGGCTTCGAGCACCGTCCAGATTGGGAGAGTGAGGAGCGCACCGTACAAGAAGCCCCAGAGCGCTCCGAAAACGGCGAGCTGGATGACTTCAGCACGTGTCGCGATCGCGGACTCGCGGCGTGCGACTTGCGTCATTCGTAGGTTGCCCGGAACCGGAATCAGCCCCGCCGTCGCGCCGACCCACCCGGCGACGATCGCCTGCGCCGGCAGCCACGGATCGACGAATCCTGTAGCGATCGCCGAGACGACGAGCGAGAAGACGCCGACAAGGAATCCGAATCGTGCGCCGTGGACGTATCCGGCCAGGATGATCAGGACGAAGACCGGTGAAAAGCCACCCGGCCCCGGCACGATGACCTCTGCGACGCGCAATACGCTGTTGATTGCGGCCAAGACAGCGATCAATGCTACGCCGCGCGATCCGAGACCCGCCGCGGCCTCGACGGTCAGTGCGGCAAGGCAGAGTCCGAGTCCGGCGACGAGCAACGGCAACCCGAGCGGTGGCAACGGAATGCCCAGGCCCACGGAAACTGGATCGACGGCGGTCTGACCGGACCAGAGCGGCAATGTCAGGACGGCGAGCCCGAGCAGGCTCACGCCGATGAGCGCGAGCCTGCCATACCAGCGCCCGAACGCGCTTCGGGCCTGGTTCAAGTGCGCCGCCGCATCCACAAAAGCCCGGCGCCGAGAGCGGCGACTGCGCTACGGGTCCGATTCAAGTCCGCCGCCGCGTCCAGAAGAGCCCGGCGACGAGGGCGGCGATCAGAGCGATAAGCGCCCATGAGCCGAGACGTGATGCGAGCGGCTCAGGCTCGACACCTGCCGCGTCGACTTCCGATTCGTCGTCGACTACTTCGACATCAGTGGCCGCGGGTACGGTACCCTCAATCGGGAGCGCGCGACCCGAAAGCCCGAGGAGCGCGGCATAAGTCGCGCTCGGATCCGCCGGACCTGAGAATCCGGCGAAGGCGCCATCGGGGCCCTGGAACGAGCGCAGCGCATCTAACGGCGATCGCGGTTCGTCCGCCTCCGCGCCGACGCCGGCTACGGACCAACCGAGCCCGTCGACTAAGTGGCCAACCGCGATTAGTCCTCCGATCGCGACGGCGGTAGACGTCGCATTCGACTCCCCGTCGTGGCCGGCGAACCCACCGTCCGGATTCTGCATCGAGCGCAACGCCGCAATTCCCGAACGGATCGCCTTATCTGACTCTGGCCAATCGGCGGCGCCAAGCGCCTGGAGCGCCAGGCCTGTCGAGTCTGCGTCAGCCGTTTCGGCCTTGGCCTCGAAGCCCCAGCCGCCGCTTTCGACCGCGGCGCCGATCAGGGCATCGACGGCCGATTCGGGCACGTCCTCCCCGACCGCGGCCAATCCGATGATCGGCCACGCCTGGTCCCATGTCCCACCCGCACCGAATGCGCCGCTCTCCGGGTCGAAGACATCCATGAGGGTTGCCAAGACATCGCTCTCGCCGAGTTCCCGCGGATCGATGCCAAGAGCAGCTGCTCCGGCCAGGAGCTTACCGGCCGCACTTGCGCCGCCGGCCGCATACTCCGCCGCGCCGGCCGCCAGCGCATCCGACGGTCTGAGACCGGCGTCATTCGGCTGATCCGGATCTTGGCCCACAGAGGCGAGCGCGAGCACAGCGTCGATGGTCGATCCGAGGCCGAATCCTTGAAAGCCGCCGTCTTCTATCTGCTGATCAGCCATCCAGGCCGCAGCGGCGGTGACTGCCGAGACTCGTTGCGGATCGGCGTCGTTGGAAATTCCGCCGCTCGCGCTCTCCTCCTTCGGTGCGGCCCCGGCATCGTCTTCGACGAGGCCTTCGGCGAGCGCGTCCCTAAGCGCCAGCGTCGCCGTGATCGGCTGACGGTTCGAGCCCCAGACCCAGCCGTCGATATCGCCGTCCTCAAGCGAGCGGCCCTCGGCTCCGACCGAGGCGAATTCCCAGCCGCCGTCGACTGCCATGTCACCGTGGAAGTACGACCAGAAGACACAATCGTCACGGTCCTCGCAAGCGCATAAGCAATCATCGGCCGGGCAGCCCACGCCGTTAAGGCCGCAGACGAGCCCGCCGTTACCCATCTCGGCAGCTAGTCCAGAGGCTGCAAGCAGATCTGATCCGGATGCGCCTGATTCGATCTCAATGCGCTCGAAGACCACACGTCCATCGCCGAAGTCGACAAGGAGGTCGGCGCGCGGGCGGGCAGCTTGCGCTTGGACGGACGTTGGCGCGGTTAGGCCGGTTATCTGAGAAGTCTCGGCCAGGCCATGGATCGCCATCAAGACGAGAACCGCGAGGGGGACGCCTACTAGCGTCCTAGTCAAAGCGCGGCGTGGCGGGCGAGTCCAGGTTGTGAGGCGGCGGCTCTGGGTTACGGCGCAGCGAAACTGGAGTTTTAGGCGACCACTTCGGAGATTGGGGCGGCGGCTCCGCAGCATGGAGCGACCACTTCGGAGCGTGCGGCGGCTAGGAAAGAGTGGACTGGTGTCGTTCGGGCCTGGCATCGCGGACCTCTTGGGGCTCGATCGGCCACGCGACGGTCCACGGTCCGCGCCGGATGCCTCGACGGTAGTCAAGACTCCGACATCGTCCGAGATCCCATGCGCGAGGACCGACTGCGACGAACCATTCCGGGCGGGTGATCGGGCTCTCCCCTCGAACCTTCGAGCGGATCACCGTTGCGCGTCAGCGCCGGACTCGGCGGTCATCGATCGCCAGGATCGCTCCTGATCAACGCCCGCTTTCACCGGTCTTCCCCCCACGGCGCTTCGCGTAGAAAGCGAAACGACCGCGGTCCCGACGACCTACTTTGCATGTCGGGAGCGCCCAGGATGTGCGGGCGAACGCCGCCCGCGGCAGCAGTATAGCCTAGTACTCCGCCACGCTGAATCTATCGGGTTCGGCCGCCGATGCGTCAAAGCCCTCACTTCCCGACATTTCCAGCGCGGCCGCATGCCGGCCGTGCCCGACGTCTAGACGGTACGGTATACTCGCGCTCACCGTCGCCGGGCGGAAGCACCATGAATTGATCAGCGCAGCACAACGTCGTCGGCTTCGAGCACATCATCACCGTCGTTTAGCGGAAGCACGATGCATTGATCCGCCACGGAGCAGTCCGATGTCAACCCCTAGAGTCGTGCGGGCACCGCGCGGAACGGAGATCAGCTGCAAGGGCTGGGCGCAAGAGGCCGCCTTGCGAATGCTTATGAACAACCTGGACCCGGAGGTAGCCGAGATCCCCGACGAACTCGTGGTGTACGGCGGCCGGGGGCAGGCGGTCCGTTCGTGGGAGGCCTTCGACGCGCTAGTTGCGGAACTTCGAAATCTCGAAGGCGACGAGACACTTCTGGTCCAATCCGGCAAACCGGTCGGGGTTTTGAAGACGCATGCCGACGCGCCGCGCGTGCTCATCGCTAACAGCAATCTTGTGCCGCATTGGGCCACGCAGTCGCACTTCGACGAGCTGGCGGCCAAAGGCCTCATGATGTACGGCCAGATGACCGCCGGTTCATGGATC
>JBCLES010000121.1:0-4546 GCA_038913135.1 Anaerolineae bacterium
GTTTCGTAACCCTGCAACGGCGGGAGGATGGTTTTCACACCGTCAACTATCGCCTCGCATGGGTTCCCGTATTCGTTGATGAGGCCTTCGGTGCTCCAGGTGAGATTGTACTTGAGCCGGTTGTGAGGATAGAGCGGCAGGGCGCCGACGCGCATCTTGACGCTCTCAAGACAGTCGAATTCCCGCGCTACGGAGCTGGCCGCGATGGTTATGAAGCCGGGTGCGAGGCCGCATTGGGGAATGAAGGCGACGTCGGCGTCCGCTGCCAACCCCTTGATCAAGGACGTCGTCCCTACGTCTTCCGTCAGGTCGAGGTAGTGGACGCCCTTCTCTTTGGCCACTTCGGCGATGCGGACATTGCAGTGGTAAGGCGCACAGCTGATGACATAATCCGCTCCGGTGAAAAGACGCGAAAGTGCGGATCCATCGGTGAAGTTAGCCTGTTCGGCACGTGTGTTCGGGAGGGCATGCCCGTCGGTGCCCGCGATAGCCTGCTTGGCCACCGCCTCGACGTGATCGACGGCGGTGACGTGGTAGTCGCCGGAATCGGCAAGCATATCAATGACCAGACGGCCGATCCGACCGGATCCGAGCACCACGACGTTCGTGATCGCGCTCATGAAATGTCCTCTGATTCAAACTGTTTGGGTAGGCGAAGTCCAAGCCCGCGGATGCAATCCTTGACTCGTCGGTCGATCACGCAGGATTCGCACGCAGATTCAAGTGAACCGCCGGAGCGCTGGTCGCGCGCCAGGCGAAGGCGCTCTGCGTTCGCGCTCCACGGTCGGGGCGGGCATTCTCGCCAGCGAACGGAGGATGGTCAAGGTGCGGGTGCATTGGCGTGACAAGTCGGACCGACTCATCTCAGTCATTGCGATAAGGGTCGGCGATGACTAACCTTGCGAACACAGCTGCGAGTTCGCTTGCGAACTCACCTTCGATCGGCGAGATTGCGAAGGTGCCGAGTGATGAACACCGAGTAAAGTGGGATCGTGACGTGCGACGAGGGTGCTCGTAGAGGCAGCCGATCCGTTCGAAGACGAGGAGATGCACTAATGCACCTGCCCGACGCCATCGACGTGCCGCTCAAGCGCTGGCGGGCAAGATCGCTCACGCTCGAAGATATATCCGATGACGCGCCGGAGACCGACCTTCCGCCGCTCGATCGGCGCGAAGTCGACGTCGCTGCGCTCCATGATGACCAGCGCACTTGGCGGGAACAGGGCTTCATCATCCGACGCGCCTTCATCCCGGAAGATGCTATCGACGCTTATTGCGCCGTCAGGGCGCGCGACGGCGAGTGGCCGGGACCGTGCGCTTACCTACACGTACCGGAGATCCGCGACCTTTGCCTCCACCCTCCGCTCATGGCGCTGCTCGAGAATTTGATCGGATCTCCGATGGGGATGCACCTTAACCTGACCGGCTGGAAGAGCACGGAGCGCGATTGGCATCAAGACGACTACCTGAACCCGTCGTTCGTAAACGCGCACTATCTGGCGGCGTGGTTCGCCCTCGAGGACATCCATCCGGACTGCGGCGTCTTCGAGTACGTTCCCGGCTCCCACCGCTGGCCGTCCGTGCGCGGCGACAGAGTCCGCCGCTTCCTACCGCATCGGGAAGCGGAATCCGCTATGTGGCCGACCCATTCGGAGCGTTTGCTCACTCCAATCGTCGAGCGCCGACTTGAAGAAAGCGGGCTGACGCCACTTCAATTCGTGCCCAAGAAGGGCGATGTGCTGGTCTGGCACGGCAAGCTGATCCACCGCGGCTCTCGCCACATCGACTCTTCGCTACAGCGGCGGGCGATCATCACGCACTATTCGGCTGTCGACAAGCGGTCGGACATGCCGGACGTACGCAAGCATAGCGGCGGTGGGCTCTACTTCGTGCCGCCGGGGTTCGAGGACAAATTCGTCGAAGGATGATGTCCGATCGCCACGCGGGTGGTGGGGGCCGGACCGCATACCTAGGACCGGTCCCCGGGTTCCAGCCTCGCGAACCGCTCAGTGAGCATCAGACAACGTTGTGCCGCACGCGGGGAACCAGAGAGTTCGAACGGAGTGCAGGCCCGAATGCCCGGTCGCGGTCGGATGTGGCGCATGCGTCGGCGAGGAGTGCGGGTCGGGTGTGGCCGTCTGATGTGGATCATGGGTGGCGGTCGGGTGGTGGCCGATTGTGGCTGTAGCGTGCGGTGGGACGGTAGTCGCCGTCGCATGTGGTGGAGCAAGAGTCGCCGTCGCATGTGGTGGAGCAAGGGTCGCCGTCGCGTGCGGCGGAAGCGTGGCGCTCGGATGGGGCTCGAGCGTCGGGTGCTCCGGCGATGCATGGAGCGCGACCAAGTAGACGTCCTGCTCGTCGTCGCCGTCCTCTGGCGCAAGGCTGGCATGGGATAGGAAGCCTACTCCGTCGGCAGAGATTGCCGGCACTCTGCTGTCCCTATCCGCCTCTCGGCCGTCCCACGTCAAGTTGACTCGCCGGGTCGAGTCAGCGACTAGTTCCTTGACGAAGATGTCCCAATTGAGGTTGCGATCGCCCGGCACAATGTCGCGCATGCCCGAGGCGAACGCGATGCGTGTGCCATCCGGGGATAGGTCCGGTTCTGCGCTGTCCGCGGGATGGTGCTCGCTGTCCGGCCGATCGACCGTCGTCACGGCGGTCGTAAGGCCCGCGTCGCGATCGCGGATGAAGATGTCGCTCACGCCGTTATCGTCCTTGATGACGAGGTTGGCGGCATACGACGTGAACGCGACCAGCCGCCCGTCGGCCGAGAGACTCGGTTCAAGGCTATCTGCCGAGCCGAGCACTCCGTCGATGCCGGTGCTTATCCGCTCGGCCGTGCCGAGTGTGAAGACGGCGGCGCCACCGCTGGAGTCGACATCGGCGGCTCGAGCATACACCTGAATAGCGGATGGCGCTTCACCCGCGATGATGTTATCGGACTCGGTGGCGAAGGCAACCGTTCCGCCATCGTCGGAGATCGCAATGTCGATCACGTCGGCGCTCGGATCCTCAGGGCTAACGACGACGCTGGTTAACGATTCCCGATCCCACAGGAACGCACGGACCCACGAGCCTGCGCCTTCGCCGTCCGCTCCGAGCGTGGATAGAAACAGGACGCGCTGGCCGTCTGCCGAGACCGTCGGTGCGAAACTCGCGCCGCGGCCGTCCACTGTGTCGGTGGAGATGCGGATGCGTACGCCGGCGTCGATGTCGAATAAGAATAGTCCCGCAGCCGATCCATCACCCACCAGGTCTGCGACGGAGCGCAGAGCGACCCAGCGCCCGTCCGGCGACAGGCTCGGCATCATGGACTGCTCGTCCGCCTGCGAACCGTCCGGCATAAGGCTGAGCCTGCGCACGCTGTCGCCCGGTCGTTCGAAGAGGAAGACGTCCTCAACGCCGTTCGTGTCTGAGGGCACGAGGTCGGCCGCGTCGCTCGCGAATGCGATCCGAAGGGCATCGTCGGAGATCGTCGGATCCGTGCTCATTCCGGTCTCCTCGGCCGTACGCGCGCGGCTGACGAGCCAAACCCCGCCGCGTTGGGCCGAAATCGAGCTCCCGCCGATCGCAAGTGCGGCGAAGACCATCGCATTCACCGCGAAGATGACCGTTAGTGATCCGCGGCCTCCTCCGCCGGCATGGACGCCAGAAGCGTAACCACGTGCGGCGATCTGAAGGCTGGACTTGAATCTCATCGAAAGCTCCTGGGAATTCGCGCGGCGTCGTCGAGGCGAGGCGTTCTCGGTCGGACGGTCGGCCGCCTTTCGGTCGCGGGTTCGGTCGACAGGTTGAATCGGTCGCTAGCTATGGGCCCCGGACCCGGGACGAGTGCCTGATCGAGAAGGCAGAATCGATTGAAAGCGACGGATCCCGAGGCGAGTGCCTGATCGACTCGGCAAAGCGATAGGTTGTGGGAGCCGCGGTCGGGTGCGCGGTCGGGTGCGCGGTTGGGTGAGCGGTTGGGCGTCCCGGTGGATGCGCAGTCGGAGCGGGCGAAGGGGTAATCGGTGGCCGGGTTGCGTGCGGTATCGGCGTTGCCGTATGAGGGACGACGGTCCAGGTTGGCGGCACGTGCGTGATCGTCGCAGAATCGGCGGTTGGTACGGCGGGCGTTGCCGTGGAGGGCTGCGGTGATGGGGCCTCCAAGCCGGGCGTCCTCGGAGTCGGACTAGAGGTCGCGGTAAGGGGTGGCGGCGACGATCCCCCGAACCTTCGCGATGTCGGAGCCGGTTGCGAGTTGCTCGGAGTCGGGGTCGGGAGTCCAAGGGGAAGAGTCGACCGATCGCCCTGCGGAGCCGATGCCGTCTTCGCGCTCGCGAACGTAGATTCAGCCGGCTCCAAGGGAGGCCGATCCCGCTTCAGCCCAACTTCGGTAGAATCGCGCCTGTCCCGATTCTCGGCCGCCGACTCTGCGCCTGAGAGTCGGCCTTCCGGCGCAGGAGCACCCTGTATGCCGTCCGACGTCCCGCCATCGAGGTCTGCACCTGCTGAATCGCCTCCCTTCGTGCGCAAAGAATCGAAGCTCAGCGGCGATAAGAATGCG
>JBCLES010000122.1:0-4380 GCA_038913135.1 Anaerolineae bacterium
CGGTCAGCACCTCGGTCGAGTGCGCTGGCAGCCGCACAAAGGTGCCGTCGGGGCGGAAGCCGCCGTCGGTGACCAGGGCGTGGACGTGGGGCTGCCAGTTCAGCAGTGAGCCGTGGGTCTGACGGAGAGCCAAGCTCGCCTCTCCAGTCTCAAGGCCGCCACGGAAGCATCCGGGCGAGGACGGTATTGGTTTGCGACAATGAAGGATCTCGAACAGCAGAATCCCTACGTGGATCCAGTTTGGCACCGGGCAGGATTTGAAGAGCCGGTGAGGCTGTTGCAGGAAGGATGAGGAAAGAGGCGGCCCGGTAGTCCCCGATTGAGCCTCTAGGCTGCTGGTGCCTGCCAGAACCCTTCCTATGACCCAATGGATCGAGAAGGGACGCAGCCGGACAAAGGTTCAACTTACATCTCGGGCAGGCAGCCGTGATGCGCACAACGGCCAAGCCGAAAGCCGTTGGGAGGGACATTACCGGGCTGCAAGATTTAGTTTATCAGATTCTTCCTGCTGATGTTTCCCTATCGAACAATGGGCACGGTTCAGATCCAGGCGCACCAGCTTGACATTCACTCGGTTGATTCTCTGAGCAAGTCTGGGCCGGGCCTGGGTGAAAATGCAATCGTGGTTAGGAATGTCGCGATCAGCGCCGGGCGGAATACTCGGTAAATCCATCGAGTGAATGTCAACCTCGGCCCTGAGCAACTGAACCCGGAATAAATCAAGCATCGTGCGACAGTCCCGTCCGGCAGTTTAGTGTGCAGCCATGGGCTGCTGGATCAACGCCTCCAACAATTACGACACTGCCATTGGGACGAACCGCCGCTAAGTGTCCAACCCTTGACTCCGGCATGTTTGGGCACTCAGTCCAACTCCAGATGTCCTTTGGAGTATCACCAGTCGTTGGCGTGGCACTGCCTATGGCGACTATGTGAACAAGAGAGCAAAAGCATCCGACCAACACCACGAGACTTCGCGAGCATCGTGGTGGTTTGTGTGCGAGCCTCATAGAGTGTACGCGTGTCATCTAACAATACTCCTCACATAAGTGGGTGATCACTCGCTCTGAATCCGGCCTCTGCGAGCGTCGATCTCCCGAGCGGTTGACAAGACTAGCCCACAAGAGTCACAGCAATACTCGACGGAGTACCAACTCAGGTGGCTGCTCTGACCCGGTGGATTTGTTAGGTGTAGCTTGAAGGCGGTTGGCTTCGAAGCGAGACAATTGACTGTCACAGTCCACACTGTGCCACCACCGGAGGATGTCATAGGATAGCTGTTTGCGCCAACAATCAGATTCACCGCACCGCCCGATCCGCACCCGGTCGACTTACCCGTTTGAACCGTGATCTGATAGGGACCATCGGGATCACAACTTAGTGACGGAGGTGAAAGGGGGATAGGAATTTGAATCGCACGCCCGCCAGTCTACCGCGTACCGAGTTGACGCGATAGCCGACCGAGATGACGGCGTCGAGGTTGTAGTGCCGCAGCGTCCTTCGGACGCGGCGGCTTCCTTCCAGCCGAACTACCAAGGAATCCTTGGCAGTTCCGTCCTCGGCAAGCTCGCCCTCCTGGTAGACATTCCCGAGGTGCAGGCTGATGTTGTTGGACGATGTGCCGAACAGCTCGGCCATCTGCTTTTGCGTCAGCCAGATGGACTCGTGCTCGAGCCGCACGTCGAGACGCACCTCGCCGTCGGGAGACTGGTAGAGGACGACCTCGCCGCCATTGTGTTCCGAGGACTCATTCATGCTCCCCTGACCCTAGCGAGCGCTCCCACGCGGCACAAGGATGGCGATCAGGCCGCGCTGGTGACGTTTCACCATCGAAAGACCCCCCCGTTGACTCTTGCGGCCGTCTCAGTGGCTCCCAAGGCACCGCTGCAGACGCCCACTCAGTCAGACGACACCTTGCATCAGGCCTCCGCCACCTCGGGGTCGATTCTCCGCTGCAGCTTCCGGATCACGCCCTTGAACGCCTCCAGGTTCTCTCCGATTGCCGCCAGAGGCACGTTCGGCTCGAGGGCTTCCACCCTGAAGGCTGGCCCCAACACGGCCGCGAGATCGCTCTTGTAGTCGGCCAGGACGGCCTCCGGCACGGTCTCTGGCTGCCACTTGACGTAGATCACGAGCTTCCTGGCGCCGTCCACGTAGTTGAAGAACATCATCGGGCCCTCGCCGCCACCGGGCTTGCGCACGCGCATGTAGTAGCCGAATGCCGCCGAGACCTTGGCAGCGTCGGACTGGATCTTGCCCCCAGCACCCTCCTTCTGCGCGAAGAGGAAGAGGTCGCGCACTGTGGGGTCGTCGCTGGCAAGGAAGACCTCAGCGATCTCCTGGTCGGTCCGATTGCGTGCAAGGGAAGCCCGAGTGCTGCCCTTGGCGGCGGCGGCCAGATTGTCCTCGATCTCCTCGACGCTGGTCGTCTCGATCGTGACGCCCGGCTGCGACATCCCCTGCTCGAAGCTCACCGTGACCGCTGTGCGTGCCACGATCTCGGTCGTGAGGCCGACGTTGGGAACGAACATGATTGTGTCCGCCGGCCCCTCCTTGCGCACGTACGGCGTGACCTCGACGACATCGAGCGAGAAGCTCAGGTGCGACTGCGCGGACACGCTCCTCGCCAGCTCATAGGCGCCCTTGGGCGCCTTGTCGCAGGCGATGACGATGTGCACGTTGCCGTCGCGGGCGTTCGCGAGGAGCGCAGCCGCCAGCTCGTCGGGGTCGTCCTCATCGGGGAAGTGACTGCGAACGAGCGTGCTCCAGTCGGTGTCATTGCCGCCGTTGAAGAGCCGCGCCATGCCCTCCTCGCCCAGAACCGAGATCGAGGACGCGTAGTCGATGGCCTGGGCGATCACACGCCGGTCTCTGAGCTCGGGGTTGGCGAAGAGCTTGACCTCGACGATGACCACGTCACCGCTGGCCGTGAGGAGCGTGATGTCGGGGTAGATGGTCCGGCCCTGAGGCGTGCCAAGCTCCAGCTGGTTGAAGACGGCGAAGGGCTGGTAGATGCCTGTGCGCTTGGTCTCCAGGCACAGCAGCTCCGGCGTCCGGGAGAGCGTGGCCTCGAGGTAGTCCTCGTGCTTGCCCAGTTGGTCGAGAGTGGTCGGCTCCCACAGCGCCGCAGCTCCATCTTGGCCTTGGACGGCGATGGTCATTCTCATGGTGCTTCCTCCATCGATGCTCGCTGTGTCGACGACGCGCGGCTCCTCACCACGTCTTCCCGACCTTGTTCATGTACGTCCAGATGCTGTGGTCGAGCTGGGCGGCGGGCACGCAGAGCTCCGCCGCCGCCCCGCGATCACCACACGCGCCTGCTCGTAGCTGGTCACATGCACGCCGGCCCGCTCGAGGAAGCGCATCAGATGCACGTCGACGGCCGCTGTGTCCTGCTCGCCGCACAGGATCTTGAAGTAGTCGATGGTCTTAGGTCCGATGCCGCGTACGGCGGCGAGCTTGGAGATGTGGGCGGTGCACGCCCCATCGGCGGAATCACCCTGCGCCGGGTCGCTGCACAGCCACACGCGCAAATCGGCCTCGGTCTCGACGCCCTCGCCGGCGAACAACTCGGCCACAGCCACCATCCGGCCGAGCTTCTCCGGATGCGTCCAGTGCACGACCGCTTCTCCGCCGCGCTTGTGCAGGGCGACCAAGAAGCCTGACGTCGTGGCCGCCTCCGGAATCGCCATCACGTGCTGCACCTGCGGCCACACGACCGTCTCGTAGCGCAGCCCAGCTTGCAGCACGCCATCGGTGATCGTTGCGCCCATGTGGTTGTATGGCAGCGCTAGGTTCTCGATCATCTCGAAGTCGCTCAACCCGCAAACATAGGTTGCGACCGTGGACGCCTCGCTCACGTGCTTGGGAGAGGGTCGGTCAACTGGCGGACATCCCTGGCACCAAAGGCTCTGGGAACCAAGCGTTGCGGTCGATCTGGCCGCAGTAGACATAGTCGATCCCGTTGCCGTCACCTGAATCGACGGGGCTGAACATGGCCCCATACTCGTTCACGTAGAACCGTCCACCCTGATAGCCACGGATGGCGGCGACTGGCTCAACTGCGCGTCCTACGAGACCGGCATCCTTCAGCACTCTTGACAACTGCACTCGACGAGTCACCCTGGCGCGAACTCTCGGCGGCTCATCATCAGTCAGCGCCGGCATCTCGTAGTAGACGTCAGTCGCGCCGGCAGCCAAGACGTAGGGGATTCCAGGACGTGGCCCCACCCAGGAATCCCCAGGCGCAAGCGGAGTGCCGTCACCTGCGATCGGCTTGGCGGTGAGCGGCTGTCCCTCGAACTCGAAGCTGAGGTCGCCATCCAAGAGCCCAGCGAAGCAGTAGTGAGACTGGGCACCTGACTCGGGGTCACCCTTGAATGG
>JBCLES010000123.1:0-4241 GCA_038913135.1 Anaerolineae bacterium
TGACCGAAGCGCGGGCGCCGACAGGCTCCCAGCGCGTGACCAAGCCGGGGCCATGTTCAAGGCAGTCGAGATGTTCGGCGTCGACACCGTCGCAGTCCAGTGTGTACCAACGCTGGAAGTATTGGCCCGCCGGCCGCGGCTCGACGCCTACGACGAATTCGGCGTCACGCCACATCGTTCCGCCTTCGTTCAAGAGAACGGAGCTGACTCCGTAGCGGAATGCGTAATTCATGCTCGAGGCGATAAAAGCATCGTCAAAGCCGTCCGCATTCAAATCGGCGATGCTCAGACCCCACGGCCAGTAGTTCTCGGCGCCGACTTGGTCGGATACCTCCTCGAACGAACCGTCGGGCTGTTGATGGAAGAAGGCGTTGCCGAAGATGCTCGTCCCGTCGGTCTGGAGCACCGCCCGCGGGTAGAGGTCGCCGCGCGCCTTTTTCTTCTCGTCTACGATCGTGATGTCCTCGACCATGTCTGAATGCATGTCCGTGATGAATAGGTCTTGCAGACCATCGTTGTCCCAATCTAACGCCTTGATGCCCATCGCGCCCCATGGCGAGCGGGGGAAGGGTGCATCCGTGCGCTTCTCAAAGCTCTGCCCGCCGATGTTCTCCCAATAATCGTCGTCGCCCTGCATGTCGGTGATATAAAGATCCGGCCACCCGTCGCTGTTGACGTCGATAGGGCTTGCGTCTCCGTTCCAGCCGGGTTCGTCGAAGCCGGTGGCAGCGCTGACGTCCTCGAAAACACCTTGGCCCTGATTGCGGTACAGGATGCTCCGTTCTGCGCTCACTGGATCGATGTGGGCCGCAAAGGCGTCGATCCTGCCTTCTACATACGTGTAGGTGTCGTCATCGCTCAGAGTGGGATCGTTCGGGTCGATTGGGGCAGGCAGGACGCTGCCGGTCGTGTACACGCCGACATTGGCCACGAATAGGTCGAGCCATCCGTCTTTGTCGTAGTCGAAGAACGTCGGGGCGGACGAGTGGCCGCTGTAGCTAACGCCCGCCTCCTCGGTTCCGTCCGAAAATGCGCCAAGACCGTCGTTGAGGAACAGGCGATTGCCGCCGAGCACGGTAGTGACGAAGAGGTCCGGATCTCCATCGTTGTCAACATCGCCAAAGGCACCGGCTACGCTTATCACGTCAGAGAGGCCGACGCCGGATGCGTCGGTGATGTCCTCGAATCGGCCCTGGCCCAGATTGCGCCACAGTCCGTTGGATCCTACTTGGTTGGAGAAGTACAGGTCCAGCAGTCCGTCGCCGTCCACGTCGGCGACGGCGATGCCGTTGCCGTGGTCATAGTGGTTAGGCTTGTAGGACTTGGCCCCGTCCGGTACGGGATGTTGAACGAAAGTGATGCCGCTTTCCGACAATTGATCGGTAAACGAGAAGTCATGTTCGACGGTCCAATCTTCAGCATCCGCGATCTGTGCTTCGCCTCGCTCGTCGATCCAGGGGGGATCGGGCGGCGGCTCGGCGCCGAAAATGAACTGTCCCGGCTCGATTTCAGGCTCGTATTCTCCGGCTTCGGACCCGCTGCCGGATGCTTCCGGAGACTCCAGCGCCGGCGTCGACAGGACGGCATCCTCGCCGTTAACGTCGGACGTCGCCGAATCGATCGGTGTGCCATCGGCTTCGCAGCCGATGACGAAGAGAGCACATGGAATGATGACCCACGCGCGTGGAAGCGCGTAGTTAGCTATGAATCGACGCATAGGTTTTGGTCCGCCAGAGTGTTCGATGGCTCCGCTCGATGTACAGCGGCGAAAGCATACTAGCGCCGCGGCGTAACCTATCGACGGAGACGACCGTAAACATTCGACGATCAATTCCTCAAGGCCGCCGATTTCGGAGATACGAATCGGACGATCCTGACCGAAGGGTATCAGCGACGGTCAATCAGCCCTAGAGGCTCCTTTTTTAGTGATTGCTACCACGTTCAGTAAACGCGGGATCCAGCGCGGATCAAGGCTCAGTGACCTCCAACCGCGCGCCGGACGCGATTGGACCCTCGACGACCTGCTCGACGCCGGATGGCCAGGTTATCGTGATCGAATCCGCCGCCGCGGCGGTACCGAGGCCAAAGTACAGCGGGACATCGCTCTGGGAAAGGTAGCCGGATTTCCCGTCGTTGATCTTGGTCATCGTGAGGCCGCCCGCTGCGACAAGGACGCTCGCGCCGAGTCCGTCTCGATTCGAGGTCGTTCCAACGAGGCCGACCTCGATGAACGCTGGAGCGCCGCGTTGCGTCAAGTCGCTCACAAGCACCATCGGCGGGCCGGCGAAATCGGTCGTAACGATGTCCAAGTCGCCGTCGCCCTCGATGTCGAAGATCACCGAACCGCGCGAACCGATCGGTTCCCAACGCGTGACAAGCCCGTCACCGAAGAGTCCGCAATCCGCGTGGTCGGCATCGACACCGCCGCAATCGAGCGTGTACCACTTTTGGAAAAATCGCCCGCCGGCGCGTGGCTCGACTCCGAGGACGAACTCGCTGTCGAGCCAGCGCTGACCCGAATCATTCAATAGTAGGGAGTTGATGCCGTAGCGGAAGTTGAAATTCATACTCGACGCTATGAAGGCGTCGTCATAGCCGTCCGCGTTTACGTCCCCGACGCTGAG
Source organism: Anaerolineae bacterium (assembly GCA_038913135.1). Taxonomy (GTDB): domain Bacteria; phylum Chloroflexota; class Anaerolineae; order Epilineales; family Epilineaceae; genus JBCLES01. The sequence continues at coordinate 2,625 of JBCLES010000123.1, forward strand.
GCCCCACGGCCAATAGTTTTCGGCTCCAATTTGGTCCGAGATCTCCTCGAAAGTGCCATCAGCGCGCTTCGCGAAGAAGGCATTGCCGTTGATGTTCAACCCGTCAGCCTGGAGCATATCCTCCGGAAATGTAGTGCGCGCCTTCGACTTCTCGTGGGCGATCCCGATGCTCTCCGGCATATCTGAGTGCATGTCGGTAACGAAAACGTCGATCAAGCCGTCATTGTCCCAATCGAAGACCTTAATGCCCATCGAGCCCCACGGTGTCCTTTCGAAGACCTCGCGGCTCTTGTTCTCGAAGCGCTCGCCACCGATGTTCTCGTAGTATTCGTCGTTGCCCTGCATGTCGAGGATGTAGAGGTCCGGCCAGCCGTCGTCGTTGGCGTCAATAGGGCTTGCATCGCCGTTCCAGCCGGTTTCGACCAGGTCGGCCGCCTCGGTCACGTCTTCGAAACGGCCGTCGCCCAAGCCTAAATTGCGATAGAGAATGCTTGGCTCGGCGTTTTGAGCCTCGACATGCCCTACGAAGGCGTCCCGCGTGCCGGCGTAATAGGTATAGGTGTCGTCGTTGGTCAGCGATGGGTCGTTCGGGTCGATCGGCGCAGGCTGAAGTAGTTCAGGATAGGTGAATTGGCCGACGTTCGTTACGAAGAGATCGAGCCAACCGTCCTTGTCGTAGTCGAAGAAGACTGAGCCGGAAGAGTGTCCGCTGTAGTCGAGCCCGGCGAACTCGGACACGTCGGTGAAGTCGCCGTCGCCGTCGTTCTGAAAGAGCACATTGCCCCCGCGCACCGTTGTGACGAAGAGGTCCGGGTCCCCGTCATTGTCGACGTCGGCGAAAGAGGCGGTGACACCAATCGCCTGCTCGACCCCTACGCCGGCCGCGGACGTGATGTCTTCGAATCGTCCACCGCCCAAGTTGCGATACAGTTCGTTACCGCCGACCTGGTTGGAGAAATAGATGTCGATCAGTCCGTCGCCGTCGACGTCGGCGGCCGCGACCCCATTGCCATGATCGTAATGATTCGGCTTGTAGCCCTTAGTCCCGTCCGGAGTGGAGACCTGAACGAACGTGATGCCGCTCTCCGCGAGTTTATCCGTGAACGAAAAATCGTGCGGTACGGCGTACGCCTCGGCTGCGGCGATCTGCTCCGCGGCACGGGTCTCGATCCACTCGGGCGCCGGCGGCGGATCATCGCCGAAGTGGATCTGCTCGGGCACGACTTCCCAATCATCCTCGAATGCTTCGGGTGCGACGGGCTTGTCCGCAATGTCGCCTACATCCGTCGCACTCACCGTCGCACCCGCTGTCGCCGTATGGGCATCGGGCGTAGGGTCGCCTCCCGCTTCGCCGTCGGCGCATGCGCTCAGAACCAGCGCCGATGTAATAAACAGGAACGCAATCAGGGCGAACCGGCGGACCAACGTGGCGTGCGAGAACATCGATCGAACTCCATTTGTCAGACGACTGTCAATTCGATGGACAAGGTCTCGGCGACCGATCAGCCTGTCCGATTCGGGGTCCGCCTCAGCCGCCGGTAGCCCTGACGGCGGACGGCTGCAGAGGAGGATCTTGCCATGGCTCGAGCGTTGAAAGCCACGACGTGAATTCTGCTC
>JBCLES010000124.1:0-3882 GCA_038913135.1 Anaerolineae bacterium
CGCGTTTTTGCGTCCATGTCCTGTAGAATAGCTGGCGTCTAGCTGTTAGTTAGACGCATACAGCGATTTTACCGAAAGTAAGAAAACACAGGTCAAGTAGCGACGGCCTCAGACTTGATGTGTGCTCATGGCTCGGAAGATAGTTGACTAATCCACGAGAGCAATGTAGCGAGATCAACTGAAGTGCCATCGTGGCGCGAAGTTGCTACCCCACCCGATACATCGTACCACGAAAAGAGCACATAAGCGCGGTACTCATCGCCTCCAGTAGAGAGCGCAGCTGACTGGGTTCGCAGATAGTCACTTATGGGAGGGTATTCAATAGTTGGATTTTCATAGAACTCAGGAGCATATTCCGACAAGAAGACGATCCCAGAATCCTCGACTTGCAATGTGTCAAGAAGGGGGGTTCGATCTGGCGCAATCTGATCCGAGCTATCGCCGAAGGAGTCGGCAATGACTGCGCCGTTCAAGTCGTCAATGTCCTCGATCGAGCTAAGCTGCGCAGTTGTTGTAGATGGGCTAAACAGATTGATGCCGATAACGTCTGTAATCGCGAGTGTATATGGAGTATAGAGGATTCCCAGAGACTCTTGTAGCGACTCAGTTGGAATTGGAACGGCGCCGCTCTCGGAATTTGACCGCGCTTCGCCGATGTCTTCGATGGTAACCCATGCAAAAATGTCCGCTTCTAACAATTCGTCAGGGACACTTCCCTCAGATCGAACGGCGGCTCCTGCTCCGGGCTGCCAGTCTGGCAGGCTACGCTCGCTGATTTTTTCTCCTTCAATTGCAGGTTGACATGAAATCAGAGAAAGGGAAGCAAGAGCGGCTACAATTACTACCTCAGGAACGACGAGCGCAGTGATGCTGTTGCTACGCGACATCTTGATATACCTCCCTTTGTGAATCGCGAAGTCCGTTTCCATTCAGAGCAATCAATCTCATGGAAGTCCACGCTGGACGGTCCGTGGCATTCGATGCGCGAGGCAGCGCATAATTCGCGTGTCTTGTATATTTGGCCTAGTGATCATATCACTTCCAAGATAGGGGCCAGAAACTCCTTGAGGAATGGGGAATGGGAATGCGGGAACGGTGGCAAAACACGTGATGCTATTTGAGCCAGTCATCGAGCAAGATTCCACGTCATATCGATCGCCTAGGAATAGGTGCATCAGCTCGTGAGAAACTATCGGCGCGCGAGGATAGGATACAATGTTACGGAAATCGCCCGGCATGTTAACGATGGTCCGTAGACTTCTCAGCCGATCGGGATCTGAAGATGAGCCGTGCCAGACCGCTCCCGGGAAATTGGCGAATGTGATAGCGGCACCTGAGATCGAGACGCCGGATCCGCATTCTATTGGCTGTGCTGAACTGATAGTTTGGTTACATCCGAGATAAGTATCTCCAGGTCGAGGTTCGCCGCACGCTCGAATAAAATCGGTCTCAGTTGTGGCAAACTTGAACACAACATCCGCATCCCCCTCCGAAAATACCTCATCAAACAACACTAGATGCGGACTCGCTAGATCGAAGAAAGTAGCATGAATCTCATCTATTGAGTTGCCAATCTCATCGCTCCAGTCGCCGCGTTCAGCGGTCGGCAGACTTGAGGTATCCGCAAACCATGTGAGTGGCAAGTGGTCGAGAACCTTGTTTCCAATGTCCTCATATGCGTAAGGAAGGTCGCTCGATTCACACACTTCGCAACACGGTGATAGTGTTACGTTGCCCTTGCATACTCCGAACTGGTCGTCGCTAGTGTCATTCATGTGGCCGCGCAAAATGGTCGTGCCGGAATACAATGCTATCTCGTGAACGTCCCAGCCACCGTCTTCGGTGTTGGGGACTCTGATTGAGCCCCAGTCAAGAACGTTGTTGGGAGATTCATCCCAAGTGCCGTTGCCGCACTGTGCTGGACACGCCGCAGATGGAACAGGCCCCAAAGTGCAGTGTTCAAGGCAGTTGCTGCAGTCAAAATAGTACGCGCGATTTAACGCAAACGTAACATTGATATACGCGTCGTTCGATGTAGAGTCTGTGTCGGTGTCTAGCATTCCGTGCCAAACGTTTACTATGTGGCTATATCGACTGACTGGGACTGATCGCCGCGTTGTCTTGCGATATCCGCCATCGAGTTCGAACGTGAACACCCACTCCACGTCGCCCAGAAGGCAACCGCCAGCAATTTTGCATGTGTCCTTGCTATCCACAACTAGACTCATGTTGACTAGTTCATCGTCATCGTCTAACGGCTCTTTCCAAGAGGGGATGAAGGTGTTATCTGCTCCTCCCACGTACATAGCTGCTCGCATCAGATTACGGTACCTGCCGGGCCCTTCGCCGCTTGATTTGGACGCTCCGGATGGAAAGAGTCCTGCAAAATTGAAGCTGCCATTCTTGAGTTTCTGACGAATTGCCATCATGTGTACGTTCTTCTGTGCTGTAGGATCACTGGGGTTGCTATAAATGTCGATGTGATAATCGGATACCACGACAAAGGTTTCGGTTCCAACTATTTGGAGGCCATCTCCGTAGTCGGGGCTAACGGTGGTCCCCCCCGACTCGTACCCAATCGGCGGGCAAGCAGTGGTCGACACAAAGAAATGTTCTCCATATCCGTAACACGGTGGCGACGTGCACTCCGCGTGTGCGACTGTTTGTCGAGTGAATACGAGGGTAATTAGAGAGATTGTGGCTGCGAGACACACTCTGGCAAGTTTCGGGCGAGGCGCATCTCCGATCAGTGGATGCGTGATCATCGGAACGGTTGCTCCTTTGCATGCAAGACGCGGCGAATGCGGGCTTTTGAACTGACGTCTGATGGGTCGGACTGGCAGACTAGGGAGTCTCTGTTGCGTGCACGATCGGAATTTGTTCATCTTCAAGCGCCGTTATTTCTGAGAGTAAATAGCCATCCGGTGTAAGCCCGCCGCTGCTTATCATGAGGCCGCTGCCAGCCTCCCAAACATAGTATGAACCAGTTGCTGGCTGATCTAGGTGAGGATCGGGATCGTTAATCATGCGACTTCCGTTTGGCAGGATGATTGCGTCTCCCAAAGACATGCCTGTAGACTCAATACCAACTATCCAATGTGCTGTATCAGTAATCCAAGGTGAATCACTGACGCTAAACCAAGGTCCTGTTATTAATGTGGAGCGGCTTGCGAGTCTTGCTTCGGAATCACTTACTGCCGCATAGAGCGGCAAGATAGCTTTAGATCGACTAATCGCTTCTGTTGGAGTGTATATGGGTGAAAGGAGAGGGTCCGTAACACCAGTCTGTGCCTGAATCGCTACAGAGTTAGATAGGCCGGTTATTTCGAAACGAGACTCATTGTCAGTTGGCTGACTCGACGGTGCGACGCTCAGGAAGCCCATCGCGCCAGCTGCTACCAACGCGAGTGCGATAGTCAGCGTCTTGTCCCATTTTCTTGCAAGATCGATCACGACAGCCTCCCTTGGCAGAGTGATTTCATCCTCGATGCGATACCTGGGCCAACTTCATCACGGTCCCAGATGAGGCGGCCCTTCGTCAGCCTCACCAGCGGCAATTGCCATCTTCGCTAAAGGGCGATCCCTCTATCTCGCCCGCTACGCCGTCATGAGGGCTGAACAAGTACCAGTATTCTAAGTGTTCGTACTGTCGTCTCCTTTGTTCTGGGTCCAGCATCCGCCCCTAATAGAACCGTGAGGGCTGCCGCCCTCGCCCTTGCATGCCAAAGGCCATAGAATGGGCATGTTCTCGTTTACCCTGTGCTCGCACAATACCTGTTTTACGTCGGCTCGCCCTTCCCGTCGCCCTAGTCCGGCTATGTCGAGTATGGTGTCGTCCTCCGCCGAGACAGTTGAATAGAGCGCCTTGTCTGGATGTTCGAC
>JBCLES010000125.1:0-3877 GCA_038913135.1 Anaerolineae bacterium
CCAAAGTCAACTAGAAAACCGCATGGCGTCAATTAGAAACCCGCACGGGTTGTTGGTCGATTTTCTCCTGCGGATTCTGCTCGGCGGCGTGCTGGGCTCGGACGCTAGGCATCTCCTTTCCGAACTCGATGATGACGCTGTGGTGGACGACACGGTCGATGGCGGCGGCGGTGGTCATGGGGTCCTTGAAGATGCGGCCCCACTCGGAGAAGACGAGGTTGGAGGTGATCATCACGCTGCGTCGCTCGTAGCGTTCGGCCAGGAGGGTGAAGAGAACCTCCATCTCCTCACGTGCTTGTTGGACGTAGCCGATGTCGTCGAGGATGAGGAGCTCGAAGCGGTCGAGGCGTCGGAGCTCGCGCTCCAGCTCAAGATCACGCTTGGCGACGAGGAGTCGATCGACAAGCTTGAAGGTTGGGGTGAAGAGAACGGAGCGCCCGGCGTGGACCAGCTCGTGAGCGATCGCCGCGGCGACGTGAGTTTTCCCTCGGCCGGGGAGGCCGAATATCAGGACGTTCTCGGCCCGATCGACGAAGGCGCCATCCTGGAGCTGTCGGAGTTGTCGTCGGAGTCGAGAGGGAAGACGCGCCTGGTCGAGGCTCGCCATGGTCTTGCCGACCGGCAGTCGGGCGGTCGTGTGGAGACGCTCGACACGCCGCTGGCGACGGCCCTCGATCTCGTGCTCAAGCAAGTGCGTGGCGAAGTCCTCCGGGCTCCAATCGTTGCGGCGTGCCGAGTCGAGCAGCTCGTCAACGACGGCCGAAGCCGTCGGCATCCGAAGGGCCTTGCAGTGCAGACGGAGCGCCTCAAGCGAGCTCATAGTGGACCTCCGCGGGCTGGAGCAACGCGTCGTAGGCCAGCAGATCGGCCACCGGTTGTTCCAGGGGTGGCGCTTCGGCCAGGGGCCGAGGCTGGGCGAGGTCCGCGACGGTCGTCTCGTCCCACGCGCCGCCGTCTTCGATGACGATCTCCAGCGCGGCGTGAACGTCGCACTCGAGGCCATCCGCGGCGAGCTTGAGAATGCGAAGATACGTCAGGTCCGCGCTTCGGGGAGTCAGGCGGGCGTCCAGGTCCTGCCAGGCCTGACGGAACACCGCCGAGGGGAAGAGCTGCTCGCGATAACGGTACCGCCGGAAGCCGCCGGGCTTCTTGAGCAACGTGGGCAGGACATGGCGGTATTGGACGTGCGCATGGCCCTCACCCACGAGCCGCGGGATCCGCTGGACGAGTTGGCAGGCGTAGTGGATCTCGATCGCCCACTCGTCCACCTGCGCGATCACCGTACGCCCCTTCAGCCCGCTCGGGACCGAGTACGTGTTGTTCAAGATGCGCACCGTCCCTTCGCGCGAGACGCGCGGCCGAAGCTCCCGCCGCGTCGAGAGAGGAGGCTTGCTCACCGGGCGCATGACCGCCAGCTCCTTGTCGAGCCGAACCTGGCGGAGACGATTGCGTCGATGGAAGACGTCTTCGAGAAACGCCTCGTAGGCCTCGAGGTGCTCGAAGTCGCGGCTGCCTCTGAGCAGCAGGTGCTGTTTGAGCGCTCGCTTCAGCGCGCCGTTGATCGCTTCGACGTCCCCGTTCTCGTCGGACGAACCGAGGTGCGTCGTCCTCGGCGTCACGCCGTGATGCTCCAATGCGGCCAGATAGTCCCGGTTGTACGCGCGACCGCTCTCGCTGAGCGTTGCGTCCTCGTCCTTCGAGCCGAGCGTGTGCGTGGCGGCCGTCGAGCTGTCGGTCTGATGCACCGTCGGCAAGAAGCCAAGCGTCGCCACGGCCGTCTGGAATCCGTGCGTCACCGCCATCAGGGACTCCGACTGCGCCACCGTTCCCCACTCCCAATTCGAGTACGGCAGCACGCTATGGATCAGCAGGTGATCGAAGACCTCGCCACCCAGCGTGATCCCCAGCTCGTTCATGCTCGTGCCATCGGTCTGCATCGCCTCGCCCGGTTCCCGATCTTGCGGCAGCTCCACATCCTTCGGCGCGTTCAGCGCACGCCACACGCCGACCCGCCGCTGGAACGTCCGGAGCTGGCCCTCCTGATACCGCCCGGGCGACTCCTCCTCGCACAGCCAGTCGAAGACCGCCTTCGCCTCCAGGCTAGGCGCCTCCTCCAGCATCCCTTCCACTTTTGACCAGTCCTTCTCGAATGCATCCGGTCTCGTCCGATAGTCCCGCGGCGGCTTTGCCTCCCACGGGGGCCGTGCCCCACGTTCGTATCGGGCCACGGTCCCGCGATCCTGCAATCCGGCCTTCGCGGCCGCCTGCGTCTGGGTCCTTCCCTTCATTCGCTCGTTCAAGGCTATCCTCACCTGGGCGCTCGTCGCCGTCATCGTCTCCCCCTGAGTTGTGGTGAACACAGAGGGTGCCATGCTCGGCGACGGGCGCCTCATCGGTGCGGGTTTCTCGCTGTCGTCCGTGCGAGTTTCTTATTGTCGTTGGGCGAAGGCACTTTCGTTCGGCTAAGCGGCGAACTTCGCAACAACAGTAATGTAACATATCGGGCCGGCTATCCACGCGGAAGCCGCCCGGAGGCCATTGAGGCTGTCATGGTGCTCTACAGTGACGGCAAAATCGTGGGAGCAGAGCGACTGGGGACCACCAGTGGGCATTTGGAATCGGGCTCGTCACTCTTGTTCGTGGATGGTTCGACGCTGACAGGTATGCCCGACGCGAGCCGGATCTTCACAGCTGCGGAGCCCCTTGAGCACGATTCTCTACCGCTAAGACTGTCGGTGTGGCGCGTACGCTGGGGTGTCGAAATGACCGATGAATGTGGACTTGAAAGAGCACCATGCCGAAGGCTTATTATTGAGGTAGATATATCCAACGACTCGGACGTTGATGCAGAGATAAGAACGCACGTCGGGCTTCGACTAAGTCACGGTAGGCTATGGACACCAAAAGGGTGTCCGATCATGCTCGTCAAGAGCGGTGAAACCACCTCTTGCAGGATCCTCCTGTCGGGCTGGTGGCCTACGGGAACAGAGTTTGTGCGCCCAATGCCGAGCATTGATGACATCCAATTCGTATCCGTACACACATCTTCGTGGGCGACAACTCGAGACCCTGCGCACGCATCGATGGGCCAGAAAGGGCTAACCTGTTATCTACCACAACGCGTCAGAACGCCGCACGTCAAGGGTGCGTACGCAGTGTTCCTCCCCTTTGTTCAGGCATCCGCACCGCTTTTCTGTACGAGTATCATAGATTGATGAGTTTGACATAAGCACCGATAGTGCGACGTTGGAAAGTGTCCAAGCCAAGGGGGGGCCAGCAAGGTAGTGGGCCACGCAAAAGTCGCGATCAAGAAGGGCGTTCCCGCTACGCCGACAGAGCACTTCTTGGCCGCGCTTGCAGAGCACACGTTCCTGCGGCTTTGGTCATATCCGTCCGTATATCGCGACCAAGGTAACGGCAAGGAAATCTGCGATCTCCTGGCTGTATTTGAAAACCACGTGGTAGTCTTCTCCGATAAGTTTTGTGAGTTTCCGAATACTGGCAACCTGAGCGTAGACTGGAATCGTTGGTACAGTAGGGCAATCAAGAAGGCTGCGGCACAGGCAGTCGGTGCTGAGCGGTGGCTACGTAGCCACCCATCGAGAGTGTTCACCGACAAGACGTGCTCGACCCCGCTGCCAGTCCCACTACCATACGGCGAAGACGCCGTCTATCACCGAGTTGTCGTGGCACATGGATCCATTGCGCGCGCCAAAGAGTATTGGCTTGACGCGCATGACGGATCTCTACTCATCAATTCCTCGTTGCGCGGCGACGATCACTACTGCGCCCCTCTTGAGCCGGACCCCGACAGGCTGAACGGACCACAGTTTCAGATTGGACATGTTTTACCAGATGGAGGCTATGTGCACGTGCT
>JBCLES010000126.1:0-3814 GCA_038913135.1 Anaerolineae bacterium
GCGAAGGCGAGACCGCGCTGGAGCGGCTCAACTCGAAGATCGCCGTTGTAGAGGATGACGAGCAGCGGACGATCGGCACGCGCTTCCGCGCCCGATACGACCCGTTCATCTACGTCACGGACCGTGACGGCCGGATCACCATTCGCGCCGTGACGAACTCGCTACTCGAGCTGCAGGACGCGCTCGATGGCTACGGCCATCACCAGATGACGACTTGGGTCCCAGTCCAGGACGAAGCCGGTTCCGCTTGACGGGCCCGGTTGAAATGCGCACAGTGCGCAAGGCGGTGGCAGCATGGCGACTCGGTTGGTGGATTCCTTCATCCGGATGCAGCAGAAGCGACTCTCGAGGCGGGGATTCCTCGCCAAGCTCGGCGGCGTCACGGCGGGGCTCGCGCTCACGATGGTGGGAGCCGGTCCGGTGGCGAAGCGAGTTCAGGCGGCTCCCTGCTGCCCGACGCCCTACTGCGTTGGTTGTCCGGGAGTGCCTGGCTGTCCTGGAGGCTGCACGGTCGCCGGGGTGCCGACGATCTGCTGCGATCAGGGTTCCGTCGGCTCAACCAATACGATTCATCAGTGCCAGCTATGCACGGGCTGCGGTGGGGGCTCTTGCTACTGTGAGTTCGACACGGGCACTCCCTGTCCGTTGGATCGCTGGGAGGGGTCCCAAGCCAACGCGACACGGCTGAGGACCCCTTCCATCGCCGCCGTTGAAAGTCATCGAGGTGTTGTGACACCCAGGTAGAGGGTCGGACGAAACATAAGATCGGAGTCGAAGTGGCGCGTGGGAGACCGGCAGAGCGACACGAGATCCTGAGGGGGTCGAGATCGGCACGACGGGAGCGGGTGATGGTAGGGGGTGAAATGAAGGGCCTCCCCCGACCGTGGTATAAGGGGCTAGTCTCGAAGCACCCCACGGACGGAAAGGAGACCCAACGTGATCGTAGACACCACACAGTCGGCGTTCAACATCCCAGGTGTGACGAGAGCATTGTGCCGTCGACTGCTTCGTCTGCTGAGCGCCCAGGTGCCGCTGGAGCGTCCGCGTCTGGATCAACTGGCCGCGCCCGGGTACGCCCTGCCGGCATTCGTGCGCGCATCGCCCGTGATGATGAGCTACCTGTCGCAGCTGGGCGAGTTGCCGTGGCGCGACTTCCGGGAGCGGGCGACGGACCGGCCGTGGCCGGGACCGCGGCCGGCGCCGCGGGCCCCGTTCGCGGCGGCGTACCTGGTCAAGATCGAGCACGGGTTGCGCTACATGAGTCACCTGCGCTAGTACCTGGTCGAGCATCCAGCGCTGGTGTGGATCCTCGGCTTCGAGCTCGTGGGCGATCCGGACGAACGCCACGGGTTCGATGTCGAGGCGAGCGAACCCAGCCGGCGGCAGCTCGGCCGATTTCTGCGCGAGATGGACAATGCGGCGCTGCAATGGCTGCTGAACGAGGTGGTCACGAGCGTGGCCGCGTCCGTGCCCGACGTCCCAATGGGCGACACCATCAGCCTGGACACCGAGCACATCCTGGCCTGGGTTCGCGAGAACAATCCCAAAGCGTACGTCACCGAGCGCTTCGATCCGGAGCGCCGACCGGCGGGCGATCCCGACAGTCGGTTGGGCTGCAAGCGTCGCGCGAACACGCCGCCCGTCGAGGACACGCCGGCCAGCACGGCGGGGAGCCCGGAGTTCTATTGGGGCTACGCCTCGGGCGTGGTCGCGACGCGGCTGGCCGACGGCACCGAGATCGTCGTGGCGGAGTTGACCCAGACCTTCGACCGCCACGACGTCACCTACTTCGAGCCGCTCATGGCCGCGACCGAGAAGCGCCTTGGCCGCCGACCGCGCTTCGGCGCGCTCGACGCAGCCTTGGACGCCTTCTACGTCGACGACTACTTCGAGCAGGCCGGTGGCTTCGCCGCGGTGCCCCTGGTGGCCCGTGGGGGCGTGGCCGCCCGCGACTTCGACGCCGATGGGAATCCCATCTGCGACGACGAGCACGCGATGGCGTTCAAGCGCACCTTCATCAACGGCACGAGCTTGGTCATATACCAACGCGGCGTCTGGACGTGTCCACTAATCGACACGGCCGAGTGCTGCCCTGTCGACCATGCCAAGTGAAACACGGGCGGTTGCCGCGTCACGATGGCCACCGCTCCCGGCGCGCGCCTGCGCTATCAGCTCAACCGAGACGGAACCGAGTACAAGGCCGTCTACGCACAGCGAACCGCCACCGAGCGCATCAACAGCCGGGTCACCGAGCTCGGAATCGGGCGGCCTCGTCTGCGCAACGCCGCGGCAATCGCCAACCACAACACGCTCCTCTACGTTCTGATCGACCTCCGTGCGCTCCGGCGCCGTCGCGAGAAACAAGCGGCCCGACTCCTCGCCGCGTAGCCCTCTCCCCGCGGAACCGGCCATCACGTGCCCGTGGGGTGCATCCGGCTCCGCCCTCTGGCACGCGATCCGCGTCACACGATCATCGCTCCACTGCACTTCGCTGCGCGGGGAAGGGGCGACCTGCGTCTCCTTCGTACCTCCACCTCGATATCGAGGCCTGTTCGCGCCCCAACATCATTCCGCACCGCCAGTCACGCTGTATCACGCCTCTCCAAACGCCACTTCGCTCCATCGCCGAATCGTCGACCGACACGAATTCGCTGCCTGCCAGAATTCGTCCGACCCTCCCAAGTAGCATTCCGTGTGTCTACGGGCACTCCGATAGCCCGCCACCTGTAAGCTCAGTTCAGAACAACGGGATCCAAGTGTTAGAGTTGATCGGGCCGCCAACCTAGAATTGCGGTAAGCGTTCAGGTGCCGTTGGGCGGCCGGGCGTAGCCGGAGCCGACTTGCACCCGTGCCAGAGTGGGAGTAGTCTCGCGAGCCATGTTCAAGACGCGTGGTGCCGGGGGCGTAGTGAAGGCGCTGGAGGCGGAGATCCGCCGACTGAGCCACGAGCTGTCGGCGGCGCTTGCCGTAAACGAGTCGCAGCGGATCGCGCTGGCCGCGATGGAAGCGCAGAATGCGGCGCTCTCGGAGAAGGTGCGGGATCTCGAGTCGCGGCTGAAGCTCAACTCGCAGAACTCCTCGAAGCCTCCAAGCACGGATGGGCCGGAGGTCAATCGAGGGGCCCAGCGCGGTCGGGGGCAAGGAGGGAAGCGGTTGCGGGGCGGACAGCCCGGGCACGCCAGCACGGCCCGCACGCCCATCCAACCGGAAGATGCGGATAGTCAGGAGGATGTCGTACCGGAGCGATGTGAGCGCTGTGACGCCGCGCTCACCGGGCGCGACGAATCGCCCATCGGCCGACCGCTCTACGAGATTCCACCGCTGACGATCCGCCTGACGTGGTACTGGTTGCATCGGCTGCGGTGCGCGGGGTGCGGGCACGTGACGTGCGGCCGCGCGCCGGATGCGGTGGGCAAGAGCCTGTTTGGCGTCCGGATCCACGCGTTGTTGGCCGTCCTGGTTGGGCGCTTCCGGCAGAGCAAGCGACTGGCCGGGGAGCTGTTCGAGATGATCTACGGCGTGCCGCTGCCGGCGAGCACGATCTGCGACATGGAGAAGCGCACGAGCGCAGCGCTGGAGGTGCCCGTGGAGGAGGTTCGAGCCCATTTGGCGCGCTCGGATGTCGTCCACGCCGACGAGACGAGCTGGCGGGGTCCCCGCGCGGCCCAGAGGCCGCGTGGGGTGCTCTGGCGGGGTCCCCGCGCGGCCCAGAGGCCGCGTGGGGTGCTCTGGCGCGTGGCCAAGAACAAGGCCTGGCTGTGGCTCGTGGCCACGGAGCGGGTCGCCTACTACTGGATCGACCGTCGCCGTAGCG
>JBCLES010000127.1:0-3793 GCA_038913135.1 Anaerolineae bacterium
AATTCGTGCTCGAAAGCCAAGCGCTCTCTGCGCGGGATGCCTTGCACATCGCGGTGATGGAGCGCGAGGCTGTCTCTCAGATCCTCAGTTTTGACGCCGGCTTCGACAAGTGGGCGGGCCTGGAGCGGATCGGCGGCTGAGTCCGGTTTCGGCAGGCCGAGGGCACAGCCGTCCCGGAACGTTTTGAAGGGCCTACAGGACCTGGACGAGGTCGAGCTGCCTGCCTCGACCGGCGACATCGGATCGCGATGAAACTCCGATGCGCGCCAGCCGCCCGATCCGCTTGCAGGCTACGAAAGCGCGCCCTTGCGCTCCATCGCCCGCGCGTACAGATAGAGCGCGACCGCCACGATGAAGATGACGGCTGAGAAGGCGAGCTCGGCCGGACCGCCCATCACCTCTAGGCCGTCGGAGAGGCCGAAGTTGTAAATCGTGGTGATGATCATCGCGACAAGCGAGACGAGGAAGACCGGCGTGGCCCAGCGCTTCTTGACGATGAGGAGGATCGATCCGAGCACCGCGCCCCACACGGCGATGGCCCAGGTCGAGACGGCCCACAGCGGGAAGCTCGTGAAGTACTCGAGCTGCTCCGGCGTGAAAGCGCTGAGATGAGCTTCGTTCTCGGTGACGGTCATGAGGTAGTCGTACGCACCTACGGCGTTCCACAGGAGCGCAACGATGCCGACGATGAGCAGGTGCTTCGGCGCGGACATGGTGGTCCCTGCTTCGGTCAAGAGTTCTTTCTCCCTATCGTGGAATGCACGGTTCGATGATTCGACCGCAACATTATCGCTAGAACATACGTGCTGGTCAAGTATCGGCGGAGCGAGATGTCGGTCGCTTCGTCGATTCGACGGATACGAAAGCTCAACCTGGGGTTGGTTCGTGAATTGAAGTACACCATTCTACGGACCATGTTACGGATGGAGCGACCCGGAGCCACGGATGGGGCGTTCGCCACCGCATTCGCGACGGCGACCGCGCGCGCTCAGGGGATGACGCTCGAACGCTTCCGCGAATTGGTGGAAGCGCTCGCAACGGGCCGGCGAGAATTGGAAGCGGACGATCCCTATCTCCTGGTGCCGATCCCGATCGAGCCGCATGCGATATCCGGCTATGGGCTCACTAACGGGGAAACCACAACCGTCGGCACACCGGCGGGCCGATTCAGCGATTGTCACGAGATCTGGGAAATCGTCAGCGCGCGGAGCGGTTGGACACATTGGTTCTGCCCCGAGGTTGGCTTCACTCGGCACGAAATCGCCTATGGCAACAGCGGCTCGGGCGGCTTTGACTCCTTCGAGCTCGTCGAATACGAGATCGGCCGATGAGCGTTCCACCATGTGCGCACCGCCATGTGCGCACCGGCGCCGGGCCGATCTCGCTCACAGCGTCTCCATTACGGGTCCCCATTTACCTGTCTCAGTGTCATGCGCCCAAAGTCAACTAAAAAACCGCATCGCATCGACCCGGAACCCGTGCGGGTTTCTAGTTGACGCCGATGCGCCCTGATGTTTCAAGGACAAAAGCGACTGAACGCCGACCGGCTCGCCGTACTCACGACACTCCACAACTACTTCATCCGCCGCCCAGACGGCACGACCGCCGCCGCGCGCTTCTTCGAGCAGGAGCACGACGATATCGTCGAATGGCTGCTCGATCGGATCGATCACCCTGTCAGACCTCGCACTTCGCGAACCCTACCGCTAGCCGCATGACTCCGCGGCGGACGGGCTTCTGACTAAACCCCGGCACTCGACACGGCCCATTTAGAGGCAGGACTCCTTGAAATGGACGATGTTTAGCATCTGTCCTTGCCGATGTGGCTCGACCACTGACGTTACGCAACAACCAAGCTGATGCGCTTCACATGACACAGCTTCGCGGCGAAGACGAGGGCGGCCAGAATGTCCTCGCTGCGGATCCATATTGCCTGTTTCTTCTAGCGTCACTCCCCAACGGAAGCCAAGATGCGCGCGATAAGACCGTCGTGCAGGAAGAACCCCGCCTCGGTCCGCAACCGCTGCAGCAGCGGGGCCATCGCCTGTACATCGCCGACCTGATGCGCCCGAAGCAGCACGCCGACCACGCCCACCGGGGTCAAGGCCATCGCCCGTGCGATGCTCCGCCCTTCCCGTTCATCCATCAGTACGTGCGTTTGGCCGCTCGTTGCCGCCAGCGCAAGGGCCTCTGCTTCTCCGGCATCCAACTCCAACCGGAGAGCCTCAACCAGATGGATGTCCTCGACCTGACGCACGACGATCCAACCGTCGGCGATCGCCGTCCGAAGTTGGGCACTTCCCGGCCGGTCTTGATCGACTTGGAGCTCGGCCAACACCGCATTCGGAATCTCGACGTGTTCAAACTGTCGCCGCAGGAGATCAAGGCGGTCGATGATGGCCAGGTTGAGCAACGGCGACGTATTACTGACCGCGCGCATAGCACAGGTCTTCGTCCAGGTCCGAATCGTCGTAATGTCGAGTCACGCCCCGATCGCCCAGTGCCTGACCAAACGCGTACTTGTTCATGCCGGCAAGATCACGCGCCTTGCCGAAGCCGAGAATGCTGCGGGCATACAAGGCCACGGCTAGCTCGACCTGTAACTCGCGTCCACGGTCACCCCGCGGTAGCCTCAGCGCGTCGGCGATGGAATCCGGGATGGTGAGTTGGATCGCCATCTAATACCCCCGTTCCGGCGAACGGCTCTTAAGTCGTTCCATAATCAATCACGCAGCTCCAGCGAACCACGCCGGCCAACCCTAGCACCGAGGGTCGCCATGCTCAACCCCATCACGTACACTGAGCGAGTCGTCCAGGACTTCCTGCGAGACCAGCTCGCCGCCTACCCGCTGGCCGACGTGCAGGCCGTTCACCACCCGCAGCGGTCCGCCGCGCGTGCCGCGAACGGGTCGCCAACTTGGCGCCCATCCCCTGGCGATACACGGCGGCGTTCGGTACCCTGAAGGTGCCCACCCACCCCACGCCGGGAGGAAGGCGCTGTCCGCTTGCTTCGGCCCGGCCGGCGTGTACCGCCCCCGCCGGCCGCTTGCCTCACCGCTGTATCGACTCCTGTCGGACTACTTCGTCCGCTTCCTCGGCCGTTACGAGGACGAGTTCGAGCGTCGCCACGGGCGGTGGCGGCGGGTGGTGGATGCGGTGGTGGGGCGCTTCTCGTACATCACGAGGAGCGCGCCGGCGGGTGGCGGTATTAGTACGTCGACTCTTCGCGTGATGGACGCGAATGACGCCCCAGCTACTAGTCCGGTGGGCATGGCCGAGTTTCCAGCGCAGATCAAGGATCTCGCAGTGGCAGGCGAGTACGTCTATGCGGCCGGCACGGATCGCCTGTCTGTGATAGACGTATCGGATCCAGAGAGACCGACCGTCGTTACCCAATCAGCTGAGTTTCGCTCGGTCTACCCGTTGACCGTGGCGGCTCAGTGCCTCTACTCGGGACGAGGCGTCCTGGACATCTCGGAGCCTGAGGCGCCTACCGAGATCGCCCGGTGGCCACATGTCGTGACCGCGGTAGGCGTCGCTGGCAAGTACGTATACGTCGCACACGGCAATCAACTGAGCATCTTCGATGCTGTGCAGTGTGGAGTACCGCTTCGCCGTGTGTACCTGCCATTCGCAGACCGCGGAGATTAGCGTCTCAGTACCCGGCTCATCGAAGTCCCGCGCGCGCCCTGGCTGCCCCTGGCCACCGGGATCATCGGCATCGTCTGCTTCTTCGGGTACGCCGCCGAGGAGCCGACGGCACCGTTTCTTGTGACCCGAACGCTGTTCACCC
>JBCLES010000128.1:0-3592 GCA_038913135.1 Anaerolineae bacterium
TTGGCGAGTTCCGTCTTGCCGACGCCGGAAGGCCCCATGAAGATGAAGCTTCCGATCGGCCGCGACGGATCCTTCAGCCCTGCCCGCGCGCGTCGGATGACGTCCGCGACCGCCACGATCGCTTCTTCTTGGCCGACGACGCGTTCGCGCAGGCGGTCCTCCAGCGACAAGAGCCGCTCGCGATCGTCAAGATGGGCCTTGATGCCGCTCAGCCGTTCGAGTGCGAGCACAACGTCTTCGGCATCAATGGTCGTCGCCTCCCGGACCCGATCGTCGTGCAGCGCCTTCATTCCGGTGCTCGCGCGCACCTTGATCGCTGTGGCGGCATCCTGAATCAAGCGGATTGCGCCACCGGGCGGAGGCGGGTCGCGGAAGTATCGATCGGCCAGGCCGGCGGCCATCTCGATCGCCTTGTCAGTGATCTTTAGCGTTATCGCTGGTGTCGAGAGCCGCTGGAGGATCAGCTCGCGTCGCGAGCGGATCATGCCGACCGTCTCGTCGACGTCGGCCGGCTCGATATATAGGATCTCGCCGCCTTCGACGTCGTCCGGCGGCCAGGCGTTGACGTCGCCGTCGTCAAGCGTGCCGAGGATGCGCACTTCCCCACGCGCCACGGCGCGCCGGAGGTCTTGACTAGCGACGGCGTAGCGGGCGCCGTCGAAGTAGCGCGCTGCTTCGGGCAAGTAAAGGATGCCGCCGAGCGCGGCGTTGAGGCCGTCGCGGATCGCGGCGCCAGGTTGCGTCGCGAGGTAGCCTGGCTCGAGGACGACCAGCGACCTGTAGCCGAACACCGAGGTGCCTTTGATCCCGTCGGCGCCGAGCTGTTCGGCTAACGCGGCGACGAGATCGTCGGCCGCTGCGCGGCTGTCGGCGACAAGCATGGTGATCGCGTTGCGCTCGACGGCGCCGAGCACTTTCGATACCCATTTCGGATCGACGTAGAGCGGGCGGGTCGAAGTCTCACCTAAGGCGACCGCGCGGCCGAGCAAGTCCGTGATCGGTGCGTTTGGTGCGGCTCTCTCCGGCCCGGCGCCGTCCTGGCCGCTGCCTTGACGTCGCGCCGACCCCGACCCGCCGGTCACGCCGGTCTCGCCGAAGCCGACGACCCCGCCGTCTCCATCTTCGGCGTCGGACCGCCCCGAAGGCCGCTCAGATCGCGGGGATCGTCCTGAACGAGCCGCCGGAGAATTGGCGATATCTCCGGCGTAATCCGGCTCGCGCAGAAGGCCCTCGCGGTCTACAGGTCCGCGATACTCGGATCGGCTGACTTCGCGAACTTCGGGCGACGATCCGATTGGGCGGTAGACCAGTCGGCGCACGACACCGGAGCTCTCGGTGCCAACGCGCTCGGCCAGCGCTTCGAGTTGCATGGCCATCGAGTCATGACCCGCGCCGACGCCGACGCGCTCTAGGGCTTCGAGGAGGGCGGACTTCGGCCGCGATACGTCGGCTAGGAGGACTCGCTTGGAATCCGCTCGTCGATTCGGCGTGGCGGCCAGGCGATCGAAGAGCTCCCGACCCGTGGAGTCGAGAACGAGTCGGGTGCCGTCGGGAAGGTCGATTTCGCCGTAGTCCTGGCGGCCCCCGCCGACTTCTTGGACGGCTCGAAGTTCGCGCTCGATATCGTTAAGCCTGCCGGGAGCGAGGACGTCGACCATGCGCGCCGCCGGGCCGTCGAGGCCGAGCAGCGCGACGACGATGTCGACCGCTCCGAGGTGCGTCCGGCCCGGCGGGAGCTGCTGGGCTGCGCGGATTATCGCGACGACAGCGTCGCCCGAGAGCATTGGTAATGGTCGGGCGAGAGGCACTTCGTTATCGCTCATGGGCCTGATGTCCTCTAGTTATCGCGCAGGTCAATCGGCAGCGCCGGCGCCGTCGATTCCGGCTGCCTTCAAATAAAACGCATCGAGATCGGCGGCAAGCGCCGCGTGCGACGGTTCGTGGATATACATCATGTGGCCGGCCGGGTAGTACGCGACTTCGATGTTTTCGCGTAACGCCGGCTCAAGGCCGAGGTGCGACAGAGTGTGCTTCGCGGCAAGGTGCGGTGTCGCGAGGTCGTAGTATCCGCACGCGACGAAAACGCGCAGGTCCTTGTTCTGATTCATCGCCTGCCGTAGGCGCGGTGCGACGTTCAGGTAGCGATTGTCCGATTCGTCATAGGTCCAAGGCCGGACGCGATCGGTCAGGATCTCGTACGGCAAGTCGCTCTCAAAGCCGAGGTCGTGCCGAACATAGTGGTTGAGCGCGGCCGTGTACGGACCTTGGATCGCGGCGTAGCTGGGGTCATAGCTGTTGCTTTCGCCGGCGGCGTCCGCGTCGTGGCCGATATATCGGCTGTCGAGCCGCCCCACGATGGTGCGTTCGTCCCTTCGCAGCTCCTTGACGAAGCGATCTATCCGGAGGCGGAGATTGGATCGCTCGACATAATCTGCATCCACGCCGGTTAGCGTCGCAAGCCGTTCGGCCACGGCACGCCGCTCCGCTTCATTGAGCCGATCGCCGAGCAGCAATGCGCGCGAATACTCGCCCAGAGCGAATGCTTCCGCTTGCTCGAGCAGAGTGGGTAGCTCTGCGGGGTCGCCGCTGCCAACACGGCCGTGGTACCAGGCCGTCGCGGCGTAAGTCGGCACGAAAAGGATGTGGGGCAGGTCGTTGCCCGGGTTGAAGGCCAAGGTCTGGAAGTCGAGCACCATCGAGATAAGCGCGATACCGCTCAGGTACATCCCGTGGCGCGATTGAAGGTGTTCGGCCAGCGCCGCGGCGCGTGTGGTGCCGTAGCTTTCGCCGGCGAGGAATTTAGGCGATGACCAGCGACCCGAACGCGTGGTGTACAGCCGGATGAACTCGCCGACCGACGCCACGTCCTCGTTGACGGCATGAAAGGACGACGCGTCGGCGGGCTTGGCCGCCCGGCTGAAGCCGGTGCTGACCGGATCGATGAACACAAGGTCGGTCGAGCCGAGGAGCGTGTAGAGGTTGTCTTCGAGCACGCCGGGCGTCGCCGGGGGCGAAGCATCGTCCGGCATAGGGATGCGCCGCGGTCCGAACGCACCCATGTGGAGCCAAACGGATGAGGAGCCGGGCCCGCCGTTGAAAGCGAAGGTGATTGGCCGTTTCGAGACGTCGTCGACGCCGTCCAGCGTGTACGCGACAAAGAAGACTTGGGCCCGGGTCTTGCCCGCTTCCGTGGCCAGGGTCGCGAAGCCGGTGCGCGCCGTGTAGCGCAGCTCGCGATCGCCGACGTGTAGAACGTGCTGTGTGACGCGCTGGGTCTCTTCGTCCTCCGGGCGCCGATCCATCCGTGCGCGCCGCTCGGCGGGGATGTCGGTGGCCGGCGAGCCATCCTTTGCCGTGCCACCGGAGCCTGAACCAGCCCCGGCTCCAGCCGCAGTTTGGACTACGACGACCGCGCCGCCGCTCTTGATGATTTCAACGCCGTCCTGAGCCGATTCATTTTCCGCGCCCATTCTTAGCCTTCCTCCGTCGGGCGGCTCAGGTCTTTGTCGTAGAGGCGCCCGAACCGATTAGCTATGAAGTCATCGTAGTTAACGTCTTCCTGACGCACGAAACCGATGGCTGGGACTTTTCC
>JBCLES010000129.1:0-3567 GCA_038913135.1 Anaerolineae bacterium
AATTCCTAATCGTCGCCTGGGTCAATTCCTGGGCGTTGGGTACAACATCTTCGCCCTCTTTCATCTCGGGAACCGAATCGATGCCCGTCGCTACCCCCCCGTTGTTATCCGCTGTGTGCTCTTGTCGTTCGGGTCCGCGCCGAAAGTCAACTAGAAAACCGCACGTATTGCCTCACGAGTTGTCGTCCCCCTTCGTGCTCATGCGGGGAGACTGCCTCAGTCCTCCCGGATCCGCAGGAATACCACACGCAATGTTTGGCGATATCTCTCCCTACGGCCGGATCACATAGTATCGACCCGATGCGCCCTGCCGCTGCCATAAGTGGCCCACCGCGGGGTAGTATTCGCCATAGGCCCAATTCGACCAGATCCATGTTCCTGACTGCGTCTTACAAAACCGCCAGTTTGCACTATCAAGCGGGAACTCAACTGGAGGCGACTGCCTAACGGATCCGCTACCCGAGGGGGTTGGGTAACTGACTGCGCCTGAAAAGGGCTGCACGAGTATTTCCAGGCATGGGACACTTGTGGTGCCCTCCTCAAAGTAGCCCTGGATTAATCCATCCGTTCCCGCATCAAAGAACTTGTCGAGGTATTCTTCTGCACCTGCTCCATCCAACATTGTGCCAACAGGTTCTCCGCCGGCGAAGGTTGAATAACCAAGCTCGAGCATGAAGCGACCAGAGACGTAGTTGGCGATCGCTGTTTCGTCGTCTTGATCAAGCGCATCCTGTAGAGGTTCGAGCAGGTCAGCATACGGCGAGGCCGAGAGGGTTGTTTCGCTAATGGCCATCCCTGCTGGCGTTGGAAGGTAGCCATTTCCATCGGGCGTCGATGTAGGTGCGGGGGTATCCGTAGGTGTAGGAGACGCTGGCGGCGGGTATCCCTGCGCGACAGCGCCGCCGGTAGCCTGCTCGCGTTGACCACCAAGATAGGTTAAGACTACGGCAATACTGCTTGTCACAAGTACCACTACGATCCACAACCTCGGATTCATTTGGCCCTCCTTGGGCGGATAGTGTTCTGAAAACAAGCCGTCCCGCAAAGTTGTGCCCCTCATTCTCCCCAATCGGACGGGATGACAGGAGTATCCGATGGAATCCCGCCGCAGATCTTCCGAAACACTACAACATCTGCGGCGATCGCTTGACTGGATGGTGCCGTGTAGTTGTATCTATCAGTTCTATCGGTCACACGCACCATGGGAGTAGACGAACTGAAGGTGTATATCCCGAGGGGGTGGTATCGAGGGCCTTCCTCATGCTGGTCCATAATGGCGACCTCACCGCCGATTTCATAGCGAGCAATATGTGTAGTCCCCGATTCTGCAGAGAACGGCACGTCAGCCAAAATGAGATATGTTCCTGCTCCGCAGAGTGTGCAGCGATACTCGGCAAAGTTCTTGACAGAGCCACCGTTGCCCTTCACAAAGTGCGATCCACCGAAGTCTCCGTCACCTGACGTTTTCCAGTCCGCGCAGGCGGTACCAGATCCCCCCGAACACTTAAATGTAACTCTCGCTGTATCAGCATCGTCCACAAACACATCGGCGGCACATGCGTTAGGGCATGTAGGGCCGCTTTCTCCAGGATGAATGAGCCTCTGTGCCCAGCCTGTGCGATGGTGGGGGTCCGCGAAACTAGGTGCCCCGCCCGGAGTGGCCGTGTAACTCGTGTTCCAGCCATAAGGATCGAATGAATTGTTGGAAACACTTGCATCACTGCCATGTGCGGCCTGAAAGTGAAGATGCGCGGGGGAGCTGTTGCCGGTATTACCTACGGCTCCGATTAGTTGTCCTTTAGATACGCTCTCGCCCTCTTCAACCATTAGCACGGCCAAATGGCCATATAGCGAGCGTAGGGCATCATCCCCTGAGCCGCCATGATCGATGTCGATGTGCAAGCCATATTCGGCATCTTCACCGTCGTGCACTGTCTGATCCCAGCGAGATTTAAATACTGTACCGTCATCCGCTGCGTACACCAGCGAGTCGATGGTCTGTGGCTGCTCCCCGGTTCCACAACCCTGTCTTTGTCCCGGACGCGGGTCTCTGGAATAGTCAACTCCACTATGGCCGTTGTAGCCTGGGTGTTCACCATTTGAATCAGCGCACTTTGTTACATCCACCCCGCTATACATAATCAGCTCGGTTGAGGCATCGTCTTCGTAGAAGGGGCTGTTGTGATCGGCGACATTCATTACTAGCGGTTGGGAACTACAGTAGGGTGGGTCCCACGGTGTCGACGATGACTGAGCAGATACCTCGGCCTGAGCTGATCGACTACTGACAACCGCTGACATAATGAGCATTATGGCTACTGGTCGAAAAAGCTCTTGGCGAGGCCTTCGTAAGACACTAAACCTCTTCACAGTAGTGTTCTCCTTCGGCAGTTTTCGCGCCTTGGTGGAGTTTCCGATGGTTCCCGCTTTGTTCGGCCCGGCGTTCGCCCGTGTCCAGCCTACCATACTTTCTGCGGTTGTTACCCGACGTTTACCCTACGCTTTCCCAGAAAGGGGTTTGCGCACGGACTCGAGCCCGTGGGTGGTGGCGGCCAAATCTTTGCGCTCGGAGGCGGGTGGCGCAAAGAATCGGAGTATGTGTCCGCACTGGACGGCGACATAGTAGTCTGGCTCTGAAACCAAGTCGGGGTTGTATTCGATCACATGGACGGGCCTCGGCCCACAGGCCATCCGGAGTGCCGCCGTCATCTGCAGGTCTCGGTTTTCATCCACCACTGTGGGATACCCGCTCACGGACTGAACGAGCTTGAGCAGATCCACCGTCGCCTGTCGGAGATCGGGTCGCGTTGTCATCGCTCGATCCGCCGCCACGCCAGCGTTCGCTTGCCAGCGCTGTATGTCTGTGTATATCCATTGGTTGCCATATGTACTCACCCGTGATACCCTAAGCGCAACAGCGGAGGTAACCCGATGTCGCACCCTACCAATAGTACCCGACTCCTCGCCACCCACCTGGTCCGAGTTCCATCCCGGTACGATGTGTCGTCTCTACTCGCCCTGGCGTCTGATGCACTTGACGCCGCGGCCGAGATCGCAGCTGATGTCGATGCCCGTGAGCGCATCGCGGCGGCCGCCGCGGTCGTCGGGGTTTTGCCGGGCGGGCCTGGACTCCCCATCGCGCTGGCCGAGCCGCTGGTACACCCTTGCGAAGGAAGGTCTCATGGCCGACCGGCCACCGATGCGCGCAGTTCGCCTGGGCGAGGACGTTGATGCCCTGCTCGAGGAAGTGGCGCGTCTGCACGACGGTAATGCCACAAACGCTATGAGGGCAGCCCTGCGCGTCCTTGCGGAGCTGTACCGCGTGCCGCTCACAGCCCCGACGCTTGCGCTCGAAGGCCCCGCGGCAGCCCTGCGGGCCTGGTACGAAACCACGGACGGTACGGGGTCAGAGACCGTTAAATAGACTGCCGTGCCCGCGGCCCCCTCTTCCCCTCCGCCTGGCGGTGCTCCTTAGTCGTCGAAGAGAGAGTACAAGTGGTCTTGGGCTCCGAGTATGAAGAACAGCTGGTATTGTACCCAACGCTCGAGAATTGACCCACCTCAACG
>JBCLES010000130.1:0-3543 GCA_038913135.1 Anaerolineae bacterium
CAAGCGGCTGCAGCCGACGCGTTGGGCAGACTCATACAGCGCAAGCGCCGAGGCACGCTGTCGTAGTCGTGCTGGGGGTCGTTCGTGTAAACTGGTAGTCCCATGAAAGCTCGAATCTACACGGGGCATGGTTCAGTCCAGGCGTGAGGCGAGCTTGACAAGTCGAGTACGAGAGCGGTCTACTGGGTGGAAGTGACGCCCCAAGAAAGGACCGCTCTCGATGGCGCCACTGTACCCAACCGCGGCGCCGGAGTCCATTCGATGGCCCGAACCGTTCGAGTCCACTTGCCAGGCCCAGCGGTGCCGGTGTCGGCGAGCTGCGTCGGGCGCCCGCCGGCCGGACATCGGCCCACCGCTGCGGCTCATGGTCACCAGCGCGGTGGCGCTGGGCGACGAGCGGCTGATCGTGTCGCGCGACGAGCTGTATATGGGCCAGCTGGCCTGGTTGCTGACCGTAGACACAGCCAGTTATGCCATCCTCAGCGGCCACGTCGAGACCGAGGCGGATGCCGAGACCTGGGCGCTCTCGCTGGCGCTGGACGCCGTCAAGATCGGCGGCCGGATCGAGGCCATAGCCGAGGACGGGGCCAAGTGCTATGGGCTGTCGGTGCGGCTGGTCGAGTCGCTGTTGGATTCTCCGTTCCGGCCCGACGTCCGCAAAGACCACTGGCACCTGCTGCGGCAGGCAAGGCGTACGCTCCGCGATGCCGACCGGATCGCCCTCAAGCACCTGGAGACAGCCGAGCGCAAGGCCAGCCAGGTACGGCCGGGCTTGATGCAGATCCGCGACTTCGCCGGGTGGGAGGAGGCCCATGCCCGAGCCGAGCGCGCCGTCACCAACGGCCACCGACACCGCCGCGACTCCGCGCGCCGCGCCGCCGCTCACGTCCAGGCCCTCTGCCACGCCGATCCCGTAGCCCAGCACCTGGCTGAGTGCCTGCACGTCCTGCTCGATGGCACCGTCCGCACCAGCGCCGCCAGCGAAAACGTCAACAGCATCCTGCGCGCCTACCTCTGGGGCCGGCGCCACTTCCGCGACCGGCGCACCGCCCAGAACTGGCTGAACCTGCTGGTGCTCTGGTACAACCTGCAAATCTTCGAGCGCGGCAAGCGGGCAGGGACGACTCCCTTCCAATTGGCCGGCGTCACCGTTCGACGGCCCGACGGCCAGCCGACCGACAACTGGCTCGAAGCGCTCGGCTACGCCACCGCAGCCTAGATCCACCAAGTCGCTCCACACTCCACCGGGCCACTGATCCCCGGACTCATCGTCGTTCCCCCGACGACTCCGGACCACCTCAAAGTGTCAAGCTCGCCTCACGCCTGGACTGAACCATGCCACGAGTTCCGCACGCATGTGCGTCGCCATCGACCAGCCCACGATCCTCCGGCTCCAGACGTCGAGTACGATGGCCAGATACAGAACGCCAGCCCAGGTGGGGATGTAGGCGATGTCGGCAACCCAAAGCTTGTCCGGACCGTCCGCCGAGAAGTTCCGCACAGACCGGCCGACTTCATCAGGCGAGCGACGCGCTTGACGCTGACCCGCCGTTCCAGCCCGACCAAGTCCGCATGAACTCGCTGCGCACCGGAGACTCCCCGAGACGCCTAGTGACTGTCTTGAATCAATTCTGTGAGTTCCGCGTCCTCACGAGCGCGCTCGGACGGCTCCCGGTTGACCCAGTCGTAGTACCCGCTTCTGGACACGCCCAGGACGCGGCACATCGTCATGACTCTGTACTCCACCTGGTTCGCACTCACGAATGTGTACGCCGCGTGGACGTCGACACGTCCTTCCTCTCCGCGAACCAGGTGACAGCTTTTCCCAGGATCTCAAGCTCCTCCTGGAGCCGTCGATTCTCGCGCCTGAGCTTGGCGACCTCTTCGCGCTCGACCGTCGTGAGCCCGTCCGAACGCCGACCCTCATCCAGGTCAGCTTGCAGCACCCAGTTGCGGATGGTCTGCGCAGTCGGCTCGAAGTCCCGTGCCAGCGACTCGGCCGACCGTCCAGCGCGCGCCATCTCGACCAGGTTGACCCTGAACTCCAGCGGATACGTCTTCCGACCTCTTGCCATGGTGGATACCTCCTACCCTAATTGTGAGGCGTCCGTCACACCGGGGCCAGTCCAACCGCGATCGACACCATCGAGAGGACGACGAGGAACGGCGAGACTCGACGCGTGGACAGCGTATTCTATCGCTTCACGGACATTCGATCACCCTCCCGGCGATCTGCCGGTAAATGTCGGCCAGGTCCTCGCCGTCCGGCGCGAAGTAGTGGTCGCGCGGATTCGTCGCGACGTCCTCCAGGAGATCGCGCAGGACGTCGTCCGGCAGGCCAAGCCCGATCGTGAATACTCGCATCCCCGCCCCCTTCACCCGTGCTGCCTCGGCCAGCACCGTGTCCTCCTGCCGGCCGCTCGGTACCGGTGTCGGCACCTGGTTCGGCAGCCCGTCGGTCAAGAGCACCATGACCGGCCGATTCTCCGGGATCCGCCCCGAGGCGTGCCACGCCGCGAGCCCTTCGGACAGTGCCAGGTCCAGCCGTGTCCCCTCGGCCAACCGCTCCGGCAACCGCCCGAGCGCTTCGCGAATCCGCTCCCTATCGTCCGTCAGCGTCGTTTCGGTCCAGGCTTCGCCGTTGAAGCCGACGATCCCGAGCTGGTCCTGACGGCCCCAGCCGTCGCGCTCCAGGTCGAGTTCGTCCACGAACGCCCGCGCCGCCGCAAGCGCCGCCTCCAACTTCATCCGCCCGTCGCGGGTCTCGCGCCGCATGGACGTCGACATGTCGAGGACCATGATAATGTCCGCGTTGACGTGCTCCGGGATGCACGGCTCCGGCGGCGGGACGCGATCGCGCCCGCAGAACGTGAACTCCGCGGCGATGATCCGATAGATTCCCTCAAGGTCTTCCGGCAGCGGCGCGTAGTAGTAGTTGTAGCGCTCGCTCGCCATCCCGATCAGGAGCCGCGGGTTGATGTCGATCGGCTTGCCGAGCCCAATCGTGTACACGGTGCTGCCAGCTGCCTTCACGCCTTCCGCCGCGCGCATCACCGTATCCTCCTGCCGCTCGCCCTTTGAGGCGTCGAAGGGCACGCGATTGGGCAGACCGTCGGTCAACAGGACGATCACCGCCTCGTTCTCCGGCACTCGTCCCGGCCCGTCCAGCGGCGCCTGGCCCTGCGCGATGGCGAGGTCGAGCCGCGTACCTTCGATCGTCTTGGCCCGCAATCGCCCCAGCGCCGCGTGCGCCGCCGCGCGATCGTTCGTCAGCCCCTGTTCGGTCCAGGCCGTGTCGTTGAAACCGACGATGGCGACGTTGTCGTGCCGGCCGAGCGGATCCGTCGGATCGGGCTCAAGCGCCAATCCGTCGAGAAAGCGCGCCGCGGCGTCGATCGCCGCCTCGCTCTTCGGCAGGCCGCCGTCAACGACCGGGCGGAGCATGGAGGTCGATCGGTCCAGCACAAGCACCACGTCGACGAAGCGCTTCTCCGGCACGCACAGGTTCTCGCCGTATGGCAGGTAGATGGTATGGATGCGTGG
>JBCLES010000131.1:0-3541 GCA_038913135.1 Anaerolineae bacterium
GGCGCAGGATACGGGCGACATAGTAACCGACCAAGAACGTGATCACTGCGCCGAGCAAGTTTGGTAGGAAGCCCAGAACATCGCCGAGAAGATCTTGGACCGGCTCAGCGACATTCGAGAGCTGGAGGGCGCCGAGAATCGCCGGCAGGAAGAAGAGGAAAACGAGGTAGTACGCCGCGGATGCGAGCGAACTCGAGACGCTTAGCGGTTGATCTGGACTGATCTCCGCTTCGGTGGCAAGCCGCTCGTCGATGTTCGTCATTTCGGCCAGGCGGTTCACGAGCGCCCGCACGATCGTCGCTACGATCCATGCGATGATCAGCAGGAGTATTGCGGCCGCGATCCCAGGCAGCACCGTCACGATCTGATCAAGCAGCCCTTCGAGCGGTGCGGTGATCGTGTCGAATCCGAGCCGCTCGAAGAAGGCGATCAAGACGGCGAGCATCACGAGGTAGAAGGTGAGAGTGCCGGCGAATCTTTCGACCCGGATATCGCTGTTGCCCGACATCGTCGCGATGCGATAGTCGACGTTCAGAGCCCGGAGCAGCCTGGCAACAACCCAGGCGAGCAATCGAGCGACGATCCA
This sequence comes from Anaerolineae bacterium, assembly GCA_038913135.1. Classification (GTDB taxonomy): domain Bacteria; phylum Chloroflexota; class Anaerolineae; order Epilineales; family Epilineaceae; genus JBCLES01. The sequence continues at coordinate 587 of JBCLES010000131.1, forward strand.
GCCGCCGACGAGGATCAGGAGCGCGATTCCTAGATCGATCAAGCGATCCCTGGTCAAGAATTCCGACATGGTGTTGCTGATGTCTTGCATGGGGCGGTTCCTCCTCCTGAGACGGGAACGGTTACTCTGCTTTCGCATTATTCCCTGTTCGTCGAGTCGACGCTAACCGGTTTCGCCGCCCTTCCGGCCCGCCTCGGCTAGAATGCCGACCATGGCGGATCCAAGGCGGCGTCTAGCCGCGATCATGGTCGGCGACCTCGTCGGGTACACGGCGCTGATGGCTATCGACGAAGAGCGTGCGCTGGGCATGGTCCGGCGAATGCGGGTCATCGTGCCGCCGCTGGTGCGAGAGCACGGCGGGCGATGGATCAAGGACGTTGGCGACGGTTTCCTGGCCAGCTTCGGCAGCGCGGTGACCGCCGTGGAGTGTGCCGTGGCGATACAACGGTCGCTCACAGAAGACAATGTCCGACTGCGTATAGGCATCCACCTGGGCGACGTGATCTTCACCGATTCCGACGTCTTCGGCGACGGCGTGAACATAGCGGCGCGGCTGGAGCTGCTCGCCAAACCTGGCGGTATCTGCGTCTCCGGACAGGTTCACGAATTCGTTCGCAATCAGGCCGGCATTCGCAGCGTGCGGATGGGGGAGACATCGCTCGGTGTCGAAGGCTACGCCGTCGCGGGCGAAGATATGGAGCTGCCGGATCGTCACGAGGCCAAAGCGGCACGCGCGCACGCCTCTGAGAAATCGGACTTCATCGGGCGGTATGGGAATCCTTGGGCGTGGGCACGGTGGCTCGGAGCGCTTGCACTGGTCGCGTCGATCGGCGCGTTCGCCGCATTCGCCTACTTGACAAGCGGAAATAGGCTGCCCGATCTCGACGGATTCTCGGGGAGTGGCGGCGGTACGCAACAGTCAGCGGCGATACCGACCGTGTCCAGCACGATGAGCGACGCACCTTTCGTCACGACCGCAAGCGAGACGGCACGAGCCCACTTCAGACGCGGAGTCGCCGCCGCCGCTAGGTTGGACTGGCCGGTCGCCGAGGCGGCTGCTGCTCTGGCCGTTGACGACGATCCGAAGTTCGCCAGCGCGTATCTGCTGCTCGGTGTAGCCCGCAATGCGCTGGGCCGTGCGTCCGAAAGTGAGGCGGAAGGTCCTCTTGCGAAGGCCGAGGCTCACGCGGAGAGCCTGCCGCCGAGTCCCGAGCGCGACCTCATCGTCGGCGCCGCTGCGCGTGCCGAAGGCCGGTGTTTGGAGGCCGATGCCGCTCTTCAATCCGTCGAGGAGGCTGCGCCCGAGTGGTATGCCGCGCACATCGGTTGGGAGTTGACGAGCCGTGCCGATGCCCTGAATTGCGCCGGTCGCTCCGATGAGGCGCGCGAGCACCTGATGGAACTCGCTGCCAACGACGATCCGGCAGCACTGGCTGCACTCATCGCCCAATTGCTCGCCGTCGACGGCGACTTGGTAGCGGCCCGGCGGACCGTGCGCCGTGCCCAACGATCTCTCTCGTTGCCAGTACGGCCTGACATCGAACTCTTCGAGGCGGTCGAGCTCACGTTCAACGGCGATCTCGAAGCAGCGCGGCGTGAGCTTCTCGATCTGCTGGGCGATGTAGGCGAGCTGGGCAGTGCAGTAGCGCAACATTCGTCCGGAGTTGACGACCGCGTTCCGCCGAGCCCCGACACTCGGATAAGGGCGCGAATGCTGCTGGCGTCAGTCGAACTTCGAGCCGATGATCCCGAAGCGGCCGAAAGGCAGTTGGAGCTTGCTTCCGCGGAGGCACTCGCGGCGGATCTGCCTGAGTGGCGCGCGGAAGCCGGCGTTCAAAGGGCTGCCCTAGCCGGCCTGGAGCTTGGCGATGCAGCCGAGCGAGGTCTGCTGGCCGAGTTGAGCGCGAGTCTCCCAGAGGCGAGTGGAGAAAGGCTTCTCCGTCGCCAAGCGCTGCTCCAAGCGAACGCCGGCCTTGGACTTACCGACGCGATGCGGATCGAGCTTGCAGACGATTCGGATTTGGCTGAGGGGCGGGCCTACGAGTCGTTGATGATCGGCATCGATCGGCTTGGGAAAGACGATCCGTCCGACGCGATCGAGTCGCTGGCGAGTGCTCTTGCGATGGGGCCGATCACCGTTCGCGCCGGAGCGCCAAGCTCGTGGCGCAACTCGGTGGTCGCGGCTCTTATCGCGCAAGCGTACTACGAGTCGGGCGATGACGCCGCGGCGCTCGTGATCCAACGTCGCCTCGCCGGACGGGACGTACAGATTGCGTACGCCGGATCTATCGTCGAGACCGCGATTTGGCTTGGATCTCAGCGGGCGGTGCGAGAGGCGGACGGGGGACTCTAGCTAGGCCTGTTCTCTTCCCGATTCCGCGAGTCGGACTCGACGACGTTCTTCTCGCCAGCGATCTCTTCCCCGCTGTCCTTCTCGAAAACCGCCAGCCCGTCAGCGCCAATATCCGCGACGATCGCATCGCCGGGCGCAAACTTGCCCTCGATGATCGCGCGCGACAGCGGCCGTTCGATAAGGCGCGAGATCTGTCCGCCTAGGGGGCGGGCGCCAAGCTCGGGCGCGTAGCCGGCTTCGGCCAAGTGAGTCGATAGCGAATCGGTGAAGCGGATGCGCATGTTCTGAGCTGCGAGCTTGCGATCGAGCTTCTTGGCCATGATTTTCACGATCAGCCGCATCGAACCTGCGTCCAGGCTCTTAAAGATGATGATGTCGTCGACGCGCCCCAGAAATTCGGGCGGGAAGACCTCACGCATTTCATCTCGAACAGCCTCTTCGACTTTGTCGCGACCGATCTCGCCCTCCACCCGGAAGAACTCGCTGCCGACGTTGCCCGTCATAATGACCACGGTGTGCCTGAAATCGGAGGTGCGACCGCGCGAGTCCGTGAGTCGGCCGTCGTCCATTATCTGCAGAAGAACGGTGTGGACGCCTGGGTT
>JBCLES010000132.1:0-3517 GCA_038913135.1 Anaerolineae bacterium
GAGATCTTCGATTGGCTCACGTCCACCCGCAAGGCCCAGATCTCTGGCCTTTCGCCTCAGCGACTCCTGCATAATGCTCCGGACCTGAAAGCGCCTCGGTCCGAGTCCAGCGCTGACTTCTGCGACCATTCTCGTCTGACCGCCATCCATGACGCCTATCCTTACTCGCTTGTAAAATCTGGTTGACAGCTCGGACTCATGAGATGCAGAATCGTGAGGGCGACCCTGCGATTCAAGAATTCTGGTGACGGATGCCTGAATCCAGAGGCGACGCAACTCTTGGTCTATCCAGCTGACCTGCAGCAAGGCAGTTCGGAGGAGGCACCCAGTGGCGCTCGATCTCGTCCATCTCGAATCGACCGTTTGGATAGCACGCGCAGTGCTTGGCCTGTCATTCCTGGGATTACGGCTTTGCCAAACTGTTGGACCTTCCCTCTTTCGTAGAGGGTGCCGTGTCGTGGGACGTGCTTGACCCTGCGATCGTCCGACCGCTGGCCCGTCTCCTTCCGTTCGCTGAGGTCTTCGTCGGCGCCTCGCTCTTGCTCGGATTTGCTGTCCAGCTTGCAGCGACTGGCGCCGCCCTGATTCTTGGGACGTTCGCAATCGCGATTGTCTTTAATCTCGTGAAGGGGAAGCGTGTGCCGTGCTTCTGTGCGGGCGCGTCCTCAAATGAGCAGATCGGCATCGCCGCTCTGCTTCGCATTGGTGTGCTTGGGTTCTTCGCCTATGTGACGTTCACGGGGGCGCACTTCACGCCCACCTTACCGCCGTCAGGGCTGGCCGCATCGTCCCAGGTTTCGATCGTGGTTCTTATCGGCGTCTTGCTGGCGCTCTTGCCACCGCTTGAGGTCGCGACGCGGGAGGTAGTGGCTCTGCGCAAGGATCGGCGACTTGTCCGAGAAGCAGCCGCAATTGAATTGGCGTCTTCATCTAGCCCACGAGGAGCGTGATCAATGGGGAGCAGCAACGGGTTCGATTTCCAGGCGGACTTGTCACCTGAGATTCAAGTTGTCGAGGACACAGACCGACTTTTGCAGGCCGCGTTTGATGTGAAGATCTTCCCTCACGTGACCGTGATCGATCGCACCGGGAAGCTTGCCGCACAAGGCGTTAGCGAGCTGGGCGACCTTGCGCCTCTGCTTATGACGCTAAGAGAGCAAACTCAGACGGATGGGCTGCTCGCAATGGAGGTTCAGTCGTGAGCGTGGCCGAGGTTGATGCTCTACGTGCGCTCTCACAGGTGCTGCAGTCAGCCGGGATCGTCCTCGGCGTCATGCTGGCCGCGATCTTGACCTACCTCACCGGCGACGTGTTTCGACGACTGGGCCCTGAGCAGGGCGCGCTCATTCCTCGACAAGGACTCGATCTTCGAAGCGTTGTCCCGGACGTGGAGATGTTCGACCTGCGCATAGGAGCGTCATTCCGGCTCTCCGACTTGCGAGGTAGCCGGCTGCTGATCGCCTTTCTGTCCGAGCAGTGCCGGCCATGCCGTGAGTTAGTGCCGCACTTGAACACGCTGGTGACCGCTATCAAGGACACGCACTTCATCGTCGTCTTGGACGAAGGAGATGCCGAGAGTCTCCTCGCAACGTTCGTTCCACAGATTGCTGTCGTAGAAGACGAGCTTGAACGACCAATCAGTAACGCGTTCGAGGTGGAAGTGGAGCCCCTCGTGTATGTGATCGATCAGGAAGGGAAAGTGACCATTCGGGCTGTTCCGAACACTCTGTTGGAACTTGAGGACGCTTTGAATGGTTCAGGGCATTTGCAATCCGCCCCGTGGGTACCTGTTCGGGAATCAAGCTAGTCCCGATCGGTGGACTGGCTCTATTGCACGATTCACGGAAAGGAGATACTGATGTCAAGCAAAGTAACGGAACGGCTCTTGAGAATGCAGGAAGATCGACTCTCGCGCAGAGGTTTTCTGGCGAAGTTGGGAGGAGTCGCTGCAGGCTTGGGGTTGGTAATGGCGGGGGCGGCGACTATGCCGCGGATCGCGATGGCAGCTGTGTGCTGCGTTGGCACGCCGTGTGGGAATATAGGCTTTCCCTGCCTCGGAGGCGGCGCGGCATGCCCTGCCGGTTGTATGGGTGGAGGCACGAACGTTTGTTGCGACATGGGTGCGGTCGGATCCACCAACACTGTACACCAGTGCCAGACGTGCACTTGTGGAGTTACTCAATGCGTTTGTGAGTTCGACTCCGGAGTACCGTGCTGAGTACCGGCCCGTCGATGCTCATGATCGAGATACGAGAGTTCAGTCTGTAAGGGGCATGCCATGGGGCAACACATTGTGCAACATATCCGCGATCGTGACTCGATGACCGCTTCACGCCGAATGGCTTCCGCTGCCACGGTGTCAGCGTGGGTTCTGGCGACACAACTGGTACTCCTCGCTGTTGTGTCGCCAGGACCCTCCAGAGGACAGGAGCTTGCCTTGCTAGCGAGTACAGCGAGTTCTGAGTGTACAGTGGCGATAACTCGGACGCTCGAAATGGCCAACGCACGACAGTGCGATCAGGTGACGGTCAACCTTGAGTTACACCCAAGTTGCAGCGGCGATCCGCTCAATGTGGCGCTTGTTCTGTACGGTTATGCCGACACGGCAGCGCCACTGTACCGCCAGTGGACGAAGGCAGCGATCGATGCGTTGGATCTCTCCCGGAATCCGCACGTCAAAGTTGGTATCGTATACCTGGGGCCGGATCAGTCGATATTGCTGGATCTCACCAATGACGAAGATCTCGTCCGACTGAAGAGCAGGGTCAACTACCGAGTTGCATCAGACCCAGGATGGCCGGGCCTAAGCTATCAACGTGGATTCGATCTTGCCAAACGTGTGCTTGGCGGCGCCCCGCGGGGCGAACAGAGCATGATCGTCTTCGTCGGAATTGTTGCTCACGAGGAGACCTCCCCCCTATTCGACGACTGGGTGCGTGGTGCAAGTCGGGCGCGGGCGGCGGCAGACACGTTTGAGGTGGGCTGCCCCTGGGTTTTGTCCTGCAAACTCTTCTCGAGTTGGTGGCGAGAAGCGTCACCTGGATTCTATTTCGAGGGAGAGGCTCCTGGGCCGTTCGCACTGGCTCTAGAGGGACAAGTCGCCAGAACAAGTCCTGAGACGCTAACTGCGATGCAGGTCGCGGATGTGGTGCCGGGACCCCTTTCGTATATCGGTGGAAGCGCCTCCCCTGCTGCGGCATATATAGACACCGGCACCGGCGAGATCCGATGGTCCATTGCGGCCCCCATCACTGATAGCCTACCCTTCACACTCACTTATCGAGTCAAGCCGCGAGGCGTCTTTACCTCGCCTATCACTACGACGTTCAGCGGAGGTCAGGTCGTGCTCACGGACACAGCACGCCTTACAAGCATCATTCCAGTACCGGCGTCCGCCTTGACCATAACTGGCCCATGCGCGCCGATCGTCACCCCAACGGCGACTCCGACCGAAACGAGCATCCCCCCATCACCCACCGAAACCGCGACGAGTACTCCTACGGCGACAGCCACGCCC
>JBCLES010000133.1:0-3338 GCA_038913135.1 Anaerolineae bacterium
TGCCGCCCGAAGCGGCACCGGCTCAGTAGTTCTCGGGATCAGCAATCAGGAAACGATCGATTGGCCGAAGAGTGAGCATGTATCAGTTTATGTGGTTGCGCCGAGCCGTCTCCCGCGGCCGCGGCCAAGAGTCGCGTCGCGGGGCGGCGAAATAGGGAGGGAAGAATGTCGCCCCAATTTCGTGCTCTTATCGCTACCGCCGGAGGCATCGCGCTTCTGGCGGGTATCGTTATCTCGCCACTTGTGATTGATGCTCAATCGGGCTCCGAGTCCGGAGACGCCGGCGTACTTGCGCCGGTACTGCCCAAGCTCGACCAGACGTCGAGCACGCTACGTCTCGACGCCCCGAACGACATTCCTCGCGGTAGATTGAGCACGTGCAACTGTCAAGTGACTTCGACGCTCAAGACCGATACGGTCAGGCTGTGCGACCCGGTTGACGTTGAAGTTAAGGTCGTTCCGGAGTGTCCGGTATGCGACAAGCTCGATGTGATTTTCATCCAAATCGACACACCGCACTGGCAATGGGAGCGCGATGAGTCGCTGAAGATTTTGAACGAGATCACGCGCTGGGCCTCCACCGACGAGCGGGAGGTTCGAATCGGGGTCATCCAGTACAACGGTACAACAGTCCGCACCGTAACCAGGATGACGAAGAACAATATCGGCGCGGCGCGCGGTAAGCTCAGCAACCCGGGAACCGGGCATGATCCGCGTGGGCTCTTCGAAGAGGCGACGCGCGAAGGCGTGAAGATGCTCCAGCAAGCGCGTCGTACCCGCGAGGGGAATGAGCAGAACGCCGCATGCGAATTCGTTGTCTGGTTCGCTTACACGAAGGAATACGATACGGAGAAGGGCGAAGAGATGATCCGCGCGGGTCAGCAATTCCACCGCCAGGGAGTTGAATTGCATTTCGGCTGCCCGCACCGCCACCCGGAAGAATGTAATGTTTGGGAACCGCGGGTGCCGAAATCGAACCGCTTCTACAGTGAGCCTGAGGACAGCGGCAAGATGGCCGGGATGGCGCGCAACTTCTTCGAGACTATAGAAGACGCGGAAAGCGACACCCGCATCCGCCTGCGCACGCTTGTTTTGGGTCAGGAGTTCCCGGAAGGGCTGACGTTCGTCCCGGACTCAGCGAGCGAAGTGCCTTCGGAGATCGCCGAAACGGCAACCGGCACCCGCATGGAATGGACATGGCGCAACGTCCGTTCACTCGAGCCGTTCACCGTGACGTATCGGTTGACACCGACGCTGTCGGGCGCGTGGCCCGTGACGGGCGATCTCACTTTGACGGACATGGAGGGCAAGCTCAACGAGGACATGGCCGACGCCGGAAGCGTTGAGGTCTTGGACGAAATCTGCTTTCCAACTCCGACGCCGACCAACACCCCGGAGCCCACACCGACCGACACGTCGGTCCCGCCGTCGCCCACCCCGACGTCGACTATCACGTTGACGCCCACGCCTTCGGTGAGAATCATCTACCTGCCGATCGCGCGGCGCGATCCGGAAATGTGTGTCCCCGAGTCGATCTATGCGGACGCTGTGCTTGTCCTCGACATGTCGACGTCAATGTATCGCGAGACGCGGAGCGGGCGCACCAAGCATGAGGCTGCGCTTGCGGCTGCTCGAACTTTCATCGAGCAGCTCGAACTAGAAGAGGACGCGCTCGGAAGACATGATCGGGTGGGTATCGCGGGCTTCAACGACACCGCTTGGACTTCGATCGGCCTTTCGAACGATGCTGAGGCAATCGACAGCGCGCTCGATGCCCTACTCGAACGGATCGATCAGGGCACCCGCCTGGACCTCGCGCTGCTGGTGGGACAGTCCGTGCTCGACGAGTCGGAGCGAGTCGACGGTAATCGTCCGGTCGTCATCCTCCTGACCGACGGCCTGCCCAACCGCGTACCGCTGCACCCGGTGACCGGTCGTCAGGAAGAGACGGTCTTGGCGGCAGCCGATGCGGCTAAGGCCGCCGGAAGCCGAGTGTTCACGATCGGATTGGGCGATCCGGAAGATGTCGCCCACGAGCTCCTAAAGGGTTCGGCCTCCGCTCCGGACGACTTCTACTACGCCCCGGACGGCGACGATCTCGAGTCCATTTATCGCCAAATCGCGGGCAGGATCACGGAGTGTCCGATGCCGTAGGCGAGGGCGGCGTCCCATCGTAGGGGTGCGAACCCAATGGTGAGACACACCAGTTCGGCGACGCTAGTTGAGCGGAGCGAACGGAGCTGAGCTAGCTGAGCTGAGCTAGTTGCGCGAAGCCAGCCAAGTGAAATCGCTGAAACTGAGCGGGCGGAAGTGCACAGAGCACCTCCGCCCGCTCCCTCGTTCCAGCCCTAGATAGTGGCCGCCGTAACGGGGGAACTCCATTCTGTGCATCATTCGCTGAACGCGATATCTTTGGCTGATGAACGTCGCGCAGCTGGCCACATGGATTCGGGAGCGTCGGAAGGAGCATTTCCCACTGCTCGTCGCCCTCGACGGTCGCAGTGGAGTGGGCAAGACGACTCTGGCTGACCAGCTCGCGAGACGGCTGGAGGCAGTCGTCGTGCCTGAGGACGACTTTTTCGCTGCTGGGGTCAGTGCTGCTCAATGGGACCTCATGACTCCGGCCCTTCGTGCCAACAACTGCATCGACTGGCACCGCCTTCGGGATGAGGCTCTGCTTCCACTCCTAGCGCGCCGAACGGCGCGCTGGCACGCATTCGATTGGGAAGCAGGCCCCCGCGACGACGGCACATTTGGCATGCGCGAAGCCTGGACCGAACGCCTTCCAGCCGACTTCATCATCCTAGACGGCGCTTACTCCTCGAGTTCTGAGTTGGGCGACATCGTCAACATCAAGGTGCTCGTCCACACCCCAGAGACCATCCGGCGCGCTCGTCTCGCCGCCCGCGAGGACGCAGCGACCCTCGCCGCCTGGTTCACCCGCTGGGGCGCGGCGGAGGATCACTTTTTCGCTCATGTGCAGGCGCCGGGCGTCTTCGACTTGGTTGTGGCAGGCGAGTAAGCGCGCGACTCCTGCACTGGGCAGGCACGCACGAGTCATCGAGGCGGGATAAGATTCGTCCACAAAACGCTGGTTTTGTGCACCGGGGCTGGGACCGCTGGATTCTGGTATGATGGACAGCATGACGACTGTCGAGCGTTGGAAGCAGAAGGTGAAGGCTCTCAAGCGCGAGACATACGCGCTGTACCTGGCCTGCAAGGATCCCCGGACTCCGTGGTACGCCAAGCTCGTGGCCGCCAGCGTCGTCGGCTACCTCTTCAGCCCCATTGACCTCATCCCCGATCCCATTCCGGTCCTGGGCTACTTGGACGACTTG
>JBCLES010000134.1:0-3330 GCA_038913135.1 Anaerolineae bacterium
CGTAGCGCCAGGGAATGGGAGCTCGGGAATCGCGACGAGAACGGGGGTAACGTGCAGACCGAGTTAGCGCTTTCGGCCGCTTCCAGCCGTGCTGGAACCTGCCTGCGCACGCAATTCTACCGCTTTTGACCGGCCCTGGCTGGCGCCGTCCTTCAATCTTCATCGCGTTCCTTCGCGTGGACCTTCGCATTTGCCTCGACGGGGGCCTTCCTTGGCGCGCTCTAACTTCGATGAAATCCGGTCCACGTCGTTTAGTCGAGCGCGTCAGAGCGAACCTTCGTAGCCAGACGCCGGACGACTTCCGACCCACCGCACCGACGGGTTGCGCACCCGATTCATAGCCCGAAGCGCCGGCTTTCGACCGTTTCGCGTTCGCGCCGCCTCAAGTGTAGGATCAGGTCGACCTTGCCGTCGTCTCAGTTATTCGGAGGGCTTTGAACCATGGCGTCCGGACGACTTCGATCCCAACTAGCCGAGAACGATGCTGGGCCGGAGGACGGCCGCGCCGCGTCGGTTCGGTTCCCTAATCCACGGCTCGCCCTGCTCTTCGTCCTCGCCCTCGTCGCCGGGGTCCTTGCCGGTGTCCTCCCGCAAGCCGAGGTCGCACGGGCCTGCACGTGCGCACCGTTCACTCCACTCGAGGCGCTCGCGCGATCCGACGCTGTGTTCCACGGACGGGTGACACGGATGCGCTGGATAGACACACCACATCCCGAAGGCTTCGACGCGGAGGTCACGCTCCAGGTCTATGATTCTTGGAAAGGACCGGCAGGACCCACGTTCACGCTGTACACGGCAGGAGTTTCAACCTTTTGCGACTTCCCTATGTCCGTGGGCGAACGCTACCTCGTCTTTGCCGCCGAGGATACGCCAGGTTACTACGTCCGGCGCCCATGTTCTCACACGCATGAGTACGACGAGGACGTCGCCCGAGAGCTCGGCCCGCCCGTGATCGTGGCGCCGGTCGACGAACCGCCGCCCGTGACCTGCTCGCCATGCGATCCACCGCCTTCGCCCTCAGACGCACTCCTCGAGGCGAGCGCCGTCTTCCACGGCTGGGCGATCGACATCGAGCACCTCGGCGACGGGCGGATCGGACCGCGTCGGGTCACGTTCGAAATCGTCCGGTGGTGGAAGGGTGGGTCGGAGCGCTTCGTATCGCTCGAGGTCCCACACGGCTATTGGAGCTGCTTCGACGAAGGCTTCGGCATGAGCACTCGGATCCAACGTGACGGCTACATCGTCTACGCCGATCGAGATCCGGAGTCCGGCGCGCTCCTGGCCCAGCGGTGCGGCAGGACGCAACGCTTCAGCGAGGACGAGGCCCGGGCACTCGGCCTCGGCTCGCCTCCCGAGGGGGCGACCGAATGGCGACTGTTCCTGCCGGCGGTTGGTGTTTACCGGTAGCACATCGGAGAGATCGTTCCGGAGAGATCGCAGTGGAGAGATCGTGCCGCAGTGATCGTGCCGCAGCGATCGCACCGGAGAGATCGTGCCGGCTCAAGCGCGGCAAAGGAGGAGCTCACGCATCCCACCGATGTAATCCGTTACGGTCACGCTACATTCATGAGGGCGATAGAAGACGTGCCGCCGGATCTCTGGCACGCGCCGGGGGCATGCGGAGTCTGGTCCATCCGTGACATCCTGGCGCACATCGCCTCCTACGAGCAGGTGCTCGACGATATCGCCGAGTCGCTCGGGGGCGCGCGCGAGACGCCGGCGCTCGATCGGATGATCTCGGGCGAGGGCGCGTGGAACGACGACGAGGTCGCCCGGCGCGCCGGGCGCTCGCCCGACGAATTGGTGGACGAGTATCACTCGGCCTTCGAGAGAGCGCTCGATCTTCTCTCGGCCATACCAAGCGAGCGCTGGACCGCCGCCGGAATTCTGCCGTGGTACGGGGCGGAATACGATCTGGAGGACTTCGTCGTGTACGCCTCGTACGGACACAAGCGGGAGCACGCGGGGCAGATCGGGGTGTTCAGGGGGGCGCGCGACGGCTTGTCATCGTGAAGTTGTTTGAGTGGATCTCCCTTTATCAGCATCACGGCGGGTGAGCTCGACGCCCGGATAAGTGTCGACGCGCTTCCACTCCCCCGCGCTGCGCGCACCGCGACGACCCTCCTTGCCGATGCGGCGGAGCGACCGAACGAGCGCCCGCCCGACCGACCGACCGACCTCCGCTCGAACCGCCTCGAGGTGCCCGCGACCGGCGCGCCCCGACTCACCCTACCCAATACCCGTTCGCGAAGAGTGCTGTGAAGAACGCTAGCAGCGCGATCGACAGGGCCGTGTAGAGCCGGTCGAACCAGGGACCGCCCGCCGGTCATCGATCGGCGCGCCAGGCGACAACGTCCGCAAGGCGTACCTACCCTCTGCGCACGTCAATCGCTGACGCCGATACCAGGCACCGCATCTTTGCGTTGATGTAGGGCCCCGAAGTTACAACCAGATAGCAGGGGCCGGGAGCTTCGCGCGCCCGAAGTTGTACTTAGCCGTCGATGAACGCATAAGCAGTCGAGGACTCCTTTAATCGATGGCCAGATCTGTCTAGGCCGACACCCCTGACTGGGTGACAGAACGTTTGGTCTATGCTCAGGAGATGGCCCTCATAAGCATCCAGCGGGAGGTCTGGCGGGTATCCACGTGAACTTTCCGAAGAGCGAAAACGGGTATCCATACGGTGAGACCGGCTCTGGGTCGGGTCTCGGATCAAGCTGTAGACGCAGGCGGAGGCGCCGACCTTGGACGAGGAATTGTTGGAAGCCTCTAAGACCGATCTTGAAGTCGGCAAGAGCGGTCTGGATGAACGGTTCGTAGTAGGCAGCGACGTCGATCAGATCGTTGTTGAGCCAGCGATAGAAGCGTCGGAGCTTGCACTTCGCCTTGGCCGGACTGGAGACGACCGGGATCCACCGACTCAGCAGCGGACTTCCGCAGACCAACAGCGCCGTGACGGCCCATGCGAACTACCACTGTCAACGATAGTCCTCGTGCGGACTGGCTTTGCGGACGAATGCCAAGATCGTAGAATGCGCCCTGAGGCTGGTGGACATCTCGCTCACTTCTCTGAGTTCGGATTCGATACCAAAACTCTACGGAGTTCGCGGTGTGTTCGCCAGCCTCGCTCATATGTTCTGTCACCCAGTCAGGTTACCAAATGAGGATGCCGAAGTGATCGTCCCTAGGCCAAGTTGGTCGCGCTCTCTTCCAGTCGATCTCTTCTGCCCTACTTCATGAAGGCTTGTGAGAAGCATATGCCAGACGAATGGGATAAGACGGCCTTCGGGCGACTACGTGCGATGCTCGATGCGAGTCAGATTCGACATG
>JBCLES010000135.1:0-3284 GCA_038913135.1 Anaerolineae bacterium
CACAATGTCGCACTATCGAGGCTTATGGAGTGAGGTCGAGGCAGACGCACTGCCCGTTTTTTCGGCCAGGGTTACAAATCGATATCCCCGCCGAGGTCGCTCATCGGCCAACGCTCGCAGTCGAGATCGACCCGATGTCGCTTGCGCCCCATGACTTGTGTCCGGCTGCGTGGGCTACGTACTTAGCTCGCTGGGCATTCAGACCACGTATTGCATGGTTGCGATGGATACGAGCAAGTAAAGGAGCCTTGACCAACGTCGAACCATGCGTTGTGCGAATGACAGCCGGTCCGCGTATCCGTCCGGCTTACCTCAAGCGTCCCCGCCGTCCCTGGGATATCAGGAATCATCGAACCCCGGCCCACAGTCACATTCCATCCTGAGCGAGCAGGTCGTAGAGCCGGCGCAGGATCGTCGTCTTGCCCGAGCCGATTGGCCCGAACATGTAGATCGGCCCCACGCGCTCCCGAGCCATATACTCACACTTCGCGATCGCCTCAGACACCTGGTCCGATAGGTAGAGGAACCGCGGATCGGGCGATGTTCGGAAAGGCGCCTCCTTCAGCGCAAAGTGCTCAAGTACGTCCATAATAAATATAGTATACCGAATTAGTCGACATAATGTCAACACCATTTCTGAAGTTGCCTGAACACTCGAGGGGAGTGGCCAGACTTTGGCGATTCTGGCCAGGGAGAAATCGAAAGTGGGCGGCCCGCGGAAATCGGGGATCGCCCGCGACCTCCGCCAGACGATTGGTGGGGTATCGGCGGAGACAGCGAAATTGGGTGTCCGTCGCAGAGACGAACGGTGTTATACTGGATACGTTCGAGCGCTCGAGCGCCTCGCAGACCAAGGGGAACCATCGGAAACTCGATGGTGTCGAACATCCAGACAAGGCGCTCTATATAACTGTCTCGGCGGAGGACGACACCATACTCGACATAACCCGACTAGGGCGGCCTCGGACCGCGGTGCCGTCGGGAGAACGAAGGGTAAATGAACAGGAAGTCTTTGTACCGATGGTATCTTGGTGGCGCGAATCGCTATAGGTAGAAGTGAATCGAGGCTTCGGGGCTTGGAGCCCGAGCAAGAGGGAGACAGAGGGGGTACAAATGAGAGCGAGCGTGCAGTATCTCTTGGCGGCTGGCGCCATAGTGCTCTTCGTGAGCACGATTTCTAGTTTGTTAAACTCTCAGAGTCGCCTGCCGACGGCTGCTTCGCTGGCATCGACATGCCCCACGGATACAATCTGTGACGCCGCCGATGCGCTTGATCGTTCTCTGGCACTATTTCCGGCCAGCAAGAACCCCCACTCTCCAATTACGCGTCTTGTGTCGACTTCGACGGCCTACTCGTGGTTAGGAGTCCGCGTCGATGATATGAACGAAGCAAGCGGTGAGTATGAACCGTTGTCTTTGGCCGAAATGAGCATGCCGGTGTGGGTTGTAGCGATACTTGGCGATGGTGTACTGCTGTCAGAAGTATTTCCCGTAGAACAGGACGAGACGATACCGGGAATGTACTTCCTGTGGAATGCAACAGGGGCAGGGCTGCTAGCTAATGGCGGGCTGAATGACTCGGGGCCTCTCTCTTACTCTGCTGTCGGCAATCTTGTATCGCAGCCAATTCCAATTCCCTCTCCAACGCCCTTTACACCGTGATGTTGAATGGAATAGATGATACGAATCCGTCACAAACATGATCCATGGGACAACGGCACGGGCATGATCTTCACAATTGATCCTGGAGGGCAGCGGTGATTATGCGCCGGACATATCTCATTCTTGCACTGTCTCTAGCTTCCATCACGGCGCTGTTGCTTGTTGCTTCAGTTCTGGCTGGGGGTGTACCGAGCACTCCAGTGTATGGATATGGCTATTGGAAGAAACCGCCGCTTCACTCTGCGGCGACGCTGGTTGGCGCACGTGACGCCTTCCGGATTGATAATATCAAGATCGGACCGGTAGCTAACACTCAGGACTTTGGACAACCAATCGGCGCATACGACCCGTGATAACCGCAGATTCATGGGCTATCTGACTTCTGGCTGCGCGAGTCTCCGAGGTTGGAGATCGCTGGTGCTCGCTCAAACCCCCGAAGTTGAGGCATGGGAGGAGCCACATCTAGAATTCGTGGCAGACTTATGCGTCTCATCTGCTGGTCTCTCCTTCTGCGCAACCGATCGATTGTCCAAAGCTACATACCCTCGGCTTCGCCGAGCGAGATTCAGGGGACAAACGACCCGCAGCACGGGAAGTTTGTTAGGAGTCCTGTAACACTGCAATCAACATTGAACTGAGATTCGATATACCTTCCTCGCCTGCTCACGAGGTGGCCGCCGGCTTCCAGGCACGTACCGAATTCCAAAAACCCGATCATAATTTTGCTGAGGACCCAGCGATTGGAGGGCTCTACTGTTGGGTTCGTGAACCTGTAGGCCGCTGGAAGCGCGGGCCAGCAATTTGGCACCCCGATAAAAATCCCTATGATCCAAGCTTCTATGATGGGAGCCAATCCGGTCCCAGTTATCAGAGGGTATCGATTCGCCGGACGACAGGCATCGAGTGTCGTGATGGCAGAGTAGAGGATTTTACGTGCTCCGGAGAGTCTTCAGGCGCTACGCCGGGTCCGGGAGTTACCCCAACGCCTACATGCCCCCAGGAGACTTACGGGGAATCTATCGGGCCGGACGATATCATCTATGTTTGCGAGCTTTCAGCGGTCGGGGGTAGAGACGGTGTGTGGCTCGGGAGGGAAGGGCGACGGTTCACGCAGAAGGCAGATACGACGTCACCACCCCCTCCAATCGAAGGGATATGGCGTGGAGGATTGGCGACACGGGATCACCCCTACAACCAATATTCCGTTCGCACAAGCGATATTGAGGGATGGCTAGCCAACGATGGTTCAGTTTCATCGGGCCCACCGGTGCCGCCCGGTTGCAGTGTCGTCTTATACACACAATGTCTTTCGAAAGTTATAGCCAAGCGGAAGGAGCAGATCGCTAGGGTTATCGAAGGCTATGGATACGCGTGTCAGCAATTAATGTGTTACCATGACAACACAACCGGCGATTGCCCCTCCATGCCAACACAAACGCCAACGATTACTCCAACTCCTTCCCCAACAGTGCACGCCGCGTGCAATCTCTGTCCAACACCTGCAAACTACATTGGCGGCACCAACCTTTGCAGCGAGCGCAGATGGGTTCCGGATAAGGCACCATCAGGTACCATGACTCCGATCGCGTGGTATGTTGACGAGAGTTCATTTATGTTTCCTG
>JBCLES010000136.1:0-3281 GCA_038913135.1 Anaerolineae bacterium
TGGCGGAGTATCAGTTACGGTCGTGAGTGGGCCTCGCTTCCGTTGGCGCCTGGTTCAGAGAAATGACTGCTGACGCCCTCGACCGTTCGCCTTCTGCGCCCCCACCACGGCTAGCGCCGTCATGTCCACGATCTCGCGCACCGTAGCGCCAGTCGGGATTACATGCACGGGTCGGGCCATGCCATGCAGGATGGGGCCGATGGCTTGAGCGCCGCCAAGCCGTGCCAAGAGCTTGTATGCAGCATTGGCAGCGTCGAGATTCGGGAAAACCAAGACGTTCGCATCGCGGACTTGGCTGAAGCGGAAATTCTCTTCGGCAAGTTCGGAGACGACGGCGGTATCGGCCTGCATCTCGCCTTCGATGTTCAGGTCTGGTCGACGCTGGCGCACAATTTCGACGGCCCGCCGTACCCGTTCGCTGTCCGGCGTACGCGTGCTGCCGAAGTTCGAGTAGGAGATCATCGCGACCCTTGGCGTGACGTCAAACGTAGCTGCGACATCGGCGGCGTTGATCGCGATCTCGGCGAGATCTTCGGAGCTTGGGTCGATGTTTACGGTGGCGTCGCTGAAGAAGTACGGCCGGTTGCGGACAAGCATGAGGTAGACACCGCTGACGACGCTCATGTCGTCGGCAGTGCCGATGATCTGAAGAGCAGGTCGGAGTACGTCCGGATAGTTGAAAGTCAAGCCGGATACCAGGGCTTCCGCATGGCCGGCAGAGACCATCAGCGCGCCGAAGACGTTGGGCTCTACGGTCTGTTCGCGGGCGCGTGCCCACGTTATGCCCTTGCGCTTGCGGAGCTGATAAAGCATTTCGGCATAGAGTTCGAAGTCGTTCGAGTGATTGGGGTCGATTACGTCCGGAGCGAAGTCGATGCCAAGATCCGCGATCCTGGCTGCGATGATCTCCGGTCTGCCCAGGAGCACGGGCGCCGCGATCCGCTGTTCCTGTAGCGAGTGCGCCGCGCGCAGGATCGTGTCTTCTTCCCCTTCGGCGAGGACGACGCGACATGGATCGCTCTGTGCACGGCGCGTAACCCGACGCATCAGAGCGAGGTCCACCCCTTGGCGGGCGGAGAGTTGATCCGGATAGACTTCCAAGTCGATTTCGCGCCGTGCGACGCCGCACTCCATCGCAGCGCGCGCAACGGCCGGCGCGACATGGGTCAGAACGCGCGGATCGAGAGGCTTCGGGATGACATAATCCGGACCGAAGCGCATCGATTCAAGATCGTAGGCGCGAAGTACGCTGTCCGGCACGTCTTCCTTGGCCAGCGACGCAAGCGCCTTGGCAGCGGCTACCTTCATCTCTTTGCTTACGTGAGTCGCACGCACGTCGAGCGCACCACGGAAAATGAATGGGAAGCCGAGTACATTGTTTACCTGGTTCGGAAAGTCACTGCGCCCCGTCGCCATTATGACATCGCTGCGCGTCTGCCTGGCGGTGTCGTAGTCGATCTCTGGATCCGGATTGGCGAGGGCGAAGACGATGGGGTTGGGTGCCATCGAGAGCAGCATGTCGGGCGTGACCACGTCCGCCACGGAGACGCCCACGAAGACATCGGCGCCGTCCATGGCATCGGCAAGCGATCTTCGCTCGGTCTGGCGGGCGAAAATCGCCTTGAATTCGTTCATCCCGTCCTCGCGGCCGTCCCAGATCACACCTCGTCGGTCACAGAGCGTGATGTGCGCAAGTGGGGCGCCGAGCACGGAGTAGAATTCGCCGCACGCGATACCGGCAGCGCCGGCGCCGTTGATCACGATCCGGACGTCTTCGATCCGCTTGCCCACGATCTCAAGAGCGTTCAAGAGGGCGGCGCCTGAGATGATCGCGGTGCCGTGTTGATCGTCGTGGAAGATGGGGATGTCGGTGCGCTTCTCCAGCTCGCGCTCGATGTAGAAACATTCGGGCGCCTTGATGTCCTCGAGGTTGATACCGCCGAAGGTCGGAGCGATCATCTGACCGAAGCGGATGATCTACTCGGGGTCGGACGAGTCGATCTCGATATCGAAGACGTCGATGTCGGCGAAGCGCTTGAAGAGAACTCCTTTGCCCTCCATGACCGGCTTCGAGGCGAGCGCTCCGAGGTTGCCTAGCCCGAGAATCGCGGAACCGTTCGTGAGGACGCCGACAAGGTTGCCGCGCGCAGTGTATTCGAAGGCGTCGTCAGGATTCTGGGCGATCGCTCGAACCGGCTCGGCAACGCCTGGGCTGTATGCCAGCGAAAGATCGCGCTGGGTCAAGAGCGGCTTGGTCGGCGTGACTTCGATCTTACCGGGTCGGCCTGAGCTGTGATAGAGCAGAGCGGCTTCGCGCTCGGACATCGGGTACTCCGGTTAGCGATGGGCTGGCTGTCTTTTTAGAAGCTGTGATCCTACCGTCTCGCCGGCCGGAGGTGAAGCGCTCAGTCATCGTGGGCGGCCCCTAAGGGCGTGGCCTCGAGGATGGAGCGGGTGACTGGCCGCCGACGGCTCGCACGCCTTCGATGCGATCCAGCCTGAATGTTCGTTCGTCCCGTCGCAGCTCACAGAACGCGACCAGGTAGCCTCCCTGGAGCCGGAGCGGCCTGACGATGCGGCGCGATGCCATTCGACCCGCGCTTCGATAGCTGATCTCGACCGCGACGCCGGATGCGAGCGCCGATTGAATTGCAGGTGGAACTTCAGGCATGAAGCGGTCGCGCGAAAAAGGCATACCGGCTGAGGCACGGACGTAGTCGGCCAAGGTCCTTACTCCGCGCGCTTCGAGTTGCGGCCGCATCTGCCGCAGCACGCCGAGCGTTGTACGGACATCGGACTCCGCGCGATGAGCGCGTTCGACCTGCACGCGCAACATCATCGCTACGGTGCCGAGTTTGTTCGAGGGAAACTTGAAGTGAGTGCGGGCCAGCGCGAGCGTGTCGATGGCCGGGTTGACTGCGTCCGGTCCGTCCAGCCTGCGCATCTCAGCATCAAGAAAGCCGCGGTCGAAGGGGACATTGTGGGCAACAAGAGCCGCGCCGCTCAGCGCTGCGATGATATCGTCCGCGAGCGCTGAGAACCGCGGAGCGCCCGCTACGTCGGCATCCGTGATACCGTTGACCGCCGAGGCCCCTGCCGGGATCAAACGGCACGGATCGACCAGCGAATGAAACAGAGTCTCGCCACCGCCCGGATCGACCCTGAGAATGGCGATCTCGCAGATCCGATCGCCGCCGACCGCCGACAGACCGGTGGTCTCCACGTCGACTACGGCAAGAGGTACGGAATCGAGAGTTGCGTCATGTGAGATCATCACTCGG
>JBCLES010000137.1:0-3273 GCA_038913135.1 Anaerolineae bacterium
CTGCCCGCCGTCTGGCGAACGATCGCCGCCAGGTTCAGCACGTCGATGGCGTAGCCGATCCGGAAGCGGTCGTCGGCCGAGTCTGAGGGCGGATGGTTGCGATAATTTGGGTGGATCACCAGGTAGCCGGCGCCGGCGAGGGCGTCGGCGTAGCGGGTCGTGTAGCCCAGCGTGTTGTAGGTCGAGGGCTCGACATAACCGTGCAGCACGAGCACGACCGGGAAGGGACCGGCGCCGGCGGGTTCGTTGACGAAGCCGTGGATCGTCAGGCCGTCGCTCGGGTAACTTACCAGGGTGCGCGTAAAGGCGGCCGTCACGTCCGCGGGCGACACGACTGCGAGGCTTCCGCCGCCGTAGGTTCGTGCCGACAAGTCGGCGATGGTCAGGCCGGCGTACGGATCGGGTGTAGGACTGGCGGCAGGCGTGGAAGTCGCTGTAGGCGGCCGTATGGGTGAGGGTGTGGCGGTGCTCGTCGGGGCGGGCGTCAATGTTGGCAGTGGGGTCGCGGTCGGTGCCGCCACGCAGGCCGCAGTCGAAGATAGGCCGACAAGCAGGATGGCGGCGGCGTGCAGAATCAGTCGGCGGATCGTGGACGCCGTTTGAGTGTGCGATATTGTGCCGTGCAAACTGTTCTCCTCGGATGCGACGACGGTGAAGTCGAGCAAATCGAATTCCTCCGAGTGACGGTCGGTCGTGACCAGGCCGTCGATCGCTAACTTCAGCGGCGGCTTCGCGGCCACGCGATCTATCCGCCAAGGACTCTGAAGAACTATCTACGAGACGGAGTGTTTCTCAAGGCACTGCCGTGATGCGCGGGAGTGTCGGGGTAGGGGTGTCAGGAACCGGCACCGTGGGCGGTGGGGGGTCGGTGCTCGTCGGATCGATGCGCGTGGGGATGGGGGCGCGGGTTTCGGTCGGTGGCGCCTCGCCCGTTGATGGAACAACTGTCGCCGATGCAAACGTTGGCTCGGGCGTTCGATCAATCAGAGTCGGCGACGGTTCGCTGGTTGGCGTCCCGCTCGCCGTAGCGAGCGGTCGCGGCGTAGCGACGGTGAGAGTCGCCCTTGGGGTGACGATCGGGCTGCGCGTGGCGCTCGACGTCGGCCGCGGTGAATTGGTGGGGGACGAAGTCTTCGTGGCAGACTGTGTCTCTGTGGGACGAAGCGTCTCGATCGGCGGCGAGCCGCCACTAAAAGTACTCCAGGCCAGGGCCACTCCGGCCAGCACGACTGCCGTAGCGGTCGCGACGACAGACACAGGCAGGAGCGCGCAACCCGACGGCCTAGGCGGCGGTGGCTCCGACGCGTGGGGTGGTGGGGCTGGTGGCTCCGCCGGAAGCGATGCCGGCGGTCTGGCCGGCGGCGATGGCGCCGACACGACGGGCGGAGCGCCTTCAGCCTGACCGATAGAGGACGTCGTCTTGCCGGGCCGGGCCACCGACACGACCGGTGTGTTGTTCGGCCGGATCGCGGTCACGATCGGCATCTTCCCCGGCCGGGCCAGGGTGACCACGGGCGTATTGCCCGGTCGGACGGCCACCTCGCTCGGCGCTTTGCCCGGCCTCACACCGGTCGCCGGCCACGCGTCGGGCGCCTTGCCCGACCTCACACCGGGTGCCGACCCCTCGTCGGGCGCCGCAGGGGCTCCATCGGCATCTCGCTCTTGCGATAGGAGTTGGCTGCCGGGCGCAAGCTCGTCCCATAGGGCCGCCGCCCGGGTCTGCTCGCGGTGCTGCAGTCGACGGCCGGAAGGGTCGGATGCCAAGAAGGCCTCGATTGAGGCGTCCAAGTGGCCTTCGCCCAGGCGGAGAAGGAAGGTCGACTGAGCGTCGCGCGGCACGCAGGCGTAAGCTTGACGCCGACCGCGGAGACGGAAGACGGTGAAGTCCCAAGTCGCGATCGTCGCCTCCGCCGTGAATGCGGGTCGCCGGACCGGGTCGATCACGGTCCCCGCAATGTGTCGGGCCGGCGCGTTCATCTTCGGGCGCTCAAACTGCGCTCCAGCAGCAGCCTCTGCCGGCGCCGAGCGCTCGCCGGATACCACGGCCTCGATCGCCTCCAGATCCTTCGGCCCGACCACATCGCCCAGCGCCTCCCGGGCCGCCTGCCAGGCGAGGTCGATGTTCTCCTGTGCGATCATCGACCCGCCGCCGGCGATGGGCAGCCTGGCCTGACGCCCTTCCGCGATCAAGTCGAAGCCAAGCGCCTGTCGCCGCCCGATGTACAGGCCGTAGCGCCCGCTCGCGGGCCGCAGGTCGACCTCGAGCAGCGGCGGCAGGCGCCCCATCGCCGCGGCGTTATCTGCGATTGCGTCGGCGCAAGCTCTGGCAGCGCCGGCGAAGAAGATGGCCGCTGCTGCCAAGTCCGCGCCCATCGCATGATCGCCGCAGATCTCTAAGCGGCCGGGACGCGGCCGGACGTAGACGCCTAGCGAGCCGGCGCCCTCGAACAGGAGCATGGCCGCGGGCGCGAAGGTGCGGCTGTAGAGATTCAGCACGGGCAGAGCTGTCGCGTCGGGCAACGAGACGCTGAGGTGCGTCGAGAATCCTAGGGCCTCTACGCCGGTCGGCAGCAGGCGGTCCAGCTCGTCCTTGCCCGCAGCAGCCCAGGCCTCGACCTGGCCGCCGAAGCCGGGTCGAAGCTCCAGCGGCGGCGTCGCGACTTCCGCCTCCGCATCATCGCAAGTAAGGACAAAGCCGCTGCTCAGGCGATATGCATGGGCGTCGCCGGGGTCCAGGCGCCGGCCCCGGATGGGGAGGCGGTGGATGATCTCACGGAAATCGACCGGTTCGCCGGCGCGATGAAGCTGGTACTCGTGCTCGAAGCCGCACAGGGTGTCCGGCGCTCCGCCATCACATGCGCTTGCGCCCATCGAGGCCGCGAAGTCCTCGCCGGACCCGGAGCTCTTGGTCGAGATAACGGCCGACCGTCAATCCGAGCTGTTGGACTTGGTCGACTTTACCGTTGTCGCCCGGCTCGGCTCGGGCGGACCGTCTCCACCATCGCCGCCTGCCTCGCGGTTGACGTTCGACTTGGAGAGGTTGAGGTTCGAGCCCCTGGCCTCTGCGCTCGGGTCGCCGGCATCGGCCCCGCCCCCGCCCTCTTCGCCCCCTTCGCCACCCTCGCGCTTCATGTTTTGGATAGAACTCATGGTCCCGCCCTGCCGCTCGCCGGCCTCGTCTTCCTGCCTCGGCTTCTCACCCATTATCCGCTCCTCCCGCCGGTCGCCCGGCACTAAGCGCTTTCGGCAGATAGGAAGGTCCTATCCGGCCGC
>JBCLES010000138.1:0-3257 GCA_038913135.1 Anaerolineae bacterium
CACTCCGATGGCGATCGCCTTCGCCAAATTCGCCGAAGGTAGCCCAATCCTTCGCGCCGCAATCGGTGCCTCCTCGCGGGGAGTCGCCGAAGCCGCAGTATCGACCTCGACCATCGGGTCTTCAGAGTCTTCCCGGCTCGGGAATTGATCCGACGGTGCTTTCCCCCTGTGGAACCGACCCGACGGCGCTCCACGGTCGGCGCGACCGAACGGCCCATGCTCCAGCCGCGCGCAGGCGCGCTCCAGCCCGATCGCGGCCAGCAGGCACGCCGCGGGTAACGCGCCGATGGCGCGGGAGAAGTTGGGCGCCGCGTCCGTAACGATCGTCGGGATTAGGAGCATCGCGAGCCAGATGAGCGTAAGGGTGGCACCGTCGTCGCCGCGGCGGGCGGCGCGGTACGTGTAGAAGATGCCGAAGATAAAGGCTGCACCGGCCGCGACGTCGAACACCGGCCGTCCGGGAAGGTTGCGCCAGCGCGCCGGATCGCCGTCGACATTGAAGCTTCCCAGGACCTTGGCCAAGTTCGCCGCAATCCCACCCGTTCCGCTTCCGACGATGCTCACCTCGCCCGCGTGTCCTAGGAACACCGAGGGGTGGACTGCCCAGAACCAGAGTAGTGGTGATGCGACCACGAGCATCGCACCAAGGCAAATCGCGACTCGCCTCAGCGCCTCTCTATCGCCGAAGAAAGTGCGCCGGACAAGCGCATGGGCGAGCGGCACCGCGAACAGCCCGCGGCCGGCCGGGTGGACGTATGCAGCCAGGCCGAGGACTGCGCCGGCTAGCACGGCTCTCCGAAGAGCTTGCTCCTGGGGAGCTCGAAGCGTCCTCCACCATGCCCACGCCATGGCCGCGACGAAGGGCGTGAAGAGCACGGCTCGGATGCCGAAACGGCTGAAGTGAAGATGCCAGTACGAGCCGGTCAGCAGCGCTGCGGAAAGGAGAGCGACGGTGCGGGTCGATGTGCCGATCGGCGCGAGCGAACGCGCCGCCAGCCATGTCGCAGGCACCGCAAGCGTGCCGGCGATGGCGCTGGCGCTGCGAAGGACGGCGATCGAATCGCCGAAGATTCCGATCAGCGCGGCCTGCCAGTATGTGTAGAGCACCTCGCGCCCCGCGTTGGCCGGCAGGAAGACCGGACGCCAACCAGCGATCACGTCGCGGGCGTCGATAAGGTTGAAGGCTTCGTCGACATGGAAGCCGGCCGGGATCTCGCCCAGGCGCCAAAGGCGAAGGCCCGCGGCGACCGTCGTCAGGAGCGCGAGGACGAGAAGCTCGAAGACAAATGCTGTGTGTGGGCGGAGAGGGACTCGAACCCCCGACCCCCTCGGTGTAAACGAGGTGCTCTGACCAGCTGAGCTATCCACCCGCGCTCTCCGGACCGAGCATACTAAAAGGACTTTCGCGAGATCCCGGACGTCGCCGCCATATGTTCACGCTGCGCCCCGCCGACGGCCCGAGTGCGAGGGAATACTACGGGCTCAAGCGGATCGCGCCAAGCGACAGGAATGCGAATGTCATTCGGGCGAGTTTCGACCGTAGGGTGAGCGTAGGGTGGATGGCTGGCGCCGGTTTGATTGGCCGCATATAATCTCCGGCGGTCGTGCGCCGGCCCCAATCCCCGCAACCCCCGCTTTCCCGGTGCGCGCCGCTGTCCGTACTTGCGGACCCCCCGAACCGGTGAGTTGAACGGGCGGGAATGTCGACAGGACTCTTTTTCGAGGAGGGAGATCTATGCAGTTGCGACACGTTCCGTTGTTGATCGCCACGGCAGTCTTGGCCCTGGCATTCGCTGCGCCGGTCGGTGCGGCACCGCTCGCATCAACGTCATACACCATCGCGTCCGGCGACACCTTGAGCGCCATCGGTGCTCGCTGCGGTGTCGGCTGGCAGCAAATAGCGGCCGCGAACAACCTGGCCAACCCCAGCCGGATCTCTGTCGGGCAGACGTTGACCATCCCCGGCAGTGCAGGTTGCAAGGCCGCTGCGGCGGCACCGCCGGCCGCGGCCGCCGCGCCGGTCCAATCTGCCGCGATCGCGCCCGCCATCCCAGCCGCCGCCGCTTCGCCGGCCGGCTTCGGCTTCGGAATCCAGGTCCACGCTCCGGGAGGCGATCAGCGCTCGATCGACGCGGTCAAGGACATCGGCTTCAACTGGGTCAAGCAGCAGGTCGAGTGGCACCGCCACGAGGGCGCGCAGGGTCAGTATGACTTCGGCGGCCTCGATGCGCTTGTCAACCAGGCCAATGCCGCCGGCGTCAACGTTCTCTTCAGCGTCGTCAAGGCGCCGGGGTGGGCACGGCCGGGGAACACGGACCACAGCGTCGAGGGCCCGCCGGCGGATCCGAACACATTCGCCAACTTCCTTGGCGCCATGGCCGCTCACTTCCGCGGCCGAGTGGCGGCATACGAGGTCTGGAACGAGCAGAACCTCCACTACGAGTGGGGCAACGAGCAGATCGACCCGGCGCGCTACGTCCGGATGCTCTGCTCTTCGTACAACCAGATCAAGGCTAACGATCCCGCGGCGACGGTCGTCAGTGGGGCGCTCACGCCGACCGGCGTGAACAACCACATGGCGATGGACGATGTGAACTACCTACGCGGTATGTATGCCGCGGGTCTGCGCGGCTGCTCTAACGCGATCGGCGCTCATCCATCCGGCTTCAACAAGCCCGCCTCTGTCGGCGTAGGCTGGAGCGCTCCCGGAGAGACGGACTTCAGCGGGCACCGCTCGTTCTATTTCCGCGGCACGATGGAGTCCTACCGCAGCGTGATGTGCGCCTACGGCGATTGCGGCAAGCGCCTCTGGGCAACGGAGTTCGGTTGGGCGAGCGTCGAGAACACCGGCGCAGGTCCGGCACCAGGCTACGGCTATGCCGGCCAGAACAGCGAGGCCGAACAGGCGCAATATCTAGTCGATGCCTTCAACTACGCACGGAGCGCCGGCGGCTTCGGCCCGATGTTCGTCTGGAACCTGAACTTCGCGCCCGTCGCCGGTCCGGCTGACGAAAAGGCCGCCTTCTCGATCGTCCGCAACGATTGGACACCGCGACCCGCGTATCATGCGCTCAAGTCGATGGGCAAGTAGCAGCTTCCGCAGAGGAGTTGGGCGATATGAAACGCCCTCGAGCACGTCGATGAACGTACTTAGCGAGGGGCCGCGCGGCGCGCGACCCCTCGTTCGCTTGATGGTTTTCGTTTGGTTCATCGCGTTTGTCGTAGGCGGATGCTCCGACGAGGGTGACGCCGGAGCC
>JBCLES010000139.1:0-3238 GCA_038913135.1 Anaerolineae bacterium
TACCGACAGTGGCGGCTGGGCATGGTTCAAATCGACCAAAGCGGAGCTTGACACATTTATGTTCACTGATCGTGGGTCAA
This sequence comes from Anaerolineae bacterium, assembly GCA_038913135.1. Lineage (GTDB taxonomy): Bacteria > Chloroflexota > Anaerolineae > Epilineales > Epilineaceae > JBCLES01. Next base: position 81 of record JBCLES010000139.1, read on the forward strand.
GGGCGTATTTCTGGGCTCCGGGTGGCCGACTCCCCGCTGAAAGTGTCAAGCTCGGCGCCCGCCGAAATGAACCATGCCGAAAACATCTCACGTACCTGTCCATTCCGCCGACCGACCGGAATCACTGATTGTGCACTGCTACTCCGTCACACTGGAGATGTTGGGTAGAGAGGGCACCTCGGTGGGCGAGCCCTACAGAATCCGTGTGACGGAGTACTACGAGACTTCCGGTACTTACCACCAAGATTACCTGTGCGGCTAGAGTACCGACTTGGAAGGGTATACGACTAGGAGACATGATGACATGAATATCTCACAACAGCGTAAGCTACAGTATGTCCTTTGGGCCGGATTCGCCCTCACATTCGCAAGAGTGCCCGAGATCACTTCGGACGATGGAGATCCACCCGAGGAGGATTTAGTTTTTGTCACCGAAGACGTTGCGTTTATCGAGCCCGGTTGTGATGCCGTATCAGTCTTTCGTGTACCTTCCGGCGATAGCGAATTTCGAGGCGACACGCACGTCTCACCAGGTCGACTGTCTGCAAATCCTGCACTAACTCTCGTATTGGCGACATCAAACAACACGCGGCGCTTCGTTTATACCCTTGCGAGAAGTGACGATAGCAGTCGAGATTGGGAGAGCAGTGTCATGATTGGTGCAAGCTTCTCGACCTTTGGCGGCATTGCCGTTCTTAGAGATGAATCGCAGTTTCTGGTGGCGACATCGGGCACGCGTTTGCTAAACGCCAACGGGCCAAACCTTCCACCTCACGCTGTTCAGAAGTTTGACGTGCCGACGCTATTGCGAGGAGAGCAGAGGGTTGGCCCGTCACGTGGCTCGTTTTCCGTCGGCGGAGTTGCTGTGGAAATACTGCTCGACCCTTATGAGCCGATTGCGCACATTCTTACCGATGAGTCGATGATCTATTCTATCGATATTGAGACGATGTCCGAGGTGGCCGATCCGATTGACGTGCCCGAGCTGATCGCTCCGCGCAACCCTAACCACCTCAAACCGATTGACTACTATCATGCTTCGATTGATAGTACGGGGCGTTACATCGTTACCAATGGAGGGAGTGGTCGTCACATTGGAGTCGTAGATCTAAAAAGTCGAACGTCGTGGCCGCTCGCTGTTCCTTCTGATATAGACTTTGTTGGGGGACTTGCTCTGAATTGGGCGAGTACAAACTCAGGCCTCCTTGCCATCCACGGTGTGAATGCGATCGCCGTGTTTGCCGTGGCCGAAGACATGCATTCCATGAGCGAGCGATCTCAAGCTCCAATCCGTCCTCCTCGCATTTCTGCAAGCTTCTACAATTTGGGCCCAAAGCTTTCAATTGCATGGAGTGAGTCTGGTGAGAACATTATCGCGGCAACGGATGAAGGAGCGTCTGAGTTTGCGATATTAGCACACTCGGCGGAGGGCACGACGGTGGTCGGCCGCATTGCAGCGTGTACGAAGGATTCGAATTTCCCGAATGATGTTCTTACCTCGAATGGGCTCATCCCGGTCGCCACACCCACACTCACACCAACTTCTACACCCGTCCTAACGTTGACTCCGACAGCTACAACGCCCCCCCCCCACAGAGGTTTCGACAGATACACCCTCACCCTCCGCCACGACGGAGCCAACCTGGACACCAACGCTCCATCCTGAGCCCGTGTTCTTGCCGTTAGCGCTCCGCGAGCCAATTTGTGCCCCAGGGCGTCAACGAGTAGATGTCGCCCTAGCGATAGACGCCTCCACAAGCATGCTTGAAGAGACCTCAGCCAGAAGGACAAAGTTAGAAGCAGCGAAGGCGGCTGCGGTCGGCTTCCTCGAACTGCTCGGAACCGAGGACCAGGCGGCGATCATCGCCTTCAATTCGGACGCTCGTGTCATACAGCAGCTGACGGATGACCGTGTGGCGCTCGAAGCGGCTATAGCGGACATCGAGGCCTCACTTCACACGTGCATTGTGTGTGCCGTCGATGTCGCGGCAACGGAACTGGCAAGCGATCGTCGGAATCCGGAGAACTCCGGCGTGCTGATCCTGCTCACGGATGGCAAGTCGAACCCCCGGCCCGTCAGCGAGGCTGAAGTCCGAGCCGACGAGGCGAAACTCGCAGGTGTTACGATCTTCACGATCGGCCTCGGCAGCGACCTCGACGACGCATCCCTGGAGCGCATAGCGAGCGAACCGGAGTACTTCAAGCGCGCGCCGGATGCTGAGGACCTCGCCGAGGTGTACGCTGCGATCGCGGTAGCGATACCATGTCCGTCAGACGCTTACTGGAGTAGGCGCTAGTCTCTTCAAAGAAGTGGAGCCTTCGGCCTGTCCGTAACGGTGTGCGTTGATACGGTCTGGGAGTCGACACAGGATGCAGTTCCAGTCTAACATGGACGCCCGCTTGAATGCAGTACTGATGTTCGGTCATTGAGAACGCTGATCACTCCTCAGTGCGTATTCCGATAAAATCGATCAGCGATTCCGCTGCATGTCGATCACGTCCGCCGCATTGATCAGACAATGCTGTAGCGACACGCAGAACGGATCTGAGCGGCTTCGCCGCCGCGACGACCACTGCGCCCGGCGTTCACAGCATTGCCAACGACGTGCCAGCTATCTATACTGGGCAAGCTCCGCCGAATGTTCGATCATCCTGAGGCAGTAGCTGATGACAATGTATGAGGTGCTGACACTCGTCGTTCAAAGCCTCGGTCTGGTGGCGATCATCGTTTACGTCAAGAAGACGCATGATGTTGCCATGGCTAACACCCGATCCGCAGAAGCGGCGGAACGAGCCGTAACTGGAGATGCGCGAGACTCGGAGGCAGGAGGCGGCACCATACGTTGTGGTATTCTGCCGCTCGACAGACACGCCGATACGCGCCTTGGAAATCGTCGCCCGCAACGTAGGCAGGACACCGGCGAAAAGCATCGCCATTCTGTACGACCCTCCCTTCGTGAATAGCGGCAAGTTCGACCTGCGCCAGACACCATGGTTGAGCGGTGTCATAGCATCTCTTGGCCCGGGCCAAGAGTTGTCGACCGTACTTGACGTCAACCGAGAGTACTTCGCTGATACAAGCCGACCTCGGCTCTACAGGGCGTAAGCGTTCAGGTAGCACGAGCGTGATCCGGAAGAAGCGAGGGCATTGGTTGGCC
>JBCLES010000140.1:0-3208 GCA_038913135.1 Anaerolineae bacterium
CGCGCATCCACGCCTCTAGCCCGGGCACTGTCCCGAACGAGATGAACAGCACGCGGGTGTCGAGCTGCGCGAGCTCGTCCTGGTGCGCGCACAACTGTGCGGCGTGCTCCCGGCAGGGCAGTCAGCCCAGGTGGCGCAAGAATATCAACAAGGCGCGGTGGCCACCCTGAAGCACGTCGCATAGTGCAATGGACTCTCCGGCGGTGTTGGGCAGCGTGAAGTCTGGGGCTGCTTGACCGGCTCCTAGCTTCGCCATCAGCGCAATACCCGAACGGCCCACACCAGCCGTTGCCCGGTGGTGAACAGCACCATAGCCGCGAAGCCCGCAAACAACCATGCCATCGCCCCCGGCCAGATCAAGAACGCGCAATAAGCGATGAACGTCTCCACCGCCCCCACCAAGCCGGCGGGCATGACCACAGTGGTCATGTTGCGTGGCGCCGCGACGTCGCGCGCCGGCTGCGCGTCGTTCATCGGTGGGGCGCCGCGCTTCTCCAGGATGGCGGCCAGGTACATCCACGAGGCGCCGTTGACGTAGAACGCCGCCAGCATCAACACCAGCGCGAGATAGCGCGTCTCGGTTGGTGCGCTGACGACCACGGCGACCGGCAACGCGGCGTAAATGGCAAAATCCAACAAGATGTCCAGATAGCCGCCCAAATCGCTCTGCTGATCCTGCATCCGCGCCAAGAGGCCGTCGAAGGCATCGAGCAGGCGATTGAGCGACCAGAAGCCCAGCGCCCACAGATATGCGCTCCAGGCGGCCAGCATGACGGCGACCACGCCCGCGGCAAACGCGGCCAAGGTCATCGCCAGGGGCGGTATGTCGGGCAATCGCGCCAGCAAGGGTTCGCCCCAGCGGTCTTTGGCGCGGCGCAGCCTATCGTCGAACATGCTTGGGCCGGGTTTGTTGCGCCAGACGCGCCTGGGTCCGCCGCCGCCATGCGATGGCGGGCTTAGCATAGCGCAGTTGATCGGCGCAGGCGCGCCGGGCCAGCTCCGGCAGCGGTACGCCGCCGAAGAAATGCTGCCGATAGATGCCATTGCCGAGGAAGCCGCGGGTGGGTTTGAGCAGACGCAGGCGCAGCTTATTGTCGGGCAAATGATTCTTGCCTTCCAGGAGCTCGCGGAAGACGATGGGCAGCCATGGGAAGCGGGCGAAGCAGGCGCGAATCTGGGCGACGGTATACTCCACGTCGGCCTCATCGTCGGGATTGACGCGGTCCATCAGCGCATCGATCTCTTCCTGAATCTCGAAGAAGCTGTCGAAGCCGCCGCCTGCTAGCCGGTGGGGGCGCATGCGTTCCAAATAGTCGGCGCGGCTCTTGGCTCGGTAGCGGTTGGTGACGAGGCGCAGGTATTCCAGGTACGCTCCCAGCAACCACAACACCGCATAGACGGGCCAGAGTTTGGGGTGGCCCAAAAACTTGAAGGAGCTCGCCACCAGCCGGTCGTGCATGTGGATGTAATCGAGCGTCATGGTCTCCAGCGGGGCGAAGGACTGCGCCGAGTAGTCGCCGGTCTGCTTGGCCTGCAGCAGCAAATCGGCCAAGAGAAAGATACTCGCATGGGTGATGTACAGGCCCTTCGAGTACAGCGGGTCGATGAAGCCGGCGGCGTGCGCCAACAAGGCCAGTCGGTCGCCGACGATGTGATGCGCGGAGTATTGGAGGCGGCCCGTGCGCACCCAGTCGCGCACCGGGCGCGCATCTTTGAATTGGGCGTGCAGGTCGGGGAAGCGCTCGACGAAGCTGAAGAACTCGTCGGCGGGGCTGAGCTCGTCGCACTGGGGATAGAGGCGTGGGTCGAGCTGCAGGCCGACACTGCACAGTGGGTTGGTGGCGGCGGGATGATTGTTGAACGGAATCACCCACAGCCAGCCGCCTTTGAAGATGTGGTGCAGCGTACCTTCACAGAGCCGGTAGGGATGGCCGAACGCCGCGCGCGTCGGGCCGACGTTATTGAAACAGGGCAGATCCACCATGTGGGTGAAGATGGTGCGTGAGTGGCTAAGGCACTCGCGGTGCCGCCAATTGAGATTGTTGGCGAATAGGGACTTCATCCCGCCTGCGTCAATGATGTACTCGGCGTGGTACGTCTGGCCCTTTTGAGTGATGACATCCACGCCGTCGGGATGAACATGGATGTCTTGAATTAGCGTGTTTTGTAGTACCGTCGCGCCGTATGAGATGGCGACAGAAGTGAGAAAATAATCGGAGTCCTGGCGTTGAATGTGAATCTCATGCCCGTAGGGCAGTTTGGGGATGACGGCTTGCAGGCTATTGTTCACGTCCACCTGTTGCCCGGCTGTGTGATGGACGAAGCTGAAGTGGCGCTTGACCCCGTGCGACGTGCCGATATAAGGATAGAAGCTCTCCGAGCTGTAATAGGCTAGCTCCGGCACGTCGTAGAACTCGGCCAACGCACGCATGGCCTCGGATGTTTCGAGGATCATCGATTCGCCAATGGTGAAGCGCGGATGCGCGCCGCCCTCGAACACGATCACCGCCAGGCCCTGCCGCGCCAACACCGCTGCCAGCGTCGAGCCGCCGATGCCGGAGCCGATGATGGCGACGTCATACTTGTTCAGGCTCATGTCAATCAGTGGTCTCCGCGACGGGCGCTGTTCAGCCTGAACATTCTCGTCTCCTCATCGGTGTTCTGTTCGAGCGGGCCGTGCTGTTCGAGGTACGTCAACTGCCTATCGCAAGCGGACGATTTCCCTTTCGGAAAAGATACTGCCGACCTGAAGACCAATGCCAAGATTGAAATAGAGCGATGGCGGCACACTGATGTCGGCCAGATACAGCTCGCCGACCTGATCCTCGACTCCCGGAGCCCGCAGACCCACTTTGGGGAGGGCCAGCGTCATGGTGGCGGTGGCGCGGATGGCCGGGTCGAATACCGTCCCGGTCGTCGTATCCACACCCGAGGGAGCATCCAGCGCCAGAATTGGTGCTTCCTGCTCGTTGGCCCAGCGGATGAGAACTGCTGCCGCGCCGTACGGCGTGCCCCGCAGGCTATAGCCGATAACCCCATCGACGACGAGATCACCTGAGATTGTAGGGCTCATTTCAGCCGCGAGATTTATCGGTACGTCCATCCTGCGCAGAATTGCCAGCTGGTGAGCTGGGATGCGTGCTAGTTTCTCGACGGGCGAGGTCAAATGGACGGAGACTTGCGCTCCCCAGTTGTGGAGGTGCCTCGC
>JBCLES010000141.1:0-3141 GCA_038913135.1 Anaerolineae bacterium
CGTGACATCTGCCCACATCCCGCGCCACACGGTCGAGCTCGCCGGGTTCCAGATCGGGCAGCACCCGGTGACGAACGCGGAGTGGGCGTGCTTCATGGCGGCCGGCGGGTATGAGGACGAGCGGTGGTGGGACACGGTGGATGGGCGGCGCTGGCAACGGCGCGAACTGGCGAACGAAGGGGCGAAGGCCAACAGCCGCGTGTGGCGGAAGCGATTCCTGGCCGATCCGGCATTGTTCGAGCAGGTGGCCAACGAGGGACGATTCCAGAGCAAGGAGGCCGAGGAGCGCTGGCAAGGCTGGCTGCAGCTGGACGACGCGGGCTTTGAGGCGGCGATTGAGGGGCATTGGCAGGCGACGCGGGAGACGGAGCCGCGCTTCTGGGGCGATGCGCGGTACAACCACCCGACGCAGCCGGTGATGGGGGTGTGCTGGTACGAAGCGCGGGCGTACTGTGGTTGGCTGTCGGCGCAAACGGGGCTGCCGGTGCGACTTCCGACGGAGGCCGAATGGGAAGCTACGGCGCGCGGGGCGGAGGGCCGGCGTTACGCCTACAGCGATGCGTTCGACCGGCTGAAATGCAACACGGCCGAAACGCACCTGCGGCGATCGGCGCCGGTGGGCGTCTTGCCGGGCGGCGACACGCGGGAAGGGGTCTGCGACATGACCGGCAACGTGTTCGAGCGGACGACAAGTGCGTTTGGCAGGAGTGACGACGATCCCGAGTACGGCTATCCCTACCGCGCAGGCGATGGACGCGAGGTAGCTGATATCTCGAACGCCGTGCGCCGTGTGGTGCGGGGCGGCGGGTGGTCCGAAGATCAATCGAACGCCCGCGCCGCTTATCGGGACGACAATCGCCCCGGTCGCAGGGACTACGACTTTGGCTTTCGGGTGGTTGTGGCGGCGGCGTCCCCCATCCCCTGATCCACTGTCCACTGGAGCGCCGCGTGTTCGCACGCGGCGCCCGTTGCGAGCCCGTCCACCGGGGCACCCACGGGTGCAGGCATGGGCGCGGCTTCCGGCATTGTCCGCCCATGCCAATCACAGCCGTTCCGGATGTCGCCGTCCGAACGGCAGGGTACGATGGTGCAACGTCTACGCGCATTGGCCGTTGGCCTTGGGTATCCCGTCGCGCTTGGCCCGCGAACCACGGGTTCAGGCTGGTCATCGTGGCGACGAGTTCGGGGCCGACTACCTGCGGCCAGCCACTGTCTCCGTGCCCTTGTACGGTAATGCTTCCAGCCTCACCTCGTCAGCTACAGCCTCGTACTCCGGGTCCTTGTGCACCAACGTAGCGCCGCGAACGAGCGCCACGGCGGCGATTACCGCATCGGCCAGGGACAGGTGGCGGCTAGCCTTGAGCCGTCCCGCGATCAGGAGGACCGGCTCGTCCGTTCCATGGTCGACCGCGCTCGGCAACCGCTTCATTAAGGCGTAGCGCCGGTCGGCCTCCTCACGCCCGCGTTCCTGGTACGACACGTAGTACGCTTCAAGCAATACGATCCACGGCACCAGTACCGTTCCGACCGTCAAGATCTCCTGTACGCGGTCTGCGCCTTGCTCGTCCTCCATCAACGTGAGCATGGCCGATGTGTCCAGGACATAGATCGAGTCAGCCACCATCTCGTTCCTCGGCGCGGCTGGCAAGGAGCTGATCCAGCAGCGGCTCGCCGCGCGCGCAACCGCGCAGCGCTCGGATGGCGTCCGCGGGTACGGGAACGACACGGATGCCCTGTCCGTCGTCAAGCCAGACCAGCCGGTCGCCTTCCTCGATGCAGTACCTCTTACGAATCTCCGCAGGGACAACCGTCTGGCCCCGCTTGGAAACCATGGTCTCCATAGCCACCTCCTGTGTCCAGGATGGTAGCGGTAGCTGGCAGCCCATACAAGACGCTCGCCATTTTTGCCCTGCAGTCCAGTCGCTCGACGTGCGCTCGGCCACAACGCCCGACCTTCGCTTGCTGCACATGTCGCCTCAGCGCTTCTATCAGGGCCGCTTGCGCGCTGTGGCTCGCCGACGCACCATGGCCTCCCAGCCTTCGAGACGTCAAGCGAGCAATCATGACCACCTTGCCCACCGGCACCGTCACGTTCCTCTTCACCGACATCGTGCGCGAGCTGGTACTTGCGGGCTTCGGGCTGCGCGACTGGGGCAAGGCACGCACCGACTGAAAGACCTGCGCCACACGGAGCACCTGTTCCAGCTCGAAGGACCGGGCCTGCCGACGGTCACGACGCCGCCGACGACGGCCGAGGCGCTGCACCCGCGCGACCGCGTGCGCATGGTTGTGGCGGTGCCGTCCCCCATCCCCTGATCCACTGTCCGCTGGAGTGGCGCCGAAAGGCGCCCTCTGGGCACTGGGCTCTATCGCCCGCCAAAGACTTTAGTCGAGGATGGTGGAAGTCGGCACCACCTCGGGGGCCGAACATCCATCTATGTTATGGTGGACAACGCGAGCGTGAGATCGGTCTGTCGGAAGTCATCGCCAACGCACAGGAGCGGCTGGTCGGCCGTGCGCGCGATGGCATAGGCCAGGCAGTCGCCGAAGTTGAGGCCGGCCGGGTGCCTGCCCTTACCGAACCGGTCGAAGGCCTCAGCAGCCAGCGGCCGATGATGAGCGTCGAACGGCGTCACGTTGACGTCGAAGTCGGTGAGCATGCGGAGCAAGACATCGGTGGCGGTGGGACCGAAACGCGATGTGAGCACGAGACCGGTCTCGGCCAACGTCGGGGCGCCCACGGACAGCACCTCGGCGGATGCCATCGCGGCGACGAGGCGCTGGTAGCCCAGCTCCTGCAATAGGACGGCGATGATCGCGGAGCTATCCAGGATCATACGCCGTCCGGTCCGTAGCCCAGGATCGCCTCCCGCTCCGCCTTGGATAGGCTCGTGCCGAGCACGTGCGGAGGAATGCGGGGCCAGATGTTGCACTCCAACGACCTCAGGAACGCCGCCTCGCGCCCTTGACGGCCCCTTCGAACTGCAAGCCGCGCGCGACGCTCCAACAGCGCCTGCTTGATCGCCTCCGTCTTGCTCTCACCCGTGAGCCCGGCAACCTCCGCGGCCAGCCGCTCCACATCCGCGTTCTTGATGTTCAAGGCCATGAAACCACCTCCGACCAAATCGTACTGCGGATGGT
>JBCLES010000142.1:0-3120 GCA_038913135.1 Anaerolineae bacterium
CGGCCCAAGCGCGCAATCCAAAACGGTGGTCGGGGGCGACCCGAAACTGGGGCCACGTCGGCGACGTGTGGCTGAACCCGACCAAAGAATCCACGCCCGAGCAACAAGCAGCATGAAGTGCTTTCAGGCGACAACTATCTTGACAACCACCGCTCTGGCTGGCCGACATTACTTACATCCCGACCCGCGAGGGCTGGCTCTATCTCGCGGTCGTGCTCGATCTCTTCTCCCGCCGGATCGTCGGCTGGTCGATGAGCACCCGTCTGACCACCGGCATCGCCCTCAACGCCCTCAACATGGCCATCACCCGATGCCGGCCACCGGCCGGACTCATCCACCACTCTGATCGGGGCTGCCAGTACGCCAGCCACCGCTACCGCCAGCGCCTGGCCGAGATCGGTGCCAAGGCCAGCATGAGCCGCACCGGGAACTGTCTCGACAACGCGCCATGCGAGAGCTTCTTCGGCTCGCTCAAGACCGAACTCGTTCACGACGCCGACTACGCCACCCGATCAATCGCACGTCGCGAGATCTTCGAGTATCTTGAGGTTTACTACAATCGGCAGCGTTCACATTCCGCCCTCGACTTCCTCACGCCCGTCGAGTTCGAGAGCGCCCATCTGGAGCATCTGACTGTCCATCAAAGCGGGTGGGGTCACCATTTGAACAGGCTCGCGACCGCCTCTTCTTCAACGCCCGAAACTGTGTCTGTCATCGCCGTCCCCAATAGCAGTCCGCCGGCCCGGGCAACGTCACCGCGATTTCCCTATAAATCGCCTCGAGCGCGGACCCGTCGACGGCACGGAACGCAAAGGCTGGCTTGCTCGCAATGTCGATCAGAGCCCCGTCGTCGAGGTCGTCGCCGAGACCGATCGTGAAGATCACGTTGCCCGCCTCCTTTAGTCGATCAGCCTCGGTCACCGCCTCGCTCACCGGCCGCGGGTTGGAACGACCGTCGGTCAGCAAGATGATCACCGGCTCGTTTGAGTTGATTCGAGCATCGCTTTCCAGAACCTCGCTCGCAGCCTTGAGGCCGCAGACGATACATGTCTGACTTGACACCGCGATTCCGTCGAGAGCCCTCGTTAGCGCCGACGGATCCGATGTGAGCCCGATGAGGGCGCGCGCATCGCTGTTGAACGCAACGACAGCCGCCTGGTCGCCCTCGCTAAGGTTCAGCCGTGCTACGAATGCCGCAGCGGCCAAGCGGGCGGCCTCGAGCTTGGAGTACCCGCCCTCTGTCGGTTCATTCATACTGCTCGAAGCATCCATCACGAGTACGACATCGGCCCGTTGCTCGCGAGTGCATGGGGCCTCATTGAGGCCGAGGGGGAGGTAAACCGGCCCAGGAATGAGTGTGGACGTCGGCGTCGGGGTGGCCGTCGGCGTTGCTGTCGCGGAGGGGGTCGGTGGGGTCGCCGTCGCGGGCGGACTGGGGGAGGGCGTGACGATGGGGGCACAGGGTTCGGTGATCGTCAAAAAGGACGCGGGCACCCTGATCTCGCGAGAGCGCCGTAAAGTATCCGTCAGCACGGCACGCCCCGCCTCGAACGAAACCGCCGAAGGAATCCGGAGTGACCCACGCGGCTCAACTCTGTACGTGAAGGAGATGGGATGACCGTTTGTGATCGTCGCGCCTGGTCGTTGCCACAGGGCGCGTCCCGTCACGGGATCGAACGACGTGAGATCGGGACGCGCGCTTCCAGGAATGTAGTCCAGCTCCGGAGGGATTATCTCATGAATAGTGAGTTCGGCGGCCGTGGTCGTTGTCGTTTCTTCTACAATATCCTCCACGGCCCGCTCGAACGCACCCTGTTGAAGACCTTCGAAGTAGTAACCTCTCGTCGCCTCCTTCCACCAATCACCCCAGTCTTTGCAGGAGAACAACCGAAACGGGCATCCTACGACAAGGATATCCGCGGCAGTCTTTGCCGTCCTTGTCCCCTTCACCCAGTCTCTATAGTACGTCTCGTCGTCAGGGTCGATCAGCGGACGCCCAACCATTGCCCCAATGTAAACGATGACGCTGTTGCTCCGATCTACTTCTTTCAGTACCTGCGCCGCCTTCTGGAAACCGCAAGAGAAGCACGGCCAATCCCCTCCTGCGCCCGCGCTCGCATAGACAACATTACTCCGTGCTCGAACGCGGTCTTCGGCATCCGTCAGTTCTAGGAGAATAGACGCCGTGCTTCGGACGTAGACGATCCCAACTCGTGTGTTCGGGTGATCTGATAATCGAAGTGCGTCGATCGCGGACTTGGTCCACGCGCGATTCCATTGTGCTTCCGGAATCGCCGGGTTGGCATAGCCGAGCAATACCAAGACAACGTTTAACGGCTCCCCTCTACAGTTCGGAACGAGGTTCATCTCGATGGTGCAGTCGTCGCAGTCGCGAATCGTGTTGGAAGAAAGCGATCGGGTAATGATGGCGACACAGCTGGACTCGATCCGTTGATGAATCTCATCCGGATTTGCACCAGATGTAGCCGGGGCTGCATGAAGCAACATGGCTGATAACGCCACTTCGATTGTAGCGATCAAAGTAACAACGGTGATATGTCGGTTCATGACGCCGCCCTCAATTGAGAAATTGCTGCCGCCTTAATCAATACGCATACTAAACTGATGCCCCACACTTCCTGTCGTCAACGAGGTGTGGGGCATCGGGATGGGGGTCAACCTACGGACACGCACTCATTGTGTCAATCTCGCAATTGCATAGGCCGCCTCCTGCACAATTACAGACATGACACTGGTGAATAGTCTCGGTGGCTCCGACGTGCCCGGTGTCGCAACAGAGCGTTGGAGAGCCGACAGTAATGCACTGAACATTGTCGCACGTTCCTCCCGGTCAACTGCCACAGTGGGCGTGGCTATTACAGCAGCCGTGGTTTGCCATCACGCGGCGCGGCATTGCGTCCGCTCCTGCCAGCATTAGCCCCAGGCCGGCGACGGTCCCACCCACCTTCGCCAAGAAGCCTCGGCGCGACAGTCCCGCCGCATGGAAGTCCAGTAGTCGATCAGTGAACCTTGAGGACATTGAAACCTCCTTCTGTGCAAAGCACAGATTCAGCCAGCCTCAGTCCCAGGGCTAGCTTGATATCTTAACTGGTAAGCGTT
>JBCLES010000143.1:0-3116 GCA_038913135.1 Anaerolineae bacterium
ACTCGAGCGCCCCGCGGCAACGGCGTCCCAAGCTGTACGCGCCCGAAGGATTGCCGTAGAGATCACTGAGGAAGGGCGTCATCCGCTCGAGCACGCGCGGGTCGAGGGGCGTGGTGGCGGAGTGATCCATGTAGACGATGTGGTCTTCTGTAAACACCACTGGATCTCCAGTCGCGCGTTGGATGAAGCCGGATGGGATGGTAGTTGAGATGGTCTGCCCTAAGGACAACCTGGATTGTACGCGGCTGCAAGCTCTGTGAACAAGCTCGTAGCGTGGCAGCGTTGGCCGGACAGAGTGAGCCCGATATACTCGCGCCGTGAAAGACGCGGACTCCGGCGAGCCGCCGATCGGATCGGCAAGCGCAGCCGGCAAGGTGATATTGATCGGCGAACACGCGGTGGTTTACGGTGAGCCGGCGCTTGCCGTGCCCGTGACGGAGGTCGCGGCGATCGCCGAAGTGCATGCGGCTGGGCTTGAATTGAGCCTTACGGCGCACTTCCCAATGGAAGAGGGACGGGCAGTCGTCAGTGCGTCGCTCGAGAGCTTGCGTTCGCCCGAAGGCGTTCTTCGGGCGCTCGCGTCGCACGCCGAAACGCCTTCTCAAGGGAACGGGACCGAAGCGATTCGGACTGGCGATCTGGATGTCGGCGAAAAGGACGACGGCGGACTCGACGACGGCGAACTCTGTGACGCGGAGCAGGACGACGGCGGACTCGACGACGGCGAGCGTATAGTCGACCTTCGAGGCTCGGAAGAGAGTATCGCAAGCAAGCCGGTCGATGAGGATGGGCGGGCGATACTGGCCGTCATCGCGGCGGCGATGAAAGGCGCATCACTGGACCGACTTCCCGAGTGGTCACTCCAGGTTCGGAGCCAGGTTCCGACCGGGCGTGGCATGGGTTCGAGCGCCGCGGTTGCGGTTGCGACCGCGAGGGCGATACGCGCTGCGGCCGGGTGTCGCCGCGATCCCGCGACCGAAGCGTATGCCGCGCTGCAGGGCGAGCGCGTTACCCATGGTACGCCAAGCGGCATCGATACGAGTGTCATTGGCTTGGAACGCCCAATCAGCTTCACGCGCAGTGACGGTGCAGTGCCGCTGGCTATCGCAAGGCCATTCCACTTGGTCGTTGCCGATTCCGGCACGCCGGGCCGAACGCGCGACATGGTGGCCGGAGTGAAGGAGCGGCGAGCGCTGAAAACCGTGGACTACGATAGGTGGCTCAAACGAATCGGCGCCCTCTCCCTGGACGCGATCTCGGCTCTTGCAGAAGGCGATCTGGTGGCGCTCGGCGACCTCATGGACGAAAGCCAATCCATCCTGGCCTCGATTGGTGTTTCGACTCCGGAAATCGATGTATTGGTCGAATCGGCCCGCCAGGCCGGCGCACTCGGCGCAAAGCTCAGCGGTGCAGGTGGAGGCGGCGTGGTCATCGCGCTGGCGGACGATGAAAGCCTAGCGCTATGGATCGAGGAAGCCATGCGGAGGTCCGGGGCGCCGCGTGTGTACAGGTCGACCATCGAACGCTCGGAGCATGGGTCATGAGCCTCCTCGGTCCCGACACGCAAAGCGAAAGAGGGCTCGTCCTACTCAAGCTCGGCGGCGCCCTCATCACGGACAAGGCCGGCTTCGAGTCGGCGCGGCGCGACGTGATCGCTCGCCTCGCCTCCGAGATTGCTGCCTGGCCCGGCGCGTTCGAAGGGCGCCTCATCGTCGCCCACGGTAGCGGCTCGTTTGCCCATAGAGCGGTCATCGAAAGTGGCTTTCAGCAACGGCCGTCGGATCGACTCGCGTTCGTGCGGGTAGCGGCAGCGGCGGCCCGCCTAGATGCGCTTGTCGTCGAGGCATTGATCGACGCCGGACTGCCGGCGGTCCCTATTCCAGGCGGGCTGGTCGCTAGGTGTCGCGCCGGCATTGTAATCGGAGCGCGAACCAAAGCCATCGAACGGATCCTGCGTGCCGGTCTGCTGCCGGTAACGTACGGTGACGCGGCCACGGATCCTGATCAAGGGGGCGCGGTCGCGAGCACGGACGCCCTGATCCGGGCGCTCGCGGCCGCGCTCAAGCCATGCAGAGTGATCATGGCAACGGATGTTGATGGGATTTACACGCGAGATCCGAAGCTCGATCCCATGGCAGTTCGTATCGAACGCTTGACCTCTGCGAGCGCAGCAGAGATCGGCTCATTCGCCACTGCACCGGGCATCTCGGACGTGAGCGGCGGGATGGCTGCCAAAGTGGATGCGCTGTTGACTCTTGTACGCGACACACCTATCGAGGCCAGAGTGTTCTCAGGCCATCGGTCAGACGCGCTCACCGCGGCTCTCGCAGGCGATCCAACCGCCGGCGGCACGATCGTATCGGACTCCGATCAGTCCCCTTGAACCGGCGGTCAGCCAGACAGCGCGGCACGCGCTAACCTTCACTGAAGCATCCGAACACACATCCCAGGACGGAACATGCGCGCCACAGCCGTGGCTCCTTCGAACATCGCTTTCGTGAAGTATTGGGGCAACGTCAATGCCAGGCTGCGGCTGCCCTTCAACGCAAGCCTCTCGATGACATTGAGCGGCGCCAAATCTCGAACCGAAGTGACATTCGACCACTCGCTCCGCGTCGACGATGTGCTCATCGACGGCCAAGCGGCCGGCACAGAAGCCAGCGCGCGGGTGAGCGCTCACCTCGACCTGATCCGTTCCCTCGCAGGGATATCGGCAGGCGCTCGCGTCGAATCCTCGAACAGCTTCCCGATGGGGACGGGAATTGCCTCATCGGCATCCGGGTTCGCGGCCCTGACACTCGCCGGTTGTTCCGCCGCCGGCGTCGCGCTGGAAGAGCGAGAACTGTCGGCGCTCGCGCGCCGTGGCTCCGGATCTGCCGCGCGCTCCATACCGGACGGCTTTGTCCTGTGGCACGCCGGAGCCGATAGCCCGTCCTCCTTCGCGGAATCGATCGCGCCGCCCGATCATTGGGCTCTTTGCGATGTCGTCGCGGTTCTGAGCCGTGAACACAAGACAATCGGATCGGGCGGAGGACATGCCGCGGCTTCAGCCAATCAGTTCTTCTCGGTGCGACAGGCGCGGCTAGGCGATCGTCTCAACTTGATAAGTGATGCTC
>JBCLES010000144.1:0-3112 GCA_038913135.1 Anaerolineae bacterium
ACTTGCTAGCGGGCATGGGCTTCGACCGGATCCTCGGCCAGCTCGGTCTAAGCGAACACGCGCTTTCGACCCCGGCGGGACGCAGACCGTCCGAAGTGCTCGGCTACGTCGTGCTGTTCTTCATCATGCTCTTCGCGACGGTGTCCGCGGCGAGCAGCCTTGGCTTTGGCGAACTCGGCAACATCGCTGGGGATTTCATCGCGTTCAGCGGGAAAGTCGTGCTTGGCGCCGTGGTGCTCGCAGTGGGCGTCTACTTTGCCAATCTGATGCGCGATGTGGTCTTGGGCAGCGGGATCGGCGGCGAGTACACGGCGACGATCGCGAACATCGCCCGAATAACCGTCCTCGCTCTCGCGGCGATAACGGCCCTCGAACAGGTGCTCCCGAACAGCGAGCTGATCTCCAGCATTCTCACGGAACTCGTTGGCTCGATCGGCCTCGCTGTCGCCGTTGCGGTCGGCCTTGCCTTTGGTCTCGGCGGCAGGAAGGCAGCCTCCGAATTCATAGCCCGCCAGACCAACGGCGGAGACGGGACACTCAGGCGCCTTCGCAACGTTGGCGCGGAAGTGGAGCCGAAGCCGGGGCCAGTTACAGGGCCAGTGCCAGTGACTGGGCCGGGGCCGGTGACAGGTCCGGGGCCGGTTACAGGGCCAGTGCCAGGGTCGGACGATCCTGACCGATACGCAGAGTGACCATGGAGGGGCGGCCTTCCCCGAGGCCGCCCCGCGGACACCAGTCCGCTCCACGCCGGTCGCCTGGGCGATTTCCGGACTTGAACATAGTCACTCCGCGCTGTCCTTGTCACTCGTCGTTGCCCAACGTAGCGCATCGTAGAACGATACCGCTCAGCGTTGACAGTCTGTCGCCGCCCGCATACCGTTCCGCGGATGAGCGATCCGATTCTCGACACACTGTCCGCCGCTGTCGTCAGCACCGCGCCCAACGTGCGCGGGCGAGCGATGTACATCGGCTGGTCGGCGGATGGGTTGCCGACGGCAACCGGACGTGTCGCACAGCTCTCGGCGCCGGCTCGCGAATCGCTGCAGGCCTTCCGGTCATCCGGACTCGCCGTTCGCAAGGTGCCGTTTTCAGAACTCATCCCTGTCACCTACGTCATGACGGGCGCCGCTGTCGACTTCGCCGATATCAGCGGGCGCGTGGCGGAGGACCACATTCGTTACAGCATCATCGACGCGCACGGCGAGAAGCGCGAAGTGCCTATCGGCGAACTCAGTCTTTTGCGCGGCATAGTTCTGGCTCGACACCCATGGCAGGCTCCGGGCGGAGGCCATCTCGAGCTCGCGATCGAAGCGGTGCCCCTGTACAGCGTTTTCACGGGCCTCCCCGGCTCAGACGATCGGGGAGGACTGGCGATGCTTTTCCAGCCGACGCTTGCGGGTCAGACCAATGAGCCCGCCTTTCGTTCCTTCGTCCGCAATTCCGTCGGCCGCTTGCTCGTCCTCGACGAGTCTCAGCCCCCTGGGCGGCGCCGCGGTTACTTAGAGGTCGCGGGTCGCGTCGCGGGCGTCATGCCCAAAAGCGGTATGCTCGGCACGCTCGTCTCCTTGCGCCGTATGGGCTTTGTCGACTTCGACGACGTCTGGCTCCAGGGCTTTCGCAACCGCGGCCGCAGAGTAAAGGGCGGCTTCATTCGCGCTTTGAGGGCTGTCGGAATGGTCGAGGTCGATGACAGCCTGCTTGCCGAGCTCACCGACCCGCGCCCGGACTACGACGTGGATAGGCTCGGCATCGAGCAGATGATCGACATGGCCGAGGAGATGTTCCACGCGGCGCGGAGCAGGCTCGGATAGCCGGGTTTCGGTCCATGGGCGTCAACCAGGCGAAGTATACGTCGCCCTCGCAGTCCAGGGTGCCGCTGCATCGACCGCGCAACCCCGGCTTCACATTCCCGGCTCATGGTGTTTCTGCATCCACCTCAAACCACGAGAGCACCAGTTCGCCGCACCACACGTTTGACCCGGCACGGGCATCCGGGTGAAGCTCAAGCAGCGACTCGAACTCAGTCGTTCGATCCGGAACCGCGATCACCAACACCGGCTTGGGTCCCAATCCGATCTTGGCCTCGATGTTCGCCGGACTCTCGCCCGGCAGGACATCCCAAATGGTGCGCTCTGGCACCGGTGCCTCCGGGTCGCTCGCCCCTTCTGGTGGGGGGGATGACGCCATCGGCTCGACCTTTCGACCCGTCAAGTAGCTGACGCTTTCGAAAGCGCCTAGATCCGCTTCAGGGCGTGCCAGAGCGAAAACGGCGCCGAACATTCCAGGCGGGCCGATGCGCGTTCCAGCCGCGGAGGTGATGGCGCTCGGGCGCCCCCAATATCCGCAGCCCGGAGCGAACGAGCCGAAGTAAGCCCACAGCTCGAAGCCCACGATAAGGCCCGAAACTAAGACGGCCGGCATCCTTCGCGCCTGTGAAGTCGCAACCATACCGTGAGCGGCATCGATGAGCGCGAAGAGCGCGACCGCGGCGAGGATGGCAATCGAAGGGATAACGCCCGTGATCCGATAGGCCGCGGTCGAAGTATTCGATGCCAACGCGAGCACCGTTCCGGCGACCAGCACATGCGCTAGGGGCATCAGAAATCTCGTTTCGCCGACCCTTCGCACTGCAAGCGCAAAACCCAACACAAACAGCGAGGCCCAGAGCACCGTGATCATCGGATGCGACGTGAAATAGAATTGCACGGCCGGGGCACCGACGAAGGCTAGGGCGGCATCGCGGACCTGAACTAGCGCCAGCGCGAGCGGGCCTTCGATCTCGCCGAGCATCGCGTCAGCCCGCCCGCTCTGGACGAGCCCCTCAGTGTTGAGCCGAGACATGTAGTCGTCGGTTCGAACGATCGCCCAGCGGATCATTGGCCCGGCTGTTACAAGCGATGCCCCGACCGCCGCCAAGAGCGGTCCCGGCGGCACCGCGTCCTTTATCGCCTCTGCAAATGGTCGCCCTCGGAAGAGCGAGCGCCCGCTCGCCGTGATCCAGAGCCCGACAACGATCACGACAGCGACCAAGTCGATCATCCGTGCGCCCACATAGCCGTACTGAGCCATCCCAAGAGCGACGCCCGCGAGCGTCGCAGCACGAACATCGCGC
>JBCLES010000145.1:0-3099 GCA_038913135.1 Anaerolineae bacterium
ACATTGCAGATATCATGCTGGAGATACGACTTAGGGGATGGTCACCACCGCGGCATACATCGGGCTCGGAAGTGACATTACACTGTAGCCAGCACCCGGCTGTGACAGCCGAATGTTGTTGATAACCTCGATGCCCGTGCTGTCGGCCACGAAGATCTCCGGAGAATTGCGCATGGCCCTCAGGCTCGCCAAGCCACCAATCATCCGGAACTGAATGTCGATGATTCCAGTATAGATGATCGGATTGCACAGGGCGGGGTCAACGTCACACTCGGGACCGAAGATTTGGCCGGAGAGCATCGATGCGTCGATGCTACTAAAGCCGTCAAAGAAGCGCATCCGATCCTGAGAGTCAGTACCAACCATCCGGTATCTGTCAATCTGGATAGCCGTATTCGTCGCGCCGAGGAGCTGAAGGGCTTCTGCGATGGACTTGGGCTCGTAGAAGGTCACGCGGACGGACTCGCCGTCGACGAGCGGAGAGGCGCTGGGGTTGGCGTACCAAGCGTCGATCCGTGCGTCGTTTTCAGCCTTGTACGCCGTGAAGTCGGCCATGGTGTTTTCATACACCGAAACGTACAGGCTCGAGCCATCATAAGGTTCACTGGTGTACGAGTAGCTGCTCCCTCCACCCTGCCCGAAGACCTTAGGCACCAATTGCCAGACGAGTCCAGCCGCAACCAGCAGGAAGGCAAGGCGCCAATTCTTCCGAGTCGTCTTGCGCAATACACAAGGGGCCAAAACGAGAACGTCCCGGCGTGCGGTCGACGCCGGGACGTTTCGTGTGATCGAGCTACGTGCTACGGAGTCGGCTCGGGCGGCTCGGGGGAGTGGGTCGGCCAGGGGTACGGGGTTTCCGTCGGGTTGGGGTTTGCGACCTCGGTTTGGATCGCGGAGATGAATTCGTCTCGGTCGAGTCCCTCCATATATGAGAGAACGGTTCTGTCACCGTCCGAGCATGTAACCTCCGTCCCGCCCGTAAGGACGCGGCCGCACTCTCCCCAAGGGACAGCGTAGGTATTGGCCCCCGCCGTCTTCTTCACGAAC
Source organism: Anaerolineae bacterium (assembly GCA_038913135.1). Lineage (GTDB taxonomy): Bacteria > Chloroflexota > Anaerolineae > Epilineales > Epilineaceae > JBCLES01. The sequence continues at coordinate 1,048 of JBCLES010000145.1, forward strand.
AGAATGAACTCTGTACGCACCGGCCAAACGTGAGGCCACATCGAATCCGCATCCGCATCGTGCGCCGCCGACCCAACCGGCACCACGCCCCCCATAGTGTACGAAATCGGCGCCGTGGTCGTCACCGATCCATCGCTTTTTAGGACCGACTCAACAGACAGCTCCGTTAGCAGGACGTTCATTGTGAAGTCTGGCAGATTCTGCGTTCCTGGAGGGGTCGGGGTGTCGACGACGACAAGGGTGACTTCCCCCTTGTTGATGAGGTTTGTATACTCTGCAACGACGATCGCCTCCGAATCGCGAACAATTTCTGCCAGGCTTTCGGGTTGAACGCCTTCGTCTCCTAGGTCGCCCACTGGCCGGCTGAGGCACCCGGCCGAGAAGATAGTCACGGCGAGAAGGGCATACGCTTGATATTTCACGATGGACTCCTTAGTAGCTAACTACTCAGTCGGTTGAGGCCGGGCGAGCTTAGTAGATGTCCGAGATATCGTCTTTGTCGTACGTCGTAAGCTCGTGATCGAACGGATTGGTCGTCGCACCAATACACTTCGTTTGCTCCATTATCGAGTCCTCAGCACACGATGGAAAAGGGTGTCCGGGGTGCGCAAGCCCAACAATATGCCCAATCTCGTGCGCAGCTAGTCGCTGTGGCCAATGCGAAACCGGCGCCCATCTCTGATAACCGGGGCTTGCAGTGTTGATGTAGATAATCCCGTAATCGATACTGTTATCGAGCCAGCACATACCAGTCAGGGCAGCGGTCTTTGGGTCTATGCACTCAAACCAATCGCCGAAGATAGTCTTTATGTAGGGGACGGCAATCGCAATCTTCTTCCCAAACAAGTTGCTGTAGTCTCCCTTGACGACATTGATTGTTGTCTTATTGTTCTCATATACCCCGTAGCCCATGGTGAGCTCGCTAGTCGAGTCATAGTCAGCAATTGCGCTATAGAGCCCCACGACACCGCTACCTCGCAGTACGCGAATGTCGTCGGGTGAGTTGACTTCCCAGCCAAATGTAGTGGCCTCGACTACTTGGACTCCGACCAGTACGACCGCAGTCGTCACAGCGGCGATCGCGACTCGCTTGATAGCAGGACGCACGATCATGTGGCTCTCCTTAAATTCTGGTCTGTGTTCACGTGGTCGGGCACACGGCCCGCTGCGTGTGGCGCTTGTGCTTCTCGGCCGGTCTGGTTCACGCCAACCTCGCCCTCCTGGGTGGATCAGGGTGTTGATACCAGCGCCACGAATTAAGTATATGCCTGGTTTCGCGTTGTCAAGACCCAATTTCTCGCCGTTGGGGTTTAACAACGCGGAAGCAGCAGCATTACGTAGAATGGTCCGCTCGAATCAATTGGGAATATCACTCTGGTGCCAATGACGTTCGGAGCAGCTCGTTCGCACAGATTTGTGAAGGCCGTGGCCAGGAGAGTCCTCTGCGTCCGGCTCGGGCGAGCGAGCCACCTCAACGCACGTTCGGCCTCCAACGAGTACTGACCACGGGTTTAGTCATAAGCCCGTCCGCCGCGGAGTCATGCGGCCAGCGGTAGGGTTCGCGAAGTGCGAGGTCTGACAGGGTGATCGATCCGAGAGGCCCTCATCTGCCCACGGAAGGGGAGTACGGTCAGGCGACGATGCCCGGGTACTTTCGGACGTCGCTTGAAATGCGGGGAAGACCGTGTAGAATCGTTCCCGGTACTCGGTTAGTTTGGATTGTATTGACATACGCCATGCTTGGCCGAGTTCCTTCCTTTCGGCCAGTCGCCACCTCAGGCACCCGCTTCACGCGGTTGCCACTGGGCGACGGTTTTGTCCAAACACACAAAAAAGTAGTTCTAAGATGTGAGTGTGCGCCTCCGAGTTCCAACCCGCCATCAGAATGGAGGTCGCCGATCATCTGAGGCAATTCGACCGAGATATCATCATCGTGACGGGTTGCATGGGGGATGCGTCCGGCTTTTTACAGTGTAGTACTATTCAGGAGGTAGAGCGAAATGAACCATCGTAAGACGGTCATATTGATAACTTCGTGTGCGTTGGGTACTC
>JBCLES010000146.1:0-3040 GCA_038913135.1 Anaerolineae bacterium
GGAACCAAATTGGAATCACGACTCAGAACCCTCGGCCTAGTCATGATCGTCTCGGGCCTGTTCGGCATGTGTGTCGCCGGCTATACACTTTTCAGGACGACGCAAGGCATCAACTCGCTGAAGGCATACAGCGCCACACAGGGCGTCGAGCTCAGCTACGACGAGAACGGCCAGCTCACCGATCGCGGCACGACCGAAGGGGCGCAGAAGATCCTCGACCTCGTCTCCAACGACTGGGGCTTCACACTGAGCGACCGGGAGCTCGACCCGAACGACCCGATCGTCAACACCGCCTCAGAATATATGTACCAGTTGGGGACGATCAGCTACCACACGCTCAACACGACGGTCACCGTGACCCTCGACGAGGAAGTGGAGTACGAGGGCGAGACGTTCGAAGCCGGTGACCACGAGTTCACCAACGACGGGCGCTATTGGACAGGCTTCGACCGGCAGCACCCGATCGAAGGCCCGGCGCGCGAGCTGATCTGGACCGGCACCGCCCACGCGCTCAACGGCCAGCTCGGCGTCGGCGCCGTTACCGCCTCGACCCTGACGATCGGCCTGGGCCTAGTCGGCGTGGTCGGCGGGCTCGCCGGCACGCTGCTGCTGCTGGGATTCGGGCTGATCTGGGTCGCGCTCGCTCGGAACCCCTAAGACGATCGGAAACATCGATAAGTGTGAAACGCCTCATCGGTCCCGCTAGCGCGCTCATGCTCGTGGGACAACCGCCGCGCAGATGGACACCGTCCTCCACGACGTCGGCTCCGACGAGAACGCGGCGTGGCTGAATGCCCACGACCAAGCACTGGGCTTGCGTAGCGGGCCCTTTACCGATGGCAACGGCGACGAAAGGCGCATCCCCAGCGGTGCGCTGCTAGCATCTACACCGGCGGCCCATCTTGCGGATCACCTCCACGGCACGGCTTCCGTTCCCCCGCTCCGTCAGCGGCGCCCCCAAAACCGTTCCGGCGGGCAGAATCCGAAGCTTTCGGCCAGACCGGCGAAGATCTCCGCGAGTTCGTCCGCGCTCGGGGCGCGCCGGTATGCATCGGGATCGCCCGCGATGCGTTCGAGCACCGCCTCGTCGATTCCGTCGCCCAAGCCGACCACCCGGATCGCGGCGCCGTCTTCCCTCAGACCGTCCGCGACGGCGATCGCCGATTCGTCTTCGCCTTCGTGCCGGCCGTCTGTCAAGAGGACGACGACCGGAATCCGATCATCGGACCTGGGCATGGGACCGAGCGCGTCGCGGGCCTCGTCTAGACCCGTATCGATGCGCGTTCCTGGAGCGACCGCTTCCGCCAGGCGCCCGAGCGCCGCCACGACTTCCGTCCGATCACCGGTCAGCGGCAGCCTGGTGTCGGCTGTCGTGTTGAAGGTGACGATAGCGACCCGATCCTCAGGCAAGCCCATCGCGTCGACGAAAACAAGCGCCGCCGTGGCCGCCGCGTCTAGCGCCGGCCCCTTCATGCTCGTCGAGGTGTCGATCACAAAGGCGACGTCGAGCCGCGCTCGACGCGCCTCGCATGACTCCCTAAGGCCGATCGGCAGGTAGATCGGGCCAGGGATGGGAGTCGGCGTCGGTTCGGGCGTCAGGGTCGGGCGATCGGTCGAGGTCGGGGTCGGCTCGATCGTGAGTGACGGGATTGGCGTCGGGGCGGCGACGACGCGCACGATCGGCACCGGGAAGTCGATGCGGTGGTGCTGCTCGTCCGGCGTCGACGCGTCCGCGTGGGCCAACTCGTTGGTCGGCCACTCGCCTGTCTCGGTCGGCCGCACCCGGAAGCTGACACCCGTACCGACGATCGGCACGTCGACCAACCGCCAGACGAGCGTTCGGCCGCCCACTTCGGCCGGCGGGGAGCTCGAGCCTTCGACGTATGTCATGTTCTCGGGCAGGGTGTCGGTGATGACGATCTCGGAGAAGAGGCTGGTGGGCTTCACCTGCCCCACGATGTTCGCGAAAACGCTCTCCAGCATCCGATCGGACCCGCCGTCGAGGAGATTACTTGATGTCGAAACGACATCTCGCAAGAGGTGCTCGCCGTCGGTGCTGCCGCTGCCGCCGCCGCCGGTCTTGAACCAGATCCCGAAGATCTCTGCGCCCCGCCGGTCTACCTGACCCGCCTCGCGGACGATGTCTCGGCGCGCGCGATCCCGTTCCCAGAACTCCAGATCGTCGCCTACTCCGTCGCTGGCCATGAGGATCACGATCACTTTCCGTGCGCCTGTCCGAGATCGAGGGCTGTACAGTTCGGCCGCAGCGGCCTTCAGCGGTTCGAGGAGGAGCCAATCCTCTTGGCCGAGCTCGATCCGGCGGAGGGTCCGGCGCACGAATTGGACATCGCCGCTCAAGCGGGTGGGCTTGCCGCCGAAGATCACAACCCGATCCGCCCCCGGCGTCAGGAGCTCAAGCACCGTTTCGACGGCCGTTCGAACGCCGCGCGTGCTGCCGCGGCCCATCGAGGTGTCGAGGATCACGGCGAGGTCGATGCCGGTGCGCGAAGCAGCGCATGCGCCGCGAACGCTCAGCGTGATCTCGACCTCTTCGCCGAGCATGACCTCGGCCGGCGCCGCGCGCTTGTCGCCTTCGAACGCGCAGCCCTCCGCAACCTCGAGTGGCTCCGCGCTCACGGCATCGGGATCCCATTCGAAGACGGTAACGACGTTCACGCCGCGATCGGTCACGTACACACGTCCGGCCGCGTCTGTGGCGATATCGGCCGGCCGGCTGTCGCCCCGATCGAGCCGCCCGGCCTCCCAGACGGTCATGACGGCACCGTCCCGTGCGAAGCGAAAGCCCCAGCCGTCGCCCGTGAGGACGACGAGCGTCCCGTCGGGCAGCACGTCTAGCCGCTCTGCGCCTCGGGCAGTCGCAGGGAGGTCTATCTCGACGACGATCCGCCCGTCCGCGTCCCAACCACGCACCTGGCCGCCGCCGATGTCCAAGGCATAGCGCGAGCCGTCCGAAGCGATCGCGAGGTCGACCCATCGCGTCGTCCCGCCGGCAGCGCCGGACGGTGACCAGGTACCGACC
>JBCLES010000147.1:0-2998 GCA_038913135.1 Anaerolineae bacterium
GGTTGAGCGAGGGAGGGTAGTTCACACAACCGTAAATGAGTATGACGACATAGGTAGGCTGACACGCACCCAATTCGATGGGCACCTAGGCTCTGCCGAGAACACATTCAAGAACTCCTGTCCATAGGAGAGTGACGCGAGAGGCCGCACACGTTCTGAGCCCCTGAGAGGCAACATTGAATCACATTCAGGGAGAAGCACCCCAAATCTCCCTTCTCTCCGGTGATATTACCGAGGACGTACTCGTTCAGGCGCATTCCATCGCTCACGTGGGGCTTGATGTCGAGACTACCGGCCTTCACTGGCACACCGACCGTCTCGCAACTATTCAGCTCTACATTCCACTGTGCTGCCTCACCTGAACTTTGACAACGCGCGGAATCCGTGATATTCGTTCCGGCCAGGCTCCGGGAGGTTGTAACGAAACCTTGATTTCCTCGCCCGGGTCCGGCGTGGCAAGCTGAGAACCCGATAGGCCGCGCCCTGACTGACTGGGCACGGTAAGGGAAACGGTGGGTTTTCGAGACACTATGATGTGGTTGTCTTTACCATGAGCGACGAAGAATACATCGTGCTGGACTTCCCGTGTGAGCCGCTGCGCGACGCGGAAGTGTTGCTTTCTAGCGCTGTCTACAAGCTTGCAGTTGGGCCGGAGAAGCTGAAGCCCCGGCTCATCCGCGCCTACCTAGAGCTCACTCACATTGACGAAGACGCCCTGCCAGAACCGCTTGCAGAGGACATCAAGTGGATCAAGGATCAGCTGACAAGCCGCAAGGATCCCAATGTGGGGCGATACGCGGCCATTGAGACACCAGAGGGCACGAAGCGGCTGCCATTGTGGGTAGGCCACCTCCAGTATACTCTGGGCCCAATGCGCTACGCACGGGCCCAGCGCATCGCTGAGCGCATCTGCTCCGTTCATGCAAGGGCCGTCGACCTCCTCGAATAATACCAACACGGTCGGCGCCTTGAACTCCTCTGGAAGCGATTCAATCTACAACATGGCGTTGCCGAGGTCGTCGCTACCGGCGGCATTTTGCCAACCGACTGAGGGTCTCATTCGCTCGCACACGGGATGCGTCTCGAAAACCCTCCTTTTCGAAACAGTCGAACTGAAGTCTCATAAACGACCGTATTGTGGATGCTCTCGAGTGGCCCATGGTCCGGTGCCTCCTGGCTCCTACGATACACTTCCTGGGTGCTCTTCGTCGGAGGCCCCGACCCCTACCATGATTTCTGGCGTAGTGGTCCGTCGATCCCGCACCCGCATCGCCATAAGTTCGACGCTAACGCCCACTCCAGAACGCTCCGGCGGGACAAGGGATCGCGCCTGCAATCATGATGTAGATGTCGGCGAGTTGTTCGGCCCGCGGCGCGCGGTAATAGTACTCCGGCCGACTGGCCATCGCCGACAGCACAGCATCGTCGACATCCGCGCCAAGGCCGACCATGAACAATAGCACGCCATCCGCTTTCGCCATGGCAGCGCGGTCCGCTGCTTCGCTGGCCGGCCTTGGGTTTGATTTCCCATCCGTGAGGAGAATTAAGGTCGCCAAATGACCCGCCGTGTGCCGGGGGCCGGCCAGTTCGGCCGCTCCGGTTTCCACTCCGCACACGAGACAGGTCTCCCGACCAGGCTCAATAGCACGAATGGCGCCCACCAGCGCAGCGCGGTCCCCCGTGAGCGGCGCGAGGAGCGATGCGCTGGAGTGGAACGCGACGATCGCGGCGAGTGCACTCAATTAAAAAGCTCGGCGACATGGACTTGGAACCTCATGATGTCGTCAGCTCAATCTACAGTATGGTGGAACATGTGGCAGTCATTCATGCACTTAGTCTTGCTGTTCTGCGCAACGTAGCGTGCGAGGAAAGGTGGCTTCTGCATCCGGAGGTTCGGCAGTCCGCCGAAATAGCTGCAATGCGACTCCAGAGCCTGGTTGGAATGTCGTTAGATCGGGAGGAGGGGTCGTTGTGAGAATTATTCCTCACTGGATCACACACTATGTACGCTCCGCTTCCAGAACCTGATACGCAGTCCTTTTCATGGCAGACTTGAGTTAGACTTGACCCAATGCTTAGGCAGCCCAGGGTATTGACAAAGCACCAACACGCTTGTTAGAATCGGTTATGCGTCTAACCATGGATTAGACGTAGAAACCCGCCCACTTTCCTTGTGATTGTGTGGCATAACATGCATCTAACGGGTTGTTAGACGCATAACAATATGACACTTGATGAAAACACATCTGCAAGCATCGATTTGATGTTGACCATGTCTGCAACGACAACTGTTTCTCAGGGCCTTGCGGTGTTTGAGACGGTGGGGATGGCGTCTCGAAATCTGTCCCCCCGTACACGTGTTGAGTATCGGAAGGACTTGGAGGACTGCCAAGCGTTTCTTGAAAGGCGCAGTGTGCGAAGTTTAGGTGTCGTGTTTCTGGCACACCTTGAGGCATATCAGGCGCAGATGGACTCTCGCGGGTATGCGCCGGCGACACGGCGGCGAAAGTGCCAGTCGATCAAAGCGTTCTTCACCTTCCTTTATCGCCAGGACATCCTGCGCGTGGACATTGGTGCACGCCTTCCCCTCCCCCACCAGCCCAAGCGAGAGCCCCGGTTTCTGAGCGACTCGGAGTACAAAGAGCTGCTGCGGACATGCTCTCATCACCCGCGAGATGCCGCCATGCTGGAGGTGTTCCTTCAGACCGGCCTGCGTCTGGCGGAGGTCGCTGGCATGAGAACGGGTGACATCGAGCTGCCCACGAAGGTCACTCCAGACCCTGACAACGTCGGATACGCACGCGTGACGCGAAAGGGCGGCAAGCTGGCGACCATTCCGCTGAACTTCAAGGCCTGCAAGGCTCTGAAGGCCTATCTGTCCGTTCGGCCATCATGCGAGCACGACGGACTCTGGGTGACGAAGTTTGGATCTGCTATGAGCAAGCGGGCCATCCAAGCTATGATGGCCAAATACTTGGCTGAGGCTGGAGTAAAGGGG
>JBCLES010000148.1:0-2985 GCA_038913135.1 Anaerolineae bacterium
GGGTAGAACGGCGCGGCGATGCTGTCGCCCACGAGGGGGTGACCGCTCATAACCGCCGGGTTCCACAGCGGCAAATGGCCGCCGCGCCAGGCCTTCGCCACCGCCACACGCGCCGAGAACTCCATCACGGGGTCGCCCAGCAGAGGGTTCTCCGGCACCGGCCACTCCAGGCGCCACGGCTCGAACAGACCGAGGACGTCAAGCGGCAGCGGCGTGCGGCCGGGCAATATTCCCGGCCCGACGGCGACCAAGGCGAGGACCAGAAGAAAGGCGACTGCGGCAAGGTCCGCGCGCGGATACCGCCTCACCTTGGTGGCGCTCGAAACGAACAGTTTGCTCATCCCGAGTGAGTCTGCACGTGCATTTGGTTTTGTCTCCCTGTGCCAGCCATCGTGGCTCGGCGGGGGTGTCTGGCGCGAGGTGCCGCCTGTGCGAGCGCCGGAGCGCCGCGGGCCTCCGGAGCGTTCGTAGTCGAGTCAAGTCCCTAGGCGGGATAAACGTGTGCGAGTTCGGCGCCTCGCGCCAGACACCCCCGCCGGGTCAATTCCTCATGCGTCGATTCCCGGCCGACCGCTCCCCGCCAACCACGCCTGGCCCGTCGCCGTATTATACTGTCCGGAATGCAACGCCCCGCCGCCATCGCCCTCCTCCTCATCCTCCCGCTCGGCCTCTTCACCGGCGGCTCATTCGTGTCCGACGACTGGTTCGTCCTCCAGCGCGACGCGCACATCACCCCCGCCGACTGGCCCACCGTCTTCAGCTCCCTCTTCTCCGGCTGGTACCGGCCGCTCTTCGACCTCGTCATCCACGTCCTCTGGCGGCTCTTCGGCCTGACGGCCTGGCCATACCAGTGGCTCTGCCTCGTCGGCCTAGCCGGGTGCGCGATCTTGGTCGGCCGGCTCTGCACCCAGCTCCTCGGCACGTCTACCGCCGCGTGGCAAGGGACGTTCGTTTTCAGCTCCCTGGCCGTCCACGCCGAGACGACCTTCTGGCTGGCCGCCTTCAACGAGGTGCTAGCTGGGTTCTTCATCCTCGCGGCCGCCTGCATCTTCTTAGACTACTTGACCAAACTATCCCGCCTCCGAATCGCGCTCATCGCCGTAGCCTCCCTAGCCGCGATCATGAGCAAAGAGACCGGGCTGGCCGTGCTGCCAGTGCTTGCTGCGTGCAGCCTGCCCCATCTCGTGAAACACCGATCGCGTGGACTGGGAGCCGTCTTCGCGGGCCTCGCCGCACCACTCGCCATCCTCAGCGTCTACGTGCCGTGGCGCCTCGCGGCGGGGTTGCCCGGCTATGCCGGCGCCACACACGATGCCGGGGGATTGCTCAAGAACCTGGTCTACTACTTCCTGATGCTCTTCGTCGGGTTCCCGGCGTCGATGCACACGTTCGGTCACGACTCATCGCCCTGGTTGCGCCTGGTAACCATCGCGGCCGTGACCACATGCTTCCTTGTACTCGCCGTCCTCGCCCTGCTGGCGATCCGCGCCGCCAAGATATCTCTCGCGGATCTCGAAGCGACGCACAGAGCGCTCACCGCCCTGCTAGTCGGCGTCCTTTGGAGCATCGCCGGCCTCGCTGCCACGCTGCCCATTGTGGCCGAGCGGACAGCGTTCATCGCCTCAGCCGGCGCCGCCGTCGCCGTTGTAGCGCTTTGGCGTCTGGCCGCAGGACCCGGTACAGCGCAGCTGACCCCGCGCTTGCCGCACGCCCACGCCTTATTGGCCGTCTTCTGCCTCGCCCAATTCGTCAGCCTGGGGGCCCGCGGCTTGAGTTGGCACATCGCGCGCCACGTTTCGGCGACCACGATGGCCCGCCTTGAAACGTCCATGCACGGTGTGGCTCCGGGCGCACTCGTCTGTGTCGTCGGCTTGCCTGACCAGTACGAGAACGCCTACCTGTTCCAAAACGCCTTCCCGGCCGCCGCCGAAGTGCTTGGCTGGCCCCAGCGCGTCATCGGCGTCACGAAGGCCGCTTTCGAGAACGGGTCCACACCCGAATGCGCCTCGGCGGCCCGGATGATCGGCGCCGACGAGCTCAGTCGTTGACGCCGGCTAACCAGCCTACTTCCCCATCATCCCGAAGACGCGCGCCACTATCTCCTGGCCGTACTTCAGCAGCACCGGCAAGACTAGCGCCGACACGAAGCCACGGAGCGTCGCGGCTTGCCACGGCCACGTCGAGACCTTGTTCAGGATGTCACGTTCGGCTAGCAACCCCGATGTAGCCTTGTTCAACGGATCAAGCCCGTCAATCTGCCCGCTGTCGATGCGCCGGTGGAGCTCGGCGAGGATTCCCTTCAGGCGCTGATTGACGTCGTCCACCGCCCGCTTCTTCGCCGCCTCCAGCTTGCGGTGGATGCCGGTGAGCGGCGCGACGAACGCGACCGCGGCCAGGACGACGACCACCGCGAGCGTGCCGCCGAAGGCGGTGGTGGCGAGTTGTGGGGGCAGAATCACGAACGTGATGTAGATGAGCAGTGCCAGACCCGCACCGGTACGTGCGGTGAGCCCACTCATCGTATACAGCGGATCCAGGTTGTACAGATCCACCCGTTTCACCAGACTGTGCAGGTAGCTCACGGTGCGCAGCTGATGGATGGTATGGTAGACTGCGGCGCCGCCCACGAAATAGGTCGCGATCGTGCAGGCGATCTCCCAATCTCCGTAGCCCAGTGCGCGCACCGCGGGCAAGAGCACCCAGAACATCCCGATGGCGACGATAAACCAGAAGAGCCCGAAGACCAACGTCTCGCGCGCCGGCATTACGGTGAGCCGGTAGGCCAGCCCGGCGAAGGCCTCATCGTCCACGTCCAGCGCCGGCCGCAAGGCACGCAGCTTGTCACGGGCGACGGCGTTCAGGTATTGCATCAGCGCGAGGAGATAGATGTCCCAGATGAGGAAGATGGGCGGGGGCATCGTCAGGGCCTCGTGCCAGGACTTTCCCTCCTGGATCCGCAGCACCGTCGCGACGGCGTGGCCGACG
>JBCLES010000149.1:0-2919 GCA_038913135.1 Anaerolineae bacterium
CCGCGATCGCCGGCCACTCGTCCACAAAACATGTCCACGGCACGCGCTGCGCTTGCGGGATATCCGCCCGCGACAACGCGGCCTGCTCGATCTGCACCAACATCAAGCTTCCTACAAGGCGCCGTGTAGCCACGTCAGGAATCGAGCCCAGATTCACGATGAGGCTACGGCCCTCATCCATGAGCTGACGCATCTTCAAGACATTGTCGACCTGGCCCAGACAGCCTCGGGTAATCGGCGAGAAGGACAACAGGAACGCCCGTCGCAACGTCGAGCCGGCCTGGCTCGTGCCGTACATCTCAAACACCCGACGCACGAGCGGATCATCGACGCGATCCAAGCACGATTCGCGCAGCTCCTTGTCCAGCAGCAGGTGGTTGATCGCCGTCAGCGGCAGATTGTTGGCGATCAACACGACCGCCGACGCCAGGAAGATCGTGCGAAACAGCGGTGCGTTGGACAGATCCGGCCACGTGCGCGTGAGCGCCTCAAGGACATAGAGCGCGGTAGTGTACGGGTCGAGGGGGGTGTTGAGCACGTTAAACGGCACCGATCGCCCGGAGCCAAAATCAATGTAGACGAGCCGCTCGAAGGCGTCCGGGTGCCCGAAGTACCCATGCGCCGCCAGATACCGGATGCAGTCCAGCGACAGGTCGCTGTGCGGATCCAGGAGGCAGACGCCGCGGCCCTTGTTGATGTGCTGCAGCAACAAGGCCTGCAGGAACTTCGACTTCCCCGTGCCAATCGAGCCCCAGACCAGGCCGTGGAAGGCCTGCTCTTTCGGGGACAGGCGGAATTGTGGATGTGGATACGGCCGTTGGGCCGTGCCCAGGATGACGTCCTCGCGCGCCGTGTTCGCCAGCATCATACCTTCAACAGCTGTCGGACGTTGGCCTGCGTCACCATGTCAACGGTCGTGGGTGTGAGTAGGTAGTCGAGGATCTCCTCGAAGCTGGAATAGTATCCGGACTGCATGGCTTCCCCGAGACTGCTCAGCCGCTCGCCAAAGGAGTTCACCCGCGCCACGGCCGAAGGGTTCTCTTTTTCTCCGGCCGCGGGAACGATCGCGGCTACGGGTGGGGAAAGGGCGAGCGTCGGGTCAAAGGGCTGCAGGCAGGTACGTCGAGAGCTTCGCCATCTCCTCAAGCTCGGCTTCGGTCACGGGGAGGCCCAGCTGCTCCTCCTGCCGGCCGACGGTATATGCTCGCGCCGTCCAGAGCAGGAGCGTGCCGACACAGATCCAGAACGCCGCCTCCGGGTAGGTGGAGAGGGCCAGGACGGAAAGCGCCATCACGATCACGGCGGCGAAGCCGACCTGACGGAGGTGCTCCGCCTGCGGCTGCCCCTTGCGGCCGTGGTTCCGGTACACATCCCACAGGATCGCAACCACGCTCACGAGCACGGCGACGGTGACGATGGCGACAACCATGATCACGATGACCGTCATGACGGTCAGGTAGCCGGCGATCTCATCGTCGACATCTGAGTTGGAACGACTCATGGCGGCACCCCCGACAGATCGGTCGATGAAGTGGAAGCAAGCGCGCGCATAGCGTACACAATAACAACGGCGCATGTGAAGCACCTTCCCAAATCAGAACCCAGTCGTGTGTTACACTGAATTTGCAGCCCGGCGGCCGTCCCCCGCGCAGCGTTCACGGCTCGAGCGCTGAGTGTGTCGCGGTTGCCCGCAGCGACAAGGTCACACCTCACCGATCCATGGGACTCAGACCACGAAGGTGGCTGAGAATGTGAGCGGGCCTCGTGGAGCAAGAGGAGTGATTTTGGGGCACGCCGGGCGCGCATCACGAAGGCTTAGGATTCTGTCGGATCCTGGCACAAGGGGCGCGGTTCAGTCTCGGAGGCACGATACCAGATCGGATCGGTGAAGGGGTTTCTGGTCGTCAGGTTTTGAAGCGTCGTGAACCAGTAGCGACTACGCCCGTCGGCGCCCTCCGTTGCCGCCTTCAGGTTCTGCAAGCGCTCGAAGCTGGTCGTCACACTCAACACCCGGAAGCGACGCGTCCCATAGAGCGTCATAATCTCCGGTGACCGGAAGAACGCGTTGTACGCCAGGATCTTGCGCTGGAAACCGTGACCGAGGCGCTTGCGCGCGCGCACGGGCATCGTGCCGCGGTCAAGCTCGATAAAGAAGTGCAGCAGCGGCCACTGCGGAACCGGGGCGATGGCCATGAACCCATCGGGCACGACGCCGACGGACGCTTCCGCCCCACGATCATCCCGGATCGAGAAGGTCGCCGTGTGCGACTCCTTCAGGTCGAAGTCGTCGTACCATTCGCGCACCTGCCAGCGCACTGACGGGGCCTCGACGATGAATGCAACGATGAAACGCACGTAGACCTCGTTGAGTTCCAGCTGGTGCGCGAGAAACAGCGAAGAGAGGCGCCGGGCACGACGGTGCCAACGGAACTCGTCCTCATCAAGCCCAATCTCCTCGATCAGCATATGGATGCCCGCCGGTGTGATCCGGAAGACGTGGGGCTTGCGCCCATCCGTCGGGGCCTGAAGCTGGTACTCCCGCTTCAGAAACCCGGCCGTCTCCAGGAAGCGCAGGCGCGTTCGGCAATTGGTGCTGGTCGAGCTCGCGCTGGGAAAGAACAGCCGCGACAGCTGATCGGTCGTAAGCACGCGCAGTTCGGCCACGGCCTTCAGGATCTCAACATCGCGCAGCTGCAGTGATCGGCCCGCGATCCACATAGCGCTCACCCATTTCGGGCGCGTCTTGAGTGATGATGGATGTACGCCTGGCATAATTATGTCAATTATATCAGACGATCGGACATCGGTGTTCCCCTTCCGTCCTGGACTCGTGTGCCGTACGTGCTGGGGGCGCGCGACGAGCCTCCGGCGGGGCCTGACGATATGGATATGAAGAGGGTGTCGGGGTGCGCAAGAGCG
>JBCLES010000150.1:0-2909 GCA_038913135.1 Anaerolineae bacterium
CTGCCGCATGATCGCCGTCGCCCGATCGCCGATCCGTCGACGACCGTGGCGGGGCGTGCCGGTGCCATCCCCATCCGGACTCCGATCGACCTCGTAGCGCCCTCGGCGCTCGCCAATCTGCAGCGAAAGTGCCGGCTTTAGGCATGGCTCCGCCCTTACCCCGTAGGGCGCGGGTGAGCAAATATCGTGTATCACGACGCCCAGTATACGATGGGTGTCAATCCGGTTTGGAGCCCGGTGCGCCTCGTTTCAGCTACGTTTGCGTCGTTGTATGCAACCACAAGTCCCGCTGCGACTGATCCGCCCTGGTTCAGAACGGATATCTGGACGAGGAAGCCATCCCCGCTGAGGCCAACCGAGTCGATCTGAGTAACGATTGCCGGTGCCGACGAGCCACCGGCGATGGCCTTGTAGAGCATGAACCCCGCCGATCCCACTACGAACACCAGCCCGACGGCAGCGACGACCCAAGACCAGACGGGTATCTCGCTCGCTGTCTTCTGATGGCTCTGGTCGGTCATGTTATCCTCCCTACAGGATCAGTCGAGCCGCCCCCGCCCCCAGTGCCGCGGGAAACCCCAGCACGATGATGGCCTGAACGATTTGGTCCGCCGCTAAGCCGTCGGTCCGCCCGAAGGTCCAGAGCATGTAAGCGCTGACAAGCAATGCGATGGCGTAACCGACTACGGTGAAGCGAACAAAGATCGGCCAGAACGGAATGGCGTCTGCGGGGACAGGGGCTTTGCCTTGGGCGACGACGGAATAAACGAAACCATGCATCAACAGCAGAGTGGATACGAACAGCGCGACGACATGCCACGCTGTCATCCTGTACGAGATCAGCACTATCTCTTCGGTCGAAGCAAGGCTTGAGGACAGGTAGAGTGCCCCGACCGCCATGAGGAACAATCCCCCGCTGTAGTGCGCGCTCCGCCTCTTTTCCTCCTTCCGTTGGCTCCCACCGAATTGGCCGCGGGCGAGCATCGCCCCGATGCTGGCGGGAACGGCCTGTACCGCGGTTTTCCCGATGATCTCATCGGCGGATGTTATCGATCACCGAAAAGTAGGCCAGAAAACGGGGTAGCGATCACCGAAAAGTGAGCCACCTGCAGCGCCCCTATCTCCGGGTACGCTGGGAGTCTTACCAAGGACGACCAACGGAACGGAGGGAACGAGGTGCTACAGATGGCTGACATTCAGATTATCAAACGGCTCTACCACAGTAAACAGTGGACCAAGCGGCGAAGGCATCCAGGACATCGGCCGTCCGGCGCGAGGTCTCCTCGAATCCGGCATAATACGAAACACCCACGAGTAAAGGTATGTCGAGAAGGATATAGAGAGCCAGGCGCGCCGGGGACATGTAGAACCCTAACCACCACAATTCCATCGTCATATTCATCGGTAAGGAGAACAGGATGGCCCCCCCTAAGGCACGGACCAACCCCAGTGCGAAACGCCGATTCGCCTCGCGTGAGGAATCCCTAAATGCGGGTGGTGGAGCCGTCGATTTGGAACCTTTGATCGGCATGAGCTTCCTGATGATTACCGCCATCCGCCGCCGACTGAACACCGTATGCACAATCGCAAGCCGCCTAACGCTGCCGATAAGCTGCGGGCGCCGCAGGCGACCGTCAGCTTCATCGGTTTGTTAGGCGGCTCATGCTTCGGCGCTCGGCTATTAGGGAACCGATCGCCCCGGCTGCGAGGATTCCTAGCACCACCGTCAGCAAGTACAGGTTGAAGTGCTTGCCGAGGGCAAGCTTCAGCCATTCGGCGAGCAACATCTTGACGCCGACGACCATCAGGACGAGAGCGAGCGAAACCTTGAGGTATCGGAACTTCTCAACCATGCCCGCCAGCGCGAAATAGAGCGACCGAAGGCCAAGGATGGCAAACACGTTGCTGGTGAAAACCAGGAACGGGTCGGCAGTGATTGCAAAGATCGCTGGGATAGAGTCAACGGCGAAGATTAGATCGGTAGTCTCGACCATGACGAGCGCCAGCGCGAGAGGGGTTAAGAGCAGCGTTCCAGGCCGAGCCCTCTCCACGACCTCGTCTCGCACCGATGGCGCACCAGGAACTTCGCTCTCATACGCCGCGGGCGCACCGGCACGAACAATGAAGTGCTCACCGTGGTACCTGGCAGTCACGAAGAACACGCGGCGCGTCAATCGAACCACGAAGTTCTTGTTCGGGTCGGTGTGCCCTGCCTTGAGGAACAGCATCTTGACAGCCGTCAGGATCAAGAAGATCGCGAAGATGTACAGAACCCAGTGGTATTCGGCGATCAACTTCGCCCCGAGGCCGATCATCACGCCGCGCATGACCAACGCGCCCAGGATTCCCCAAAACAGCACGCGGTGCTGGTAGAGCGGCGGCACCGCAAAAAAGCTGAAGATCATGGAGATCACGAAGATGTTGTCCACGCTGAGCGACTTCTCGACGACGTAGCCGGTCAGGTACTTCTCCGCTGCCGTCGTCCCTCCGTTCGCCAGGCCATCGACAGCGTCGGCAACGGTGCCCAGGCCGAACCACTTCCCCTCGTACGCGAAGTACACGAACACGGCGAAGGACAACCCCGAGGCGAGCCACACGGCGGACCAAGCCAGCGCTTCCCTTACGCTGACGACGTGGGCTTTGCGGTGAAAGACGCCCAGGTCGAGTGCCAGCATCAGCAGGACGAACGCGATGAATCCTATCCAGGGCCAGATCATTCGAGGTGTCGCTCCTTCTCTGGTGTGAGCCGCCCAACTATCAATTATACAGAACCGCATAACGCATCCCTCGCCGCACAACCCCTCCCCTCGAGACCCGCTTCTCGACACGTTCAGCACCGCGCATCTGGTCGTGGCGCCCCATTTCTCCGCACTTCGTTACTCCTTCGGCCAGCCGCGCTGGCAGGCCCG
>JBCLES010000151.1:0-2874 GCA_038913135.1 Anaerolineae bacterium
TCCGTTGCCCCGCTTCGATCGACGTGATACAACATCGGCGAGCGGGGACAGAAGTGGAATGGGACATACTCGTGCAGGGTACCGCCGGGAGCTATCGGGACGTCGAGCGTTCTCCGCCGACGCTGAATGTCGGCGATTGCGACGTCCTCATGAACGATACCTTCCTCGACGAGGCGATACTTCGACAACACGGCGCCTTTCTCGATTATCGAGTCCAAGTTCTTTCCGTGGGTGAGATGGTAGACGTCGGGCACGGTGGCGTGATCCGTTCGGCATTCAACGCAAGGCTCAGGACTATATCGCGGTTGGGGAATGATCTCCAGGCGCGATCCCTGGTCGCCCGCGCCCGCTCAGCGATCCGGAGCCGGCGGGCATCCAACACGTCGGCGTATATAATGGGTCGACCGCCAGCGCCGATCGGCCGTTGGCGACGCTTCTAGGCCGAGTTTGCGGCACGCAGGAGACACCCATGGCGGAGAAGACGACGACGGGCCGCGACCCTTCGCCTGACTTTTCCGTCACCATCGCAGGGGTCTACTTCCCCAATCTGCTCGTCCTCGCCTCCGGCATCCTCGGCACTCACGCATCCCTGATGGCGCGCTGCGCGCGGGCGGGCGCTGGGGCGATCACCGCGAAGTCGGCAGGGCCTGTGCCGCGCGGTGGGCACGTCAACCCGTCGTGCGTCGACCTCGGGCCAGGTCTCTTGAACGCGATCGGTCTGGCCAACCCAGGCGCCGATGCCGAGACCGAGCTGTTGGCGGAGGCTAAGGCCGCGCTCGAAGTGCTCGGCGTCCCACTCATTGCGAGTATTTTCGGTGGCGTAGTCGACGACTTCGCCCGCGCCGCTGAGGCCGTCGCCCGCGCAGGACCCGACCTGATCGAGATCAACATCAGCTGCCCGAACGTCGGCTCGGAGTTCGGCGAGCCTTTCTCCGGCTCTTGCGAGTCGGCCGCCAAGGTGACAGCCGCGGTTCGAGCCGCCGTCGACACGCCGATCGTCGTGAAGCTCGCGCCAAACGTCCCTTCGATCGCGTTGATCGCCCAAGCCGTCGTCGACGCAGGTGCGGACGCAATTTGCGCCATAAACACGATGCCCGCAATGGCGATCGACCTCGAGAGCGGCGCTCCGATTCTCTCCAACCAAGTCGGCGGGCTGTCCGGACCTGCGCTCAAGCCCATCGCTGTCCGCTGCATCTACGAGATCGCGAGGGCCGTCAGGGTCCCAATAATCGGGACCGGCGGCGTGACGACGGGTCGGGATGCCTTGGAATTCATCAGTGCGGGCGCGACGGCCGTAGGGGTGGGTTCGGCCGTGTATGCGCGGGGAGTAGGGGTCTTCCGGGAGATAGCCGATGAGATATCTGCTTGGCTCGATGAGCATGGCTTGAGCCTCGACGAAGTGCGCGGCCGAGCGCTTGACGATCGGCTCTCGCGATGGCCGGAAGCGCCGACTCCGGCTCCAGTGCCGCATGCCGGCCGCGGCGACGGAGCGCCGGCGTGACCCAATCGGCTCGCGCGGACTGGTCCAACCCTGCGGCCGGCCTTCCCCGATCCGCCCGGTTGCTCGAGGTGCGCTCCGAGAACTATCGCACTAAGACTTTCGTTCTCGACGCGGCGCTCGGCGCGCAGCCCGGTCAGTTCGCAATGCTGTGGCTGCCGGGACTCGACGAGAAGCCGTTCAGCCTGCTCGACTCCGATCCGCTGGCGTTCACAATTGCCGCCGTCGGGCCCTTCACCCGCGCGCTTCACACCCTCGCCGCCGGCGATAAGGTGTGGTTCAGGGGGCCGTACGGCACAGGCTTCACGGCGCGCGGGCGCGATCATGTACTTGTGGGCGGCGGCTACGGCGCCGCACCGCTCCTCCTACTCGCCCGCGAGATGCTCGCGCTTGGCGATCGTGTGCGGGTCGTCCTTGGAGCGCGTACGGCGGCTGATCTCCTATTGGTCGATGCGACGCGCCATGCCAGCGCCGAAGTCCACGTGACGACCGACGATGGCAGCGCGGGCACGCGAGGTCGCGTGACCGATGTCGTCGGTCCGATGTTCGTGGCCGACCGGCCAGATCGCCTTTACGCCTGTGGCCCGCACCCCATGTTGCACGCGCTGGAAGCGCTCTGTCTCGAGCATAGGGTCCCGGCACAGCTATCGTGGGAGGCGTACATGCGCTGCGCCATCGGCATCTGCGGGAGCTGCGAGCACGACGGCCGTTTGCTCTGCGCGGATGGCCCGGTTCTAGAGTCGATCGCGCACGATGCCACGCCGGAGAGATCATGACCCCTTCTGCTGCTGTTAGAGCCATCGCGACAACCGGCCTTCTCGTTCTGCTCAGCGGCTCGGCACTTCGGGTCGGATCGCTCTTGCCGACGCGTTCGCCTGACGCTCTCTTCGCCCAGCCGTCAGCCGCCGCCGGCGCCGTTTCTGTCGTCGGCTGGGGCGGCTACTCCTCGGCCGCGCCGGAAAACACTCTGGCCGCACTCAACGCCGCGACGGATGTCGGGGCGGCGCGCGCCTGGATAGATGTTCGCCTGAGCTCGGACGGCATTCCGGTTCTGATGCGCGACGCGACGCTCGATCGAACCACAGATTGCAGCGGTCCCGTGGCCGAGATGCCCGCAGCCGCCTTGACCGAATGCGACGCCGGCTCGTGGTTCAGCTCGAGTTTCGCCGGTGAATCCGTGCCCACTCTGGCCGATGCGCTCGCGCTACCGGGCATGACACTCTGGCTGCATTTGGCTGATGCCCCTGCCGATGTCGTGCTTGCCGCAGTCAGCGCAGCGGGAGCTGTCGATCGCGTTGCAATCGCCTCACCGCGCGCCGCCGACATCAATGGAGTCGAAGCGGCGGACCCGAGTATCGAGACCGATTTCGTCGCGA
>JBCLES010000152.1:0-2827 GCA_038913135.1 Anaerolineae bacterium
CAAACGCCAACGCGTTACCCGACCTCTTTGATTGCGCAGAATATGATGAAACGCGTCCCGACAATTCGAACGTCCGACTGGACGTAACTCTTAACTATTACTATCGCTAGGACGAAGCATTGATGTGGTCGCAGCTGCCTCCTGGATGGGCCTTCCGCTTTCGGAGGGCCCATCCACCGGAGCGTCGAATGAGGACATCCATCTTAATATTGATTGTTGCAAGTGCGGTTGCCCTTGGCCTGTCCTTGACAGCCGAGGCGAACCGCACAGCAACTGAGCTTATCGAAGACCGGACGAATCTTGCGTTCGTCTTCACGTCCGGTGCCGGTGACTTCGGTTGCGGTGGTCTGTCCGCGTTCGACACCACGACAGGCGAAGTCATCTATCGTGGGCCTCATCACCTCGGTCATTCTCAGGTTGCGACGAATTCATCACTCACCCAAATTGTTGCGAGTTGGAGTCAAGGCGGAAAAGGCACTGCCTATTGGCTCGATGCCAGCAGTTCCGACGTGTCAGAATGGTTCGTTCGCACTCTAAAATCACCATTTGGCACGGACAAAGTTGCGACCAAGGCCGGGGTGGCAATAATGCCCGATGACGATCGTCTCATATTCGGCGAGAAGGTTGGGACAAACACCGGTATTGGGAGATATCAACTCTCTGAAGACCCAGGCGCTGATGAGGAGTTCTTTGGTCCTAGACACGGTTTTTGGCGGACGGACCCAGATAGTCCGAGTTGGATAATTTCTGCCCCACGCGGACGGAACGACTTTGTAGAAACGGATGAGCACGACGCGTTTGTAGTGACCGAAGATGCGGAAGTGTACATCCTGGATACTGAGATCATGGCGCCTAGATCTGCGTCGATCGACATCCAACCGATAGTCATTGATAAAGAGGGAGGAAGTCGTTGGGTGCTGCGCGGTCTCTCAATTCATGCAGCGCTTGCTCAGAATCGACGTCATCTGGTCACGAATCGCTGGGAGAAGCCCGAGCTAAACTCCGTGGACTTGACGGATCACAAGGCCTACACGATTCCGCTTGCGGCCGATCTCGGTACTATTGGCGGCCTTGCCTTCAACTGGGGATGGAACAATCCTGGATTGCTGGCAGTTCATGCCGGTGACAAGATCGCGGTGTATGACTACCAACCACCTGACTATGCTGAAGAACTTGGTCGCGTCAGCATTCCTCCGCCTACCGACTCTTACAATGAGAAAGAGTGGCCAGGCTATATCGCGTGGAGCACGGATGGAACGCGACTCGTCGCAGGTACCAAGCATGAAGGCAATGAGTTCGTTGTACTTTCCGTTGAGTCTTGTGGTCGGTCAATCTCCACCTCCCTATTCGTTTCCACCTGCGAGTCAGAACAGGCTATTGGGTACGGAATCGTGACCCTGAATGGACGCGCGCCGGCTCCGAGCGACCTCAATCAACCGTGTCCTACACCGTACTGGGATGCCGCACTCGATCCCTTTTTCGCGCTTCCCACGGTTCGATTGTTTCTGCCCGCGGTCCGTCGCGAGGAATGACCCTTCCGGCACGGACGTATTCGGAGCTGCTGGTGCGAAGCCCGCTCAGGACCGAAGCGTCGTCACTTCGGTGGCTGGGCTGGGGCGACGATTGACAGGCGTTGAAGCTCTTTGAGACGTTCCCTTTGGAGGCTCATGATCAGGGCTCCGTCCCCGTTCTTCTCGTGGATGAGGCTCAAAACATCACGCGGGACATGCTTCGACTCATCCATTATTTGCTCAACTACGAGACGGTGAAGGTCAAGCTTCTCCAGATCGTGCTGGTGGGCCAGGATGAGCTCGCGACCCGGGTGCGGCGCTATAGCGAATTGTCCTCGCGCATGTTTCCGATCTCGATGAACGCCATGTCCCCAGACGAACTGGAACACATGCTCCGGTTTCGCTGGATGGTTGCCGGTGGCATCATAATGGTGGTAAACGCAACGACGAGACTGCTTGCCCCCCCGACGAGCTGCGCGCCATGTTATGGCTGTCCCGACACGAACCGTGTCTCATGGATCGTGCGCCCGAACGTCGTCGAGTTGTAGCGCTCGGCTTGCTTGTGGGAAGCAAGGATAAGCTTGTAGAGTCCCTCTGCTGTGCACAGCGAGGCCAGCAGGCTGTACTTGAGAAGAAACACGTGGACGCCCGAATCCTCGTGTAGAGCAAAAGTGCAGAATGCCTTCCCATCGCTCTCCCGAAGGAAGTAGGTGAGCATCGCCATGCGTTCCTTCGGATCATCGGGCACAATGACCTTGTCGAGCAAATGGCTGATGGAAACGGAGGACTCGATTCCTTTGAAGAAGTCGACCGTCACAATCGTGGTCGGATCGCCCAATTCGATGAGGAACTTCGGCTCAAGCCGATGAGCGAGAACGTGCTGACGACCAAATGACTCGACAAGCAGTTGATCTAGGCGCGCATAGGCCTCGCGGTGATTCTCTGTCTGGAAGTCCATCGAGGCCTCCGTTCACGTTGGGGCGGCAAGGACGGTCTGGGTGAGGGCTGCATACGCCGGCCCATGCCGATCACGGATTCCGGGCCATGCCGATCAGGGATTCCGGAGGATGGCGATCACGGATTCCGGACGAAGCCGGTCACTTTGGACGGCCGGGCCGGAATGAGTGATCGGCATGGCCCGGAATCTGGAGGGGTGGCCTGAGCGCTGGATAACCGAGTCGCCGGCCGTCATTTGGTGTTCGAGCCCGAGGTCGCCGAGGGCATGCTTGACTGGCTGCACTCGGGCTTCAGCGTGCACGACGGCGTGTGGCTGGACCAGGACGACGCGGCGGCGCACGAGCGCCTGGCCCGCTACT
>JBCLES010000153.1:0-2820 GCA_038913135.1 Anaerolineae bacterium
CCTGGGTCAGTAGTTCGCCGTCGACCTCCATATCAGCCGCACGATCCTCACCGCCGGCGGATTCGCGGTTGCAGCTGCGAAGAGCGGCCCAATCGGCGGCGGGCATGGTGAACTTGACCTCGCGCAGGACGAGAGGGTCGAATAGCTGTGGAGGATCGGCTTCAGCATCGCCCTGCAATGCCGTGAGCGGGCTTGGCCGGTGTGCGAACATTGCGAGCATCACTGTCGCGGCGACCGCGATTCCTTTCGCTGACGATCGGTCTGGTGCCATCGGTTCGAGTCCTCTCAGTCTTCGTGCCGGGTCGCTATCGCGCTGGATCCGCCGCTGAAGTCACGATGTCCATGAAGATCCATGAAGCCGCGATGTCAAGCCCACGCAGTCCCGGTCAAAGGGTCAAAGTCCCAACACTTCGTTCGCTGACCTCTGCATTCGCTAACCTCTACGTCCGATAACATCGTTCGGCGGTGGCGGATGATAGAGATCGTGCGCCGAGCACAGCGATTGAAAAACGCGTTTTACAGCCACTTTACGCACTCGCGCTCGCTACTTACCTTCGATTCAAGTCGCGTGCTCTCGGCGCGCAGCCGCGTCCAAGCCCATGTCGTCCGTTCGAGCGGTCCAACAATCCGACCTCGCGCGACGACCGTCCTTCGCCCTGGCCTGAGCTACACTTCGCTGCCGACGAGCTGAGCAGGTGCACGAGCTACCTGTCGGTCATCGGTGAACCGCCTCATCGTCGCGACACCCGGAGGAGCAGCGCATGGACCGGACCGATCTCGAGCGCAGACTCGCCCGGCGCACCCACCGCATGGGTGCCAACGCTATCCGTGAGATTCTCAAGGTAGTGGCGCAGCCGGGCATGACTTCGCTTGCGGGCGGGCTGCCGGCGCCGGAAAGCTTCCCTATTGAGATCATTCGCAATCTATCGTCACAGGTCCTCGACGAGTACGGATCGCGCGCGCTGCAATATGATGCGACCGAAGGCTTCGGCCCGCTGCGCGAGGCGCTCGTGCCCTACTTGGCATCCAAAGGCGTCGCGGCCGAGCTGCCCAACATCACCGTCTTCAACGGCTCGCAGAGCGTCCTGGACATCCTGTCCAAGATCATGATCGATCCAGGCGACACCATCGCCATCGAAGCGCCGTCGTACCTCGGTGCGATCTCCGCCTTCAACGCCTACGAACCGAATTATGTGCAGGTCATGACCGATGACGAAGGCATCCTGCCGGATGATCTCGATCGTGTCTTGACCGAGCACGACGTTTCGTTCGTCTATCTCATCCCGACATTCCAGAACCCGACCGGCCGGACGCTGCCGCTCGAGAGGCGTCGCCGGATAGCGGAGATCATCAGTCGTCACGATGTCCTCCTCCTCGAGGACGATCCATACAGCGCTCTGAGATACACCGGCGAGCACGAACCGCCGATCCACGCCTTTGCGCCGGACAAAGTCGTCTACATGAGCACGTTTTCCAAGATCCTCTCGCCGGGACTCCGAGTCGGCTTCACGGTGGCGCCGAGGGAACTCGCGCGGTGGCTCGTCATCGCTAAGCAGGGAGTCGACCTGCATACAAACACTTTCTCACAGGCCATAGCGGCCGAATACTTGGTGGGCGGCCACCTGGATGCGTTCCTGCCGCACATACTCGAGCTTTACGCATCACGCCGCCAGGCGATGTTCGCCGCCCTTGACGGCCGAATGCCGCCCGGCTTTCGGTGGACGGAGCCTGAAGGCGGCATGTTTGTTTGGGTGCAAGGCCCCGAAGGCGTCGATGCCGTGGATCTGTATCACCGCTGCGTAGCTAACGGCGTCGCCTTCGTGCCCGGGAAGTTCTTCTACATCGCGGACGTCCCGGGCGCGGCCGCTACGCTCCGCCTAAACTTCACCAACGCCGACGAAGCGACGATCGATCATGCGATCGGGGTTATCGGGCAGGCAGCGACGGAGATGGCGGGCGAGGTGGCAGGCGAGGTGATGGGTGGGGTGGCCGTTTGAGGGGTTGGCGTTGGGCGGCCCTTGGTCGCGACGACAAGCTAAAGTTTCTGCACGTCTGTTTGTGTCGGCTTGACATTACAGCGGAGCAACAACGATGTCGCGACCGATGAAGCAAAGGCGCCCTGACAGCTATGTGAGCAACGCGGGTCAGCCTCCTGGAACCATCGTGTTCCTAGGCAAGCAGAGACATGAAGTGGTGAGCATCGAATTCCTTCATTACAGCGATACCGCGCTGCATGAACAGAGTGCGGTTTCCGTAGATCAATGTTGGGACATTATCAAAGAACCCGGCGTCACATGGATCAGCGTCAACGGAATTCATGATGTTGAGATTATCGAGGCGATCGGCAAGCGCTTTGGCCTCCATCCGCTGACTCTAGAGGATCTCGTCAATCCATTCCAGCGCCCCAGGACCGCGGAATTTCCGAATTACATCAGTTTCGTTCTGAAGATGTTGGCATTCGACGAAGCGACGAGCCAGGTCGAGATTGAGCATGTCAGCCTAATCCTCGGAGAAAACTATGTGATCTCCTTCTTGGAGGATGCAGGCGACGTATTCGATGCCGTGCGCGATCGCATCAGGTCCGCCAATGGTAGGATCCGCACGTTGAAGTCGGACTATCTGGCCTATTCCCTCATCGATATCGTGATCGACCAATATTTCCTGGCTATCGAGCGCATCGGCGATCTCATCGAGGACATCGATTTGCGAATCCTGACCAACTCGAAACCTGGCGATATCCAGGAAGTCCACCACTTCAAGCGCGACATCCTAAGACTGCGAAAGTCGGTCTGGCCGCTTCGAGAGGAAATCGCGACTCTG
>JBCLES010000154.1:0-2796 GCA_038913135.1 Anaerolineae bacterium
TCGAATACCTGCAATTGGTCGAAGGATCTCGGCCCGATGTGCAGGCGATCAACCGCTTTCTCATCTCGCATGAAGCGTTGACGGAGCTTCTGAGCCGGGAGATTGACGAGCGGCCCGTCTACGTCGACAGTGTTCCGGCATCGCTCTTGAGCGAAGTCGACGTCACCGACGCCGATCCACTTCTGCGGCTACGGCCGGCGAAGGCTGGGCGATGAGGCTGCGCCGGAGTTACCGACCGAAATACCGTCCGATGTTCCGACGAGACCGATGTACCGTCCGATGTTCATGAGGCCGATGCTGCTGTCTGTTAGCCGACGCATACGGGCTCTTCTATCGCGCCCGGATGTCGGCGGGCCGCTTACGGCCTTCGTCGTTTCACGCTTAGCGGTGTTCCTGGCGGCCTATCTGTCCGCGGTACTCATCGCCGATCGGCTCGACGTGCCACCGTACCACCTTCGCGGCACCTCGAACGCGCTGGTCGATGTACTCGGTAGCCGGTGGGACTCCGGCTTCTACGTCAGCATCGCCGAGCAAGGCTATCAGATCGAGGGTGATCCATTCCCAACCGTACCCTTCTTCCCACTTCTGCCACTTGCTATGCGCGCTCTGGCTACGCTTTTCGGGGATGTAGTGCTGGCGGGGATCGTGATCAGTAACCTGAGCTTGCTGGCTGCCGGCTTCGTCATTTTCCAGCTTGTCGAAGCTCGTGCCGGCGCAGCGGTCGCCAATCGGGCGGTGTGGTATCTGATGATATTCCCGACATCGCTCTTCGGCTCGGCGGTGTACACGGAGTCGCTCTTTCTGCTCACGAGCGCTGGGGCGATCTACCTGGCGCGGCGTGGGGCGTGGGAGAGCGCGTCGCTGCTCGGATATTTCGCGGCCCTCACGCGTTTCGCCGGGCTCGTGATAGCGCCCGTGCTTTTCGTGGAGTGGTGGGTGCAGCGGCGACGGCTAGCGGAGGGTAATCGAGCGGAGGGTCAGCAAGCGTACGGTCAGCAAGCGGTGGGTCGGCAAGCGGAGGGTCAGCGAGCGCCGGTTTGGGCGGTTTCGGCGCCGATGGCCGTGCTGGCCGGCACCGCCACCTACATGGCGTACCTGGCATGGCGCTTCGACGATGCACTCGCATTCGTACATGCGTCGAGCGCCTGGGGTCGCCGGCCGAGTAGCCCGATGGCGCTGCTCGACGGGCTGCTGATCTTTCCGGCCGGCGGATGGTGGGCCGCTTTGAAGTCGGGCGCGCTGCCGATCAGCAACATGATGGATCTGGGCTTCGTCATTCTGTTTTTCGGCCTCGGCCTTTGGCTCTTGAAGCGCCGGTGGTGGACGGAAGCCGCGTTCGTATTGGTCGGCGTGGCCCTCGCGGCAAGCTCTGGGCTCCTGATGAGCCAGGGTCGCTACATTTGGGTATTGTTCCCGGCGTTCGTGCCGCTGGCGATGGCCGGCGGGCGGCCCTGGTTCGACCGGCTCTACACGGCCCTGTCGATCGCGCTGCTAGCGTTGTTCACGGCGCTCTTGGCGAACGGGTATTGGGTGGGGTGACGCGCTAAGGAGAGCGCGACCGTATTGGACGAGGGAGTCGTATCGAATCGGCTCGTACTCCGTCACACTGCAGATGTTGGGTAGGGTGCCCGACAGAATCAGTGCATTGGTGACAAGTAAACGTACAGCCGAGCGATCGCCCGGCGATGAATCGCCGGCCTACAAGCGACGCCGGCTTAAGCCGGCTACGGTCGGTCGCGATCCGGCCACGCCGAGTGGGGTCGTGGCATGACACGGCGTCGTATCCAAACCGGCGATTGCAGTTCAGACTCCCGTGATGGCCGCGACGCTGCCGTTCCCTATCCCGTTCCCTATCCCGTTCCCAATCTCTTAGCCGGCTTCAGCCGGCGTCGTTGTTGTAGCCCGGCCGTTCACGGCCGGGCCGGATGGACGGTTCGCCTCAAGTTGTCGCCTATGGGAGCCCGACAGAATCAGTGTGACGGAACTAGGAATTCTGCTGCGAATCAACTGATGGCAAGGTCGCGGGTGGAGAGCCGGTGACCGATGCGGCCCAGTATCCAGTAGGACACGCCAGTCCAGAAGAGCAGGACTACCGCCCAGCTTATGGCCTGCGGCCACGCCGGAAGGCCGATTGCTTCGATCACGATCGAGCCAAGGATTGCCGGGCCCGCCACGATTTGTCCGAAGGCGTGGACCGCTAGTAACAGCGATGGCAGTGGGCTGAGTGGGCCGTCATCCGCGTTGTTGATTCCTTCAACCCACCTGCCAATTAGGTGGCCAACTGCGACGTACTCAGCGCCCAGTACCAACGCCAAAGTCACTGCGTACAAGAGTCGCCGACGCGGATCGAACATAGCTCTGCCCCCTCGAGGCCCGGGATGAGCGTGTCAACTCCAGATGAAATCTCTCTATCGCAGCCGGCCAGTCGTAGAGCGGCCTATCACGCCAGCAGGCCACCACGCCGCAGCGGGGAAGGGAAATCAAGGTTCAATTGACCGCACGGGGCAATCAGACCCCACCACAATCGCAGGAATGATTACGCCTGTTCGTTGGGCGGGAAGGGGTACCATTCTGCCGGATTAGGCTCGGTTGCGAGTGGACGAGGGGGCGGCACGGCAACTGAAGGGAGGGAGAGAGTTGCGGGACAACGGCCGTCTGGCGTCACTCCCCTATGGACAGGCGTTCTTGAATGTGTTGTCAGCAGAGCCCCCGTGCCCATCGAATTGGGTGCGTGTCAGCCTACCTATGTCGTCATACTCATATACGGTTGCGTGAACTACCCTCCCTCGCTCAACC
>JBCLES010000155.1:0-2793 GCA_038913135.1 Anaerolineae bacterium
ATGGCGACGGAAGGCGTTGGCTGTGAGGCCGAAGCGCGTGCCCAACTCTTTCGCCGTCAGCGGCTGCTCCTTGCGCAACGCGACCAGAAGGTCGCGGCGCAGGCCCTTGAAGCCGGCAAGCGGGACGGAGGAAGAACCCATGCCGAGCAATGTAGCTCGACTTAGGATATTCGTCAACACAAGTGTGTAAGTAATATCGGAAGCTCGGCGGCCGATCATGCGCCGCGAGACTCGGGTGAGCTGGAGAGGCGCTGTTTCATCCAGTTAATCGATCCCCCGCGGAGCAAGAGCTGCACTTGCCGCGGTGACATGAAGTGACGCATCTGGAATTGCCGCTGGCGCGTGAGGTTCTCGACCACCAGCTCGCCCCCTTCTGCGAGCGCGCGCCGCACACCGGCCAGGCGCAGCACGTCGCCGGCCTGGATGCCGTCGTAGTCGGTGGGGTCGATGAAGGTCAGCGGCAGCACGCCGAAGTTGATCAGGTTCTGGGAGTGGATCCGCGCGAAGCCCTTGGCCAGGACCGCGCGCAGCCCGAGGAACTGCGGGCCCAGCGCGGCGTGCTCGCGGCTCGAGCCTTGCCCGTAGTTGCTCCCGCCCACCACGACGTGGCCCTTCACCTGCCGGGCCCGCGCGGCGTAGGTGGGATCGAGCATGTCGAAGGAGAACTCGGCGATCTTCGGAATATTGCTCCGGAACGGCAACACCCGCGCGCCGGCCGGCATGATCTCGTCGGTGGACACGTCGTCCGCCACCTTGAGCAGAACGGGTACTTCGATCGCATCCGGCAGCGGCTCGAATGCCGGCAGCGAGGCGATGTTCGGGCCCTTCACGAGGGCCACGCGCAACGCGGTGTCGCGCGGCAACGGCGGCACGAACATCTCGCGGTTGATGATCGGGTCGTCGGGGTCCGCGATGCGCGGGTAGGGGATGCCGAGCGTGCGCGGGTCGGTGATCACGCCGGTGAGCGCCGACGCCGTGGCGGTCTCCGGGCTGACCAGGCACACCTTGTCCTCGCGCGTGCCGGAGCGGCCTGGGAAGTTGCGCGGCACCGTGCGCAGAGAGAGCTCATGCGTGGCGGGCGCCTGGCCCATGCCGATGCAGCCGTTGCAGCCGGCCTGGTGCAGCCGCGCGCCGGCATGGAGCAGGCTGGCGATGTGCCCGGCGCGCACGAGCGTTTCAAGCTGCGCCCGGGACGTGGGGTTGACGTCGAACGACACGCGGTCGTGCACTCGCTGGCCCTGGACCATCATCGCGGACACGGCGAAGTCGCGGTAGCCGGGATTGGCCGACGAGCCGATGTACGCCTGGTAGATCCGCTCGCCCGCGACTTCGCGGACCGGGCGCACGTTCCCCGGGCTGGACGGCATGGCGATCAGCGGCTCGAGGCTCGAGAGATCGATCTCGTCGTACACGTCGTAGGCCGCGCCGGGATCCGCGGCCAGCTCGACCCAGTCCTCTTCTCGCTGCCACGCCCGCAGGAAGCGGCGCACCTCCTGGTCGGAGGGGAAGACGGTGGTGGTCGCGCCCAGCTCGGCGCCCATGTTGGCGATCACGTGCCGATCCATCGCGCTCAGCGCGTCCAGCCCCGGTCCGTAGTACTCGACGATCCGGCCCAGTCCGCCCTCCACGCCGTGGCGGCGAAGCATCTCGAGGATCACGTCCTTGGCGCTCACCCACTCCGGCAACTGGCCGGTGAGCTTCACGCCCCAGATCTGCGGCATGCGCGTGAAGAACGGCTCGCCCGCCATGGACAGCGCCACTTCCAGCCCGCCGGCACCGATGGCCAGCATGCCGATCGCGCCGCCGGCCGGGGTGTGGCTGTCGGAGCCGAGGAGCGTCTTGCCCGGCTTGCCGAAGTTCTCCTGATGGCACGGATGGCTCACCCCGTTTCCAGGCCGCGAGTACCACACGCCGAATCGCTGGCAGGCGCTGCGCAGGAAGAGGTGGTCGTCGGGGCTCTTGTAGTCCTCCTGGATGATGTTGTGGTCGACGTACTGGACGCTCACCTCGGTCTTCACCCGGTCCAGGCCCATCGCCTCCAGCTCCAGCATCACCAGCGTGCCGGTGGCGTCCTGGGTGAGCGTCTGGTCGATGCGGATCCCGATCTCCTCGCCGGACGTCATGTCGCCGTGCATCAGATGCGACTGGATCAGCTTCTGCGTGACGTTCAAGCTCATAAGTCCTTCTCCCAAGTGTAGGGCTCCCCGGTTCGAGATTAGACTGAAGTTCCCGCCATCAACGGGCAAGATCTCCCTGTGAAGTCTATGAGATAGATCGGGATGCGCGTGCAGGCTTCTGGCTACAAGTGGATGGACTTGAGCAGGTCGTAGGCGCGCTGCTGCGTTGAGGTTGGGGTGGTGACGACCTCGAAGGTAGGCTCGCCGGCGGTCGATGCGCCCGGGCGGCGGCAGGCGTTGCTGACGATGCTGCTCAGATCTGTGAGCAGGGTCTGAAAGCTGTGGACGGGTGTGCCGTCGTCAAGGACCTTCGAATGCACCTTGTCGAGAGCCGCACGCGATCGTGTTGCGGGCGCGACAGGGTCGCGCGTGTTCTTGGCCTGCTGGTCTTCATCGCAGAAGAGCAGCGCACGCCAAGATTCAATCATGTGCCACACCACTGTAGTGCGCCAGCATGCATAGGAAGATGTGGGCCTTGACGCGATCCTCGAGCCGGTGTCGGATGGGTCGGACTTCGAGATCGATGGTCTTCAGTGAGCGGAAGGCCCGCTCGACCTGGCTGAGCATTTTGTAACTCCGTACCACATCGTCCGCGGCGAGGCGTGGGACCGGGACG
>JBCLES010000156.1:0-2729 GCA_038913135.1 Anaerolineae bacterium
TGTTCGGAGCGCGGCCGCGTCAGAGCCCGCGCCCTCCTCGGTGAGGCAATAGCATCCGATCGCGTCGCCCGATGCCAGCCGCGGAATCCAGCGCATGCGCTGTTCGTCGGTGCCGTGATCGCGGATGGCAAGCGTTACCAAGCCTCCGTGCACCGCGAGGAAGCCTCGGACTGAAGAGTCGACATAACCCAGCTCGTCGTAAACCGCGGCGAAGGCGACATAGTCCATCCCGGAACCCCCGAGCGCGGTGGCGACGGGACCCGCCAGCAGACCGAGCTCGCCCATCCGCGGGACGAGTTCTCGGGGGAAGATTCCGGATTCGTCGACGGCACGGGCGATAGGAGCGACTTCCGCAGCGGCGAACGAGCGCGCCTTATCGCGCCATGCGCTCTGGACCTCGTCGAATTCGAAATTCAAGTTGGCTTATCCCCTGTAGCGGAGTCCGAATGCCCGGAATCCTCGATCACGCCGTAGCCGTCAATCTCGATTACGGCAGCCTCTTCGAAGAACCCGCTGACGCCAAGGAGCATCATGGCCGGGAAGTGGCGGCCGAAGTGACGCCGCCATACTTCGCCGAGCGCCCGCCTTGATGCTCGATAGTCCGCTATGTCCGAAACGTAAAGGTGAAGCTTCACGATATCGGTTGCCTGCCCGCCCGCTGCCTCGATCACGGCGATAATGTTGTAAAGCGCTCTATCGGTCTGTTGGACCAGGCCGCCGTGCACAACCAGACCGTTCTCGTCCGTGCCGTTCTGCCCGGCCAGCCACACGATCCGCCCACCGCGCGTCGCGATGCCATGGCTGAAGCCGCTGGGCTCAGGCAGGCCGCCGGGTGAAATAATCTCATGGACTGGCAAGGCTGCTGCCTCCATCGCTTCTGATAGGTCGACTTCCGGGCCGATATGAAGGGGTGAGGGCGGCGGAGTCTACCGCCGGTGGCCGATAGTCGCCAGCGGCGATTAGCGACCTTCGAACTTCGGCTTTCGCTTCTCACGATTTGCCGCGTAGAAAGCGCGGTGGTCATCGGCCATCATGAGAAGCGCCTGTGCCTGTGCCTCGGCTTCGACGGCGCTGATCAAGTCCATGTGCGACTCGTTGTCCAACATTCGTTTGGTCATCCCTATCGCCAGGGTCGGGCCCTCCGCCAGACGTAAGGCCCATTCATTCGCAGTCGCCAGAAGCTGTTCGTCCGGCACGATCCGGTTGACGAGTCCATAACGTTCGGCGGTCGCCGAGTCGAGCGTGTCGCCGAACAACAGGATCTCCGCTGCGCGGCCCATTCCGACGATGCGGGGAAGGAGGTAGGCAGCGCCCATATCGGCGCCGGTAAGGCCGACCTTCGAGAATAGGAAGGCGAAGCGGGCGCTTTCGGCGGCGATCCGCAGGTCGGAGGCGAGCGCTAGCACTGCGCCGGCGCCGGCCGCCATGCCGTTTATCGCGGCGATGATCGGCTTGTCGAGCATCCGCATGTTGCGTACGGTCTCGCCGGTCATGCGGCAGAACTCAAGATGCGTCTTGACGTCGGTGTCCAGCAAGGCGCCGATGATCTCGTGGACGTCGCCGCCAGAGCAGAAAGCGCTGCCCTCTCCCGTCAACACGACGACCTTGACGTCGTCCGTGTACCGCAACTTCGCGAAGAGATCGCGCAGCTGCGCGTAGATTTCGAGCGTGAGAGCGTTCAGAACTTTGGGACGCTTGAAAGTGATAGTCGCGATGCCCGAGGCCGAGACCGCATAGCCGAAGTCATACTGCGGAGCAATCACGGTTTCAATGCTGTTAGCGTCCATTGTCGGCCAATCGGCAATTCACGGAGCGAAAACCTGTTCGCCTGGAACATACGGCACAGGCGCTTGGCCTTCGACGATTCGGAGGAAACCGCCCACATCGATCGGCCCAAGGTCTTGGACAGGACCACCCGGCCATTTTATCGTCAAGCTATCGATCCGCTCGTTGTCGCCGAAGCCGATATGAACCCTGAAGTCGCAGATCGAAAGGTAGCTGCTGGCGCCGTGCACCTGACGGATCAGAGTCTTGTCCCCAAACTTGGCCTCGACGACGGCTCCAATAGCGTTGCGATTGCTGGTGCGACCTTCGAGCAGAAGATTGACGAATCCGCCTGCAAGGCTCTCGTTCCTGGCCACCTGGGCCGCTGAATGATTGTTGGCGACTACGAAGTCCAGGCGACCGTCGCCATCCAGGTCGCCGCTCGCGAGACCTCGGCTCAGAGCGCGGTCGGCCAGAGCCGATCCGGCCACTTCCGTGATGTCTACGTATTGGCCACCTCGATTCTCATACAGCGTGTTGATTTGCTCGAAGCCGACGCTCTCGCTCAGGACCTGCGCGTTGTGAAAGACATGGCCGTTGGCGACCAAGAGTTCTTCGTCGCCATCGTTGTCCGCGTCAAAGAAGTCTATGCCCCAAGAAAGTCTGGACCTAGATGTAGCGCCGACCCCGATCTGATCGGAGCGCTCCGCGAACAACAGCTCGTTGCTCTGCATATAAATGCTGGTCGGTTCGTCGATGAAGTTAGCCGATGCAAGATCTAAGCGGCCATTGTCATCGATGTCGGACATGTCGGCGCCCATGCCGGCTTCTTCGGCCCCGGTGCCGCCGTAAGCCACCCCCGCCATTCGCCCGACCTCTGCGAACGTACCTTGGCCGTCGTTGATCCAAAGTAGGTTGGCGGAGATATCGTTTGCCACATAGACATCCTGATCACCATCAAGATC
>JBCLES010000157.1:0-2649 GCA_038913135.1 Anaerolineae bacterium
CGCGCCGATCGCCTTCACGCCACGCGGCGACGGCGATAGCGATCGCCGCAGCGGCCGGGACAGCTCTTCCCGCATCGCGCATGTAAACACCGAGCATGCGCATGCCTTCGCCCAACACGTCGATGGGCGCAGCGCCCGAATTCTGCATGCCGTGATGGACGACCGTGGCGGTGAAGATGTCGCAGCCGCCGAACATGAAGGCGCCCAGTCCGGCGGCGACGACGCCACCGCATGCGCCGATCGCCACTGCGACGTCCGTGGCCATCGCCCCGAGCGGCCTACCGCGCCGCCTGCCGTCGAAAAATAGCCACGCCATGAGCCCGCCGAGCGGCAGCGGGCCGAAAAGCTTGGTCAGCGTCGCAAGGCCGAAGATCGCGCCGGTGAGAGCTAGACCCAAGCGATTGGGCGGTTCATCGGCGCTTGGGCGCGGCAGGGCGGCGCGGGCGAAGACGTAGACTCCGGCGGCCTGGAAGAAGAGCATGAATGGTTCGGAGCGAAAGGTCCGGCCCGATTCGAAGACGTCAGGATGGAGTAGGAGCGCCGATCCGGCGATAAGCGCGACCCACGGACCGAAAAGCCGCCTGGCTGTCGCCCAGACCAAGATCGCGGCCAGAAGGGTGACGACCACCGCAAGCGCACGCGCCGGCCACACCTCCGGCCCCGTGAACCGCATGAGCGCGCCGCCGGGCATGAGGAAGCCGGGCAGCTGCGGCGTGAGGAAGTCACAGTATGGAAGCTCGCCGAGCGAGACACGCCAGGCGGCGTAGAGGTAGCTGCCTTCATCGTCGTTGACGAGGAAGTCGGTCAACCGCGTCAGCCAGCGGCTCGCTAGAATGGCGAGCGCGAGCGCCGCGAGGAGGTCGGGCAGCGCGAGGTCGAGACTATTTCGACCGTTGACCGGACGACGAAGCGTCGATCGGGTTATGGCTGACCGCCACCGCCTGAATCTGTCATCGCTCGACATTCAACGCGTCCCTCGGTCGATCGATCGGCGGACGCCGCCGCGACCGCTTCCGCGCCGATTGGAAGCGCCTCCGCCGCGCTCGTCGGAATCAATCTCCTGAGCCGCGGATTCACTCAATCGAAGCCGCTGAAGACGCTGTCGGTGAAGGTCTTGGCGTAGGAAGTCTCGAGAGAGATCTCACGCGTCCAAATGGCGAGCGGAGCCGTGACCACTACGCGCTTGCCATCTGCGCGCAGGCTGATCGCTCGCACGTCGCGGGGACCCTCGACGTCTTCCTGCCAGTTCTCGCCGCGATTTATCGACCACAGAATTCCGCGCTCCGTCACTCCGACGACAACGGCGGTCAAGAAGGGATCGCGCAGCGTTGTGCTGTCCAGCTCGAGGATGGCCCGCGATCCGGCCTCAGAAATTCGCTCGAAGGTTGTACCGCCGTCGACGGACATCCGGATGCCCAGCGAGGTCGCTGCGATGACGCGTACCGGCTCCGAAGTGTTGACCGCGACCGCGACCAGATCCGAAATCGGGCGATGGCGGAGGGCCGAGTCCCGGACGTCGTCCCACGACGCACCTGCGTCCCGCGAAACGAAGAGCCCGTATTCGCGCTCCTCCTCCCGCCCCGGCTCCGTGTCATCCCCGATGGCCGTCGTGGCTGCCCAGATTGTCCTATCGTCGGCGAAACGCGGCGAGAAGACAGCGGCGCTCCATGGCCAGAGATCGGCGGTCGACATGGGATTCCAAGTCGCGCCGCGATCGGTCGATAGCATGCCGTCGGAGATCAGCGTTCCATCGCTGGCGAAGTTCGGCGAGAACGCAATCACCCGCGCAGGCGCCGGGCCGCTGGTACGCGACCATGTAGCGCCGGCATTAACGCTTTTCCATACACCGCTCTGAGCGGCAAGAAATACGGTCCGATCCGAGGCGACGGTGGGCGAAGCCTCGATCGCGTTGACGATCTGCCCATGGCCGCGCGGCAGTCCAGCGCCGGCGACGAGCGCCCAGGAGGTTCCGCCGTTGTCGGATCGATAAAGTCCGGCGGCTTCCGAACCTGCCAGGACGATATCGGCCGATACGTGTTCGACCGCGGTCGGTTCAACCGCCTGGACCTGTACGGCCGGCGGCTGCCAAGATTCGCCATCGTCGCCGGACAACCAAATCCCATCGCCGTCCGTAGCGATCACCATCTCGCGATTCATGATGACTTCGGGAACCCAATAGTCCTCGCCTTTCGGGAAGATTGAGTTCTTCGCGACGGTGGGCAGAAGGATGTCGAAGCCGAGCGATTCGCGGGGGAGCGGGTCGCAATCCAAACGCGGTGGGATGGGCCAGAAATCGCGCGACAGCGTGACCGACGTCCCCGAAAGGCCGTCGCGGCCCGCGATCGTCTTCCAAGTTTCCCCGCCGTTCGCGCTCACGGCGCCGACGATGTTAGTGCCGGTAGCCGCGATCAGAATCGTTCGGTCCTGGTCCCAGCCGGGCGAGACCACCACGTCGTTGAGGCGCTCTACGGCGGCCGGCAGCGCTATCTCACGCCATGTCGCAGCCTCGTCGCCGGAGATCCACAGGCCGCTCGCGTTCCAAGCGAAGATGTCGCGCACATCGGGATCCGTCGCCCGGCAACGGTGCGTACCCCATTCGAATGAGACCGCCATGCCCTGGCTTTCGATCGGCCCGGCGGCCGCGCCAAA
>JBCLES010000158.1:0-2642 GCA_038913135.1 Anaerolineae bacterium
GCAGACGACTCCGCAGGCGGCGGTGACGTGGAGCGCGGTGAAGCTCACGGGGAGCGACCCGCTGGCGGCAAGGGCAAGCAAGCGGCTGCGCGGCGATGAGCTGCTAGTCACGTCGCTCGGCTCGACGATCCTGCGCAAGCACCTGGATGAGGTGCCGCTCTGGCGCGGAGACCACGTCGCCGTGCGGCAGCTCGTCGAGGACTTCGCGCGCTACCTGTACCTACCGCGCATCGCCGGACCGGAGGTGCTGGTGCAGGCGATGCGCGACGGCGTGATGCTGCTCACCTGGCGGTCCGACACGTTCGCGCACGCCGAGAGCTTTGATGAGGTGGCGGGCCGTTACCGGGGCCTGCGCGGCGGTCAGGTGGTCAGCCTGTCGCCCGAAAGCGGCGGGCTCCTAGTTAGGCCGGACGTCGCGCGCCGGCAGATGGACGCCGAGGTGCTACCGCCTGCGGAGCCTGGTGCCGCGACGACCGGAGCAGGTTCCGGCGGCGTTCGGGAGACGGACGCCGCGGCGGCCGGTTCTTACGCTAGCGGCTCGGGTGAAGCGCCGGCGGACGGGCCGGCGCTGCCTCGGCGCTACCACGGCACGGTCACGCTCGACCCCGCCCGCGTCGGGCGCGATGCGAGCCGCATCGCCGACGAGGTGATCGCGCATCTCTCGGGGCTCGTCGGGGCCGAGGTGCGGGTGACGCTCGAGATCGCGGTGGAGATTCCGTCCGGCGCGCCCGAACTGGTTGTGCGCACGGTCACCGAGAACGGCCGCACACTGAAGTTCACGAACCAGGGATTCGAGAAGGAGTAGCCGGAAGCAATGGTCCGTCCCACGGCTGATCGCGCCATTTACGTGGCGCCTTACAAGCCGGTGAAGGTGAGGGTCGCCCGCAGATTATCGACAAGGCGTTCATGCCGGGCTTCGCCCCGCCAACGGTAAAGCGTGCCTTATCGAAGTCCGAGTTCTTGTGCGATGTCCTTGACCTTCGCGCCTGGATCATCGCACAGCTCGAGCGCCTCCATCTTGAACTCCCGAGTGTACTCCTGATTCACGAGCCACCGCGTTGCCAGTCAGACTACTGGCCGGCAGAACAGGCGCCGGCGCGTGGGAGTATCGGGACCGCATCCGCGGTCTCGGAATGGGCGACATCTCGACGGACGTTGTCGGTTGGGGTAGCGCGCTGGTCGACTTCGACCTCGATGGCCTTCTCGATCTCGCGGTCGCTAACGGCGGCAGGCTCGTCATCCCGGGCCACCTCCGTCGAGCGATGGGGCTGTCGACCGGTGACGAGCTAGTCCTGATCCTCGATGACACGGGGTTGCGCGTGTTGAGCCTCAAACAGGCGGTCGCCGAGGCGCAGGAACGGGTCCGACGCTACGCCAAGGGAGCATCGCTGTCGGACTCGCTGCTTGCCGAGCGCCGGAACGACGTCGAGAATGGATGAGCCGGCGGTTGTGCTCGACGCCTCGGCGCTCTTGGCGCCGCTGAACGGGGAGCACGGCGCGAATCGAGTCGAGGCGGCCCTGCCACGGGCGGTCATCAGCGCCGTTAACCTCGAAGAGGTCGTCGGCAAGCTCAGCGAGATCGGCATGCCCGAATCGGAGATCCGGCTCTCCGTGGACGCGCTCGCGTTGCGCGTGATCCCGTTCGACGCAAACAACGCCTATCGCTCCGGGCTCCTCCGCCAGGCAACCCGCGCCTATGGCCTCTCGCTGGGCGATCACGCTTGCCTCGAGCTTGCGATAACCCAAGACCGGACGGCCCTCACGACGGACCGGCAGTGGCTCGAAATCCAGCTGCCCGTGGCGGTGGAGTCGTTGCGCTAGCCCCAGGTTACCAGTAGGCTTTCAAGTCCAGACCAGCACGAGAGATAGCGAGGCGTGACTGAAGCGAGCCTAGGGTCGCACGCGTCGCCACGACCATCGCCGTCGAAATTGGCTTGATCGGGATTGAAGTCGTCGTGGCAGTTGTCCGCGGCGGTCTCGATGCCATCGCGATCAGGATCCGCCAAGCGGGTGCAGGCGGCTGCGGGGCGGCGCAGGGGGCGAACGGGAGTGTGCGGGAGGCTGGCGCGAGGCGCGGTGGTGCGGCGTGGGGCCGCCGGAGGTGGTTGGAGGGCGGGCGGCGGGGTGGTAGACTCGCGGGGGTGCGATTGAAATTCCTGTTCCCGCCGTCGGCGGCGTGCTGTGGAGGTTGGGCGGTGCCGGGTCGGCGGCCGCCCCCTCACCGACCGACGCCGACGGCGGCCTGAATGTCGGCGCGGCCGCCGTTGACGCGACGTCTCCGTGAAGCTGGCGCGACGGTGCGCGTCTAGGATGGCCCCACGTGATCGGACGGGTCGGCCCTCACGGCCCCCGGCGGGAAGAGGAGGTCGGGTAGGGCCCCTTGGCGCTGTCGGCGCCTCAACCGCGTGATGAGTACCGCGCCGCGCGCCAACATCGTTTCCGTCGGCGACATCGCCGCCGAGCCCTATCGCATCTTCTTTCCGTTGGGAGTGATCGCGGGGGTAGTCGGAGTTGTGCTCTGGCCAATTCACGTTTGGGGATGGCGAGAGGCATATCCCGGTCTGGAACACGCGCGCCTGATGGCATCGGGACTGTTCGGGGCTTTCATCCTCGGCTTCCTGGGGACGGTTCTACCCCGGATG
>JBCLES010000159.1:0-2559 GCA_038913135.1 Anaerolineae bacterium
CGCCGTCGAGACGACCGAGCATTCCAGACGTTGGAGAGAGCAAAACTGGCTGCGGACCGGCATCGCCAAGTCGAACGCGCCCCCACTCTTCGGAGGCCTCAAGAATTGATCCTGTCGTGGTTTCCATCATTCGGGTGACTGCCGACAAACTTCCATCCGCACGAAACTGCGTGATCCCAAGGCTTGGATTGGAGATTGAAACCCGCGAAGTGGGGGTCCAAGCGAGTGCGAAACCATCTGAGCGTATGGCCGGGGACACACTTCGTACCGGCCGAGAATTGCGAAATCGCCACAACTGCACTGCCGAACGGAATTCTCCCTCCTCATTCGTCCGGATGACATGGGATGCCTTGCCGCGCTGAACATCATCGTAGAACAGTAACTCAGAAGTCTCCCAATCCGCGGCAAACCCTTCGGATATTACCTCGTCATGCTCTTCCTCTTCCGGCGGTCCAAGGGCAGCCGGCCAGAGAATCCCAAAGCTGCCATCAGCGCGACCAAACGGCGACGCCACGTGAATACGCCCATCACCAGACAGAAGCAGAATATCTCCATCTGAGCGAACTGCGACTTCGAGAAGCTTGGACACTCCTGGCTTCCCGGGATCCCCTTGTCTCCACGCTCCGGCATAATCTCCGTCAGGAAGCCAACGATGAACTATCCAAGGTCCGAAAATCAGTCCGTCTACTCCGTACAACGACCCTGCGGACGCGGAGCGCAGCCGCCGTGGCCAGCTCGAGACCCCGCTGGCCCTGATAAGCCTGTCAGATAGGTAGACTCCTGACGGAGAGAATTCATGTGCGGGGGCATCCCCCACGCCGAGGAACACTGATTCGCCGACGCGACTTGCTACTGCAATCGGCACCCATCGCGAAGAATCCGGTGGGGCGGCCCAGTCACCAATGTCGTTGCCTTCAGAATCCAGAACAAAGGCACGGTAGGTTCGGTCGGGTCGATCAGGGTTTCGGACAACAACTAGCTTGTCTTCTTCCGCGTACG
This sequence comes from Anaerolineae bacterium, assembly GCA_038913135.1. GTDB lineage: Bacteria > Chloroflexota > Anaerolineae > Epilineales > Epilineaceae > JBCLES01. Next base: position 1,000 of record JBCLES010000159.1, read on the forward strand.
CTAGGTCCATAGGCTTGGCGTCCGGGATGCTCGGCACATGCCAGATGTGAGTTTCCACAATTGCATATCTGGTGGCAAGGAGTTCTGCTGATACCCAGTGAAGTGACGAAGTACTTGCGCCGACAACAGAACACACACTGAGTGACACGACTAGCGCAACACAGAACTCCCGGCTCGAGGGTGTGGCCAAAATGCGTCCGACGGCCACTGTTACGTGCGACGTGCGGCCCCGACATGCCAGCAGTGCCGGGCAGCGCCGCCCCGGCGCTCCGGACGGTTTTTGGCCACACCCCCGGCTCGATCGAACTGATGAAGACTCCGTCGTTGCGAATGTGCGATGCAAGTGCTTCGTCATGGGCAGTTAGTCAAATGTGGGTTGCAGGGCGTGGCGCCGGCCGGAGGCGTCGGGGTTGATCCCGGAGTTGGCGAGGCCGGTGCTCCAGGCTTATAAAGTACTTCGTAGACGATATCGCCGCCGGTCTGTCCGTGGGCACCACCGTACGTTTCGCTGAAGCTTTGGCATATGCTGTATAACGGTCCTCGGTTCACATACTCGTACGGCCATGCCGTGTCTGGACAGTCGTCTTTATCAACGGTTTTCATCGCGATGAAGTCGGGATCTCGAACCCAGAAATAGAACCAGTCCCACTGGCTGCCGCTGACAGTCTCATTCCAGTCAATGTCGTAGTCAATACTCTCGATACACGGAGCGCCACCTCCGGCGAAGGTCACACCACCAGAGGAACCGAAATCATCGCACCAAATAGCATCGCCTGTGTGAAACTTGATGTTTGGATGTGTTCCAGATGTCGTTCCATTCGGGTGGATTTCCATGGTTTCAACTGTGCCGCCCCAACTGACCTTAACACTTACCGGGGCGATATTGCCCGACTTATGTTCCTGCCAGGAAACAACATGTGGTGTGGCCGTCGGAGTACCGACCGGCGGTGGCGTAGGGGTCTGCCACCTTACAGGTACCACATGAACATTCACGAAAGCTATTGAGTCGAATTCCTTTCCATCATCACACTCAAGCCTGCATGCTGAATTGTGAGTGGCGAAGACCACTTGCGAAGGCATATTGTCGCGGTTCCAGGGGGAGGAACCCGGCGGTTCGGTGAATAGAGCAAGAGCAATCGTGATGACCAATAGACCAGGAACCGCGGCCCTCCAGTCTACCCGGGAGAATATTCGCATGATTCTTACTCCTGTCGTCAAGGCACCGGAGTGTACGAACCGCGTCAATGCTGCCATCCGCGCTCTGGAGGGCGTGTCCAAGGGTGCGCTTTGCATCAGCAGTTTCGGACGATCGCCGCTCTGATATGAACAGGGGCTCCAAGCCTATCCCGCTCATGAAATGCCAATCGCAACATACCTCATTCGCTCGACCCAGTCAAACGGACACCCAATGTCGCCGTTTCTCCGCCGGCACCCTCTCAGCAGTGTCAAGGACCGGGCAATGGACCACACGGCGGGTCAGGCCACCTTCTTGACGGTCCGGAAGGACTGGCCTTCCAGGACGAGGATTTGGCTTAAATGGAGCAGGCGGTCAATGGCTGT
>JBCLES010000160.1:0-2470 GCA_038913135.1 Anaerolineae bacterium
GAAGACTTGGGTATACCAACTCACGCCGCGCGGCTACACCATTTCTATCGGTTTGAGGGAACTGAGGCCATTAACACACGGGCGGCGTGCGCTTGGCAATTACCGCGCTGCAAGAGCATGTACTCAACAGCACAATATGGTGAGACGGACTTCCTCGCAGGCGCTTCAGGCTCGCGTTTATGAGCCGATTACTCCATTGCCCGGTCCTTGACACCACGAGGCTGCCTGAGTCGTCAAGTCCCTGACACTCCACCGATTCGGGGCAACTCCAGGTGATGAGCATCGCTAATGTACTGCTACGATGAGGGCAATATCGGTGTTGCGGGTGGTGGGCCAATAGTTGTTACTGGAGTTAGAGTGGGTAGGAGAGTTGGAAGCGATGTGGTCCCCGGTGTGCCGATGGGGCCAGTGTAAACGCGGTACTTAAGTCTGTCGCCACCAGAAAAGTGAAGCGCGACTTCCATGGTTGTGTAGGTGTTAGATGCCCCTGGGGTTGGGGTAGGGACGTGTGTGGGGAGAGTGGGCCAGCGGTTCTGGATCTTTGTCCCAGTCATCCTGACAAACCAAAGGCAGGCAGGTGAGTCCGGTGGTGCGAGCTGGTGCAACCCGTCGAGCTGGGCTGGCGTGTGAAGGGAGGACTCAACTACATCAGCACCCAGAAAACCTACCGTCTCAGCTTCATCAAGGGCGATGGTTTCCGCCTGATTTCGTGAAAGGGCACCTGGCGGACAAGTGCCAGTTGCGAACACCGAATGCTCCTTAGTCGGCAAGCCGTATTCCCCAGTGGCCAGAGTTGCGAGGAGAATCACTATATCAATCGGTACCGCCCTAAACGTTGTGTTCACTATCGTCCTCCTTATGGAATGGGACAAGATGCGGTTTGCGCAAGGGTGAAGTCATTGCATGTCCATGACGGATGAGGATTCGTATGTACGCAGTGATGATTAGGCGTCTTGAATATGTGAGGAGGGTTGCCGTTTCCCTTATTGTCGCAGTAGTCCGGCCAGCTTTGCGCGCTCCCGCCAACAATGTACTGTGGGTCCAGCAGCCAAGTTCTATCAATACGAACCAAACCATCCTGGCGGCTAATCTCGGCGCCGGCATGGGTCCCATGCCCTCTCTCAAGGTGAATACCAGCCATGCAGTCCCAATGCGCCCATCGGCTCGCTCCCCATTCAAACAATCCACCACACCAACGCCCTGATGACCCGGCTTCTACCATTGCTAGCAAATAAGGCTTTCCTTCTTCAGGTGGTTGTGGTATTGCGGTTGTACTCTCTTCATAACTAAAGTGTTTAGTGCCAGTTCGATAGTTGGTAAAGAGAGCCCTCTGGGCTGTTTGCGCATAGTAGGCAACACCGCTCCCTTCGAGACAATCCACGAAACTCGAGGCGCAGTACGCCATTATCTGCACTTCAAACCACTCCACTTGCTTATTGGTACCACCGTCCCACCAACAGGGAGAGCAGCTTCCCGTGCCTCCGCCTGAGTGATCGTCAGTCGATGTCCACATGCCGACGTTCGCCTGTGCTTGAGTTCTGACTTCGATCGTATGTGCGAACAGCCAGATTCGGCTTCCCACAATTGGGCCAGGAACGTATTGAGCACCAGAGTCAACAAGCGCTTTAAGTCCATAGAACCTAGTGCTGGGGATTTGTGCTTGTGCGTTAGTACTCAGCGCAATCAACGCTAATAAGGCAATCAAGACATGTGTTGCTGCCTTTAGTTGTCTCGCATGGCACCCCCTGTCCGAGGATGAAATCCATCCAACTCGTCGGAGCGCAACGCGAGAAAGAGATGGGGCGCAGAATTCAGTGTCCTCCGGATGCTCCCGCAGCCTCGTCCATGATGGGGTTTGCTCAACCGTGCCCTCCTTCCCGTGACACTACAGTCTCCGCTAGCGTCAGTCATAACGTTGGACAAGGCGCATTCGGTAGTTGGGGGACCTCAATGCCAACCACTCCCAACGAGCCCATACGCCACAGCGTACCTCATCCACCCTCCCCCCGCCCGACTAAAGCCTGACGATATGCTGACCGAGGCGACCAATTTTTGTTTCGCGCGGCTTTCCGGGCGGCCTTTGGCGTGGCCGACCGGCACGAGTTGGCACCGAACAAGAGATACCGTGAGTTGGCTCGGCACTTCGGCTTCGAGATCGACCTCGCGCCTGCTTGATCGCCAATCCGGGAACTACTGATACTGGGTATTCTAGAGCGCGATCATGTTGACCACGAGCCTGAGCGCTCCGAGCTGATCCTCTTGGCATTCCCGATATTTCTTGCGCGGCTCACCCTTCTTGCCGAAGAATACCGCCCGAGCGTCAGCGTGTCGTGACTGCAGTTTCTGCATGGGCCAAGAGGATGAATTCTACCGCACCCCACGCACGCCCAAACGTAAATGTCCTTAGACATGTAGAGCACAAGCCATGATTGATACGGCCAGTTGTCTCTTCATTGATCCCTCCCAGATT
>JBCLES010000161.1:0-2455 GCA_038913135.1 Anaerolineae bacterium
GACCAAGCGGGATTCTACGCCGGACTCGATGTCGCCGGTCAGGAGGATGGTCGTACGGCCGTGGGTCAAGCGGAGGACCACCGAGTGATCGTTGACGGCGTCGGGTGGGGGCGGGCGGTCACGCGGTGGCCAGAGGACTTCGGCGACCAGCCCGGCTTCAGGATCGAGGCCGATGCGCATGCCCGCCACGGCGTCGACCAGCCGTGCGCCTTCGGCTTGTTCGATGGACCTCGCGTCGCGCCACGCGCGGGCGTCCGGGGTGTCGTGTTCGACCTTCGGGGCGATCACGACGTCGACCGCGTAGCGATCGAGCACGGCCGGGAGGCCGCCGACGTGGTCCGCGTCCGGGTGGGTGAGTACGACGACGTCGAGACGTCGATCCCATGGCGGGAAGTGTCGCCCCACACCGTCGAGGACTGCGGACGGGCTCGGCCCGCCGTCGACGAGCATGCGCCGCCCGTTCGGGGAGACGACGAGAATGGCGTCGCCCTGGCCGACGTCGAGGGTGTGGACGTGAAGGAGTCCGTCGGGGCGGTGGAGGGCATTCGCCCAGGTTAGGGCGCTCAGGCTTGACAGGATGGCGAGGCCGATGGGAGAGGCGGCGAAGCGCAAGACGTGGGATGCGATACCACTTTTGGCCGAGACGTTGTCGGAAGGCCGGACTTTGTGGCGATCGCCTGATCTCCGTGATCGATTGGCGCTCATCGCCCCTCGCAGGCGTGGTGCAAGGGACCTTCGCTTGTGCCACGTGATGACGAGGAGCCGCCGCGATCTGCGGGTGCGAGATCGGATTGTCACTATCGATCTGGAGGGGTGCAAAGCGAGGGGGAGGAGGCAGAAGTATGCGATGAAAGCGATGGGCGGCATGCGCCACGTGATGCTTGCGTATGGAAGGCGGGCGCACAGTTCTACTACGCGGATGGTCCAGGCGATCGGGGGCCACGCGGCCAGGCCGAAGAGGGCGCCGGCTGCGGGCCAGAGCGAGCCGGCGGCCGCCGTCAGGCCGCCGAGCGCCATCACGGCCGGCTGGACAGGCACGATCAGAGCGTTTGCCAGGAGGGCGACCAGGGAGATGGCGCCGATCTGCATCGCGATGATCGGCCAAGTGGTGATCTGCGCGGCGACGGTCAGGAGGACGGCTTCTTCGAGGAATTTGGCCAAGCCGGCGACGCGGTCCGCCGGCAGGCGGCTGGAAAGTCGCGCACGTGTGGCTTCGCGCAGGACCGGTCCGACGACCAGGAGCCCGATGGTCGCCGCGAAGGAGAGCTGGAAGCCGAGATCCCACAGTACGCCTGGATTCCAGAGCGACATGCCCACGGCGGAGGCGGCCAGCGAGGTGGCCGCGTGCGATGGCCGGCCGGCGAGGTCGCCGAGGACGACGATGGAGCCCATGATCGCCGCCCGGACGACCGCCGCGTCTGCGCCGACAAGCGCCGTGTAGGCCGCAACGGTCGCGATGACTATCGGGACTGCTTCGCGCCGGCCGAAGAGCCGTCCGGCCGACGAGGAGAGCAGTGCGACCAGAAGGGCGATGTTCGAGCCCGAGATCGCGATGACGTGGGATGTGTTCGTCGTGCGGAAGTCCTCGTCTAGCCGGGCTGGAATGCCGCGCGCGTCCCCTAGCAAGATGCCGACTGCGAGCGACGACTCTGGCTCCGGCAATGCGCGTCGGAGTGAGCGCCGGCAGGTGTCTTTGAGAGCAAGAAGGGTATGGCGAATTCTTGAGCCGCCGGTGTCCAGGTGCTCGATCATAGGTCGGCGGGCTATAGCCCGGATGCCGCGGCGCGCGAGAAAGGCTCGGTAGTCGAAGTCTTCGATGACCGGTGGTGTCTCAAGCTTGGCCGCCACCTCGAGCCGGTCACCGTAGGCGTGCATCGGCCAGCGAGCTGCTTGCAGCAGAACCTTGCCCTTGGAGTCGCGCCATTGGGAGCCGTCGTAAATGGAGTCGACGCGCAGGACGTAGTCCGTCCGCGCGTCCCTTCGGTCGGGCTCGCGGGCGACCGTGCCGCGCAATCGAACCTCGCCCGTATCCACAGGCAGTCCGAAGGCGGCGGTGACGGGCAGCGAGACCGCGTGGCGCGCCGCACCGAGCAGGGCGCACGCGACGAGGACGAGGCCGAGGGAGAGCGGAGATCCGCGCCGCACAGACGCGAACGGATCGGTGCCGCGCGCCGCCCTGCGTGAGGCGACGAGTGCGCCGAGGGCCGAGACGAGACCCAGGCAGCCGAGGGCCGCGATCTGGACACTGGGCGGCCGCACCCCGTGCACCGGCCAGAGCGCCGCGGCGGCGCCGATACCCACGGCCCAAGCGAGCGCCAGCCTGACGAGCGGAGTGATCATCTTCGCTCAGGGTACTGTGGGGCGGGGCGCCTAGTGGACTGCATGCGCCTCGGCATGGACAGGTTTCGGCCAGACTTCGGCGTGTGCTGCGGGCGGAACCGAGGGTGCTGGCCAA
>JBCLES010000162.1:0-2438 GCA_038913135.1 Anaerolineae bacterium
CAGCTGCACTGGTGGCCCATTCCCATTCTGCTGGTGCGAATACGACACGGGCAACGCGTGCCCATAGAGATTGAAGGCCAGATGAGGCCCTCACCTTCGGGTCGCCGTGGTGAGGGCCTTCTGCGTATCGCATATGCAGCTTCCTAACAATGGGCCTCTGCATTTGCAGATAGGAGTTGAGTCTCATGCGTGCATTCCTCTGCATAGGGATCGTGGCGGCGCTCGCCATGGCGAGCGGTGCTATTGCGATGTTGGCTTCCCAGTCACAGGGCATGGATGCGATTTCTGTGGCGCATGCACAGACAGAGACCTCTGGCTGCTCGGTCGCAGCTACGCGCACGCTTTCATCAAGTGCCATCCGGGCCTGCGAGAGTTGCGGCGCGAAGCTTGAGGTCTTTCCGCATTGCCCTCCAGAACCATTCAACGTGGTTCTTGTTCTGACTGGATATGCAGCGCCTGGAACTTCGGCGGAGCGACTTGCTCAACGGTGGACCGAAGCTGCAATTGAAGCTCTGGCCATGCCCAGTAATCCTCACGTTCAAGTTGGTGTGGTCTACGTACGACGGACGGCAATCATCCGATCGGAGTTGACGAATAGAGAGGGGGACGTCAGCCGTGCTAGCCGCGTAGATCGCGTTCCTGTCGGCGCAGCGTCCGGTGACTGGCCTTGCTACTCATGCGGATTTGAACAGGCAGCGCGCGTACTGGGCGAATCGGACCGGGGGAGAAACGCAGTTGTCTTCATTGGTGGTATGGTCGAGTGGCCGCTCATTGAACATGATGATGATTCGTACTATCGCGATTGGCTCAGAGGGGCACGGAATGCAAAGGGAGCGGCAGAGACCCTAATCGTCGGTTGCCCTTGGACTACGGACTGCAAGGAAGGCGCCGGTTTCCCCTGGTACCGTGAGGCGAGTCCCGGCTACTACTTTAGTACCGCGGGGCCCGGACGATTCGCGGGCGCGATTGAGGACTTGGTCCCTGGTCCTTTGCTGATCGCCGTCGAATCGCTCGCCATAGACGAGACGGTTCCGGTTGAACTCGCGTATCTCGTGGGAAGCGCCGTTCCGGCGCCGACAGACTACGACCCCGCCACGGGCCGTCTCCGATGGTCCTTCACTGCCCCCATCACTGACAGTCTGCCGATCACGCTCACGTACCGCGTCAAACCGCGCGACAGCCTCTCCGCAGCTATTACCACCACGTTCGCCGGTGGAAGGGTGCTGCTTACCGATACCGATTACCTGACGCGGACCCTACTGGCACCATCGACCGTCTTGACCATCACCGGCGCATGCGCGCCGATCGTCACGCCAACTGCGACGCCGACCAAAACGAACATCCCGCCAACGCCCTCTGCGACGCCGACGAGTTCTCCTACGGCGACGGCCACACTTATCCCGCAGCCCGTGTATCTGCCGCTCAGCCTCCGCGAGGTACCGTGCACCAGAACGCAGCCAGCCGACGTGGTGCTCGTGATGGACGCCTCCACGAGCATGGAGGAACCAGCCGGCGACGGGCGCACGAAGATTGAGGCTGCACGATCGGCGGCCGTCGCGTTCATCGAGCTCCTGCAGCTCGATGTGGACGATCAGGCGGCGATCATCGCGTTCAACAGCGACGCGCGGATCGTCATTGGTCTCTCGGGCGATGGAGACGCACTCGTTTCCGCACTCGACGGGATCACCACTGCCAGCCAGACATGCCTCGTCTGCGGGCTAGAGGCTGCCGGCGAGGCGCTCCAGAGTGACAGTCGAATCATCGCGAATCAGCCCGTCGTCATTCTGCTGACCGATGGCCGCTCCAACCCGCGTCCTGCGAGCGAGGCGGTAGACGAGGCGGCACGGTTGAAGGCGGACGGCGTCGTCATCTTCACGATCGGGCTGGGCGCGGAGTTGGACGATGCGGCGCTCACCGCGATCGCCAGCAAGCCGTCCTTCGCGTTCCGCGCATCCGACGGTACCGCGCTCGAGGAGATCTACCGTGAGATCGCCGTGACGTTGCCGGGGCCTGCGGACTGCTATTGGGGGCGGAGGCGGGCAGATCCGCGGCGCTCAAGCCGGTCGTCCTCTGGCGCGCTCTGTGCTTCGGATTCGACAGCATCGCCGGCAATCGCCACGCCGAGCGCATCCTGACCGACGTCAACACCCTCCGCCTGTAGGCCGCAGCCCCGAGATCCTCGATTGGCTTACCGCCGCCCGCCTTGCCCAGATCTCTGGTCTTCCGGCCCCGAGCCTCTTGCCTGTCGCTCTTGACCCGTGAAGGCTTACAGATACCATAGGTGCTTAATTCAGGCAGGTCGCCTACGCCTGTGAAGCTAGTGCGATAGCAATCGCTCACTCGATGGTGTCTCAGGAAGGACATTCGGTCACCCCATACTGCCCGGAACCGCACGCGCTCTCTCTCGCGAATCACCTGATGTGATTATCTTTGTGCGC
>JBCLES010000163.1:0-2427 GCA_038913135.1 Anaerolineae bacterium
AGCAGTTGAAGGCACTCTTCCCCGAGGCGTTCACCGAGGGGAAGGTGGACTTCGAGGTACTGAAGCAACTGCTCGGCAGCGCGGTGGACGAGCGCGAGGAGAAGTACGGCCTCAACTGGCACGGCAAGCGCCGCGCCCGGCAGCTCGCGCTCACGCCCTCCACCGGCACGCTGCGCCCCTGCCCGGAAGACAGCGTGGACTGGGACAGCACGCAGAACCTGATGATCGAGGGCGACAACCTCGAAGTGCTGAAGCTTCTGCAGAAAAGCTACGCCGGCAAGGTCAAGCTCATCTACATCGACCCGCCGTACAACACCGGCAAGGACTTCGTCTATCCCGACAACTTTCAGGACAGCATCAAGAACTATCTGGAGCTGACTGGGCAGGTGGAGGGCGGGCGGAAGATCAGCAGCAACACGGAGGCTAGCGGGCGGTTCCATACTGACTGGCTGAACATGATGTACCCGCGGCTGAAAGTCGCCAAGGGGCTGTTGCACCCCGCAGGCGCGATCTTCGTCTCGTGCGACGACAACGAGCTTTCGCGTCTGCTGTCCGCGATGGACGAAGTGTTCGGCGAAGAGAACTCCGTTGCGCAGGTCATCTGGCAGCGGTCGAAGAAAGGGGATTCGAAGCTCATTGCCGTAGTGCACGAGTACCTGGTTTGTTACGTTCGGGACAAAGGTACCGTGCTTGGCCAGGGTGTCTGGCGCCGTCCCAAGGAGGGGGCTGCTGAGGTCTTGGCGAAGTATGCCGAGTTGCGGCAATCGCTCTTAGGAACCGACCATGAGGCCGTTCGAACTGCCATGATGGATTGGTATCGTCAGCTGCCAGACGATGACCCGCGCAAGGCCCACAAGCACTACAACTGGTCCGACGACCGAGGCTTGTACTTCGCCGACAACTTCGCCGGCCCAGATGACGGGCGGGAATCGAGGCCTCGGCATGACATCGTCCATCCATTGACGGGGCGCCCCTGCAAGAAACCGTCGACAGGCTGGCGATGGGATCCAGAGAAAACGAGTTGGGCGTTGGCGCAGGTACCGCCCCGCATTCACTTCGGTCCAGATGAAACCACAATCCCTAACCGCAAGAGCTACCTGTTCGAGATCGATTCGGAACCGTACTCGTCCGTCTTCTATCGTGACGGGAGGTCGGCAACGCTAGAGGTGGAAGCGCTTGTCGGTAAGGGGTGGTTTCCGTTTCCCAAGAACACCGATGTGTTGTCTGAACTCGTTGAGTTGGTGACCGAACCCGACGACATCATTCTGGATTTCTTCGCTGGGTCGGCAAGCACTGGGCATGCGGTGATGAAGGTTAACGCCGCACACAACTCCACTCGTCGGTTCGTCATGGTGCAGCTTCCAGAGCCAACGGGTCGGGACGAATACAAGACGATTGCTGACATCGCGAAGAAGCGGCTGCGGGAAGCCGGGAAGCGCGTGGTGGCCGGTCAACAAGGTGTCGATGTTGGCTTCCGTGTCTTCAAGCTCGACACCAGCAATTTCCGCGCATGGGAGCCGGACCGCGACGACCTGCCGAAGACGCTCGAGGAGTCCATCGAACACCTCAAGACCGACCGCACCGAGGCGGACATCCTGTACGAGCTGCTGCTCAAGCTCGGCCTCGACCTCTGTGTGCCCATCGAACAGAAGACGATTGCCGGCAAGGCCGTGCACAGCATCGGCGGCGGCGTGCTGCTCGCGTGCCTCGCCGAAAGGATCACCCGCGACGAGGTTGAACCGCTCGCGCAGGGCATCGTTGCCTGGCACAAGGCGCTCGCCCCCGCCGGGGACTCCACCTGCGTTTTCCGCGATAGCGCCTTCGCCGACGACGTGGCCAAGACCAACCTTGCCGCCATCCTCAACCAGCACGGCCTCGCGAACGTGCGGAGCCTCTGACCATGCCCGAGGCCCCTCTCCCGCCTGCCGGCGAGATCCTGCTCTATCAGACCGAGGACGGGCGATCCCGCGTGGAATGCCGCTTCCGCCATGAATCCCTCTGGCTGTCCCAGGCTGGCATGGCAGAGCTGTTCCAGACCACCAAGCAGAATGTCGCCAAGCATTTGAAGGCGATCTTCGCCGAGGGGGAGTTGGTCGCCGATTCAGTTGTCAACCACTGGTTGACAACTGCCGCCGATGGCAAGGAGTACCGGGTCAGCCACTACAACCTGGAAGCGATCCTATCGGTCGGCTACCGGGTACGGTCCGCGCGCGGCACCCAGTTCCGGCGCTGGGCCACGGAGCGGCTGGGTGAGTACCTGCTCAAGGGCTTCACCATGGACGACGAGCGGCTCAAGAACCCGCCCGTCGCGGGATCCTCGGCTCCCGACTATTTCGCGCAGATGCTGGAGCGCGTTCGGGACATCCGCGCCAGCGAGCGCCGGATGTACCTGCGGGTGCGCGAAATTTTCGCCCTGGCCGCCGATTA
>JBCLES010000164.1:0-2426 GCA_038913135.1 Anaerolineae bacterium
CAAAAGAAGGATTCCTCCTGTCTTTCGACGACGCTGTTCAAGCAGCGGCCCAGGAGGAATCCAAATGAAGCACGCCCACCATGATACAGCGCGAGGAAGTGGGGGACCTAGGGACGGCCGATCGGTGGAGATGTCGGCCAACGAGGATCTGGTGCATTGGGTGGTACAGCGTCAGAACAGGGGGCGACTGGCGTACGAGGATGCGATGCAGGAAGGTCGGATAGCCCTGTGGAAGGCGCTCCAGAACTACGATCCGAAGCGTGGACGGTTGTCGAGTTACGCGGTGGTCGCGATCAGACGAGCGGTGTGGCAAGCGGTTCGACGGGACCGCTGGGGTAGCGGCGGCGCGGATGAAGAGTCGGCCGGCGAGGTGCCGGGGGAGATGAGCGGGGCGGCGCTGGATCGTGCCGAGGAGCGGGTCGTGCTGGAGCAGATGGTGGCGGGGCTGCCGTCGCGACTGAGACAGGTGATCGTCCTGTACTATGGGCTCGACGGAGCGTGGCGTGTCACGTTCCGGCAGATCGGGCAGGAGCTCGGTGTCACGCGGCAACGGGTGCAGCAACTGCACATCGAAGCGTTGCTCTGGCTGGCAGATCCGGTCTCATCGAGCGCGCTGCGGCGCCAGGCGGGGCGCAACGGGCGGCGCGATATCCATGCATTCTTGGCGCGTCGACGAGCGTGGCAGCGGCAGGGCAGGTCCGGGCGATGAGCGACAAACAGTCGGCCATCGCGAAGCGGAAGACCCATCCAGAGTTCGCGCCAACCTATTCCTATCCCGCCATGGCCGCCAAGCTCCCGCTGAAGCTGGCCCTTGAGGAGGATCCCCCGCCCAGTCCGAAGAAGGCCTATCGCAGTCACTATCGCTACCTCGGACATGCGGAAATGGCCGACGACGAGCGCCGGGCGACCCTCTCGGCCTTCGAGGTCTCCCTGCGGTTGTTCGACTTATCCAACATGCGGGACCTTCTGGCCAGCCGACTCTACAAGGAGAGCCGGCGTGGCCAGATCCCCTTCGACCCAGTCTCGCTGTTGTTGTGCCTGCTCCTGCGCCTGGAGGAAACGCTCTCCTGGTGCGAACTGGAGCTGCGTTTGGCCGGGCCGCAGGGCACAGAGTGGCGCCGCCTCTTCGGCTTTGAAGCGGGGGTCACTCCTTCGGCCTCTGGCATGCGCTACTTCGCCAAGACCCTCGGTCCCGAGTTCCTTGAGGAGGTTTCCGGCCGCCTGGTGCGCAGCCTCATGACTCATGGCCTGATCCCAGTGCATTCCACCTTCCCGGGCGACAAGGCCGACCGGGGAGTGTCGATCTGCCGCGACGGTCAACTCCATACCGCACGCGACAAGAAGTGCGATTGCATCTGCGGCGAAGATGAACCCTGTGCAGACGTCTGCCCCACCACCAATCCGCGCGACCACGAAGCGCGCGTTATCCACTACGCTGGCCGCAACAAGCACGCCGATTCAGACGCCAAGAAGCCTCGGGGCAAGAACATCTTCGGCTACCGCTCCACGGCCGATCGCCTCATCGACGATCGCTTCGGCACCGCCTGGACCGTCCGCAGCTCAACCTACCCAGCCAACACCGACGAACACACCGTCTTCGAGGCCGAGTTCATCAAGCTCGAACAGCTCCTCGGCCCCGCAAAGATCAGTGAGTTCCTTGCTGACGCCGGCCTGGGCTACGGCCCTGCCCTGTCTTTTCTCTACAAGCGCAACGTCTTGCGCACGGTCGATACTCGTGCCCACCAAAGCGACCACGACCCCGAACTCCAGCGCAAACGAGGCTACGATGACCAAGGCCGCCCGGTCTGCGCTTACGGCTTTCCCATGACCTCCAACGGCCACGACTACGAGCGTCAACGCAGCAAGTACATCTGCGCCAAGCGCTGCCTGCGCCTCACCGAGTCCGAGCCACCCGGCTGCCCCTTCCAAACCGCCTCCGCCTGTGGCCAAGTCGTCAATGTTGGCCTCGCCATGCCTGATGGCTCTTTGCGCCTCGCTCGCGACATCCCCTACGGCTCCACCAGATGGAAACAGCGCTATGGCCGTCGCAACCTCGCCGAGAGCCGCAACGCGATCTTGCAGCGCATGGGTCTCCTCCGACTCCCCTGTCACGGCTTACGTCAGGCTCGCATCCACGTCGCCGCCGCCGACTTCCTAGCCAACCTCCGCAATCTAGGTGGCCTCCTCATTCAGGCTTCCGTTTCCCCAACCTAGTCCCTCGCCCCGCTCCTGCCGCAAGCCTGACCGCCTGGCCGGTCCGGCCGTCTCCCCCTGCCCCAAACTTCTCCCGCCCCCGCACTTCTTGCCCTCTCGGGCATCCCAACCTCCTTCCTCGCCAACTTCTCCACATCCCGCCACCGTCACCCGCTGCCTCGGCCCCCAGCTCCTCTACTACAGTACCTTTCGCTGCGCACTCGGACTCCCGC
>JBCLES010000165.1:0-2417 GCA_038913135.1 Anaerolineae bacterium
CCAATGATAATAGGTAAATGCGCTCGGATCGTCTTGCGGTACTTCACACACCAATCGGACGAGGTGCACAGAATCGCACCACGTGACATCCTCAAACACCATCTTTAAGTCATCCGGAGCGCACAGCTCAATCTCACCGAGATCAAATCGATCAGCCCATCCACATTCGGTATCGCAGCAGGGGGTTCTGTATGTCGTCCATGATCCATTAGACGTGCCGGGCGATATCCATCCTCCTTGTGTGGTTACCTTACAGGTCATGGGATTGGACGGCGAGATTAAGAATCGCGCGGGGTTGCTTACACAGAATGAGCGGTCTAACCAGACCAGGATCCCCGGCGAGGTATATAGATCGCCATCGACTACTGTCTGGCTTCCAATCGTACATATCACATGGGCGGATCGCAGACAGTATTCAGCCTGCATAGACACGTAGAACTTGCTTCCTGAGGACCCGCACTCCGTTGAGGGCGCCTGTGTAACTTGGAATTGGACCGCGTAGGGCTCAGAACAAGCTGCCGCCAATCCATACCCGGAGGGACTGCCGCTACTATCGATTTCCTCGGCGTCGACGACGGCGGCGTGCCGTAGGCTAGCAACTGAACACACGACACCGAATGCCAGCAGAAGCGCCTTACCCTCGCGTCCCATAATTACGTCCTTTTATCCTTCGCTGTGAAAGGCGTCGACTTCTGCCTCGGTTGCAAAGTCGTACGTTTCCTCTGGCCATGGATACTCTCCTGGCACCGGCGAACTCGTCGGCACCCCACACTGCTTGACCTTCCCCGATCCCCCGATAAACCGCGGATTAGGAGGAATAGGAGGGTCGGCTACCTTCGTGTCAACAACATACATTGATGTTGTTAATCGCCCCGCGCCGCTGGGTGAAACGCTGATTCGCAGTTTCATTGCTCCGCGGTCATCGAAGTATGGGTTGCTGGGATCGTCTGGGTCGTCTGGGTAGTAGACTGGGGGATAGTGGCCCTTGCTGTCTAGATCAAGGGCCGTGTCAAAGGAGTGAAGATTTACCGCGCCCCCGAGTCCATTGACGACATAAATGACCTTCTCCTTTCGGAGCAACTCATATTGATGCGCATGGCCGGACATTACGAGATCTACGCCATGGGCCTTGTAGTTCCATTGCATATCGCCCTCTGGGGAATGATGCGAGCCAGAGGTGAATGGAGGGTGGTGGAAGTATGCGACTTTGAAGCATGCGGACGAATGATCCATCTCATAGGTCATCCAGTCCCCTTGGTCGCCATGCGGACGAATGATCCATCTCATAGGTCATCCAGTCCCCTTGGTCGCTATCTTCATCGCGACCATGACCATCGGCCAGATCAGAGCTGAGAGCGAAGAAATGAGCGGCCGGAGCTTGTCCCGTCGGCAACTGAACCATTCCTGGGCCAGCATGAAAATGATAATACCGACCCCCGCTCGTGTTTTGGCTCTGTGGCGGCACGGCGAGGCTCACGGTATGTTGGTTCAGATTCACCCACCCGTTGTAGAATCCCAGATACGTACCTATACCGCCGCCGCCGCTCTGCCAGTCATGATTGCCGGCCGTCGGGAAGAAGCCGCTCCCAACCACTGGGGAATAGAAGGCTTTGTTGTCGACGTTGTATCCCGCGCTTCGGGCCCATTCATATGTGTTATCACCCACTGTCAGAACGGCGCCAGCTCCAATTGTGCCTTGAATGAGATCGCGGACGCGGCGTTGCGTCTCGCAGCGCTGGTGCGGGTGGGTTACATGACCGCCGCCCGACCCGTTTAGCAATTCGCATACACCAAAATCTCCCAGAACGGCGAACACCATATTCCCGACACCGAGTGCAGGCTTGGTCGTCGAAACCGTCCAGGCAAGAGCGAGTGAGATACATCCGAGCACCGTAACGAGCCGCCTGATCATCTTCGCCTCCCTGTACTGCAGTTGTGGAGTGGTGGAATTACAGTCCGCTAACCAAAGGGGGTCGGGAGCGCGCAGGACGCATGTTCGCACCGACAATCCTGACATCGCCCTAGTCGGATTATGTCGAGTTATCGCTCCGTCGCCTCCTGGGACGAATCCCATAAGATATCTCAAGGCAAGATACCACGACGCGCTATGCTTTGTCTACCCTTTTTCTTGATCGCCGTGTA
Organism: Anaerolineae bacterium; assembly: GCA_038913135.1. GTDB lineage: Bacteria > Chloroflexota > Anaerolineae > Epilineales > Epilineaceae > JBCLES01. The sequence goes on from JBCLES010000165.1 coordinate 2,143, forward strand.
TCCGGGCCTCGCGCGGCACCCCCTCACGAAGCCGTGCCACGTGCATCTTTCCTGACCTCTGCGCCCTCGAGCCTGGCACGAAACCACGGACGGTACGCGGTCAGAGACAGTTAAATAGACTGCCGCCCTCCGGGCTCGTCGCCTTGCGTCCCCGTCAATCACAGATTGCCATGTCCGCGGCGCCTTCTCCCCCTCCGCTTGGCGATAAGTCTTTGCCACCGGTAGGCAACGCCAGGGCGATGAGTGACAGAATTCCTGCTGCAACCCCGTAGCGA
>JBCLES010000166.1:0-2414 GCA_038913135.1 Anaerolineae bacterium
GCCCACGTGACGGGGCGGAAGGGATTCGATGATGAGCGCACTCAACGACCACTTCACTGCCCTCGGCGGATCAATTGCACCGGCAGGTGACGGCACCGTCGTGATCGTCGACGAGCTTGCACTCCGCGAGCGCGTCGACCACCTCGCGTGGGCGTCGGCATTCGGAACAGGCCCGGAGCAAGCCACTGCGCGCTGGTTACTGTGGGAGATCGGGCAAACGCTCGGCATCCGGCCCGCTTCGATAAACGATCTCTATATGGCGCGCGGTCGCGGTGAGACCCCGACCGACTTCACGGTGCCGGCGATCAACATCCGCACCATGGCGTTTGATTGCGCAAGGGCGATCTTTCGAGCCGCCACAGCGCGCGACGTCGGGGCGCTGATCTTCGAAATCGCGCGATCCGAGATTGGTTACACGGGGCAGCGCCCCGCCGAGTACATCGCAAGCCTGATGGCAGCCGCTATCAAGGAGGGTTTCCGCGGGCCGCTCTTCGTACAAGGCGATCACTTCCAGGTGAGCGCGGCGCGCTACTTCGGCTCGGCCGAGGCGGAGGTCGAGACCGTGCGCGAGCTAACGCGCGAGGCGATCGCCGCCGGTTTCCTCAACATCGACATCGACACCAGCACGCTGGTCGACCTCGACCTACCGACCCTGGAGGCTCAGCAGGCGCTCAATGCAGGGCTTTGTGCCGAGCTGACCCAGCTGATCCGCGAAATCGAACCCGACGGCGTCACAATATCCGTCGGTGGAGAGATCGGTGAGGTCGGCGGCAAGAATTCGACGCCGGAAGAACTCCACGCATTCATGGCCGAATACGAGAAGGCGCTGGGCGATGGCCTGGTTGGCCTTTCTAAGATCAGCATCCAGACCGGCACCGCCCACGGTGGCACCGTCCTTTCTGACGGATCTCTGGCTCAGGTCAAGGTCGACTTCGATACACTTCGTCGACTGTCCCTGATCGCGCGCGAGGAGTATGGGCTCGCCGGCGCCGTCCAGCACGGGGCGAGCACCCTGCCTGAACACGCCTTCGGCAAGTTCGCGGAGGCCGCTGCGTGTGAAGTCCACCTTGCGACGAATTTCCAGAACATGATGTTCGATCGGATCCCGGATGATCTACGCAACGAGATCTATACATGGATACGCGAAACGCATGGCGAGCAGCAATCGGAAGATCAGACCGAAGAGCAGTTCATCTACGCTAATCGCAAGCGCGCGCTCGGCCCATTTAAGAAGAAGCTTTGGGAGTTGCCCGAAGTGAGTCGCGCGGCCATTCGCAACGCCTGGGAAGAGCAATTCGGCTTTCTCTTCGAGCAGCTGAATGTCACAAACACGCGTTCGATTGTCGACGCTACCGTCACCTCGGCCAAGATTCATAAGACGCCCGCCGACTTCGGGGTCGTCGAGCGCGATGAAGAGGATACGAGCGACTTAGCGGATTGACTACTAGCTACTCCAGTGGGAACACTTGCCCTCGCGAAGGCACCTCGATAGGGCCGAGGCCTTCCGCACCCAACGAGGCAGCGAAAGCAAGCGACACTTCTTCATCGCCGTGGACGAGGAAAGTTCGCTTCACATTGCCGCGTTCATGCGTGCTCCGTGCCCAGTCCCTGAGTTCGCTCCGATCGGCATGTGCGCTGTAGCCGTCGATGCGCTCGATCGAGGCGCGGACCTCCATCTCGCGGCCGAAAACGCGGACTGGGTTCACACCCTCGAGTAGACGCCGGCCCAAAGTGTGCTCCGCCTGGAATCCAACGAAAAGCACCGTGGTGCTGCTCTCGTGGGCGTGGTTAAGCAGATGGTGAAGAATGCGTCCGCCCTCGCACATTCCGGAGGCGCTGATGATCACCGCAGGTCCCTCCAGAGTGTTCAGACGCTTCGAATCATCGGCGCTGCGATAGTAGCGCAGCCTATCGAAGCCAAGAGGATCATCGTCTTCGTCAGAAGCGAGCGTCTTGATCATCTCCTCGTCGTAGCACTCTGGGTGGAGGCGCACGACGTCGGTAACGTTGATCGCAAGCGGGCTATCAACGTAGATATCGATCTTGGGCAGCAGGCCTTCGTTTTCGAGTTGGTTTAGGCGGTATACCAACTCCTGTGTCCTCCCGACCGCGAAAGCTGGGATTAGGAGTTTGCCGCGTCGGTTGTGGGCCGCGGTGACAGTGCGCAGAAGCTCATTTCTCGCCTCACCGGTGGACTCGTGCTCTCTTTCCCCGTAAGTGCTCTCCATGATCACATAGTCCGCGCCCTCGACGATCTCCGGATCCTTAATGATCGGCATCTCAGAGCGGCCGATATCGCCTGAAAACACCAGGCGTCGACTCGTCCCCTGCTCCGTGATGTCCAAGACCACGCTGGCGGCGCCCAGGATGTGCCCGGCGAAGACGAAGCGCGCGATCACGCCGCGGATCGGTTC
>JBCLES010000167.1:0-2384 GCA_038913135.1 Anaerolineae bacterium
GAGCTTTGGCGCTCGAACTCGCTCACCTGCAAGCCGTCGTTGAGTCCCTACCCCCCACTACTGTCGCCGGCCAAATGGCTGTTTGGCAGACAGAGGACTACACCAAAGCGCAGGACACACACCCCGGGTTCTCAGTGGCAACGCTTGTGCAGCACGGCGAAATCGTGTACAAGATCTCGGCGATCACAAACTCTCGGTCCGCGTATGACAAGAATGCGGCTATCTACACCGCACTCCTTGAGGGGTTCCAATTCTCCGAACGCTTACCTAATTAGTTGCCAGGAGCCCGCTCTACGGCGGTGGTTGTCAAGATAGATGTCGCCTCAGATGGTCATGCGGCTCGTTCGCTGCGACGGTCTGAGGTCGGGTTGAGCTCGACGTGTCCGAGTCGCTCCAGGCCGTGACAAGGAACACCGGTATGAAGGCCGGCGGCCTCGTCCACCGCCCGGGCAGCGCCACGGCCTGACGCTACACCTGTGCAGGGCGACTGGGGGCACACTCCGATCACCCGCGATTAGTCCCTTAAGGGTAAGCAGGGATAACGTAAGCTATTACCGAGTCAGTGACAATGCGGTACAAAGTCTGATCATAGAGCCAGAATCCTGCGCTCCCAAAACTCGATGCTGGGTTCGATACGGCAACAAGCCAAGTAGCGCCATTCCCCGTTCGCACCAAGTAGGCGCTTGTCGGGATGAATGACAGAGGTGTTGTTAACCCTGTTGGCGACGTGCTACGCGTCTCGTGTCTCAACATGTAATGAGGTAGGCGTTGCTCGGTGTCCCACCGGGAGGCATCGGCAGCGCTTGCCGGTGCTATATTGATATTGAGCATCCCGTAAGAAAAGGGAGGTGATGCCGGGCTAGAAATGCTGACCCCACCAGTAATGAGACCCGCAACGGTCCAGCCTGTTGGATGCGCCACATCAAAACCGTTCCCAACAGCCGATGGGGAAACAATCGATGAACGAGTCCACGATACGAGTGTCGTATTGTCAGGCACAAATGACACCGAATCTAGAACCCGATCCAACTCGACACGCATTGTGGCAGCACTTGCCCCCGCAGCGCCTGCCACCTGCGTGTCGAAGACGTAAATAACGCCCGTTGGAAGCGTAACGACTACTGATGCATCAACACGACCAGAGCTATCTTCGTAGTCGCGTCGCATCCCACTATATCCGCCTACGGATGTAGTTGTGTCGGTGACAATGCCGGCGGACTCGAGCGTATCAAACTCGATTCCCGGCTCATTTGTAATGTGGATATGAAAGGTTCCCCATGTCGTGGTTGGCGTCTGGCCATACCAAGACGCAATATCCTCCTGCGACTCACTAGAAATGGTGACCCCTGACATGTGATCTGGCCAAACGGTCCAGGTGTCAGTGGGTTTCAAGGTCAGCCATGTCTGCACAGCCTTGAGATCGTGCCGGATAATGAGAGGAGTAGACGGACCGCTCAGGGACTGGATGCTGTTGTTTTGAATGGGCTTCTGCAGGCTGGGTCTCTTTGAGCTTGACTCCCCATTGGTTGCCTCTGCCGATTCGGTGTTCAGATACTTGAGTTCACGAGGGATCTCTTTCAAGGCGACAATTGAGAAAACAGTTCCAATCACAAGCGCGACGAATAGCCGAACCCGTCCCTTTCTGGCCGATTTCTCTGGACTGTGACCCTCTCCCTGTGGAATTGTCATTCTATTCTATCTCCTTGTGAAACTCGTTCGTTCCGCCATCGGCCACTACGACTGCCTAACTACAGCTATCGGGGATGAAGAGTACTGCATCTGCGGCAACATGCTTCGTTTCGTCGCCACAGTCAGTGCAACGGTCCATCAGTCTCACCCTGATTCTTCCTTGCCCGGTGCCCGAAGTGAGGAATCTCGCGCCGCCCAGCCGTACCCACTTGTTGAAGTTCGCGTTCTGATCCACTACAAACGTACTCGTACTTGAGCCCACAATTACATCGTAGGATGCGCTTGTTGTTGTACCGCCGTCGGTCGGAACAAAAACGTAAACAGCCCAATTCCCAGCTGCTGGCATGTTGGGGTCGAATGTAGCTAAGGGGTTCCCTGAATTGCCGTAGCGCCGAGTAAAGCTCGCTGCCGGCGGCGCATTGCCTGGTGGTGTGCCAGGTGGCACAGTCAGCCCCCAATAGCCAAATCCATGCGCCTGCCTATTCCACCCACCGGGTGAGCCAATTGAAGAGTGAAGCGTTGTACCCAACGCTCGAGAATTGACCCACCTCAACGACGAAGGCTTGACCCACCCTGGCCGTACGGAAACGCTAACGGAAAAGTACAGGCGTCCCCTTCTGGTGTCCAGGAGGGTGGAGGTTTAGGAGGAGTCGGTCGGCGGACCGCGGGCCGCTGTCGTCGGGTTGAGCATGGGT
>JBCLES010000168.1:0-2374 GCA_038913135.1 Anaerolineae bacterium
GTGGTGACGGTGGACTCAGGGGTTGCGGTCGGCGCAGTGGTAGGAGTTGCGGTCGAGGTGGGGGTCTCGCACCGCTCCGTGATCGTCACATTCGGCGAGTCGATCACGCCCGCTCCTGTGTGCCCGTCCGAATCCGCGAAGCTAGCCTGGGCACCCGCGCTGATCGCGGTCGATATGACATCGCGCGCCCGCAAGCTGAATGTCACGGTCTGCGGCACGCTGGCGGTGATAGGCAACGTCCATGTGATGGCGCCCGTTGCCGCGTCGTGCTCGCCGGACGGGGACATCGAACCCGGGATGAGCGCGAAGTCCGGCGTGAGCGTGTCCGTGATCACGACCTGCTCGACGTTGAGTCCAATGGCCGAGTCCGCGATCAGGCTTGCGGCGCCGCCGTACGATCCAACGCCGCCGCCCGCGTAGACGTAGAGTGCAGGGCGGCTTGCCAGCTGCTTCAATCTGACCTCCGAGCACCGCATCGTGTCGGGCGACCTGCACGTTGGGTCGAGGGTGTCATGGCAGGACATCACGACGTCGATCCCATCGTTGCGCGCGCGATTGGCCGCGGCTATTGCGCGCGCCTTGATCCGCTCATATACACCGGTCCCGGTCCCCGACCATTCGAGCGAGTCCGACATGAGGACGATCGCCTCCTTCGGCGCTCCATCGCCGCGCCCCCGTTCCAGCATGTCGAGCGCCTCTTCGAGCATCAGATCCTCAGCCATGACATTGGCCACCATGTACGCGATCCGGATCGCACCGATCCCGCGGCTGACGTCGCTGAGATCGTCCGTGAGTTCCACCTCCGCCCTGACGCGCGGATGCCGGCCGATAACAAGCCCCATCTTGACAGGCTGATGAAGCCTTTCGAAGGCATCGACCACCCGCCTGGCCGAAGCCAGATATTGAGACTTGTAGCACCAGATCGCACTCGAATCCTCGGCGGCCAGAATTACGTGCAACGGCCGTGCCGGGCACGTGATCGAAAGGGCCAGCGTGACATCGATGTCATCGCAGAGGCGCAAACTATCCGGCGCGGCCATATAGGTGCCGTTAACGGTGCAGGCGCTCGGACCCGTGTCGTCCAGCGGCGACAGTCCGCGCGGCCCGGCCTGCGCGTGCGAAAGCCCGGCGACGAAGCCGACGGCCACCGCCACAAGGGATCCGACCTGGAACACCGCCAGCGATCGCTTCAATGGAGCGCGCATGCCGTAAACCTCCACTCTATGCAGCTTCGATGAGGTACTCTCGGGTCAGCTTAGGCTGACGTGCCACTATGCGCAAGAGCGCCAGCCCGGGCCCCTGGGCGAAGGCCGGGCCTATACGCGAGCGACAGCCTACGGTGCTGACACGTCAGAATCCGGCGGATGCCACCCGACCGTCACCCAACGACGTCGCGCTGCCACGACCGTCGCATGGTTCATGCGCAGCGCGATCACCGTTGCGCGGCCCGACGGGGTCAGTCCGATCACCCGCACGCCGTCCTGGGACCAGCGGAAGTGCTCCTCCCATTCGTCACGACGCGGGTGGACGAGTTGCGTAGACGCGCCCGTCAGCGGGTCGGTGCCTCCGGTGCCAGTGGCCTTGAACTCGTTGCAGGCTCGGCAGCACTGACACAGGTTTGCTATCTCGTCCGCGCCGCCGAGCGAACGAGGCTCGATGTGGTCGATCGACAGTCGACTGCCAGAGATGGTCTCAGCCGTCCGGCAATACGCGCATCGGCCGCGATCCAGCTCCTCTACCGCCATCCGCTAGGCGGTCGAAATTCGGTGGCCCGGCGGGCTCACGGCATCGGCACAGGCGCGCCGCGCCAGCGAAGGAGAGACGCCGCATGGGCCTTTCGCAACATCAGGCTGTCGGCGGCCGATCGGAGTCGATCCAGATCCAGGCGCTCCGCAGCGGTGAGACCGCCCTCTTGATTGAGGTTCAGCAGTTCATCGTACCGCTTCTCCTCGGCAGTCGACATGCGGCTGCGGGCGATGACGGACAGCGCGCCGTTATCCAGGCGATCCATCGCGGCGAGATCTGCCTGGAACTCCGGGGGCACATCGTCCCATGCCGGTGGGCTCCCGATCTCCAGCGCGTGGACGATGATCGCGTCCACCGGTTGGCGGGTGGCCCGTGCCGTGTTGATCGAGCGCCTATACAGATGCTGCGGCAGTCTGAGGGTGATGTCTGCGAAGGTCATGGCTACTCCTCGGCAGCTGGATTGTACCACTGTGAACGGACTCGCCAGTACTTGCGGCGTCGATACCAGCCCGGTCGCCGCCCAGACGCCCTCTCCCGCCAGGGCATCGTGTTGGACCCGAGACGCCTTGCCCGACCTCTGGTTGACTGGCGAACGCGATGGCCGAGCGGCTCCAGGCCGTGCGAGCCG
>JBCLES010000169.1:0-2364 GCA_038913135.1 Anaerolineae bacterium
GAGGCGAAGGATCGTAGATGGCGCGGACGCGTCCCGTCCGTATGGTCACGCCTCCACGAGGCAGGCCATCGGGCGCATATCGAACCGAGGCGCCCCCTGGGAGGAGACTCCCTGGGGCGCCTCACTTTGCATCGGACGATGTCCGCGGCGCCGTCCGGTCGGGCGTGACGCGGATCCAGCCGCCGATCAAGCGGCCCACCTCGGCCACCATGACGCTGACATGGCCATACTGCCCATCGGACAGCCAGCGCCAACCATGGGCGAGGCGCAGATAGACGCGCAGCGTGTCCAGTGTGGCATCCGCCCGGCGCAGATGCCTAAGGCGACTGCTGCCGCGGGTATTCGCGGCCTCGTGAAGTGCCTCGTGGCAGTCCAGCGCCGCATCCTGCATCCGTTGAACCACGGTGCTGCGGTAGGCCCGCGGGAACCGCTCGGCCTTGGGCAGGAGCCAGGACAAGAGGTCGTGCACTCGGCTGAAAATCACCATCTCATCGGACACGGCTGAACCTCCTTGAGCGCCCCAACGCCCAAAGTCAACTAAAAACCGGCATCGTATTGCCTCACGAGAGGATGACGCTGTGGTGGACAACGCGGTCGATGGCGGAAGCGGTGGTCATGGGATCCTTGAAGATCCGCCCCTATTCGGAGAAGACGAGGTTGGAGGTGATCATGACGCTGCGCCGTTCGTAGCGCTCGGCCAAAAGGGTGAAGAGCACCTCCATCTCCTCGCGGTCCTGTTGGACGTAGCCGATGTCGTCGAGGATGAGGAGTTCGAAGCGGTCGCGAAGAGGCTGACACATCGGCGGATTGCCTGCGGGTGGTGCGGGGCGGGTCTTGGGTCTTCGACCATGGCGGCGCGCGCGCCGCTTGCCGGCTCGGGACCCTTCCGTCGTATCGCTTCAACTTCGTTGGGTTCCGGTTGGTGGTTTCGTTCCCCATCTCCAGCTGAGGCTCTGTGCTCTGTTGAGGCCACGACGGCGGCCGACTGGGGCGCGAAGGCGCCCTGGGTGGAGGGTCACCGAGGGCATCGCGGACAGTTTGGGGAGGAAGGTACGCCGATACTCTCTTGGAGCGTCCGCCGACCCTGGATTCGGTGCCGCCGGGCGCCTCAAGCGGTTGTTGCGTCTATCGAGTGGGGCTATGCTCTGCTATGACCGTTCCACGCGGCCCCGAACGGCCATCGACACAGGCAAGGAATGCGCCCATGCTCACCATTGAACTCATCCCCGACCCGGAACTCGGCGGGTACTCGGCGCGCATGCCCGACATTCCCGCTTACGGCGAAGGTGCGACCGAAGACGAGGCCATCGCGGACTTGCGCGAAGCCCTGAAGGGCTACATCGAGACGTTCGGTATCGACGACGCCATGGCGCGGCTCAGCCCGCCGCTGACGATCCGGCAGATCGACTTGGACCTCACGCAGCTGGTCAGTGCCTAGGCTGCCTCGGCCGTCCGGTAAGGAGATGGTGCGCTTCCTTGAGCAGCGAGGCTTCACAATCATCCGCGTGCGGGGCAGCCACCACTTCCTGGACGACGGCCAGCATCGCACTTGTGTGCCGGTGCATGGTTCGGACCCATTGAAGATCGGCACGCTCAGTGCCATCCTGCGCGACACAGAGATCAGCCCAGAGGAGTTCCGCAACCTCTGGGACGCCTGATTCCGGCGCTCTAGCGGCTATCGAAAGCGCGTGCGACAATTCTCGCCGAACGCGCTGACGCCACGGAGTCCGCCGATGCCCCATCTCCCCACCGGCACCGTCACCTTCCTCTTCACCAACATCGAGGGCAGCACCGCGCGCTGGGACCACCACCCCGACGCTATGCGCGCCGCCCTAGAGCGCCACGACGCCCTGTAGCGCTCGGCGGTCGAGGCGCACGCGGGCCACGTCTTCAAGACGGTCGGCGACGCGTTCTGCGCCGCCTTCGCCACCGCCGGCGCCGGCGTGGCAGCGGCGATCGACGCCCAACGCGCCGTGTCGACCGAGGACTGGACGGCGTTCGGCGAGGGCTTCGCGCCGCTCGCGGTGCGCATGGGGCTGCACACCGGCGAGGCGACCGAGCGGGGCGGGGACTACTTCGGGCAGCCGGTAAACCGGGTGGCGCGGATCGAGGCGGCGGGGCACGGGGGGCAGGTGTTGGTGTCGGATGCGACGTACAATATCGTGCGCGAGCTGCTGCCCGAGGGCTTCGGGCTGCGCGACTGGGGCACGCACCGGCTGAAAGACCTTCGCCACACGGAGCACCTGTTCCAGCTGGAAGGCCCCGGCCTGCCGGACGTCACGACGCCGCCGACGACGGCCGAGGCGCTGCACCCGCGCGACCGGGTGCGCGTGGTCGAGGAGGGCGACGTCGATTCGGGCGATG
>JBCLES010000170.1:0-2348 GCA_038913135.1 Anaerolineae bacterium
CGGTGGCCAGAATCAGGTAGTCGTACGGGACGTCCAGCCCGTTGTGGCAGCGGACCACACGGCGGGTGGTATCGATTCCGTGAGCGTCGGCGAGCACGACCGTGGTGTTGCGCTGACGGCGGAGGATGTGGCGGATCGCGCCCGTGATGTCGCTCGGCGCCAGCGCCGCGGTCGCGACCTGATACAGCAGTGGTTGAAAGAGATGATGATTGGTGCGATCCAGGACCGTGAGCTCGACGTCGGCGCGGCCCAGCTGGCGCGCGGCGGCGAGGCCACCGAAGCCCGCGCCGACGATCACCACGCGCGGCCGGTGTCGCCTGGCAAGCGCGGTCACTGGCCGGCCGTCCCTCTCGCCTCAGGCTGGACGGTCTCGTCGCTGACGATACTTCAAACCGCTCGACGGAATAGGCGGGCTGGGTAAGACACTGACCGCTCGTCACGTCGAACTCGTAGGCGTGCAAAGGGCAGGTGACGATATTGTGGGAAAGCTCCCCTTCTCCCCAGGGGACCATCCTCATGGGGACAGGTGTTGTGGATAGCGTGGTAGACCCCGTTCACGTTGAAAAGAGCCACCGGCATTCCGTTCACTTCCACGGTCTTGCCGGTGCCCGGTTCAACGTCTCCCGTGCGTGCGACCATCACGTATTGCTTTATGGCGTTCTTCATCAGGTGTACGAGGTGTGCTCGTAGAATGGCTTCTTCCCCGCCGCGTGGTCCGTCGTATCGACGATGTCCACGATCTCCGGTGCGATCCTACGTACCTTGACCTCGAACCCGCGTCGCAGAGTCGATTGCGAGGCCGCGCATCCCTGGCACCCGCCACTCATGGTGACAAAGAGGTTTCCGTCCGTCACGTCAACAATGGAAATCTTCCCGCCGTGGGCCGCGATGGCACGGTTGACTTGCCGGTCCAGGAGTTCCTGAATAACCGTGCGAACCTCGGCGTCGGTGCGCCCCGACGCACCCGCGGTGCGAGGGGCCTCGAGGATGGCCGGTACCCCTGAGACGAGCTGCGCACGGATGACCGTTCCGATCCCCGACTTCAGTGCGGACCACGAGGTGCCCGAGTCCTTCCCGACCGTCACGACGTTGTCGGCAACGAGCACGTGGGCGACGCCGGAAAGCGCGAACACCCGCTCGGCGAGGGGTGAACCAGCGGCCAATGCCTTGGCCTGGAAGAAGAAGGGACCGCCCGGATGCACCGTCTGGCTGACGGTGAACTTGCACGTGTCGGGATCGGCGACGGACGTCTCGGCGCGGATCGTGATCGTCTCGTCGAGAGGCAGGACATCAAACATCTTCCACCACCTTGGCGGCGAAGCGCTCCGCGAGGGCCCGCAGGTGCTCGAACGTGTAGATCCCGGTACTGTGGCCGTCGTTCCAGTCGAATATGATGGCGTAATTGCCGGCGCTGGAGATCGTCTGGGGGGCCACGTCCGGCAGCACGCTCTGTGGATCGAGGACCGCCCGGCCGCTCATTTCCTCAACGCAGAGGGCGCACGGGCATGCCAGTCGAAGGTCCCGGACATCGAAGTCGTCGCGGCGGCCATCCTCCCAGAGCACTGACAACGTGCGCGCGTCGCGCCGGCGGAAACCGACGGGGGTGGTTGGAGAGCCCATCGGCTGGACCGCGCCCTCCACCCAGGCCGGCTCACCCACGTTCGTTTCCCAGTTCCAGGCGAATGCTGGAAGCACCGTCGTGGGGAGCCCATCGAGTCGACCGGCAAGCGCCGTCGCGATCGCGACATAGGCCTGGGCTGCGACGGAGTTCGGCTTCTTGGCCACGATCGGACGCCCCTCGTCCCCACCCATGACGATGTCGGCGTCGAGCGGAATGGCACCCAGGAATCGGATGCCGAGCTCCCGGCTCATCCGCTCGCCGCCGCCACGGCGGAAGATGTCGGTGTCCTCTCCACAGTGAGGGCACGTAAAGGTGCTCATGTTCTCGATGATGCCGAGGATGGTGACATTCAGGGTCTCGAACGCCCGCAGCCCGCGGCGGGCGATCTTGAGGCTCACATCCTGCGGCGTCGTCACGATGATCGCGCCGGACAGAGGAACGCTCTGGGCCAACGTCAGTTGCGTGTCGCCGGTCCCGGGCGGGAAGTCGAGAATCAAATAGTCCAGCTGTCCCCACTGCACGGTGCCGATGAACATGTTCAGGTACTTGCCCACCATCGGACCGCGCAAGATGGCCGGTTTGTCGTCCCCGGTGAGCATGCCCATCGATATCGCCTTCAGGCCGTACCGTTCCGCGGGGACGATCGTCTGGTCCGCGGTCCTCGCGGGCGGCTGGCCGGTGGACAGCCCCAGCATCACGGGGATGCTCGGGCCCAGGATGTCCGCGT
>JBCLES010000171.1:0-2348 GCA_038913135.1 Anaerolineae bacterium
TCTTTTCGGTGGCGTAATCTCCCTCGAGGCTGCGCAAGGCCCCCTAATCGCGACGCCGGGGAAACCGTTCACGATCACTCTTACCTGGAAGGCCGCCGGCCCGACCGACGCCCCGCTCCATACAGCGGTCCAACTTGTCGACGATAAAGGCGAACTCGTAGCCTCCGGCGACGCGCGCCCGCTAGGCGGCTCACCGCCGACGGACCTATGGCAGGCCGGGGATTGGATAGTGGCGGACCACGAACTCACATGGATTGAAGACCGCGCTGCGGCCCTCGTCGAAGAATCCGAGCTATCGCTGAGGATTGGCTGGTATCGACTCGAGGACGACGGGACGGGCATGTTGCACACGGTCGCGGTACCGACAGCCGAGGGCGAGGCGCTAGTAGCAGTCGGCCTCCTCCGCGTTGGCGAGGCGAGATGAGCGGCGACGTGGGCGGCAATGTGGGTGGCGACGTGGGCGGCCGGTCGATTGTCGGTGCGGGCGGCGATGCCGGCGGCCATGCGATCGCCAGTTCGGGCGGCAATACTGGCGGCCATGCGATCGCGAGTTCGAGCGGTCGCGCGCACGCCGGCCTTCGCCTGGCGCCGCTCGCGATCGTGCTCGTCGCCGCGATCTTTCGAATGTGGCGGCTGGGAGACATACCGCCCGGCTTCCAATTCGACGAAGCCCACAACGCGATCGACGCCGCGCGCTTCATCGACGGCATCCGTCCGCTTTTCCTCCCCGACAACGGCGGGCGCGAGGTGTTGCTCACCTGGCTCCATGCCCAGTTCTAGCCGCGATCGGCCGCGATCACCCGGCATTCGCGCTGCGGCTGGTCAACTCGATGATCGGTACGCTGACGGTCGCGCTGGTCGGCGTAGTGACCGGCCGCTTATTCGGAGATCGGAGGCTAGGCTGGCTCGCCGCCGCCTTTCTCGCACTGATGTACTGGCATCTGCACTTCAGCCGCTACGCGATCCGAGCGATCTTGGCGCCGCTTTGGGCGACCGGCGCGATCGGCGCTTCGTGGCTCGCGACGGAGCGGGCTCGCGATCGCAGTCCCGACGGCAGCGGTCTTCGCGATCACGGCAACGGTCCTCCTGTCGACAGCAGCGGTCCTCGCGCTCACGGCAGCGGTCCTCCTCTGGACGGCAGGAATCCTTCCCAGGACGGCAGCGCGCATGACAAACGCCGGCTGCCCGCATGGCTCAAGTGGTCGACGGTCACCGGCATCTGCCTGGCCGCTGCCGTCTACAGCCATCCTTCCGGCCGGCTTCTCCCGTTCATACTGCTCGCGCACGCGGCATTCCGCCTGCTCACGACACGCTGGCAAGTATTCGACCGGGATCGCGATGTGGAGCTGCGTGACGATGACCGGATAGAGACTGCGATTGAACTGGGCCGAGAGTCGGCGACGCGCTATCTCCCCGTCGGACCGTCATTCACCGATGTCGCGCTCACCCAGCTCCGAGCGCTCACGGTCGCCGGCGGCATAGCGCTTTTGCTCTTCGTCCCGCTAGGAACCTACTTCCTGCGCCACCCCGAGCTCTTTACAGGACATGCCTCGGACGTGTCACTCGCTTCGGTCGCGGCGCGCGATCATGACGGCAGCATCGTTCGCGCGCTCCTCGACAATGCCTGGGCAATCGCCGGCATGTTCGCCGCGGCCGGCGATCCGTCGACGTTTCATAACCTCCCCGACCTGCCGGTCTATGATCCCTTGACCGCTCTCTTAGCGTTGTTCGGCGCCGGAGTGTTGTTCGGCGGGCTGACGGGCGGGCGCGGCGACGTGGTCAGAGAAGGGCGTGCCGGCGGGCTCCAATCCGGAATTTCGGCCGATCGATCGGCGCTGGTCGTCTTATGGCTCTTGGTCGGCAACGTTCCAACACTGCTCAGCGATCGTCCGCCGAACTACTCGCGGGCGATCGCCGCGACCCCTGTCATCGCGCTGTTGCCGGCGCTCGGCCTGCGGTGGCTCATGCCTTGGCTCTCGATACGATGGCGATCGCTTCGAAGCGCCGCTGGTCCCAGGTCTTCGGCTTCGGCCCAGAACCCTGGCCGGTTCGCGGCCATTGGGTGGGTCGGGGCGAGCGATCGGCGCTCCGTCTTTGTCGGGCGTGCGACAATCGCGACCGCACTCGGCGTCGCCGGTGCATGGACCGCGTGGCATCACTTCGTCGCCTTCCCGCGGATCGAGCAAGTTTACTACTCCTACGATGTGGAGAAGCTCGACGCACTTGATGCGCTGGAAGCGCTCGCGCCCCTCGAGTCGACTCGAGTCGTCTCAACGTCGGCGAGCGTGTTCCTCCATCCGCTCTGGGCTCGCCACGCGACGATCGATTACCTCAACCGTTTCGTGGAG
>JBCLES010000172.1:0-2339 GCA_038913135.1 Anaerolineae bacterium
ACCTTACTCACGGATTCGGCACCCACAATATGTGGCCTTTGTGCTGATCATGTTTGGCCTCCTGCTACAGTGGCCGACGCTGCTCACCTTGGTGATGTTCCCGATTCTGGTGGTCATGTACGGTCGTCTGGCGACGACAGAAGAGGCTGAGATGCGCGGCCAGTTCGGCGCCGCGTACGAGCGCTACGCCCAGCACACGCCCAGGTTCTTCCCTCGTTTTGCCTCAAGAGTCAGTCGCAGGTTGAGCCCGTGATGGCGCTCAAGCGCCTTTCGCCGATGCCCTAACCCAAGGAGTATCCCCATGTTGCAGGTCAAGGCCCTCGCCAATTCCGCCGCCGCGTTCGCCGCAGCCTCTTACGTGGTCTGCGGTGTCCTGGCCGTCGTTGCGCCTGACGTCTATTTCGGGATCGCCCGCAGCTGGATCCACGGCATGGACCTGTCTGTGCTGTTCCCGACGGGGACGACCGCGACCAGCGGCTCATTCGTGCTCGGCCTGGTAACCCTCACGGCAGTAGCGTGGGTGGCAGGTGCCAGTCTGGCCGTCCTCTACAACTGGCAAGTTGCGCGGCACCGGCCAGGCTGACGGCCCGTAGTGGCACGCCGCGCCGCAACTCCTGGCTGTAGCGATACGCGGGAACGGGGGCGTGAGGGGACGCGGGCCGGACGGCCAGCGGAGGAATGACGATATGCCGATCCGCACAGGTGACCCGGGGCCGGGTGTTCGATCGTGCGGCCATTCGCACGAAGGCGTGGAACCGCGCTTCGTGGTACTGACCGGCGGCCCTGGTGCCGGCAAGACGGCCGTTCTCGGACTCGCGCGTCAACGGTTCTGCCGCCATGTGCTGGTCCTCGACGAGGCGGCCTCCGTCCTCTTCGGAGGCGGCTTCCCCCGCAAGGAATCCTCTGAGGCGCGCCGGGCGGCGCAGCGGGCGATCTATCACGTACAGGTCCAACTCTAGGCCATCGCCCGCACCGAGGAAGCCTGCGTGGTGCTCTGTGATCGAGGCACGCTCGATGGCCTGGCCAATGGGCCAGGCCATTCAGCGGACTTTTTCGATCAGCTGAGGACGACACCCGAGACGGAGTTCAACCGCTACGTCGCCGCGATCCATCTCCGGACACCCGCACCTCAACACTACAGCCGGGAGAACCCGTTGCGGATCGAGTCGGCTGAGCGCGCTGCCGAGATCGACCGGCGCATCCTGGACGTTTGGAGCGGGCACCCGAACCGGATTGTGATCAAGGGCGAGATGGACTTCTCCTCCAAGGCGCGGAAGGCGCTCGCTGTCGTCGAGGCCGAGCTACCGCCGTGCTGCCGGCAAATGCTCGATCCTCAATCGGGGGGACCACTGTCAAAGCGAACGGATGACGACGTAGATTCCCAGCAGACCTAAGTGCAACCACACAGATCCTGCGGGGTTCGGCCGCCGCTGCATCTGTGAGGTTGCACTTAGTACCGTTCCACTACGAGTCGTGAGGATAGAAGCGGTGGAACTTGGCGCGGGCGTCGTGGTCGGTAAAGCGCCATTAGATGGTGGCGTGGTCGCGGTTGCGACGCTCCTGCCAAGGGTGATGGCGGCGGCAAGAGCGTCGATCGTCGGGTGCCGGCGGCTCAGACAGTCGCGGGAGCGCACGGACAGTTCGATCTCGGCCATGTTCTCGATGACATCTAGTGCGTCCGACCCGGGCCCGAAGTCATCGAAGAACTCGATCGTTTCGAACACATCCGGCGCGAACGGATCGATCAGCGAAACGGATGGCGGGCGCCCGGAGAGTGTGTCCGCAGCAGCGGCGAGCCGTGACCGGCTCTCTAAGAACTTGAGGCGCGAGCACGGAAAGAATGGGCGTGTAGGCATGGGAGGCGCCGCCGCCTCGAGGTCGAGTTCGAACAGCCCTCCCGGATCGTCGAGCAGCACCCGCTCCTGGGACACCGCGACGTACGCGATCCCGTCCCGGACCACAACATCCGCGATCAACCCGGGCAGCGGCGGGCTCGCTCCGAGCGTCACCGGCTCCCCGACGCCGGTGACGTCCATCGCCACCAGGTGCGCCCCGATCCCCACGTAGGCGATGTCCCCTCGACGTCGATCGCCATCGCCGGGCCGCCAAGGACGAAGTCGGCGTCGGCGGTCCAATGCTTCGGGATGGGCGGCTCGCGGACGATGTCGTCGGAGCGGAGGTCCGCGCTCGCGGCGACGAGGGGGAGGTGGGCGGCGGGTTGGGCGGCGGCTCGGGGCGCGGCGAATAGGCTTGCGCGTTTCGATTCGGCGGGTCCGGTAGCGTGGCCAGCCTGTCCTTCGAGAGCGGGTGCGCCTCCTCCGTGGGATCGTCGCGCAGGG
>JBCLES010000173.1:0-2330 GCA_038913135.1 Anaerolineae bacterium
AATTGGATCGGGCTCTGTGCCTCACCTAAGCTTGACACATAGGGTTCGGAGGGGAGGGAGAAACGGCTGCAGCGAAGAGGTGGGATCTCGTTCGTGAGGTTATTTCTCAGCAGCCCCTTACGGCCAAAACGATAGAGGATCGAGTCGTGAACAGTGAACGGGATTGAAACATGGCCACCCAACCTCAAGTTCTGAAACACTGTCACACTCGGGTGAATACGCGACCGTCTTAGAGTGTGTCCATGCGCCTAAATGCTCAGCAACCTGACCGATTACACGCCCTCTAGGATCGTAAGCATAAGAAATCGCGTCTGTCAATCCGGCTGAAGCTCCATACCTCTGAACAAGAGTAGGATAAACGTCCCCTTCGTGACCGTAGAACCACCTCTGCTTTATGATGGTCTTATCACTTACGGTTTCATAATGTACACTTCGCCTGCCTTCTTCATCATATTCGAACTTGCTAATCGCAACATCGCCGACACGCTCATGCTGAATTTCCGTTAGCCGATTACCCTCCCAACGATACTCCTCTGCCAATATTAGTTCATGGTGCTCAACATCACCGTACTCCACCATCGAAACAATCGTGGACGCGTCATACTCATACACGTAAGATGCTACTGGACGACTGAACGCGCTCGACATTAGCACATCCCTCAGGACTAGTGTCTCATTTCTGTATTTCAATTGCTGGATCACTTCGGAGTTAAAGCCGCCTCTTCCTGTTGGTCGTAGCTGAACCAGCTCGTCTAACAAACCATCGACATACTGAAATCGCGACAAACTGTCGCTAGCGCCCGACACCAACAAATCGCCGTCTCCATCCCGCAATTTTTCGGATAAACCATCTTCCGAATAGTTCCACGCCTGTGTACTAGAACGTTTCAGCGTTCCGTCTGCTTGGAGAGTCCAGCGTTGTTGGAACACTGGGCGACCAGAGGCGACATACATTACCTCACTGCGCGAATCCATAACTGTATCGCTATAAAGGTCTATGCTAAGGGATATCCTACAGAAACTTCCCGCAGGAGCGCGCATCACTCTTGCGCGTTCCACATGAACTTCAGCAATGGGAAGATGAATTGAATAGCGCATGTCCGGAGCGTGCTCATCTAGACTAATGGAGAGCATATGTTTTGTGCGATGAACCTGCTTCGCCCCAGCAGGCATGTAGGTAGAAATGCGCGATGAGACGATCGCGGCCTCGTAGCCCATACCAGACATAAGCACATCGCCTTCTTCCATCATTGTTGTACCAACAAATCCACTTAGTATGCACAGCGACGTCGCAGCATAGGCACTGACAATGACGCGGAAGTACCGCCGCCGAATGGTCGCGCGCGCCGACGCTTGGCGGGTCGGCCCCATTACTGCTGTCGCCCGTGAGTCATGAGGGCGGAATTCACTTCCGCGGTCGGCGAGCTTGACGCTTTCAGCACATTGCGGACGTGCGCCGGGAGACCAGACAAACGCCTTCGACACGCAGCCAGAGTCAAGCCCGACTTGGGTCGATCTGCACCAAGCCGGCCCGGGCATTGACAACGGCAACAACATATGGCGGTCCAGCTCAACCTCCCGAGAACTACACAATCAGCGCGACGTAATCGTAATCTGAACGGTTTCTGTCACCACTGCACCCGAGGAGTCAACTACAACTAGCGACAATGTTCTGACGCCTGGTTCTCCAACTGTACTTGTTCAGGGGTCGTTTGCGCGTAAGGAAGAGTTTCGGGTAGGGTGGGGGCATGATGACCGACTCGGAGGTAGTGCGCCCAAGGACTGAGCTGGTGGCGGAGATACGCCGCCAGAGCCTGGAGATCGAGGCCCTGCGCAGCGAGAGTGATGCGCTGCGCAGCGAGAACGCGGAGTTGCTCGAGCAGGTCGCCGAGCTGCAGACCACGGTGAGCGTGCAGATCGAGTTGGGCGAGAACCTGAAGACCCAACTGGCGGAGCTGCGGTCGAAGTTGGCGGTGACTAGCCGCAACTCGTCCAAGCCTCCATCGTCGGACCCGCCCGACGCCCCGCCGCGAAGGAGCGGCAAGCGGGGTCGTAAGGGCGGCCGGAAAGCGGGCGGTCAGCCGGGCCACGAAGGCACGACACGGGAGCTGGTGCCGGTGGAGCAGGTCGACGAAGTCGTCGAGTGCGTGCCGGCGGTATGCGAGCAGTGCGAGTGCGCGCTGACGGGCTCCGACGAGGAACCGCGGCGGCATCAGGTGATCGACATCCCGGAGCCGCGGTTGATCACGACGGAGTACCGGCTGCACGAGCTGGAATGCTCGGCGTGTGGTGCGCGGACGCGTGGGGAACTGCCCCTGGGCGTGCCGACA
>JBCLES010000174.1:0-2321 GCA_038913135.1 Anaerolineae bacterium
TACTCATACCAAACGTCTATCGCTGCCCCCGCGATTCGTCCTTCGGCAAGAACCGAGTAGAGCGCCCCTTCGTCGATCACTGGCCCTCGTCCGACGTTCACAAGCAGCCCATCGCGACCGAGTCGCTCGAGTTCGGGACGCCCCAGCATCCCCCGCGTGGAATCCGTGAGCGGCACGGCGACGACCAGCGTGTCGACGGCGTCGAGGAAGCGATCGAGCTCGGCGGGCGTCGAGCCGCTCCGAAACGCATGCACTTGGGGGCCCAACGGTTCGACGAAGCGGTGGAGAACTCGGTTGACCGCGCCGTAGCCGAGCAGTCCAAGAGTTCGGTCCCGGACGAGCACTGAGGCCGCGTCGCGATCGCCGGTTCGCCACCGTCCTGAAGCCATCCAGTCATGATGCGCGACCACCCGATCCGTCAGCGCGAGCAACAGCGAGAGCGCGCCTTGTGCCGTGGCGTAGGCGTTACCATGACCGTTGGCGACTTCGAGCGGCGTCTGTCGATGCCCGTTGTGCTCCCGCACCCGATCGACGAGATGTTGAATGCCAGCGCCGGGGTTCACGATCCACCGCGCGCGGTAAGCGGTCTCCAGAACCGCATCGGAAGGTCGCCAGCCAACCAGAACGTTCGCGTTTGAGGCGAGGCCGATCAGAGTCTCCTCGTCGGTGTCCGGAGGAACGACCAGCCTCAGACGATCGGCGACGTCGACCAGACCGGCCTCGATCCTCGCCAGGACGGGCGGCGGGACTTCCCAAAGGAAGAGCACCACGATGTGCGCCGGTTCGTGCGGCATGCGCCTCCGCTCCATTGCCGATGTTGCGCTGGAAACGGATGATATACTGCGATAGCTCCCTCCACGATGAACGGAGGTACCGAGATCAGGCTGCCGCCTTGCACAGGTCTGGTCACACTATCGAGGACCCATGTCTGAAGTGACAGCTCTTGATCCGTCGCCCGAGATCCTCCGCTCACTCATCGAGCTCGAGCTGCCGGAGGTAATCGCGATCCGGCGTGATCTCCACCGCTATCCCGAGCTCATGTACAAAGAGAATCGGACAAGCGACGTCGTACGCCGCGAGCTGGATGCGTTCGATATCCCATATCGCGCGGGCCTTGCCGGTGGCACGGGCATCGTTGCCTACTTGCCCGCGACGACCCCGATAGAAGCGCGCGGTCCGTCGATCGCACTCCGCGCCGACATGGACGCTCTGCCGATCACCGAGACCACGGGGGCGGAGTATTCGTCCGAGAATGCCGGGGTCATGCATGCTTGCGGGCACGATGGTCATACCGCGACGCTTATCGGCGCCATGCGCGTTCTGTCGAAGATCGAGCGGCGGCCCAATCCAATCACCCTTATCTTCCAGCCGGCCGAAGAGGGCGGTCAGGGCGGGGCGCGGATGATCGACGACGGCGCTCTGCTGGGCAGAGAGGCCCCGAATGTCAAAGTTGAAGGCATCGACGCCTTCTGCCCACCGGTGGAGAAGATCTACGGTCTCCACGGTTGGCCGAACCTTCCGCGCGGACACATCGCGACGCGCGCGGGCACCTTGCTGGCCGCCGTCGGGATGTTCGAAGCTGAAATCATCGGGCGCGGCGGACATGCCGCTTTGCCGGAGCGCACGCGTGACCCGGTTCTGGCGGCTGCGCACGCCGTGACCGCCCTCCAATCGATCGTCGCCCGCAACATCGACCCGCTCGACTCCGCGGTCGTTTCGGTAACATCGATCGATACCGGGGCGGCCAAGAATGTGATCCCCGAACGGGTCAGCCTGCGCGGAACTTTCCGTGCTCTGACCGACGAGCGCCTTAGCGAAATCTCGGAACGTGTCGCGCATGTCCTGGAATCGACCGCCTCGACCTTCGGTTGCAGTGTGAACTACGAACCGGAGTTCGTCAGTCCGGCGACCGAGAACGATGCCGATGAAGCGGAAAGAGTCCTCAGGCTTGCCGGCGCCGCGTTCGGCGAGGCATCAGCCCATGTTATCGATCGGCCGACGATGGGCGGCGAGGACTTCGCTTTCTACGGCCGTGAGGCCCAAGCGTGCTTCTTCCTGCTCGGGCTCTGCCCGCCTGGTGCGGACCCAAGGACGCGGCCGCAATTGCACCAGCCTGACTTTGACTTCGACGACGGTGCGTTGGAGGCTGGGATCGAGATGTTCTGCCGCTTGGCGCTCGAAACGTCATAGCGGCGAACTCGGGTCGAACTCCGGGGACCGTTTTTCTCGAAAGGCACTGATTCCTTCCCGGACTTCCGGGCCGGAGAAGCCAAGAAACTCGAGCGCGAGCGACGTATCGAAGATCGGTCGCGCCGCCCTCA
>JBCLES010000175.1:0-2311 GCA_038913135.1 Anaerolineae bacterium
AGAAGGCACAGAGAAGAAGGCACTGGGAAGAAGACTGGCCCGGCGCGGTCGAGGGGGATCGCCGCTGGATTTGGACGGGGCGTGCTGCCGAGGGGGCGGCGCGCCCCGTCTGTTTCGTGGGTGCCCGGAATCTAATCGAGAATCCACGACCCATGGCAGTATCTTCGGCACTCATCTTCCGTTAATGGTCAGGGAGAGGCACATTAGGTGCCGAACTCTGACGCGTTGAAGCTGCCTATCCGCGATTTATCGTAAATTCTTAAAGACCAACGCCCCAATGGTCATCGCCCCTCGTCCGACCAGGAGTGATCGAGTGCCACGCAGATTCACGCTTCCATCCCTTCTGCTCGCTGTCGCCCTATTGGGGTTGTTTTCGACAGGCGTCTCATCCTCGCTGGCGGCGACGCGGACTACTTATGCGCTCCGCGCCGTTTATCAGCTAGCACTGGGTGCCGGATCCATCAGTACTGACGGATACGAGACTTCCAACGGCTATCCCGCGGCTTTCAGCATCTTGAGCGCCGCTGTGATGAGCGCGGCGTTCGGAGAGACGGACTACGCGTCGACGTTCTTTGTTATCCCTGATTGGAATTTCATCACCGGTTCGAGCGGCATTGACCAGAACTACTGCGCCGGATGCAACGGCTCTTTCAGATTGTCGTTCACGACCGCTTCCGAAATATGCTCAGGCAGCGTGCTCGACGGCGTTTTCGGCGTCGGCTTCGACATCGAGTCACACAGTTTCTCAGGCTCACCCGCCGGACCCTACTCGGCCTTCGTAACCTACGGTGACGGTACGACTGAGAACTTCAACTTCCCGGCCGGTGCGAGCTTCTTCGGCATCACGTCGCCCGACCTGATCAACAACATTCACGTCGCGGTTAACAATGTCCCGACAGGCAGCGGCTCGATCACGATCGACAACATGACGCTCGGCAACTCGCTGGGCGGGTGCTCCGGAGCGCCTGCGCCTACCCTCAACTTGACGAAGACCGCGAATCCGAGCCCCGCGATCGCAGGCCAGAATCTGACCTACACGGTGACCGCGACCAACAACGGGGCCGTCTCCGTCAACAACGTGGTCATCACCGACACGCTTCCCTCGAACGCAAGGTTCGTTAGCTCTGCGCCCAGCGCTAGTGGCATCTGTCTCAACCCGCCGGTAGGGACGCTAGGCGGCACCGTCGTGTGCTCATGGACGAATACGTACGCGCCCGGCACCGGGCCGAGCGTCAACATCGTGGTCGGCGTTTGTCCCGACGAAGACTGCACTGATACCTTGACCAACAGGGCCATCGCGACGTTCGATCAGGCGATTATCATCGGGTTGGATGATGCCGAAGACGTTAGGTCGGGCAGCGCATCGACTGAGTCTGAATTCGAGGCCCACGAGGCAGGGGAAGTCACCTTTATAGACGGCATCCCGCATACCGAATCGGCCGGCCCAATCGAAGGTGCCGCGCGATCCGATGTGAACGCGGCGGTGGCCAAATCCCAGAGCACGGTTCGGGCGCGACAAGAGTCGCCGGATGCGCTGCTCGCCCCGGGCGACGTGATCATGTGGGGCGCAGCGAGCACATCGACAGGCGAGCTCTACCTCGTCGATCCGGACACGGCTGGGACGACGTTCATCGGAGAGATCGGATTCCAGGGCGTGACTGGTCTTGAGGTCTTGCCGGATGGTCGGCTGGTCGGATCCGCGCATGACGGCAGAGGAGGCGGCGAGGGCCTCCTTTCGTCGCTCGTTCCCAGTGACGACCGCGACGCGCCCCTGGTCAACGATTCGCTTCTCTTAGATATTGACCGCGGATCAGGGTCCGGAACCCTGATCGGGGCCATTTCCAATGTTTCTACGGGCTGTAACCGCATGCCGGACATTACGTGGGACGGCGCCAACAGTGTCCTTTATGGGTATGGCGATTCCTGCGGCGGACCGGCGGAAGGTCTGTTCACCATCGATACCTCGACCGGAGCCGGCACCTCCGTAGGGGCTAGCGGCTACGGAGGAGGCGGTAACGGCCTTGCGTGGGACTGGACGACGGATACGTTGCACGGAACGCCGTTCGACTTTCAGACGCTCGTTACATTCGACCGCGGTTCCGGAGCCGGTTCGGACGTGCCAGGTTCCTTGGTGCCCTTCCGCATGAACGCCCTCGCGGTGCATCCCGTGACAGGTGATCTGTACGCGGTCTGGAACGGTGCGGACACGGGTACCGGCTACGGATTAGCCATCCTTGACAAGACGACCGGCGAGGCGAAGCTGATCGGAGAATTGCCTTCACGCTTCGACGCCATCGCGTTCGAGGTTGAA
>JBCLES010000176.1:0-2303 GCA_038913135.1 Anaerolineae bacterium
ACAGAGCCGCCGATGAGCCCGACGCTACCGATACCGGTCAGGACCTGAATCGCGAGCACGGCCCAAAACAGCTTCTCGTATCGAGCGGCCGTGCTGATGATCGCCGAGCGACGATCGTGTGCCGGCTCAAACACGTGACGACCGTCAGCCTGCTCGCTCATCGGTCTCGCCAACCGATCGTAGGCGATGTTGCCCTCGATATCTCGATCCGGCGCGCTCCCGCGATCACCGCCATACTCGCCAATCGCCGCCCAGGCGACGAGCACGGCTCCGCCGACCAACACGGCCATCCCGACTAGATGGCTCACGCGATAGATCAGGTCGAGCATGTGGTGGTCGAGGGCGGGCATCGGGCGCTCCGCGGTAAGCCGAACTCATCGGTGTCGCGCCACTATCTTACGCCGCAAGGTACCGACGAGTCAATGGGCTAACCTCCCTCGACCCGCCCTCGACTTGTCCTAAGCCCGCCCTCGATCCGCCCTAGATGCACCCTCGACCAATCCTCGACGCGGCCGAACTACACGTGAGTCGCGAACCAATCCAACATGTCGTTCCACGCCTGCGACGCCTGCTCCTCGTTGTAGCGTTCGCCCGTGTCGTTGTGGAAGGCGTGGCCTACGCCCGGATAGACGTTCATCTGATGCGTCACGCCTGCCGCGATGAGCGCGGCTGCTAAATCGTCCTTAGTGGCGTTCACCCGCTCGTCGTCCGCGGCGTACACACCGAGCACGGCCGCCGTGATGTTCGGCACGTTCTCAAGATCCGGACCCGGCCCGTAGAACGGCGCAGCGGCTTTCAGCCCGGGCAACGCCGCGGCGGTGCGCCACGTGATGCCGCCGCCGAAGCAATAGCCGTTCATCGCGATGCGCTCGCCGTCTACCTCGGTGAGCCCCTGCAGATAAGCGAAACCGGCGATGAAGTCGCCCACATGCCTGTCCTCACCGGCGTCGGTGAGCAGTCCGGGAACTTCGTCCCGATCGTTCGCCGCCGTCCCGCCCTCGCGCGAAAGGAGGTCGAGGGCCAGCGCGACGTAGCCGGCCTTGGCGAAGCGCCGCGCGACATCCTCGATATGTGGGGTCAACCCGCGATTTTCGTGGCATACAAGCACGGCCGGATAAGGGCCGTCGCCTGCCGGTCGAGCGTAGTAGGCGAAGATGTCATCGCCCTGATTGTCGAAGCTGATCGTGCTCGCGACGACGCTGGGATCGTCCACCGGAACGGAGTAAGGGCTTTGCGGTTCGCCCGATGTAGTAGGCGCGGCGGCGGCCTCCGTCGGCGCGATCGTCGCCGCCGGAGCGGGCGTCTCTGGCTCGGGGATGGGGTCAGTCGGGTCGGGGACTTCGTCGGGCGAGCAGCCTAGCGCCGTCATGATCGGCACGGCGGCGGCCATACCTCCCGCTATGAAGGCGATGCGCCGGATGAAAGTTCTCCGGCTGATCACGCCTTCGCGATAGTCGTCGTAGAACTCCTCGACCAGATAGCGATTGAGGGGCTTCATGGGGGGCATTGCGTCCTCCGTTTGTTCGGTGCGGCGCGCGGCAAGCGGAACGAGGCTGGCGGTGCGAGGCTCGCTGCTCAGCGTCTCGCGGCTCCCGGCTCGGCGGGCGAGGAAGTGACCGGCGAATCGGATAAGAGTATACGGGTGGCGGCCGGCGGGATTAAAAATGTCTGCTTTGGCCTAAACTTCCCAACGTCGTACGCGGCCCTCGGTCGCATTTGCTACACTGTCTCGGGATCCTCTCGCATGGGAGTGTCGGCCAACGACTCGATTCCGATGGATCGTTGCATAGCCCATCTGAGGGCCCGAGCAGCACAAACTGATCGGCCTCGCTGGCGAGCGACTCGATGAACCCTTATCTAGAGCTAACACGCAGATTCAACGCCGGTCGACTCCGGGCCATTGTCAGTTCGGGGCAGGCGGTTGTGCTGCATCGCTTAGCCATCATGAGCAAGGATGGCGACTGGATCATCCGCGAGGACGCCGAGGCCGTCGGACACGTTCTTCAGGTGCTGGCCGAACACGGCGCACGATACCGCCTCGGCGCTCCATTGGAGTCCGCCTGGCTGGCTGGTGGATGGAGTTCACACTTCGAGTTCCAGCAGCGTGGCATTCGTGTGCGCACTGACTTCGTGTCCCGTCCGCCACGGCTATCCGCCTCCCGCCTACAAGCGCTCTGGGACGCGCAGGCGGACCGAGAAGTGCCAGTTGTAGGCCCTCTCGATCTCATCGCGCTCAAGCAAACCAATCGCGAGAAGGACTACGCCGTCATCGGCGAACTCGCCCGCCTGCTGACCGACCCACG
>JBCLES010000177.1:0-2267 GCA_038913135.1 Anaerolineae bacterium
GCCGAGCATGCTCGCGACATCGACCTGGAGGTCGAGGTAGACCTGCCTGATGGCGTAGTACACTTTGCTGGCGCCGGGGCCGGCCGGTTCGGTGGCGGTCGACGGCGCGATCGGGGTGTCGGTCGACACCGGTGCTCCC
Organism: Anaerolineae bacterium; assembly: GCA_038913135.1. GTDB lineage: Bacteria > Chloroflexota > Anaerolineae > Epilineales > Epilineaceae > JBCLES01. Next base: position 140 of record JBCLES010000177.1, read on the forward strand.
GGCTCGACCGGGCCGAAGGTCGCGGCGTTGGCCAGGGCGAGCGGGATGTACATGGGCATCGGGAACGGCTGCTCGGGCGCCGTCGAAGTCGTCGGCCATCGAATGCCGAATTCATCGTCCAACCTCCTGTCGGGTCGGGCGCGACGAGCGTGACGCGGACCAATGTGCGCGCGAGTTCATGGTGACCAGTGTGCGCAGTGAGTAGTGCTACGTCAACGGGATCGATTCGCCGCGCCTCAGGCTGGTGGGGGGGCGGTTGAAACAGAATTGCTAGCATGCTAGGATGCTAGTATGTCGGAAAAGAGACAGTTCAACGTCTACTTGCCAGGAACTCTGATCCACCGGGTCAAGCTCATGGCCCTGAATCGCGAGGCATCGCTGTCGTCCTTCGTGGAGCGAGCGCTCGAGACGTGGCTCGAGCGCTTGGAAGGCGAAGGCAAAGAGGCCAGCTCGAGCGCCCCCGATCATCCAGGTCGGCCGGGCGAATCGGCGGCTGGCATGGCGACGCTGTTGTCGCTTCTGCCGATCGCTTACGTCTCGGAAATGGATCGATCGATCCGCTTCTACACGGCGCTCGGTGCGGTCGTCGACTTTCGCAGTGGGCATCGGTCGGTGATGCGGCTGGGCGGCGCGATGCTCGCGCTCCATCTCGCCACGGGCGAGGAGAGTGCCGCTGGCGGACGCGTCGGTCTTGCGATGGTGAGCCATGTTCCGCTCCGATCGTTGATCGCCGAGCTTCGGCTCCGAGGCATCGTGACCGACATCGAGAGCATTGTCGAAGAGTCGTTCTGCCTTTCGATCCAGATCCACGACCCCGACGGCCTCCCGATCCAGATCGACGAGCACGATCCGGATCTTCACGAGGAGTGAGGCAGCCACAGGCGATGCGGCCGCCGGTGTGATCATCTTTTACTCCGTCCGGTGCAGGTCGGTCCGTCAGCCACGATTCGTGTAGAGCTCGCGGAAGCGGCGAGACCGCTACTCAACCTCGCTCGTCGCACTCAAGAAGCGCGCGGTGTAGCCGATTCCACGAGTGATCGGGATCCGGATCGAAGGCGGACCACGGGCCGTTGCGCAGCGAGGTCAACGACTCCGCGATCCACGTCGCCGGCTGCGGCGGTGGATCGCCGATCGGCGTGCAATCCGGCTCGGCGAGCCGCGCGTGGGCGTCGATAAGGCAGGACACGTGGGAGACGTCGGCCTTCCAAACCAGTCCGACGAGTGCCGCGAGCACCACGAGCGTGGCGGCCGTCGAACTCGGTCGGTTTCGCATCGTATCAATCGATCGGTTCATCGCGAGTCGGTCTCCCGAAGATCGGCGTTGGTCCTCATTCGGCCGGACGGGCGGTGATACGCGTAGCGTGCGCCCGTTGTGTCGAATCCAGACCCCTCGAAACTCATTACAACTGATCACTCGCCCCCGCATATTCCCTTACAGCTTCAGCGCCATCCCGTATCGCTTCGGAATCGACGAGCGTCGCGGATGACATCTTTCACTCGGCGGGCTATCGTAGATCCTATGCCGCCCGTGCGATATCCCGCAACCCGTGAACACGGCGGGCGCGAGGGGCAGCTAACGCTGTGGGAGTGAGGACGTGACGCGTGGCGGGCGGATGGCTCAGCGAGGCGGCTCGACCGTGAACCGGATCGCGCTGTGCGCGGTGCTCGGCACGGCGTCGATCGCGTCCGCCGCGCTGGCGGCGGTTGGCTTCGGCGACTTGATCGCGCCGAATGCGGCGGATGCCCCCGTGCCCGGCTCGCTCCGAGCGGCGGCACTCCCCGCCGTCGCCATCATCCACGAGCTGAAGTCTCCGCTCACGGGCCGTGCCTATCGGGTGCGCGGCGAGGAGGGCACGGCCGGTGATCTCGGCGTCGACTACGCGCTTGGGACATACCTCGCGGGCGGGGGCCAGATCGGCCACGGCTTCGGCGATCGATATGGGTGGGCGGGCGGCTTCGTCGCGCCGCTTCCGTCCGAGGCCACCGCCGCCGGCGCGATGGAGGCCACCGACCACAATTGGGCCCAGGGGACGAGCGCGCCCGTGGTCGTCGACCTCGGCGACGGCGCCGAGAGCGAGCTCGCGATCGTCTTCAACTCGCTCGATCACCTCGGCGTCGCGAGCGCGGT
>JBCLES010000178.1:0-2237 GCA_038913135.1 Anaerolineae bacterium
TCGTGTTCTGAGGACACCATGCATTCCGTTCGCGTTAGGCCCAACTATCCGATTGTCGCAGTCTTCCTGTTGGGCGTCGTCGTCGCGCGCTCCAACCGGACGTCATTGTAGTCGGAAGTCGCGATCTCGATCCGGCTACCGGAGATGGCTGAGCCGGAATCCCTGCGGGCCGAGTGTTCCGTCGCTCGGACGTATCGTCCGAGGAAGCACGCCGTCCGAAATCTCGGCCGCTCGCCGCCTTCTCGTACCAGCATGCCGCGATCGACCGCGTCGCGCAACGCCGCACCGAAACGCTCGCCGAATCGAGCGCGGTGATAGTCTGCTATCGATGCGTCATCGCCGCCGATTGCTGCGCGCACCACCGCTCGCGTATCCGACGGCGCGTCGGTCCATGCGCAGTGCCAGAGCGGGCCGATGTAGGCGATCGCCTCACCGGAACCTTCTTCGAGATCGCGGGCTACATCGGAGATGGAGGAAGCTCGCAGCATTGCAGCCGCATGGCGAATGGCTCCTGGATTGCCGCTCGCTGCGCCCACGATCGGGGCAAGGGTGGCGTCATCGGAGCTCGACGCGACAGCCATTCCGCGTCGTTCGAGCTCATTTCGCAGGAGCGAAATGGCATCCGCCCGAGCGAGCGGCGGCACGTCGATCACGCGCGGGACCGGCGTGTCTGCCCACCCAACACGGCCCGCCAGCAGCGCGAAGCGTGGCCCGTCCGAGCCGGCCAGTCCACGAGCAACGGCCAGCGCAATGGCTGGATCGTCCAGCCCGTCGATGACGACGAGGACCCGCCTATCGCCGAAACATTTCGCGCGCGGGACCGCGACATAGCCGTCGCCTTCCCCTTCTTCGAAAATGGCGTTGTCCTGGACGCCTAGTCGAATGCCGACTTCGCCTCCGGCGTCCAGCTGCGCGACTGCGAGGCGCAGGATGGCCGCCGCATCAGGGCTGCCGTCCTTGGTCCTACTCACGTCGACCCAAGCGATATCATCCACCCAACCGCGGTCCAGCGCGCGCCGAGCGAAGGAGGCCGCGAGCGCGCTCTTGCCGACTCCGGCTTCGCCGCGCAGCGCGGTTATCGAAGGACCGTCTGAGGTCCCGTCGACACGCTCGCTCATCCGCGACAGTAATGCATGCCGGCCTATCAGGGGTGTCGGCACGTCGGGAATTCGGCGCGCTAGCCTGTCGTCTCGCGCTTGAATTCGCGCGCTTCGCTCGAGTTCGCCCAGCCGCATGGTGATCATGCGGACACCGCGCTGTAGCCGACGCTGCAAAGTCCGGCGATGTCTGTCGCCGAGAACGGCGACGAGGTCCGGCAGACCAAGGCCGAGGTCGGTGCGAACGTAGAGATGGTAGACGGCGCTAGCGCCTTCCAAATCGGCGTGGTCGTAGGAGTAGTCTTCGACCAGACGTTCCATCGTCTCGATCGGGTTGGAGGTGTCGGCGAGTACAGCGTGCTCACGCCCGACCACGATGGAGCGCAGTCGGAGCAGTTCGGCCTCGGCCAGCTCGCCGAGGACACGCGCCAGCTCGAAGTGACGTGTTCCCTCGGTCGACCTGAATCCGGCGACTTCGAGCGAGCGCCGGATTGTCTCGAGCTCGGCGAGCGGCGTGTCACCGCTCGAGCGATCGCACGAAAGCTGGCGTAGTGCGTCGCGGACGTTACAGCGGGTGATCGTTTCGAGGGTCATTTCATTACTCCCGCGGCATGGCGCGTTCTCCTGTGCAGGCAATGGACAGGCATCGAAACCGGACACAGGTGCGTTGTCAGGACGTCAGGCGCGTGATGCTACGGAACGCGTATCGCACGAGCGTCGCACGGCGAGTCTCGTGCTGCGAGTTGCGAGGTCGCGAGCTGAACGACGCCTGTGCCCGTCAGGCTGCCCGCGGTGGCGGAGACGACTCCGGTACTTCGTCGTCCTGGGAGCTCACCGTAGAGCGGCCTTCGATGCTGCGGCGTCCATGCTGGCGCAGGAAGCGGACAAGCGCCAGTCCGAGCTTGGTAGGATCATGACGTGTGGGACGGGCCTCGTCGACCAGGTCGGCCGTGACCACGCTCGGGGCCGGAGCACCGCGCGGGCCGCGTGACGGCTGTCGCGGCGCGACGGCATCCACGCCGAGACCCTCCGGAAGCGCATCGACCCGCTCGTTGGCGATGACCCATTCGACGACCGGGCGAGGCAGATGACGATTGATGGCGTCGATATGATCGGCCAGGTCGTAACCGTCAGTTTCGC
>JBCLES010000179.1:0-2212 GCA_038913135.1 Anaerolineae bacterium
TGCCTGAGCGCTGGATAACCGAGTCATCGGCCGTCATTCTTCGTGGTTCGACGCACATAACGGAGGAGGACGGGAGATGGCACAAGCGAGGTTGTCCATGCGCAAGATCAAGGAAGTGCTGCGGCTCAAGTGGGACTGCGGGCTGCGCAATCGTGCGGTCGCCCGCAGCTGCAAGGTGGCGCCCAGCACGGTGAGCGAGTATGTCCAGCGGGCCAAGCGGGCCGGGCTGAGCTGGCCGCTGCCGGAGGAACTGACCGCGGCGATGCTGGAGGAGCTGCTCTTCCCGGTGAGTGAGCGGGCGCCGGAAGAGCGTATCCCGATGCCGGACTGGTCGGTGGTCCACACGGAGATGAAGAAGACCAAGGGCGTGACGCGCCAGTTGCTGTGGCGGGAGTACCGGGCCGAGCATGAGAACGGCTACGGCTACAGCCAATTCTGCAAGCTCTACCAGACCTGGCGGCGGAAGCTCGATCCGAGGATGCGCCAGACGCACGAGGCCGGCGAGGCCATGGTGGACTACGCCGGGCTGACGATGAAGGTGGACGACCCCGCCACGGGCGAGACGCGCCAGGCGGAGATCTTCGTCTTCAACCTTGCGTCCAGCAGCTACCTCTACGCCGAGGCGCACTGGAGCCAGGACCTGGTGAGCTGGATCCGCGGTCACGAGAACGCGCATCGGGCAGTGGGTGGGGTGCCGCCGCTGACGATCATCGACAACCTGCGCTCGGGTGTGAGCCAGGCGTGTCGCTACGACCCGGATCTCAACCCGACCTTCTACGACTTCGCGCAGCACTGTGGAACCGCGGTGGTCCCCACGCGCGTGGCGACTCCGAGGGACAAAGCCAAGGCGGAAAACGGCGTCCAGGTCGTGGAGCGCGATGTGTTGGCGCCGCTGCGGCACGTCCATTTCATCGGACTGAGGGCGCTCAACAAGGCGATGGCCGAGCGGCTGGCCGTGGTCAACCGCCGACCGATGCTCCACATCGAGCGGAGCCGCCACGAGCTGTTGGAGGAGATCGACCGGCCGGCGCTCCTGCCCGTTCCGATTCGAAGGTTCGAGATGGCCCACTGGAAGCGGGCGAAGGTGCCCGTCGACTATCACGTCGAGTTCGACCACCACTTCTATAGCGTCCCGTACACGCTGATCGGTCAGCACGTGGAGATCCGCGCCACGGCCGATCTGATCGAGGTGCTCGCAGACTTCACCCGTGTCGCGTCTCATCTGCGTTCCTCCGTGCGCGGCAGACACAGCACGGATCCGGCTCATATGCCTGAGGGCCATCGCGCCTACGCCGAGTGGACGCCGGAGCGCATCACCGCCGAGGCGGAGCGCATCGGACCCCAGACGGCCGCCATGGTAGCCGCCCTCTTCGACGGGGCCGCCCATCCTCGTCAGGCAGCGCGAGCGTGCCTGGGCCTGGTTCGCCTGGCACAACAGCACCCGCCCGAGCGCCTGGAAGAGGCCTGCCGCTACGCCCTGGCGGTGGGCGCCCTGCGCTACAAGAGCGTCAAGCACATCCTTCTCGCCGGCCTCGTCCTGCCGCCCGAGGAGTTCCCGGCCGGACCGTTACCCACCCACGCCAACGTTCGCGGCGCAACCTACTACAGCTAGAGAGGAGATCACCACCATGCTCATGCAACCGATCTTGGACAAGCTCGACGCCCTGCGCCTCTACGGCCTTCGCGCCGGACTGGCCGAGCAACTCGCCAGCGCCCAGTACGCCGAGCTGTCCTTCGAAGACCGCCTCGGCCTACTCGTCGACGCCGAGTGGACGGCCCGCCAGAACGCCAACTTCCTCCGTCGCCTCAAGGCCGCCCACCTCCACCAAGAGGCCTCGATCGCCGACCTCGACATGGCTCCTTCACGCGGCCTCGACCGAGCCCAGATCCTCGGGCTGGCCAACGGCGACTGGATCACCCACCACTTGGGCGCCATCGTGCTCGGGCCAACCGGAGCGGGCAAGACCTACTTCGCGTGCGCCTTGGGCCACGCCGCCTGCAGCCACAACTTCAAGGTCCGCTACGAGCGTCTCGGCCGGCTCCTCTTCACCACCGCCCTGTCCCATGTCGACGGCACGTACATTCGCCTCCTCGACCAGCTCCGCCGCGTCGACCTCCTCATTCTCGACGACTGGCTCCGCGATCCCCTCACCCCGGCCCAGACCCGTGACGTCGCCGACATCCTCGACGATCGCTACGGTCGACAAGCAAC
>JBCLES010000180.1:0-2206 GCA_038913135.1 Anaerolineae bacterium
GGAACCTCTTCGGCACGGCGGAGTACATTGCCAATTCTTGATTCTGAGGCCCGCCTCTGCTGCTCCGCAGTATGATTGAGGCTCAAAGGCCTCGAGAGCCATGGGCAGGCAAACCACATCAGGGACCGAACGATGACCGAGCTGACACTCCAATTGCCGGATGAGCTTGCCGAGCGCATCGGTCGCAGTGCGCGCTGGGTGCCAGCCATCCTAGGCTTGAGCCTCGACGGCTACGGCACGCGTGCCGCGGCGGTGGCCAATGAGATTATCGCCTTCCTCTCGACCAATCCATCACCGGCCTCCGTGCTTGACTATCACGTCTCGGAGGCGGCGCAAGACCGGCTGCGTCGGCTGGTCGCGCTCAACGCGGCCGGCCTGTCCAACCAGGAAGAGCAGACGGAACTCGAGGAGCTCGAGCGGATCGAGCACCTCGTCGTCCTGCTCAAAGCTCAGGTCGCCGCCGAAGCCAGCCCAGAACACTAGGTGACCGCCGTAATCGGCACCGAGCTCCGGGTGGCCGTGGCTCGCCGGGCCAAGGAATGTTGTGAGTACTGCGGCTTGCCCGAGCAGTTCGCCGCGCATCGGCACGAGCCGGATCACGTCATCGCGCTGCAGCACGGTGGCGCGACCGTGCTCGACAACCTCGCGCTAGCCTGCTTGCCCTGCAATCGGCACAAGGGCCCCAACATCGCCTCGATCGATCCGGAGACCGGAACGTTGGCAGCGCTCTTCAACCCTCGCAAGCTGGCCTGGCGTCAGCACTTCCATTGGGTCGGCGCGCGCATCGAGCCGTTGACCCCGGAGGCCAGAGTCACCGTGCGGATCTTGCGGCTGAACGACCCTCAGCGCTTGCGCGAGCGCGAAGCGCTTCGGGCAGGCGGGTTCGATCTCTCGGGTGATCGTGAGTCATGATTGCGGTCGCCGTCGCAGGCCACCTTCCGGGCAGGCAGTGAGCCTTGCATTGACGACACAGCCCGATGACGCCACCATGCGCCGCATGCCAAACCTCCAGCGTCTCCCCACCGGCACCGTCACCTTCCTCTTCACCGACATCGAGGGCTCGACCGCCCGCTGGGACCACCACCCCGACGCCATGCGCGCCGCCCTGGTGCGTCACGACGCGCTGCTCCGCGAGGCGGTCGAGGCGCACGCGGGCCACGTCTTCAAGACCATTGGCGACGCGTTCTGCGCCGCCTTCGCCACCGCGGGCGCCGGCGTGGCGGCGGCCATCGCGGCCCAACGCGCCGTGTCGGCCGAGGACTGGACGGCGTTCGGCGAGGGCTTCGCGCCGCTGGCGGTGCGCATGGGCCTGCACACCGGCGAGGCCACCGAGCGCGACGGCGACTACTTCGGCCAGCCCGTGAACCGCGTCGCCCGCCTCGAGGCCGCGGCGAGCGGGGGGCAGGTGTTCCTTTCGTCCGTGACGGGCCACATCCTCCGCGAGCACTTGCCCGAGGGCGTCGATCTGCGCGATCTAGGCGAGCACCGGTTGCGCGACCTCCGCTTTACCGAGCACCTCTACCAACTCGTCATCGACGGCCTCCCCGACGTGGCGACGCCGCCCGCGACGGCCGAGGCGCTGCACCCGCGCGACCGCATCGTCGTCACCAACGCACGCGACGAGCGGCCCGACGGCGAGCGCGACGACTCTCGTCGCGACAGGGCCACGGTGACTCCGCGAACGCCCGAAGGCATGTGGACCGCCCTCGAATCGGTCATCCGCTCCGACCCAAGCGATACCGCCACCGTCACCCTCACCACCACCGAAGTCGCCGACCTCGCCCGCCGCCGCCCCGACGACTGGCGCCAGTACCGCCTCGGCCGCGTCGCCGAGTGGAGCCAGTCGCGCTACCGCCTGGACGGCCGGTTCGTCGGCCTCACGCTCCTCGTCGACCAGGGCGAACAATCCGCCAGCGGCCGCTGGCAGGCCAAGGAAGAGCGCTACGACGACCTCGGCGAGCTCCTGGCGGGCGTGGGCGATCCCGCGATCGTCGTGCTCGGGCCGCCGGGTGGCGGCAAGTCGACGCTGCTGCGACGCTTGGAGCTGGACACCGCCATCGCCGCGCTTCGGGGCGAGGCAGGCGGGGAGCGGGTGACGTTCTTCATCTCGCTAAACACGTACGCGCCGTCGCAGTCGAATCAAGCACTGCCGTTCCCAGGCGAGTGGTTGTCCGCCCAGTGGTCCGCGCGCAACCCCGCCCTGCCG
>JBCLES010000181.1:0-2142 GCA_038913135.1 Anaerolineae bacterium
GATCGAGGTGCAGCATTTGGGCTGCGACTTCGCGAAGGCCAGCTTGGTGACGTGGGGCGAGCCGGGGTTCTGCCCGCCGCAGGCGGCTGGCCCGCTGAAGGTGGAGTGCACGGGCTTGCTCAAGCCGGGCGCGACGTGGAACCTGTTGGGCGCGCAGATCCCGAACGGATCGAAGTCGGGCATCCTGTTCAAGTGGACGGCGAAGCAGCTGTCAGAGATCGGGATCGACCTAGGCTTCGACGACGTCGTGGCGGACTACATGTGCGAGACGCTGTTCTTCGGCGTGGTTGGCGACTCTGACGACTATCGGCGCTTCAAGAAGGCGTACAACGAGGGCTTGGACTTCGGCGGGGTGCCGATGGACCTGGCGATGGGCGGCGGAGCGCTGGCGGTTGACGTGCACCGGACGTGCCCGGGCGATGTGACGCCGGGGGTCGAGGTGACCAGCAAGTACAACGGGATCGCGGGGACGCACCTGGGCGTGTATGACCCGGTATTCGGGGGGTACGCGTACTACGTGCCGCTGGTGTACGCGGACAAGGCGGGCTTCACATCGATCATGTACATACAGAACGGCGGGTTGGAGTGCACGAGCGTGGAGGTATGGTTCCAGGAGCAGGACAACTGCCTGCGAGCGACGATCTGCGACATCTCAACTCTGGCGCCGGGCGAGACGTACCAGCTGGACGCGAACGATTGTGTTGGGCCGGACTTCCAGGGCAGCGCGTGGATTCGCACGAGCCAGCCGACGGGGATCGCGGTGGACATCGTCGGGCGGGACGTGCTGATGACGTACGTCGGGGAGCCGGCGGAGATCAACTTCACGTACGACCCGGACAAGGCGTTCTTCACGGCGGGTAACCAGGTGGGCTTCGCGCCGCTGGTCTATTCGGAGTACCAGGGTTGGGACTCGGGAATCCAGGTGCAGAACCTGTCGGGGATCTCGGCGGCTAAGGTGAAGGTGTACTTCCTGGATCGGTCGGGCGGAGTGATCACGACGCTGGTGGACTGGGTGTGTCCGCGAGGGAGCCAGACGTTCTTCCTGCCGGTGATCGCTTCTTTGCCGGGGAATTGGACGGGCAGCGCGCGGGTGGAGAGCCAGGAGTGGATAAGCCCGGGCGGACCGCGCGTGGAGCCGCCGAACATCGTGGCGATCGCGACGCTGATCAAGTACGACGACGCGGCGCGGACGAACACGGTGGAAGCGATCGCATACAACCTGTTGCCGGAGCACAAGATCTACGATTGGCAGATCGGGTTCCGGACGGGCGGCGGTCTTGAGAGCGGCGTTGGCTTGGTGGCGATCCCGAGCTTGCTCAAGGACTTGGGCGGCTCAGGGCTGACGAGCGAGGTGGCGATAGCGAACGTGGTGCCGAAGCCGGGCTTCACGGACTTCGTGATCTACATATACGACCAGAACGGACTGATCGACTACATCTGCGAGAAGCTGAACGAGCGGCAGGTGGAGTACATCGACCTGCAGACGTGGGGGTATGTGAACCCGGGCTTCAAGGGCTCGGCGGTGATCTCGGCGATCTTCTGGGAGCACGACGTATTCGACTCTAGCGGGCGGTTCGTGCGGAACCTGGTGGGACTGGGTGCGGTGGTGATCGAGCGGAACTCGACGCGGCTGGGCATGGACGTGCCGGGTGACGAGGCCGCAGGCAGCCGCGGGATACCGTTCGCGCAAGGGATCACGGAGGGCGACGACTTCGAGTTCTGCCCGATGGGACTGCCGCCGCTGTGCCCGGGCGTGCCGCTGACGCGGCCTGACCTGGACGCGTGCCCGGTAGAAGTAACATTCGAATGCGAGAACTGCCCGCAGTTGATCCCAGTGACGGGGACGGCGGGTCCGATGAACACGGCGATCTTGAACGCGAACATCCCGGCTACGTGCACGATCGAAGACATCGACGTGACGCTGAACCTGAACCACACGTGGATCGGAGACCTGGACGTGGACCTGACGAGCCCGGAGGGGACGTCGTCGGAGCTGTTCAACGCGATCTGCGGTAACTCCGACGACTTGATGGCGATAGTAGACGACGATGCCGCGCAGCCGATCGGGAGCGTGTGCTCGCCTTTGGGCTTCCAGCGCTACACGACGCAGAGCGGCTTCGGGCTGGACATCTACGACGGCGA
>JBCLES010000182.1:0-2140 GCA_038913135.1 Anaerolineae bacterium
GTAACTACTAAGCCGAGATCGCTCAGCCGGGATCGCTCAACACGGATCGCCCAACCCAGATCGCTCAGCCCGAATCGCTTGTCCCAGATCGGTCACGACTTGGATCCCGGCGAAGAGGGCGGTAATCGATCAACCGGTCAATGACTTGACGCATGCGTGATTAACAGTAAAATAACATAACATTATCGTAACCTCGATGGAGAAGCAGGGAATGCGTTCCTCATCTTCAGCGTATCGATCCGGCCCGCAAAGCGGTCTTATCCATTATCCTGGGGGGGGATTGGAATGCAGACAATGCATATTCTTATAGGGACTAGAGCGCTTGTCGCTCTCACGCTAGGGCTCTTCGCCTTCGCCGGCCGCGCCTCTGCTTCGGCGCCCGGCGCAACAGGCACCAACAGAGATACCGGCCCAGGCGCCGGCCTATGGGCCGACGTTATCGCCGGTACCAGCGTTGATTTCGATCAGATCGCTGTTGGCGTCGAACGCGCTCTGGACACCGGCTACGCCAAGACCGCGACTTGGCGTGATCTGCCGAGTCCAAGTCGCATCGTCGCAGGCTCCGACGGTTTGCTGTACGTCCTCGCTTCAAGCGAAATCAGGCGTTACGGTCCTGAAGGCGGCATTCAGCGGAGCACAACATCGCACAATGCTCGAGAAATCGCCGTCGACGATGATTCGCGCGTGTACGGGATTCGCAGCAACACCGTCTTTCAATTGAACTCGTGGGGCGCCGAGTGGACCAAGGTTATCGCGGGCGACTATCACCCGCTGATCGGTGAACGGCCGCCCTACCTCTCCGCGATAGCATGGAACGGCGTAAGCAATCGCATGAACGTCGTCCACGACATGGACTCTGTCTTCGTCACCGAGTACGCGCCGGCCGGCGCCAACAGCATCGGCCTGGCCCTACGCAATTCTTCGCCGCCCCATGCTTATTGGGATCTCGATTTCCACGGTAACGAGGCCTATTTCCTCAACCGCTCGACAAATTTCGTAGAGATCTATTCAGGCGAAACGTTCACGGCCGAGATTCCGCTTCCTGCGCGGACCGAGCGCATCGCCGTCGGGTCCGACGGCTCGGTCTTCGCACTGTCACATCGCGCGTGGGTGTATCGGACAAACCGCGACGGTGGAGTCTTGGACGCATGGGACGCCACGGATGGAGAGCCGGAATCGGAGATCTTCGACATCACGGTCGACGAAGCCGATCGAGTTTACGTCGTCGACGGACCCAACAACGCGGTTCGCGTCTACGAGCAGGTCGTTCGAGAAGACCCGGGCGTCACGCCGCCGCTCCCGCCGGACTTGAGCTGCCAGATCTTGGTCGACAAGACTGCTGCGCCGACGTACTTGCGACTGGGCGAGATGACCCAGGTCACACTCACACTTGGCGGCACGTGCCCGCAGAGTTCTGAAAAAGCCGACATCGTCCTCGTGGTCGATCGTTCCAACTCCATGACAGGCGATAAGATCGTGGCGGCGCGCGAGTCAGTTGTCGCCTTCGTCGACGAGATGGATCTTGTGAGGGATCGCGTCGCGCTCGTCTCTTTCCAATCGACGCCCAGGCTGGATGTACCCCTCACTCAAAATCGCGAAGCCATGATATCCGCCGCGGGCGGGCTCGTCGCGGAAGGCGGCACGAACATTCATGACGCGATCGACATGGCGATGAACCAGCTCGTGACCTCGAGCCGTTGGGGTGACCCGTTCGTCAAGCCGATCATCGTTTTGATGACCGACGGAGTGCCGTTCGACATCACTGGGCTTGCCACTGTGGCGGCCGCCGATCGGGCGCGCTATGCCGACATCACGATGTTCACGATCGGCCTCGGCGAAGATGTAAATCCGAACCTTCTGACCGTCCTGGCAACCGATCCGGCCTTCTACTTCTTCGCTCCGACGGCCGAAGAGCTCGAGGCGGTGTATGAGACAATCGCGAGGCGGATCGCCGCTTCGGCCTTGATGAAGCAAGTCCGGATAGTCGACGTGATCCCCGACAACATGCTCTTCCGCAGCGACCAGCCGGTAGAGCCACCCGGGGCATGGAACGACGTCGATCGAACTCTCACATGGGAGTTCGAACCCGTGCCGTTCGGCGGCGTCACGATGAAATACTGGCTGGAACCGCTGGAAGTCG
>JBCLES010000183.1:0-2118 GCA_038913135.1 Anaerolineae bacterium
GCAAGCTAGCTCCGATCGCGGAGCTAGCTCTGGGCGGTATACTGCGCCAAGAGGAGTTGTGCGATATCGACTCGAGCAACTGACTGGCTGCTAAATCTGCAGGAAGAACGCTTCTCGCGGCGAGGCTTCCTGGCTAGACTGGGTGGGGTTGCCGCGGGGGTTGGACTGATGATGGCAGGGGCGGGGGCGATGCCACGGCGTGTGATGGCTGGACCGTGCTGCCCAATGCCGTACTGCGGAGGTTGCCCTCCCTCTATTGGCTGCCCTATGAACTGTACGGTCAATGGCGCTCCAACAATATGCTGCGATGCTGGCCACATTGGCGCCACCGAAACGCTCCATCAATGCCAGAGTTGCACCAACTGCACAGTTGGACCCACTATATGCTACTGTGAATACGACACGGGCAACGCGTGCCCATAGCATGCTAGAAGAGGGTCCTTGCCGCGGCCTACCGACGGTGAGGGCCCCTTCCTTGTCGCGGATGCATTCTCTTTTACTCTTTGCCCAAGCTAATGCCACGAGGGACTGAGACCCATGCGCGCAATCCACTGTCTAGGCATCGTGGCGGCGCTTGCCATCGCGATCGGTTCGATCGGGCTACTGGCTTCCCAACCGCTGGGAATGGTGGCGACCTCCGTGGCGCACGCTCAGACAGAGGTCTCCGGCTGCTCAGCCGCGATCACGCGCACACTCTCATCAGACGCCATCCGAACCTGCGAGAGTTGCGGCGCCGAACTCGTGGTGCGACCGCATTGCCCCCCTGAGCCGCTCAACGTGGTTCTCGTTCTGTCGGGATATGCCGCTTATGCCATTGAGTATTCTCAGCGGTGGACCGAAGCTGCGATTGAAGCTCTGGCCATGCCCAAGAATCCTCATGTCCAAGTTGGCGTGGTCTACGTGCGACGGACGGCAACTATCCGATCGGAGTTGACGAACAACGAGGGGGATGTCAGCCGCGCGAGTCGCATAGAGTTTGTTAATCCAGGCTCAGCACCCGGCGATTGGCCTTGCTATTCATGCGGATTTGAGCAGGCGGTGCGGGTACTCGGAAAGACGGACCGGGGGAACAACGTAATTGTCTTCATTGGATACATGATCAACTGGCCGCTCGTTGAACATGATGATGATTCGTACTATCGCGATTTTCTCGGAGGGGCACGTAAAGCGAAGGGAGCAGCAGAGACCCTCATCATCGGCTGCCCTTGGCCTATGGACTGTAAAGAAGGCGCGGATTTCCCGTGGTATCGTGAGGCGAGTCCCGGCTACTACTTCAGTAGCGCGGGGGCCGGCCCATTTGCCAATGCTATTGAGGGCTTAGTCCCCGGCCCGTCACCAATAACGGTCGAGTCGCTCGTCGTTGACGAAACCCTTCCCGACACACTGGACTATCTTGTTGGTAGCGCCTCCCCAGATCCGGCTGACTACGATCCTGTCACGGGCCGTCTCCGATGGTCCTTTGCCGCCCCAATCACTGACAGCCTACCGATCACGCTCACGTACCGCGTCAAGCCACGCGATGGCCTTTCCGCGCCAATCACCACGACGTTCGCCAGCGGGAGAGTCGTGCTCACGGATACCGCACACCTCACGCGCACCGTGACGGCGCCCTCGACTGTCCTGACCATCACCGGCCCATGCGCTCCGATCGTCACCCCAACGGCAACGCCGACTGCAACAGACATTCCGCCGACTCCCACGGCAACTCCAACGCGAACACCAACCTATATTGCCACCCCCGTTCCACAATCACTCTACTTGCCGCTGAGCCTGCGCGAGGTGCCGTGCACCCGGAAGCAGCGGGTGGACGTTGTGCTCGTCATGGATGCGTCCAGCAGCATGAACGAGCCAGCTGGCGACGGTCGGACAAAGCTGGAGGCCGCGCGCTCGGCAGCATGGGCGTTCATCGAACGATTAAATCTGGATGAAGGTGATCAGGCGTCTATCGTCACTTTCAACGAAGAGGCGAGTCTTGCCATCGGCCTCGATTCGGATCCGGACGCGCTCGAGTTAGCACTGAGCGGTATCACCACTGCGAGCCAGACATGTCTCGTCTGCGGCCTGGAGGCGGCCGGCGAGGTGCTGGAGGGCGAAGGACGCAAGCCATCGAACCAACCC
>JBCLES010000184.1:0-2110 GCA_038913135.1 Anaerolineae bacterium
GGGTGTCCCAGTTGCGTATAATTTTGGCGGCGTCGCGCGCCCGGCTCCTTCAGTTCACACGATTCGTCCGGGGCGCGCCGATGCCGCTCTATGGGCTATGTGGCCGTTCCCGGACGCTTCGGGAGGGTCAGGGGGGTATCGGGTTGGCGGGGCAATGAGATGGTCTCAATCGGCAATTAACCCAGGCACCGGGATCGACGTCACACAGCAACTGGCCGTTCATCAATGTAAGATGGGAGACAATCAGCCAGACTACATCTATGGTTTTTTTGGCAGCCCGCACCCGTTTATTGATCACATTGGTGGTGCACCGCCACGCCGAGCGCATCAGGCATACGGCAATACGGAAAGTGCGCTCTTTCAGGGGACATATGCGCACGAGCTTGGACACAACTTTAGCTTCGACGACGAAGACGGGGTTTCGGCAGAGGTTGGGGTAGATGTAATGTGGAGAATTCTTGGCAATCGAATCAAGCCGGAGTCATATATCAGAATCATGGACGGTAGTCTTGAATCTGGAGAGGATACATCCACCACCTGGATCAACATCCGTGGCAGTGGTGGTCTCGAGAGCGGCGGCTACGAAGAACTCCTCAATAATGAGGAGAGTTACGCTCCATTCTCCATAATTGGAGTTTGTAACCGAGCAGTACCGGGAACAGCACAGCCAATCAGGATCATTACTGGTCGCGTTCCAGCTGACCCACTACTTCCTGCGACTATTGGCCCAACGCTAGTGATCACTGACACCTTTTCTACATCTAGCGGGGCAGGAAATGCGACCCTACGCGCTCGCGACCATGCCGGAAACGAATTGTACAGTACATCCTTTGATGCGACCGCTCCCGGCGACGACTTCTTTCTAGCTTTTTTCCCTGCAACCCCAAGCGATCATGTAATCGAACTGACTCGCGACGGTATGCTTCAGGACGTGATAACAGCGACCGCCAGCGCTCCGACGCTGATGGTTACAATGCCGGTATCCGGACAAACTATTACCGAGACGCTTCATATAGCGTGGATCGCCGACGATGCTGACGGAGACTTACTGACTGCCGAGGTCTCCTACGAAGTGCTCGGCCTCAATTACGTGCAGCCTCTGACGTTCACAACTGACGCGGCTGAGATATCAGTGGACACAACCGCCTTACCGGCAGGCGAGAGAGCCTCAATAGTCGTCTCGGTTAGCGACGGATTCGACACGACTACAAAGAGGATCGACAATCTGATCATGGGACCAAATAGGCCAGCAAGTGCGTATATCAGTTCACCCGCCGACGGTATTGAGGTGTTACATGGAGTCAACATAGTGCTTTCGTCGAGCGCTTACGATCCTGAGGATGGTTGGCTCACGGGCTCGGCCCTAGAGTGGGAAAGTGACATCGATTCATTGCTCGGGACAGGCGGGCTCATCAACATCTCTACCCTATCAGTTGGTCAGCATACAATCACGCTTCGAGCTACTGATTCCGCGGGGACAGAGGCGACGGACTCTGTCGTCGTTACTGTTACCAACTGAGGATGCCGAAGTGATCGTCCCTAGGCCAAGTTGGTCGCGTTCACTTCCAGTCGATCTCTTCTGCCCTGCTTCGTGAAGGCTTCTGAGAAGCATATGCCAGACGAATGGGATAAAACGGCCTTCTGGCGACTACGCGCGATGCTCGAGGCAAGTGAGATCCGACATGGTATGAGGGTGCTCGCCGAGGGAATGTTCAGTTCCTTGTTGGTGTTGTTGGTCTATGTTGGTTTGGGATCGGCGCCGACGGAGGCGAGGGCTGACTCGGGCTCGACCCTCCACGTTCCTGTAGCATTGAACAGTGCTGGACTCGTGGGCGCCGCGGCGCTGCCGTCTCCGACGTCTCATATGAAACCCACGCCCTCCATCCCGGAAGCCCAGACACCGCATACGAGTGTATACGCGTACTGCAGCGTAGTTGAACAGAGAGACTATCGTATGGACGGATCAGTTGAGACTATAATCTCGTGGACGTACAACGGTCGCGGTCTTCTTGAGCGATGGGTTGATGACATAGATGCGGACGGCAAATTCGACCAATCCGGACGAAACACTTACAACAGGAACGGGCACTTGATTCTCACCGAGCTCGAC
>JBCLES010000185.1:0-2110 GCA_038913135.1 Anaerolineae bacterium
GGTGGGTGGACATGGGAGTGTGATCCGGGCGAGACTGAGTGGGATATATGTTCTGGAGATGTAAGTGGCACCCCTTGCGAGAGCCCACTGCGGCCTGAGAAGTGCAATGCGACCGTTTGGGAAGAGTATTCCAGCGGAACGGCTACACCTGTTCCTGATCCGAATGATCCCGGAAGATCTTATCGCTGCACCAAGATAGTCATCGCCTGCTGGAAACGGCTGCCAGGGTACCCAGCTGCCGAGATGCCGCCAGATGCGCCATTCTTCTCCGCAGGAACCGTTCGCGAGGGTGGAGTTTGTCTCTGTGACCGAAAGTACCAACCGACACCCGCAGGGGTAGAGTTGGCAGAACCGGATGCATACACTTATTCTGCCAGCAAAGACGGGCAGTATAATCCATGTATCAAGCCGGACCATCCACCCGATCCGAGTCGTGGCAAGTTTCATGTGATAGGCGACCCGAATTCATACTACTACCGCGCTGCTGAGGATCGCTTGAATGTGGACACAAGTGATCCAGGCGCCTCGCAACAAGACGTAATAGAGCGATACGTGAAGTGGGGCACAAAGGACGATAAAGAGGGCTGCTGGGGAGAGCAAGTATATCAGTGGGTCGCGCACTATGATGCGAGCATCCCGTGGACATGTCCTGAACCAACACCAACTCCCTGAATGTGTAGAGTTACTCCTTCTGATGCGATCACAAATAGGAGGCCGATGATGCGACTGGCAGCGATAGGACCTCGTTCTTCTCTCCTGACTACGGCAGTCATGCTTGTCGGCTGTAGCACGCTCGCGCCTATTGAGACGCCATCGTCTGCCAACGTAGCACAAGATAGAGAATCAACCGCTGAGTCGGGTGAGAGTCTTACGCCTTCAAAACTACTTGAAGGCACGTACATCGAGTACATCCATGGTGTATCACCTGCCCAAGGTCAAGCAATAGAAGTCTACATTGGCAGCTTGGAGAGCCAGAAGTACGCATATCATTCTACCTCTGACATTACGAGCGATGTTTCCGCACTGTACACAATTGAAGACGACACATCGTCGTACTATGAGACAGCGACCAGCCATGAGACTGTAGAGATTGTCGCTAAACCACTTCCTCACTTCCTTTCCGGTGAATCAAGTAGTGTTGCTGGACTGATCCGGCGTATCGCATATGGCCCGGCGATTGTCTCGGGTGCAGGTCGAAAGGTCACGATCGCGTCGGCCGACATCCAGCGGGCCGTTGATGGAGGGTGGCTGGTGGAACTCTCCCGGGATTCAGTATGTGACATCCCTGCTCGGCACTATGTTGCTGATCGAAAGGTAGGGTTTCCCGGCGCGGTAGGCGGCGAGATACATGCTTGGATATCAGATAATGGTCTCTTGCTCAAGCGAGAAGAATTCGATGAGCGTGGCGATCTTCGCAGTGGGCTTTGGTGCACGGCATCGGTGCTGGGATCGGCAGAGCCGGCCACATTTTCAGTGCAGCCGACCGTGCTTTCGAAGAGTACTCTCGAATATCGGCGCGCCGATGAATTCTCAAGCCAGAGTGTCGAAATCGATAACTTGCCTGTGTCCCTGAGCCATCGCGAGCTGTTCGTAGGGGACGTCTACCTTGCAGTGCGGTATTACAGCGGTGAAGTACCGGAGGACGCACAGGGAAAGTGGCCCGAAGGATGGCTCCTAGTCGAATCACTTGAACGCGATGGAGACCAATCAACTCTCTTGGTTGGTGCGGCAAGTAACCCAGGTCCGTTTGGATACCTGTGGTCCCGTGCTGTCGCGTTGCTTAGTCATGATTCAGTGCCCGACCAATCTCTGGCTGCGCCGCCTGAGAACGATGCCTCCACGGTGGTGTCTCCGCTCATACCCGATTCGCCGACCACTGTGAAGTCCGATGAGCATGTCGGAATTGCATGGTTGAATGACCAGTTGATATGGATGCTTGTTGATAACAGAGGCGTGTCAAATAGTGCTACACTAGAGTATATGGATTCGCTGCTGGATCGAAGCGACCTACTCCGTGTTTGGAATGCGCAACCAACAACGGATAGCAATGATTAAGAGATTGTGAACGACCTACGCGACACGATCGTGAGATCACGATTGAGTTGGGGGT
>JBCLES010000186.1:0-2086 GCA_038913135.1 Anaerolineae bacterium
TGGCCATGTCGATCACTTCAAACTAACCTGTGTCCACCCAGTGCTCAGGCGCTCCGCTGATCGGCATGAACCGGAATCGCCGATCGACATCGCCGGAATATGCACTGGAATGTGTTGATGTCGCACTTTGTATCATATGCTAGACATACTACCAAGTTAGCGATTGGTTGTCAACGGCAAATGCTTCCAATCCGAAGTGTCTGCTCTCCACTTTGATTCCTGTATTTTGCTTGGACTCTCCGTTTCACTGGAGAGGATCTGTGCTTGTGCTTCCCATTTGGATTCATCCGCGACGCGCGTAGCGCGTAACTACTCTACTAGTTATTCTCTTGTAGTTATTCCCTCCTAGTTATTAGTCGGCATCAGGTGCTGATCTAGAATGGCAATCCGTGCCGGTCTTGATCGGCATATATTGCCGATCACTTTGTCTTCGGATGTGTCAATGTGGATAACTTGTAGGAGGTATCCTCGATTAGCGCTTCTTGAAGTTCAAAACATACAGGTTGGTTCTTCCCTGCCCACGCCGTATGATCGAAATGAAGTGCCGCGTATCAAGCTCTTTGAGCGCACTATAGACGCTACGAACACTCAGACCGCATTGTTGAGCCAGACGCTCTTGTCCAGGAAAAACATGGTTGCGAGTATAGGCATAGGAAAGCAACATCGTATACACGAGCTTAGCGTGGGAGCTTATGGTTCCTGAATAGAGCACGTGATTGGGGATGTTGGTGTAGCCTTGTACGGAGGCAATGTCAGCTCCGTGAAGAATGATATCCTGTTCGGAATTTCCATACCGCTTCTTCATTATTTCGTTGAGACTCTTCATGGCTTGGTAATTTGTGCTTCTAACTCATCTAGATACGACCCTATCGCCTCTCGCAAGATTCTACTCGCCGCTAGCTTCTTCCCTGTTTGCTCCTCATACAAGTATCGAATTCTGTTGAGCTGGCGTTTCTGATCTGTATAGATTTCAAACGCGTAGCGCTCCGTTGAGCGCACAGGAGTGCTGGCCCCGGCTTGCACCTCGTCCATCACGGTGTGAATCTGCTCGCCTTGTGCATCACCAGCGGATCTCTGATGTGGTGTAGTGTTCACTTCCGATCGGTGTTCCGATCGGTTGGCCGAACGGTTGACCGGCCGATCGATCGGTTTCTCCTTGGTTGATTCGATCTTCTCCTGAGGATGGCGAGCACCGGAGAAGTAGGCGGAGGCCCCTCTGAGTTCATTGGTGATGGTTGATTCGTCAAGCGTCTTTTTCATAGTAGAGTTCGTCGATGAGCCGACCATAGGCGATTGCAGCCTTGGCGTCGGGCTTGTAACTGAAAATGTCCGTCTTGTTAAAGTGAGCGTCGCGAATGTCTGTATTGCGCGGAATGACCGTGCGCAGAACCTGCTGTTGGTACGTCTGGCGTAGGATTTTCAACGACGTACGGCTGTTGATTGTCGGGTCTGACATCGTAAACACAAAGCCTGCCAGGCGAAGACCGGCGTGGTAGTACTCGCGCACTTCCTCGATCGTCTTGCCGATCTGAACGGTGCTATCCAGTTCAAATGATCCTGGAGAGACGGGCACGAGCACCTTGTCTGAGGCGGTGAAGGCGTTGATGGTGATCCAGGAGAGAATCGGGGGACAGTCAATAATGACGTGGTCGTATTCGGGAGCGATCGGCTCAAGGCCTCGGCTTAGTCGTGCCTCGCGATGATCTTTTGCGGTCGTGAGTTCGATGTCCGTATCAGAGAGGAGAATATGAGACGGAACCAGTTTCAGGTTTGGGATGCTTGTCTCATGGACGGGTAGGGGACGGCGTTTGAGAATGGTGACGTAGATCGTTTCTTCGCGTGTCAGCGCTCCGTAGTTGGGCAGAAGAACTTTGGAGGCGTTGGCTTGCCAATCAAGGTCGATGAGTAAGACACGTTTCCCGCGCCTGGCAAGGCCGGCGGCAAGCGTTATTGCGGTGGTTGTCTTGCCAACCCCACCCTTTTGTGTTGCGACAGAGAGTATCATGATGCTGTAAATAGCGTGAAAGCCACATTGGGGTGTTCCACGCAATTGAGTAACTAGATCAGTATACACATTGCCGGCGAG
>JBCLES010000187.1:0-2079 GCA_038913135.1 Anaerolineae bacterium
GCGCCGCATATCGGAAACACGGGCGTCAACGACCAAGATGACGAGAGCGGCCGGGTCTGGGTCGCCGGCTTCGCGGTTGCTCGGGCCAGCCTGTCGGTCAGCTCTTGGCGTGCGAGCGGATCGCTTGACGACTATCTGGCCACCCGCGGCATCGTCGGCATAACGGGCATCGATACCCGCTCCCTTGTGCGTCACATCCGTGACGCGGGCGCCATGCACGGCGCGCTCGTGTCCGACGGCACGGACGAAGTAGACGCGCTCGCTATCGGCCGATCGGCCGTGGATATCAACACCCTCGACCTAGTGGGCGAGGTCAGCTGCGCTGAGCCGTACGAATGGGTGGCGGCTGCCGATGAGCGTTGGTACCCGCTCGGGATCAGAACGACCAGCCCCGCGCCCACCCCCCGACCGCACGTCGTCGTCTACGACTTCGGCATCAAGCGCAACACGATGCGCCTCCTTGTGGCCAAGGGCTGCCGAGTGACGGTGGTCCCGGCAAGAACTTCGGCTGCCGAGGTGCTCGAACTTCACCCGGACGGGGTCCTGCTCTCGAACGGCCCCGGCGATCCGGCCCGACTGACCGACATCGTATCGATCGTGCGCGAACTGCTCGGCCGCGTGCCGATCTTCGGCATCTGCCTCGGCCACCAGCTCCTGGGCATGGCGCTCGGCGCGACGGCCTACAAGCTGAAATTCGGCCATAGGGGCGGCAACCAGCCGGTCAGACATCCGGATGGTGGAGCCGTCGAGATTTCGAGCCACAACCACGGCTTCGGCATCGCCGCGGACGGCCTTCCGGCCGATGTCAAGGTAACGCGCACGAATTTGAACGACGGCTGCGTCGAAGGTCTTTCGTGCCCGCCGCGCCGCGCCTTCAGCGTGCAATATCACCCGGAGGCGGCGCCTGGTCCGCACGATTCAATCGGGCTGTTCGACAGCTTTCTTGAAGTGATGAGCGACGGTCAAGCACCAATCACACAGCCCATCCACACCAGCCCCGTGAGAACGGCATGACCAAGCGCCTCGACCTTCGCACGATTCTAGTCATCGGCTCCGGCCCGATCGTAATAGGGCAGGCCTGCGAATTCGATTACTCCGGCACTCAGGCCTGCAAGGCACTCCGGCGCGAGGGTTATCGGGTCGTCCTGGTCAACTCCAATCCGGCCACGATCATGACCGATCCGGAGCTTGCGGATGCCACCTACATCGAGCCTCTGACGGTCGAGGTCCTCGAGAAGATCATCGACATCGAGCGGCCCGATGCAATCCTTCCGACCGTCGGGGGGCAGACCGGGCTCAATCTCGCCGTCGCGCTTGCGGAGGCCGGCGTGCTCGATCGATATGGCATCGAGCTTATCGGCGCGCGTCTCGATAGCGTGCGCATGGCGGAGAGCCGGTCCGAGTTCAGGGAGGCGATGATCGCGGCGGGCATTGCGGTGCCGCGTGGCGGGACCATCGAGAGCGTCGGCGAGGCCCTTGCTCTGGCTTCCGAGGTCGGTTACCCCGTGCTCATTCGGCCTTCCTTCACGCTGGGCGGCTCCGGCGGCGGGATCGCGGCGGACGAACGCGAGCTCAATGCGGCGGTGGCCAAAGGGCTTCGAGCCAGCCCGACCGGCCAAGTGCTGATCGAACAGAGCGTGATCGGCTGGAAGGAGTTCGAACTCGAGGTGATGCGCGACGGAAGCGGCAACTTCGTCGTCGTCTGCTCCATCGAGAACATCGACGCGATGGGAGTTCACACCGGCGATTCGATCACCGTCGCGCCCGCGATGACCCTGACGGATCGCGAATACCAGCGCCTACGCGACTTAGCCCGACGTGTCATGGACGTCGTCGGAGTCGAGACCGGCGGCTCCAACGTCCAATTCGCCGTCGACCCATCCGACGGCACGCCGGTCGTCATCGAGATGAACCCACGGGTCAGCCGGAGTTCCGCCCTTGCTAGCAAGGCGACAGGCTTCCCGATCGCGAAGATAGCGGCGCTCGTCGCCGTCGGCTACGGCCTCGACGAGATCTCCAACGACATCACGCGTGAGACGCTCGCCAGCTTCGAGCCATCGATCGACTACGTCGTCGTCA
>JBCLES010000188.1:0-2061 GCA_038913135.1 Anaerolineae bacterium
GCTGTTGCGACGCTCGGATCGCGACCGAACTTCGGTGCCATATCGAACGGAGTGTCGAGCGCGCCCCGATCAGCCGCCGCCTGCCCCCTCGCCCGTCTCCACGTCCAACCGCGGAAACAACGCGTCGCCTGGCGCGACTACGGTCCCTGGCCGGAGTGCGCCCCATCGCGCCTGGTCGTCCCATGAACCCGCGGTCTCCAAGGTCAGTCCGAGGTTTTCGAACGTGCGGGCCGATGCTTCGGGGATGGCCACGCTCGCGACGTACGCCACTAGGCGGATCGCCTCGGCCAGCGTGTACAGGCACGTGTTGAGCTTGGCTTCGACTGCTCTGTCATCTTCAAGGCGCTTGAAAAGTGCCCACGGCTCGACTTCGACCACGTATTTGTTGGCCGCGGCAAGCACCTCCCAGGCCGCATCGAGCGCCTCGTGAGTCGCATAACGCGCCATCGCCTCTTCGAAGCGTGCCGGCATGTTTGTCGCCAGTCCGATCATCGCCGCGTCGAGTTCGCCCGCTTCGGCCGGGGCCGGTATAAGGCCGTCGCAATAGCGCTCGATCATGCTGGTCGTCCGCTTTAACAGGTTGCCGAGCTGGCTCGCGAGGTCCGCGTTGAACGCCCGGATCAGCCGCTCCTCGGAGACGTCTCCGTCCTCGAAGGCGTGGACGTGGCGCAGAAGGTAGAAGCGGACCGGCTCCGCGCCATAGCGCTCGGTCAAGCCGCGCGGATCTATCGCGTTGCCCAGCGACTTGCCGATCTTCCGCCCCTCGGCCGTGACGTAACCGTGCACGTAGATCGCCGTCGGCGTGGGCAGCCCGGCGCTCATCAGCATCGCCGGCCAATAGACTGCGTGGAAGCGGGTGATGCCCTTGCCGATCACGTGGACGCGGTCCGGGCTCCCAGACCAATATCGAGTGTAGTCCGCGCCGTCGTCGGCCCAGTGAAGGGCCGTTATGTAGTTTGAAAGAGCGTCGAACCACACGTACATCACTTGACTTGGATCGCCGGGCACCGGGATGCCCCAGCCGCGGGCGCGCTCGACGGAGCGCGACGCGCTGAAGTCCTCGAGCCCGCGCCGGATGAACGCCACGACCTCGTTGCGCCGGCTAGCCGGCTCGATCCGCATCCGCCCGCTTTCGATCAGCTCAAGAAGCGCGTCGCCGTACTTCGATAGGCGGAAGAACCAATTCTCCTCCTCGATCTCCTCGGGCACCGTGCCGTGCTCAGGGCAGCGGCCGTCCACGAGTTCGCTCGGGGCATAGAATTGTTCGCAGCCGATGCAATAAAGGCCGCTGTAAGTCTTGCGATAGAGGTCGCCGGCCGCGTCGCATGCGCTCCACAAGCGTTCGGCGCCGGCGCGGTGATGCGGCGCGATGCTCGTCCGGATGAAGTCGTCGAAGGTCAGGTCGAGCATATCGCGCAGGCCCTCGAAGCCCGCCGCGTTGCGCGCGACGAGTTCGGCTGTTGAGATGCCCTCTTCCTCCGCGGCCTGAACGTTCTTCAGCCCGTTTTCGTCCGAACCCGCTTGATACCGCACGTCGCGCCCGCGTAACCTGTGGTAGCGCGCATGCGCATCGGCCAGCACGTATTCCATGGCGTGGCCGAGGTGCGGAGGGCCGTTGACGTAGGGGATGGCGGTCGTGATGTAATAGGCACGACCGTCGTTCAAGTCGCTGCCGTTGTCGCCAGTGCCGCCGCTACCACTGCCGATGTCGCTGCCGTTGCCGCTGCTGCTGTCGCCGCCGCTGCCGCCGACGCCGTCGTGGTCAGCGTTCACGTTCGTCGTATCAAGATCGTTCATCGGTGGTCCCCTGTTTCGCCTTTGGGTATGTGACCGTAAGTGCGCAAACGCTTGGAAGCGCGTGAAAATCGACACATGTGATTCGCGCGGGCTCGCCCCGCGCCGCTGCATCAGCATGCCGTTCCGGCCGATCGTCTTGGATGGCATATCGGGTATGATGTTACGAGCCGGCCCGAGGAGCGTCAACGCCGCGGGCCGGCATCGTGCTTCACGGCAACTGCAGCGGCGACAGCGCTGTACGCCGATGAGTCGTCGACCGAGACC
>JBCLES010000189.1:0-2051 GCA_038913135.1 Anaerolineae bacterium
TGGCATCGAATTCACAGCACGCGCAAGTATCGCTCTGTCTCCCAACCTGACACGTAAAGCCGATGCTCATCCCATTCCTGGCGCTTGGCTTCCATGAAGCGGTCGAAAACGTGCTCGCCAAGCGCATCCGCGATCACGCTGTCCGCGGCCAACTCGGTCAGCGCCTCCCCCAACGATCCTGGCAGGGTTTGAAGTGATCCCGCCAGAGGTGCATTGGGGTCGAGGTGATACAGATCCTCTTCGGCCGGAGCGGGAGCGCTGAGGCCCCGGGTGATACCATCGAGGCCGGCCCGGAGCATGACCGCGAAGGCAAGGTATGGGTTGGCTGACGGATCGGGGCATCGCAGCTCGACGCGAGTGCTCTGCGGGCGGCCCGGGCTTATGCGCGGCACACGGATCAGCGCCGATCTATTGTGGCGCGCCCACGAGATGTAAACGGGCGCCTCGTAACCGGGCACCAGACGCTTGTATGAGTTCACGGTTGGCGCAACAACCGCGGCAAAGCCTCGCGCGTGGACCAATTGCCCCGCGATAAACTGGCGGGCGATGTTCGACAGTCCGAATTCGTCCTCGCTATCGACGAAGCGGTTGGCGCCATCGCCAGTCGCAGCAAGGCTCTGGTGCACGTGCATGCCCGAACCATTGATTCCGGCGATCGGCTTCGGCATGAACGTGGCGTAAAGCCCGTTCTGCTGCGCAATCGCCTTTACCGCTACACGGAGCGACACCACGTTGTCCGCGGAAGCGAGGGCATCGCCATATCGAAAGTCGATCTCGTGCTGCCCTTCTGCCACCTCGTGGTGCGCGGCCTCCACGTCGATGCCCAACGCCTCCAAGGCGTTCACCATTTGCCGCCGAATGTCCACCGCCAAATCAGTGGATACGTCGAAGTAGCCTGCCTGATCGTGGGGGTCGAGTATGGGGTTGCCGTCAGCGTCGCGCTGGAAGAGAAAGAACTCAGGCTCCGGACCCGTTAGAAAGCGAAAGCCCATGGCCTCGGCTTCGCGGAGCGCACGGCGCAAGACCTCCCGCGGATCGCCCTTGAACGTCTGACCATCCGGCGTATAGACATCGCAGATGATACGGGCGGTAGTGTTCGCCCCTGTGTCCCAGGGAATGATACGAAAGGTCGACAGGTCGGGCACCAAATACATGTCGCTTTCGGCGATACGGGCAAAGCCCTCGATGGACGATCCGTCGAACCAGACGCCGTGCTCGACGGCATCCCCGAACTTCGACACGGGAATCGTCACGTTCTTCACATTGCCGACGATGTCCGTGAACCACAGGTTCAGGAACCTGACGTTCTCGTCGGCGATCACCTGCTTGGCCTTCTCGTAAAGGGCCGCGTCCACAGTCGTTACGCTCCTCAGTAAGTGTCGCCTAGGGCATTATTGGTTGACCATTCTATCATGCCCGGCTTCCGGAACCGGGCTTACGAGATCCGCCTACCTCGCCTCCGACACCGACCTTTGTCGTATCGACATATTCCATCATAATGAGCCCGAATTGCAAGGATTGTTGCTGGACGGCCCCTTACTCCAACCCGATGTTCGGCCGAAACGCCAGCCCAGTGCGGTAGGCCTCCGCCACCCTTTGATACTTCTCAGCCCACACGCGACCCGGACTCGCCTCATCCGGACGGAGCGCGCGTTTGATCACCGCCGGCACCCCGGCGACAAGGCTGCCGGGCGGCACTTGCATTCTCTCTGGAACGACGGCCCCGGCGGCCACGATGCTGCCCCGTCCGATCCGAGCGCCGTTCAGCACCCGCGCACCCATCCCGATAAGGCACTCATCCTCGACAACGCAGCCGTGAAGCAGTGCGCAATGACCCACCGTCACCCACTCCCCGACCAGACATGGCCATTCATCTGCCACATGGAGCATCGAAAGATCCTGGATATTGCTACCTGCCCCCACCTCGATGCGGTTGACGTCGGCCCGGATAACGCAACCGAACAGCACTACCGTTCCTGGGCCAAGCACAGCATCGCCGATCACGACAGCCCCAGGCGCCAGCCATGCGTCGGGGGCGATCTGAGGATGGA
>JBCLES010000190.1:0-2027 GCA_038913135.1 Anaerolineae bacterium
TCTAACTCGCTGTCGATTCTACAACGGCTGCGCAGATCGCCGCGCCGATAAGTGTCCCTTGCTCATCGCGGCGTGCGCCGCGCCTCTTCCGCCGCCGCCAGCATGAACAGCGTCAGGCCTTGACCGTACGGCTTGATCTCCGTTCGGTCGATCACATTGTATATCGACAGCGTCAAGCCTACTCCGGTTCCCGCCGATACTCCGGTCACAGTACCGTCTCGCAATATCCGCGCTTCGACCGCTCTCCGGCCCGCGTCAGGGAAGAGCAGATTGTCTCTGCTCAGCCAGCCCGAGTCGATGGCTCGGTAGAGTGCTGCCGTAATCGCCGCGCTGCCCGATGTCTCAAGGTAGAAGTCGGGCCGATCAACAACCGTGCGCCACATTCCCGAAGAGTCTTGTACGCGGATGAGGCCGCGTAAATGCGCCAAGTGGATATCCAACAGCGCCGCGTGCTTTGGATGGCTCCGCGGAAGCCGGCGCAAGACCTCGCTCGTCGCGAGCGCTGCCCAGCCGTTGCCGCGGGCCCAGTACGCGTTTGCGAAGTTGTGGCCACCGACCGTGCTCCAACCGTGATACCACAACCCTGTTTCCGGATTCTGCAGCCGGCGGGCATGCGCCAGGACTTCGTCGGCCGCCTGATCGAGCAGCTCCGGTCGTTTGTCAAGCACGCCGAGGTGCGCAAGTAACGGCGCGCACATGAAGAGCGTGTCGACCCAAAGCTGATCCGGTGCGTGCGCGAGCGATCCCTCGACCCGCGGCGCATCCACGAGGATGAATTCGACCGCCCTTTCGGCCAGCGCGTGGTATTCGGCGTTCGGACTCCGTTCGTGGAGCATGAGCGCCGCCCACGCACCGACGACGTTGTTCGGATGTGAGAATCCGGCTCGGCCTTCCCGGAGCGCGGCATCTACCCACTCCGTTGCTCGCGCAGCGGCTCCGTCAGTCGCCAGCGTGTCGCGCGTCGCCATGAGAGCCGCCATAGCAACGCCGCCCTCCCAGTCCCAAGCATCGATCGGCCCGCGCATCCGCATGAGCCGGTCGGCGACGCTGCCTTGGAGCCGATCGGCACTTCGGACCGTCGGCAAGTAGATCCGACCGGCCGTCGGCTCGCTCTGTGCCGATACGGGACCGCCAATCGCCGCACCGTCGCCTACGGCGACAATCGCGAGCACTACGATGCACGTCGCAGCCGCCAGGATGACGGCGCTCGCGCGCGCATAAACGAATGCGGTCCCATCGGAGGCGCGGATGTGGGCGGTATAGTGGAGCCGAGGAGATTTGAACTCCTGACCTCTACAGTGCGATTGTAGCGCTCTCCCAGCTGAGCTACGGCCCCGCACAAGGGCCGGAGTATACGATTCGAGCCCTCTGGGGTCAAGACGTTCACCGCTTCCCTCCATTCGACATTCCGTCATCACGAAGGGTGGACGAAGCCCGCGGATCAGGCCTTTCAATGCGACATGGGGCTGTGACATGCAATTGTCGTGCCGATCGTTCAGGGCACCCATGACAGACCCCATCGCCCTGCCGGCGCCGTCCAGCCAAGCGCCGACGGCTCGGCGTCGCTCATCGGCGCTACGAAGTGGAGTTCAGAGGTCTCGATGCCTTCCGGCAAGCCTACGCCGACCAGCAAGGAGTCATCGTCCGGTGAAAAGGCGAGTGGACGAAGGGCGCGGCCGGACAGGGCGTGCACTTGTAGAGACCCACCGTTGCCGACTTCCGCTACGACGACACGCGTTTCCGCGGCCAAGCCGGGCGCACCATCTTCACGCCATGCCAGGCGTCCAGCGTCGTCCGACCAGACAAGGTTGTCGCGGACAACTTCGGTATCGCTTGGGACTTCGAGTGCGTGCGTCGCATCAGCGAGGTGAAAGACAACGATCGCGCCATTGTCGATGCGTATCCACGCCAGATGAGTGCCGTCGGAAGATGCCCGAAAGCCCTCGCCTGCGCCGGCGATCGATTGGCGCATCAGCTCGGATCCCTGCACGGTGTCGATAACACGGAGCGCAACGACAGGACCTCCA